>QHXQ01000021.1 GCA_003223935.1 Acidobacteriota bacterium | reverse complement strand
GAGATCGCGCGCGCGCCGAAAGACCCTGAGCAACTCGCGCACCGCCTGCGCAACAACACTGCCTCATCGCCTTCGGACGCGGGCGGCGACCTCGATGCCTCTTGGGAGGAAGTGAACGATAGCGGCACGGAGTCGGTCGGCGGCGACAACCCGACGCCCGATCAATCCGACGTGGAAGAGAACGCACACGCCGTCGGCGTCAACTTTGAAGACAACGAAGACCTCGACGTCATCGACAAGATCGAACGCCGCGACCGTCAACGCTACGAACTCGACCCGCGCTCAAAGACCGACGACAATTCGATCTGAAGAGCCGTAAATAGTAAATGGTCAATGGTAAATAGTGAGTTGCTGCTCACTATTTACCATTGACCATTTACTATCTACCGATTTTGCAGCGTGATGCTCTTGATAATGATCTTGTCGGCGGGGTGGTCTGTGCCTTCGCGGACGGGCGCACCGGCGATGACGTCCGCCGCGTTGAGACCTTCGATGACTTTGCCGAAGACCGTGTAGCGTTTGTCGAATTCTGGTTGGCGCTTGAGCGTGATGTAGAACTGACAGTTGGCCGAGTTGACGTCCTGCGCGCGGGCTGCGCCGAACGTGCCGCGCTCGAAGGGCAAGTCGCTGAACTCTGCGGGCACGTTCGGGTAAGGTGAGCTGCCCGTGCCGTCGTTCAACGGGTTATTGTCTTTCGAGAGCGGGTCGCCGCCTTGTATGATGCCAAGCTGTGGATCGATCCGGTGGAACGTCGTACCGTTATAGAAACCTTCGCTTGCGAGTTTCTTGAACCGCTCGACCATCTGCGGCGCGACGTTCGGATAAAGCTCAATCACAATGCGCCCGTAGTCCGTGTCAATCACTGCGACCTGCGCATCGGCGACAGGCTTCACGCCCTTCTTCACATTCGCCTCCGCCGCTTCGTCGTCCGTGTCCGTCGTATTCTGTTGCGCGCCTTTGTTGCACGCCGACGAACAGACCAAAAGACACAAGCCCACGAGCGCCACATACCACAGTTTGATCAGTTTCATCCTTTACCTTCACACTCCGTTTTCATGAATGCTTAAAATAGCTTCCGACTATCGAGCAAGATCGTGACCGGCCCATCGTTGACCAGTTCAACCGACATCATCCGACGAAAGCTGCCTGTTTCAACCCGCGCAATCTGCCGCCGCGCTTCCATGACGAATAATTCATACAAAGGCTCGGCCACTTCCGGCGGCGCAGCCTCAATCCAAGACGGTCGCCGCCCGCGCCGCACGTCACCGTACAAAGTGAACTGCGAGACGACGAGCAACGCGCCGCCCGTCTCGACCACAGACCGATTCATGCGCCCCTCTGCATCATCAAAGATGCGCAAAGCTGCGATCTTATCAAGCATATAACGCGCGTCCGCTTCCGTGTCATCACGCGCGATGCCAAGCAGCACCACGAGGCCGCCGCCGATCTCGCCCACCGTCTCGCCTTCAATTCTGACGCACGCGCGTGTCACGCGCTGCACTACGGCTCGCATGGGTTCAGTTATCGAACAATCCTATTACTGCAAGACGAAGTTGTACGTGATGAAGCCCGACACTTTCACCGGCACGCCCTCAAATAGAGTGGGCGTAAAGCGGGCGCGGCGCGCGGCTTCAACCGAGACTCTTTTTAACGCTGGATCGGCGTTATTAGTAGCTTCAGCTTCGATCACTTTGCCGGTCTCATCTACAACGATGCGGACAACTACAACGCCCTGCGCGTGCGCCATCTTGGCCGCTAGCGGATACTCCGGCTGTGGTTTCAGCACCGCCCGGCCATTGAGCACGCCGACTGACTGCACTCCTTTATTGCCGCCAGCCGCGCGCCCCACCGTGAGCAGCATTTTGTTGGTTCGTTCGATCTGCGCCTTAACTTCATCGGTCTGCTGTTGGCGATATAACAGAGTGAGATAGTTAGCCAACGGCTCGTACATACCTGCGGGTAAGGCTGGCGGTGCCGCCTGATCGATGATGTCGAGCACGCGCGCGAAGGTCTGCCGCGCTTTAGCCAGTTCACTTTTGGCCGCGTAGATGTTGGCGAGGTTTGTCAAAGCAACTGCCACGCCGATGTTATTCGCACCCAGTTTCTTTTCATTACCGGCAACAAGTTGCTGTGCCAAAGCTTCAGCTTTGTCGTAATCGCCCTTGTTAAATCTAAGCACCATCAGCCGACTGACCACAACTAAAGCGGCATCGCTCGCCGGGCCGAGTGCGTTTTCGTAAATGGTTAAAGCACGCTGGAAGAGTGATTCGGCTTTGCCGGTCTCTTTCTTGTCCGCATAAATTACTGCGAGATTCGTCAGCGCATCAGCGATGCGCCGATCTGTCGGGGCGAGCGCCTTTTCTCTCAGAGTGAGAACCTGTTGCGCCAATGGCAGCGCCTCATCAAATTTGCCGCTCTTGTACAACTCCAACACGCGCGCATTAAGCCGCGCCGCCTCGGCCACTTCAGGGGACGCGGTTGTTTGCGCGCTGCTTATCGGTGAGGCCGTTGGTTTGGCTTGTTCAGTCTGCGCTTTAACTGAAACGTTGCTCAGCAAAACTGCGGCTAGGACTATAAGCGATAGTTTCATCATGCTTCTTCTTTGCAAGGCTCATTTTTTTGGCGGCCGGCTTGGCCGGATTTCGATACGACTTGGCAGGCTGCGCTCGTCGTGATGTAAGAGATCGAGGACGACGCGGGCGATGTCTGCGGGTTGCAGTTGCCAACTCTGTGCGTCGTCGGGCGTGTCGCCGCCGAAGTGTGTGTTGACCGAGCCGGGCATGATGTAGCTGACTTTGATGCCATCATGCCGCACCTCTTGCATCAATGCTTCGCTGAAGCCATTCAAGGCAAACTTCGAGGCATTGTAGGCCGACATCTGCGGGTGCGGGTTCGCGCCCGCGAGCGAAGAGATGTTGATGATGTAACCACCGCCGCGCTGCTTCAGCAAAGGGATCGCTTCGCGGCAACAGTAGAAGACGCCGAACAGGTTGGTCTCAAGCACGGCGCGAAAATCTTCCGGTGTCAACTCTTCGACGCGCCCGAACAGGCCAATACCAGCGTTATTAACCAACACATCCACGCCGCCGAATTCCGCGACCGCGTGCGCCAATAGCGCCTTCACTTCATCATAGACGCGCACATCGCAGCCCGCGCCCGCCACGCGCCCTTCGCTCGCATCGCTCAACTCATCAACCGCGCGCTTTACTTCCGTATCATGCCGCGCGCTCACGCACACGTTCATGCCTGCGCGCAGCAACGCCTCCGCAATCGCGCGTCCGATGCCCTTCGTGCTGCCGGTTACAACAGCCGTCTTGCCGTGCAAATTCATAACCCGCCCCACCTTGCTTTCGCTGTTCCGTTTACGCTTTCAATTTCTCTGAAAGCACTTCGTTGACCAGCTTCGGGTTCGCTTTACCCTGTGATGCTTTCATCACTTGTCCAACGAAGAAGCCCATCAGGCCCGTCTTGCCCGCGCGATACTGTTCGAGTTGTTTCGGATTAGCGGCGAGCACCTCGCCGACGAGTCGTTCGATCTCGCCCGCGTCGCTGACTTGCGCGAGGCCCTGTTCTTCTATGATCACTGCGGCCGTCTTGCCCGACTTGAACATCTCGACGAGCACGTCCTTCCCTTGCTTGCCGCTAATCTTCGCTTCATCAATCAAACGCACGAGCGCGCCCAACTCTTCCGCCGCGACGGGACTCTCGGCCGCCGTGCGCCCGTCTGTTTCAAGCTCGCGCAGCAACTCCGTTCTGATCCAGTTGGCTGCGCCACGCGGATTGCCCGACGTTTGCGCCGCGCGCTCGTAGTAGTCCGCGAGCGTGTGCTCGGAGGTGAGTTGCGCTGCATCGTTGTAGCTCAAGCCGTATTCGTACATGAAACGCTTGCGCCGCGCTTCGGGTAGTTCAGGCATTTCGTCGTGAACGCGCGCAATGAAATCGGACGTGAGCACGAGCGGCTGCAAGTCCGGTTCGGGGAAATAGCGATAATCATGTGCTTCTTCCTTCGAGCGCATGACGCGCGTCTCGCCCGCGCGGTCGTCCCACAGACGCGTCTCCTGCGTGACCGCGCCGCCCGCTTCGATCAGATTGATCTGGCGCTCGATCTCAAACTCGATGGCCTTCTGCATGAAACGCACCGAGTTCAAATTCTTCAACTCGACCTTCGTGCCGAACTTCTCACTGCCTACGCGCCGCACGGAGACGTTCGCCTCGCAACGCAGGTTGCCCTTCTCCATATCGGCTTCGCTTGCGCCGACCCATTGCAGCGCACGGCGCACGTGGTTGACGTAATCGTAAGCCTCCCAAGAGGTGCGAAAGTCCGGTTCGGTCACGATCTCTGCGAGCGGTGTGCCTGCGCGATTAAGATCGATGTAGGAATAACGATCCGTTTCGGGCAGACCTTCGTGCACATTCTTGCCCGCGTCCTCTTCTAAATGCAGCCGCGTGATCCTAATGGTCATCGGCCGCCAGTCGCGCGCGTGCCCGCCCTCGTCGCGTGCGGCGGTCATGATCTCCAATGTGCCGCGCTCCGAAAACGGCCGGTCGTACTGCGAGATTTGATAACCCTTCGGCAGGTCTGGATAGAAATAGTTCTTGCGCGCGAAGATGGAACGTTCGTTGAGTTGCAAGCCTAACGCGAGCGCGGCCCGCGCGCCGAGTTCGACCGCGCGCCAGTTCAAAACCGGCAATGCGCCCGGCAATCCCAGACAGACCGGACACGTGTTCGCGTTCGGCTCGTCGCCAAAGCGCGTCGAGCAGCCGCAAAAAATCTTCGTCTCCGTATTCAGTTGCGCGTGAATCTCTAAGCCGATAACGGCTTCCCAACCATTCTTCATAGTAGTTAGTGGGCAGTAGTCAGTGGTCAGGGAACAGTAAAATCAGTTTTTCAACTGATCACTGACCACCGACCACTGACCACTGCTTTTCATTGTCTCAACCAGCCGGGCTGCGCACCGGCGCGGCGTGCTTCGTCTTCGAGTTCTTGCCAGCGCGCTTCGAGACCTGCTCGCTCAGCTTCGAGTTCAGCGAGGTGAATGCGCAAAGCGTATTCGTCTGCCGTCGCGTAGTTAAATGGGATGGCAATGACAAAGGGCGATGCAAGCACGCCGGGCACGCCGATGACGCGACGCTGGAACGTGCCGCTCTGTTGATTGAGCGTGATCTGGCCGCGCGTTGTGCCACCGAATGTTAGCCGCCCGCCGAGTTGTATGCGCAGGCCGGAGGTGTGTGCGTTGAATGTGGACGGCGACGTGACGAAGGGGAACGAACGCGACGCGAAGAACGGATTGAAGGTCGTGACGACCGCGACGGAGCCGGGCGCGAAACTGCTGCCCGCGACTGTGAGGCGCGTGCGCAGATAATCAATCTCCGCGTCGAGCGCGGCAGCCTCCGTGCGCAAGGCGTCGGCGCGTGTGCGCCAGTAGTTTTCGGCCTGCGCCGCTTCTGCTTCGTATCGGCGCGCGATCTCGCGGAGCGATTGCAACTCTTCATCTGCGCTGCGCGGTTCGAATTTGGGCACGGGCGGCAAGCCGAGTTCTTTGCGGCGCTCGGCGGCAGCACGCTCACGCTCAAGGCGTGCGCGGCGCAGGGGTTCGAGTTCGCGGTTGGTCAAAGTGCGCGCGGCAGGGGGCACGTTGCTCGGCTGCATAGCCGTTGCGTGCGCCTGCGGCGCAGACGCACGGCGCAAAAAGCTGCCGGGTGATTCGTTGTTGGCGCGCTCGGTGGCGGCGATGTTAATCTCTGCCAGTGGCAGCGTGACGTTGAGACCCGTTGCGGCTTCATAAGTGAGCGTCGTTTGTGTGACGACGAAGTTATCGGGTGCTTCGACGCGCCGGCCGCCGCGCAAGATGATTGTGTAAGCTGAGACTACGACCGGCAAGAGGCACGCGAGCGCGAGCGCGCACAAGAAGTGTCGCAGCCACACGCGCGCAAGGCTGTTGACATTCAAGGTTGGCCGCTCCGTTAGTATTCGCATGTCGCTCACCCGCTCGTCGTTAAAATTTTCGTGCTCGCCGCTGCTTGTATCTGAGTATAGCATCCGGTCTGGGGCGCGATGAAACCGGCGCATGGCCCGAAAATTTATGGTTGCGAATTGCGCTTTTGTTATACAATCCGGCCACATTTTGCAAGTAAGGCGCTGTTTGAAGTGGCGGCTCGCCGGCCCCGTAGCAAGTGGGCGACGTGTGCCGTTTGAGTTCATCCATCTTTTCTCCCCAGAAGGAGGCAACTTAAGGTTATGGCCAAGACGATTGCGAAGATTCTCGGCATCGTGTTCATCCTCGTCGGCATCGTGGGCTTCGTTGCGCCCACCCTGCTCGGCGCGCATCTGAGTCCGCTCCACAACATCGTGCATCTCGTCTCCGGCGCAATTGCGCTCTACTTCGGCTTTGCCGGCTCGCTCGGCGGCGCAAAGATGTTCTGCATCATTTTCGGCATCGTGTACGCGCTGCTCGGCGTCTGCGGCTTTCTGCTAGGCAGTGGCCCTGAGCACATGCTCGCCTTGGCCGACAAGCTGCATCTCGGCACGATGGATCACATCATCCACATCTTGCTCGGCGTCATCTTCCTGATCGGCGGCTTCCTAACCAGTTCCACCGCCGCGACGGACTAGCGCCAAGCAAGCGCCGTTAGACAATTTGGACTGAACAGGCGAGCGACCACGAGCCGTGTGGTTACTCGCCTATCTTTTCGCCGCCGCTTGTTTGCCGCTCGCGTGGCGCGTCGAGTAAGATGCCGCTCACTATGATCAAGACTGTCGAGTGGACGCCGGAAGGCGTTCGCATGATCGATCAGCGCCTGCTGCCGACTGAAGAGAAGTATCTGATGTTTCGCTCGTGCGAAGAGGTGGCAGACGCGATCAAGCAGATGATTGTGCGCGGCGCGCCCGCCATCGGTGTCTCAGCCGCGATGGGCCTCGCCCTCGGTCTGCAACAAGCCGTCGCCACCACCGTCATTGATCTGCAAGACGATTTCAATTACATGTGCGACGTGATGGCGGCGACGCGCCCGACGGCCGTCAATCTGTTCTGGGCTATTGAGCGCATGCGCGAAGCTTTCCGGCGCGCCGCAGCCGAGACGCAGGACGTGGAAGAGATCAAGCAGCGTTTGGTTGACGAAGCGCAAGCGATCTTCAAAGAGGACATCGAAGCCAATCGCGCGCTCGGGCGCTTCGGCGGCGAACTGCTGCCCGATGGCGCGACCGTGCTGACCCATTGCAATGCGGGCGCGCTCGCAACGGCTGGCGACTATGGCACTGCGCTCGGCGTCATACGCGGCGCGCGCGACGCGGGCAAGCGCATCGCCGTCATCGCCGATGAGACGCGCCCTTTCCTGCAAGGCGCGCGCCTCACCGCTTGGGAGTTGCACAAGGATGAGATTCCCGTGACGCTCATCACCGACAACATGGCCGGGCACGTGATGAAGCAGGGTAAGGTGGATGCGGTCGTCGTCGGCGCAGATCGCATCGCGGCGAACGGCGACACGGCGAACAAGATCGGCACGTACATGGTCGCAGTGCTGGCGAAGCAACACGACATCCCTTTCTACGTCGCCGCGCCTATCTCGACCATCGATCTATCGATCCCCGATGGCGCGCACATCCCGATTGAAGAACGCGACACGCGCGAGGTCACGCACATACGCGAACAGCGACTCGCGCCCGAAGGCATAGAGGTGCACAATCCTGCGTTTGATGTGACGCCCAACGAACTCGTCGCCGCCATCATCACCGACAAAGGCGTCGCGCGCGCGCCATACACGTCGAGCCTGCGCCGCTTGTTCGAGCAGACTGGGCGAGCCGAAGAGCAAACTGCATGAACTCGCACGTCCCTTGCCGCGCATCTGTTTCAACTATTGAATCGGCTGCCCTGCCACCATTCGATTGTCTTCCGTAAACCTTCTTCGAGTCCGACTCGCGGTTCATAATCTAACAGTTCGCGTGCGCGTGTGATGTCGGCGAGGCTGTGGCGCACATCGCCGACGCGCGGCACACGATATTCGGCTTGCGCGTCTATGCGCCCTGTCAGTCGCTTCAATGTCTCAAGCAACTCGTTGAGCGTGACGCGCTCGCCGTTGGCCACGTTGATGATTTGGCCGATGCCGCGCGTGGTCTCGGCCGCGCGCAGGTTCGCCGCGACCGCGTTCGAGACGTAGGTGAAGTCGCGCGACTGTTCGCCGTCGCCGTAGATAACGGGCGGCTCGCCGCGCAGCAGGGCGCTGATGAAGCGCGAGATGACGCCGGAGTAAGGCGACGAAGGGTCTTGACGCGGGCCGAAGATGTTGAAGTAGCGCAAGGAGACGGTCTCTAAACCATAAGCGCGTGTGAAGACTTGACAGTAGTATTCGCCGACCAGTTTGGCGACGGCATAAGGGCTGAGCGGATCGGGGGCCATCGTCTCGACTTTGGGCAAGGTCGGCTGGTCACCATAAGCGGACGATGACGCCGCATAGATGACGCGGCGCACGCCTGCCGCACGCGCCGCTAGAAGTAGTGAGAACGTGGCCTCGACGCATGCCTCATGCGTCGCGCGCGGCTGCTCGACCGAACGCGGCACGGAGGGGATCGCCGCTTCGTGAAAGACCAACTCGACATCCGCCAGTGCGCGCCTTAGCGCGTCGGCGTCGTTCAAGTTGGCGCGGATGAAATCAACGTCGCCGCCGATCTCCGCGATGTTCTCCAAATGACCGGTCGAGAGGTCGTCAATCACGCGCACGCGCGCGCCTGTGGCGGCCAGCGTCGCCGCGATGTGCGACCCGATGAAGCCCGCGCCGCCCGTAACCAGTGCGATGCCTGTTAGAGACATAGAGGTTAGAGGTCAGGGGTCAGAGATTAGAGATCAGTAATTGTTTCAAGTTCAGCGTTCCACATTCCGGGTTGCGCCTCATTTTCACCGATCTCTGACCTCTGCTGTTCATCGTCCCACGCCGACGTATTCAAAGCCGAGCGCACGCATGGCGTCGGGTTCGTAGATGTTGCGCAGGTCGGCGACCTTGGGCTGGCGGAGCAACCCACGTATGCGTTCCATGTCGAGCGCGCGAAACTGATTCCATTCAGTCACGAAGACGAGCGCGTCCGCGCCCGCGACAGCCGTATATTCATCTGGCGCGTAAGCGATGTCGGGCAAGATGTGCCGTGCGGCAGCCATCGCCACCGGATCATATGCGCGCACACGCGCGCCGCGTTCGATGAGCGCGCGGATGATGGCAACGGACGGCGCTTCGCGCATGTCGTCGGTCTTAGGCTTGAACGAGAGACCCAACACGGCAATCTCTTTACCTGCAAGCTCGCCCACCAGTCGTTCGATCTTTTCGACCATCAAGCGCCGCTGCCGCTCGTTGACCTCGATGACGGCACTGACGAGCAAAGGCTCGCAACCGTACTCGCGCGCGATGTGTGCGAGCGCATGCGTGTCTTTGGGAAAGCAAGAGCCGCCGAAGCCGGGGCCGGGATGCAGGAACTTGCGCCCGATGCGGTTGTCCATGCCGATAGCCCGCGCCACATCGTGCACGTCCGCGCCGACACGTTCGCACAAGTTTGCGATCTCGTTGATGAAGGAAATTTTCGTGGCCAGAAAAGCGTTCGCCGCGTATTTGATCAACTCGGCCGCTTCGATTGTGGTGATGACAAACGGTGTCTCGATCAAATAGAGCGGGCGATAGAGGTCGCGCATGATCTCAGCCGCTTCTCCGTCGCTCGTGCCGATGACGACGCGGTCGGGACGCATGAAATCGTCAATAGCCGCGCCCTCGCGCAAGAACTCAGGGTTGGAGACGACGGCGAAGTTGAGCGCTTGCGGCTGATGCTCCTCGATGATGCGCCGGACGCGCGCGCCCGTCCCGACCGGCACGGTTGACTTGGTGACGATGACCTTATAGCCGTTCATCGCGCGCGCAATCTGCCGCGCCGCTGCTTCAAGGTAAGTCAGATCGGCTGAGCCGTCCTCTTTGGGCGGTGTGCCAACGGCGAGGAAAATGACGAGCGTCTGTTGGACGGCCGAAGCGAGATCGGTGGTGAAGCGCAAGCGGGCCGCTTGCGCGTTCTTCGTGACGAGTTGCTCTAAGCCCGGCTCATAGATCGTGATCTGCCCTTCGTTGAGCCGCGCGATCTTCTCTGCATCAACATCCACGCAGGTCACGTCCACGCCGAACTCTGCGAAGCACGCGCCCGTCACCAAGCCGACGTAACCTGTTCCGACAACCGCAATGTGCATACGCTAAAAACTACCCTGTGACCGACTGATGGGCGGGCAAAAGTTTGCGGGTCACACGGGACGTGCCCCGCGTGACCCGCGAAGTGCTGCTATGGCCACGAGCGCCCTTGCGAGCGCGCGGCGGCCGACCAATTGGCTCAAGCCTGTGATTATGCCGTCGTTAACGCGACGGGCTGAAAATCGGCGCGGTGCCACCGACGTTGATGTCGTTATTCTGCGTCGCAGCGATGATGGCTGCGGCCACCGCACCACCCGCCGCCAGCAGTAGTGCCGCCAACGCGCCACCGCTCAGATGGCCGAACGAAGGCTCGCGCGTCAGACGCGTGCAGCGTGAACCGGGCGCAGCCTGTCCAGCCGCCGCGCTTGAGCCGGCCGCGATCTGTTGCACCTGATTGCCGGCGCGCAACTCAACCTTGCCCGTCTGCGTGGCGACCTGTGTGTTGCCGCATTCAACGTCAACAGTAAAGACGTTCGGCATGCTGTTGTCGGCGACAGCCGCGCCGTCTTTAGTCGTGACGGTGGCGGCGACGCCGGTTGAAGTAGCGAAGCGCACCCGCCCGGCATCCAAGAGCGCGCTGATGCTCGCGTCAGTGAAACTGAGTTTGATGCTGGAATTCGGCAGCAACTCGACGCGGCCGAGTTTACCGAGACTGACGACGGCGCTGGAATTTTCGGCAGTCGTGATGGTGCTGTCGGTGAAGACGGTCGCACCGGAGATTGCGCTTTGGCCATTGACGGAAACCGTGCCGTTAACGGTCAACTGACCCGACGGCGCTTGTCCTCCTGCCGCGAGTGCGACCATTGAGTACACGCACAAGATAGCGACGGTCAAGCTGAGCGTGACGGCCGTCCGGCTCCAAGTTCTGCTAATCATGTTCTCCTCCCGTAGGCTGAACCAGTGTTGAAAGAGCGCGCCGCAAGTCGTCTCTGGACTTGACCGGAGACGGATTCAAGTTTTCTCGCTAAACCCGCCTCGAACCTAGAACGCGCCCTGTGCAAGTTTCCTAAAAAAGCAGGTCAGCGAGCCTCTGTGGGCTTGCTTTGACCAAATCTTTTTACACGAATAGCTGGTTCGTGTCAACAAACTTTTGCGTGAAATACGCGGCATTTTTTCGTCACAAGCCCGACAAACTCACTCGCGCGTGCGCCCAATAGCTCGCCTTTGCTCACGCTTTTCGCTCGAACAGGTATGCGGTCTCGACGAGCCGCCCCTGCCCTTGCCCTTCGGCCACAGCGAAATGGTGGGGCTTGCGCTCGCCGCGACTGTTGACCGAATGACTCCAAA
The DNA here is from genome assembly GCA_003223935.1 of Acidobacteriota bacterium. GTDB lineage: Bacteria > Acidobacteriota > Blastocatellia > Pyrinomonadales > Pyrinomonadaceae > QHXQ01. Next base: position 92,792 of record QHXQ01000021.1, on the reverse strand, counting down.
TGTTTGCCGCCGCATACTCGCCGCGCTTGTTCAAGGCGTAGAAGTTTACGTCTATGTCCTTCAGCCTTTCGCGGTCGTTGCCATAACGCACAGCGATCAGTTTCAAAGCATCGAGACAAGCCTGTTCAGGCGACGAACCGCGTCGCATATTTTCGACGACCGAACGCGCGCCGTTGATGTAGATGACCTCTTCGCCGCGACCCGTCGAGCCGGCCGCGCCCGTGTCGTTATCCACGTAAAGCCCGCAGCCGATCAAGGGCGAGTCGCCGACCCGACCCGGTATCTTCCAGGACAGTCCGCTCGTTGTGGTCACGCCGCTAATGTCAAAATTTTTATCGAGCGCGAGGCAGTTGATCGTGCCGGTCAGAGGCTTCGCAGCGACTTCATCGGCCCATGCAAGCAACGCCGCAAGTTTCCGTTCGTCACCGTTTGCGTATGTGTCCGCGAGCAGGTAGCTCGGACGCCTGCGCTCCTCTGCGAGCCGCCGCTCGCCCGCAGGCGAAGCGGGCGCGGGCGTGTACGGACTCGGCCCCCATTTGTCGTCCTTCGACATGTTCTCTTTCCAACGCAGCCAAGCGATGCGCGATTCGTCCGTCAAGAGTTCGACGTTCTCAAACCCCATCGCGGTCGCAAAGTCGCGCGCCCCTTGCCCGACGATGAGGATGTGATCTGTGTGCTCCATGACCATGCGAGCAACCTTCGAGGGCGTCTTGACGCCGCGCAAGGCGGCGACCGCGCCCGCGCGCCGGGTCGGCCCGTGCATCACGCTCGCGTCCAACTCCACATCGCCGCGCTCGTTCGGCAAGCCGCCGTAACCGACAGAATTATCCTTCGGATCAAGCTCGACGATGTTGACGCCTTCGATGACGGCATCGAGCGTATCGCCGCCGCGCCGCATAACCGCGATAGCGCGCGCGACTGCGGCGACGCCATTCGCGCTCGAAATTGAAAGCGGCGGCGCGGCGCGCATCGTGGTCGAACCCGTGTGCGTCTGCGGCGTTTCGTGCGCGAGCGTGTCCGCGTTCAGTTGTGAACCGAGCGCGAGCGCGCCGACACCTGCGGCGGCATGGCTCAGAAATTTGCGACGGCTCTCGTTCGTGTCCATAGTTCAACCCTCGATGGCGTGAAGCACACTCGTTTGCCTTGCGATCAATTTTCGATTTGCGTGCCGCGCATCCTAGCAGAATGGTTCACACAGGCGCAAAGATTTTCGAGTAGGTCGTAAACGACACTTGCAGTCAGCGCTTAATCTGTGTCGTTTGCGTCTAGCTTGCGTCGCTTGTCTGACTGCTACGTTGCTGTTGGTAGAACTCTTGGGCCTGCGCGGCGACTGCGGGCGGGACGATGACGCGGAACGGATGCTTGGCGACAAACGGCGGCACACGCCGTACCTGCGCGCCAAGTCGCTCTAACGCTGCTGCCGCTTCCTCGTCCGTTAACTCTGCGACGCCGAACGTCTCGGTCGCACGCCGGATCGCGCCGCGCAGACGATCAAGCGGTAGTTCGCGTGCGGCGAGCGTCTTGCCGCGCGCTTGAAACTCGCCCAGCGCATAGAGCAGTAGTTGCTCGCTGGCGATGGCGCGGCCCTGTCTCAGTTGCTCGAAGAGTGTCGGCTGCTCCATCACGGCCCTGAACGCGAGACCGAGCGCGCAGACTTACGTGCTCGGCTATGGCGGACTGGTGCGGCGCGGGCGCGTCACGGCCGCGCCATGCTGTGTGTTGTTGGTGCGCGCCGGCTCGTTCGTCGCTTGCGTCTTTGCCGCTTGCGCGCCGCCCGTCGGTTGTGGCTGCCGTTGCTGCTGAATCAGATCGGCTTGCTCATAAGGGTCAAGCCGCGCGAAGAGATAGAAGGTCTCACCGGCGCGCTCTAGGCCGAGATAGCGGAACGTGTTGTCGAGGACTGCGCCGACGTGGAAAGCTTGCGGCGCGGGCGGCGACTCGAAGAGCGTATTCAGTTCGTCGCCCGCGACGGCTTCGAGTTCCGGCAAGTAATCGTTGCGCGCCGCGCGCGCGATCTGCAAGGCCATCTGCCGGAGCGCGCGAATCCGGTTTGAGTTGCGTCGGTAGTAAGCCGCGCTGATCTCGCGCCGGCTGATGCGGTCGTCAACCACCTCCTGCTCGGCGCGCAAGTAACCGAGATAAGCGCGCACGACCGGCCCAAACTGTTCGTCGGCCGGCGTCGGCTGCGGCACGCGCTGAGCCGCCGCAGTCATAGCCCCGCCACAAAAGCAAAGCGTCAATAGGACAACTTTAACTCGCATCTTTTTCCATCCCCATAGGCTCGCATGCGTGTGACACACGCGGCGCGGGCCAACGAAATTTCATTGTAGCAGGGGATCGTTCCTTTTGCGGCGCGCACAGTTTAGCACAAAAACAGAGGTTAGAGATCAGAGGTTTGAGGTTAGAAAACAGACGAAGTTCAAGGTCTTCGGATTTGAGTTCAGGGTGCAGCGGGTTCTATCTACTGACCTCTAACCTCTGACCTCTAGCCTCTGCTCTCTAACGTTTGCGCGCGCCCGTGTTGGGTGCTAGAGTTTTTCCGCCAACGCACAGGTATTTTATGTCGGACGATGCAGCTCAAAATTGGGTTTTGCCTCACGCGGGCAAGCGGGTGGCGCTCGGCGTCACGGGCGGAATCGCGGCCTACAAGGCGGCTGAGATTCTGCGTGGGCTGCAACGCGCCGGCTGCATCGTGCGCGTGGCGATGACCGAACATGCGACGCGGCTGATTGCGCCGCTCACGTTCCGCGCGCTCTCCGGCACGCACGTCGTCGTGGACGACTACGCGCCCGACAATCCAGACCCCATCGCGCACATCACTTTCTCGCAGACGGTTGACCTTTTCCTCGTCGCGCCCGCGACTGCCAACATCATCGCCAAGTTCGCCCATGGCATCGCCGACGATTTTCTGACGACCACTTATCTGGCCTCGACCGCGCCCGTCGTCGTCGCACCCGCGATGAACACGACAATGTGGCAGCACCCGACAACCGAGCGCAACCTTGCCGTCTTGCGCGCCGACGGCGTTCACATCATCGAACCGGATGCGGGCGAAATGGCTTGCGGCACAATTGGGCCGGGACGTCTAAGCGAACCTGATAAGATCGTCGCGGCGACGCTCGCGCTGCTTGACACAAAGTCCAATGATCTGACGGGCGAGCGCATCTTGCTCACTGCGGGTGCGACGCGCGAGGAGATCGATCCAGTGCGCTTCCTCTCGAATCGTTCGTCGGGGCGCATGGGTAGCGCGCTCGCACAGGTTGCACGCGCACGCGGCGCAGAGGTCACGCTCGTCGCGGGCGTGATGAGCGTGGATGTGCCCGCAGGCGTGCGCGTCGTCCGTGCGCTCTCAGCCGCAGAGATGCACGCGGCCGTAATGCGTGAACTTGACCGCGCGACCGTCTTCATTGGCGCGGCGGCCGTCGCCGATTATCGCCCGGCCAAGCGCGCCGACCAGAAGCTCAAAAAATCGGGCACAACCTTGACGCTGACGCTCGAACCGACGCCGGACATTCTCGCCGCCGTTGCCGATGCACGCCGCGATGGGCTGCTCGTCATCGGCTTCGCCGCCGAGAGCGAGCACGTAGTCGAGCACGCGCGCGCGAAACTCACGCGCAAAAATCTCGATGCCATCGTCGCCAACGACATCACGCGCACCGATGCAGGCTTCGACACAGAGACGAACAGCATCACGCTGCTCACGCGCGACCGCGCGACGCCGCTTGAGTTGCCGCTCATGTCGAAGCGCAACGCAGCCGAGCACATACTTGACGAGATCGCACGCCTGCGCCAACAACAGACGGCGCAGGCCGTAAAATAGTCTGAGCGCATAAAGAACATGGCGGATGAAGCGTCGCTGAAAGAGTTGTTGAGTTTGACCGAAGAGATCGAGGCGCAGCTTGAGTATCTGCGCGAACTTGGCGTCTCGTACCTCGCCGCGCCGGACAACGCGCGCGAAGAGACGCAAGCAGCTTCATCGGCGCGCGCGCCCGTCGCTTCGGCCACAGCTTCGGCGCAAGCAGCCGCAGTTAATCGTTCACCCGCGCTCAAACGCAACGCCGAAGCGGAAGCGCGCCGCGCGACGGATATTGAGGCGACGGCCCGCGCCAGAGTCACAACGCCCCCTTGGCCCAACACGGCCGCGCCGACCTTGGCCGTGCGCGCCACAGATGCAAGCGAGCAAGCAGACATGGCCACACGTAAGAACGTCCGCACGCCCAACACAAATCCGCTCGACGCGAGCACGCCCGCGCCGCAAGATACTTTGTTCGGCGAGATCACGCCGAAGGATGAACTGAGCCTGCCGCGTCCGGGCGAGACTTTGGCAGATGTCTGGCAGGACATCGGCCCGCAGTGCATGCGCTGCCCGCTCTGTTGCGAGGGGCGCTCGAAGGTCGTCAACAGCGAGGGCCACCCGCAAGCGCGACTCATGTTCGTCGGCGAAGCGCCGGGCGCAGACGAAGACGCGCAAGGCCGGCCCTTTGTCGGTCGTGCCGGCCAACTCTTGAACAAGATCATCGAAGCCATCGGCATGAAGCGCGAAGACGTCTTCATCGGTAACGTGAACCGTTGCCGGCCCGCGAACAATCGCACGCCGACCACCGCCGAAGCGGCCGTGTGCAAGCCGTTTCTGTTGCGCGAGATCGCCATCGTCCGCCCCGATGTGATCGTCGTACTCGGCAACACCGCGATGAAGAATCTGCTCGACACGAAAGAGGGCATCACAAAAGTGCGCGGGCAGTTTCAAGACTACAAAGGCATCAAGGTCATGCCGACGTTTCACCCAGCGTACCTCTTGCGCGATCCATCCAAGAAGCGCGAGACGTGGGACGACATGAAGAAGGTGCGCGACTATCTAAACACGCTCAAGAGCAAGACTGAAGATTGATGCAGGACGCCCTACTCTTCGACGAGCCGACGGGCGCGAGCGAGACGCTCCAAGCGATCAACGCCGAACTCGCGCAACGCGCGCAAGCCGCGCCGCAGTTCAAAGAGCGCATCCTGATCTTCGGCGAGGGCGAGCCGGGCGCGCGCGTCGCGGTCGTCGGCGAATCGCCGGGGCCGCCCGACATCGCCACAGGTCGGCCGTTCATGGGGCCTGCGGGCGATATGCTCAACCGCATCCTCGCCGCCATCGGCTTGCAACGCAAAGATTGTTATTTAACCAACGTCGTCAAAATGATCTCGACCGGCGATGAGCTAACGCCCGACGTGCTCAACTTCTTCACGCCCTACTTGCACCGCGAACTCGCCGTCGTCCGTCCCTCTGTCATCATCGCTTTTGGCAACACGCCCACGCGCGCGCTCCTGCGCACCAAGAAACCGATCTCGCAGATGCGCGGCGAGTTTCACGACTATCACGGCGCGCAACTGATGCCGACCTTCAACCCGGCCTATCTCCTGCGCGATCCATCGAAGAAGCGCGAGGTCTGGGAAGATATGAAGAAGGTGCGCGCGCTTTTAGCCACGACTTAGTGGCCGCGTGTTGCGCCGCCACATGTCTGCGTCTCTATTTGCTTCCCACTTGTCGTCGCTTCAATTTTTGCGCGCTTCAAGTTAACTTAACGCGCCGTGCTGAGTCTGTCCGTCGCAGCAACGCAAGCATGAACGTCCAAGCCGAGCGAGCAAACGAGATCGCGCCGCAGTATGCGGAGGTGGCTGTGCCTTTGCGCGTGACGCAGACGTTCACTTATCGCTTGCCGACGGCGCTCAGTGCTGAGGCGCGTGTCGGCGCGCGTGTCCTTGTGCCGCTTAGCAGAAAGTTGGTGACGGGTTACATCGTTGCGCTGCACACGTCGCTTGATCCGGCGCTTGAACTAAATGACAAAGAGATCAAAGAAGCGGAAGAACTGCTCGACGCCGAGCCTCTGTTGACGACTGAGGTGCTGGAGTTGACGCGCTGGCTCGCGGACTACTACGCCGCGCCTTGGGGCGAGGTTTTGAAGGCGGCACTGCCGGCGGGCTTGAACGCGGCGGTCGAACAGGTGTTGACCATTACGCCGGAAGGGCGCGACGAGTTGGCGCGGCTGCCCCCGCGCAAGCTGACGACTGCGAAGGCGCGAATTTTGCAGTTCGTCGCCGACGAGGTTGAGACGACGTTGCGGCGTGCGGCCGAGTTGATAGGGCCGGCGCGTGCGGCGGTCGTCGCGCGGCAACTTGAGCAAGCAGGCTGGCTCACGATCACGCAACGGGCGCGCACGGCTAGCGCAAAGGCCAAGCGGCGCAAGTCGGTCTGCCTGCTCCCGCCCGAAGCGCATCGCAACGGCGCGGCGCGCGCGCTGACTGAGACGCAGCAGCGTGTCGTCAATACATTGCTCGCGCACGATGGCGAGATGCTGTTCGCAGAGTTATTGACCACCGCCGACGCGAGCGCCTCGACCGTGCAGACGCTCGAACGACACGGCATCGTGCGGACGACTGTGCGCGAGGTGCGGCGCGATCCATTGGCAAATACAGTTGTGCCTGAAGCTGAGCAGTTGCGCTTGACACGCGAGCAGCAAGCCGCGTTTGACGAGATCGAAGCGGCATTAGCGAAACGCACTTATGCTGCGTTTCTGCTGCACGGCGTCACGGGCAGCGGCAAGACGGAAATCTACATCCGCGCGATGCGCGCCGCGCTTGAGCAAGGGCGCTCGGCGTTGATGCTCGTGCCGGAGATCGCATTGACGCCCGTCTTCTCGCGTCGCTTGCGCGCGCACTTCGGCGACGCGGTGGCGATCCTCCATTCTTCGCTGACGACGGGCGAGCGTTACGACGAATGGAGTCGCATTCGGCGCGGCGCGGCGCGCGTCGTCATTGGCACGCGCTCGGCTGTCTTTGCGCCCGTCGTCGATCTCGGCGTCGTGATCGTTGACGAGGAGCACGAGTCCTCTTATCGCCAACAGGAGTCGCCTTACTATCACGGGCGTGACGTGGCGGTGGTGCGCGCACACAAGGCGCGCGCGGTCGTCGTGCTCGGCTCGGCCACACCCGCGCTCGAATCTTTTCACAACGCGCGCGCGGGCAAGTATCGCTATTTGCAACTGCCCAACCGGATCGCTAATCGCGCAATGGCGCAGGTCGAGATCGTTGACATGCGCGAAGTGTTCGCGCGCGCGGGCAAGTATCAAGTTCTGTCGGAAGAGTTGATCGGCGCGATTGCGGAGACGCACGAGCGGGGCGAGCAAGCAATCGTGCTCTTGAACCGGCGCGGCTATTCGAGTTTCGTCTTGTGTCGCTCGTGCGGCGAGCGCATGCAGTGTCCGCAGTGCGATGTGACGCTCACCTTTCATCGCCGCGAGCGCAGCTTGATCTGTCATTACTGCAACCTGCGTCGGCGCCCGCCCGAAAAATGTCCCACTTGTCAGGGGCAATACATACACTACGTCGGCGAAGGCACGGAGCAGATCGAAGAGATCATCAAGACGCGCTTCCCTGCTCTGCGTCTTGCGCGGCTCGACCGCGACACGACCGCGCGCCGCCACACCTACGAGCAAGCCATCATGCGCTTCGCCACCGGCGAACTCGATATGCTCGTCGGCACGCAGATGATCGCCAAGGGGCATGATTTTCCGAACGTCACGCTCGTCGGCGTCGTCTCGGTTGATGCTGGACTTGGCATGCCCGACTTTCGCGCCGCCGAACGGACGTTTCAACTACTCACGCAAGTGGCCGGTCGCGCCGGACGTGGCGACCGCGCTGGTCGTGTGCTGATCCAAACTTTTCATCCGCATCACTACGCTTTGCGCCATGCCTGTGCGCAAGACTACGCGGGCTTCTACGCTGAAGAGATCGGCTATCGCAAGAACTTGAGCTATCCACCGTTCGTCGCGCTCGCGTCGCTGCTTGTGCACTCAGCCGATTGGACGCGCGCGCAAGAGACGGCCGCCGAACTCCGGCGCGCGCTCGATGCGGCAAACACAGACCGCGTCTGCCGCGTGCTCGGCCCTGCGCCCGCGCCGCTCGCACGTCTGCGCGGCGAGCATCGCATCCAACTGCTCGTCAAAGCGCGCAACCGCACACGCATGCGCGCCGTGCTCGATATGGCGCTCGCGGACGCGGGCACGGCGCGCGTTTGTGATCTGCAAGCGGTCAATGTTGAGATCGATCCGGTGAATTTGATGTAGGAGATTTATGCAACTCGCAGAACTCGCTCGACTGACGGGCGCGGAAGTTGAAGGCAACGGCGAATTAGAGATCACAGGCGCGGCCGGTCTCGATGAAGCTGAGCCGGGGCACGTCACCTTTCTCGCCAACCCGCGCTACACGCCGCGTGTGCAGACGACGCGCGCCTCAGCGATCTATCTGGCCGCAGGCATCGCCGCCGGGCGCGAGATCGCCGTCTTGCGCGCGCGCGATCCTTATCTCGCTTACACGCGCGCCCTGCGTCTCTTTCATCCCAAACCATCGTTCGAGCCGTTCATCCATCCGGCGGCCGTGATCGATCCGACGGCGCAGATTGACGAGCGCGCGTGGATCGGCGCATGTGCTGTCATCGGGCGCAATGTCGTACTCGCGGCGGGCGTGCGCGTCTATCCGAACGCGACGATCTACGACGAGGTGATAGTCGGCGCAGATTCCGTCATTCACTCCGGCGTCGCTCTGCGCGCGGGCACACAGGTCGGCGCGCGCGTCATCATCCATAATAACGCGGTCGTCGGCTCGGACGGCTTCGGTTATGCGAAGGATGAAGCGGGGCGTTGGTTGAAGATTCCACAGACGGGGCGCGTCGTGATTGAAGATGATGTGGAGATCGGCGCGGGCACGACGATTGACTGCGCGTCGGTCGGCGAGACGCGCATCCGACGCGGCGCAAAACTCGACAACCTCGTGCAGATCGGCCACTCCTGTACGGTCGGCGAAGACGCGCTGCTCTGCGCGCAGGTCGGCCTCGCCGGTAGCTCGCACATCGGCGCGCGCGTCATCCTCGCGGGTCAAGCAGGCGTCGCCGGTCATCTCACCATCGGCGACGATGCAGTGCTCACAGCCAAGAGCGCGACGAGCCACAACGTCCCATCCGGCAAAGTCCTCTCCGGCATTCCCGCCTTCGATAACCGCGACTGGCTGCGCTCAACGGCCGCCTTCCGTCGGCTCGGCGAGATGCAACGCGCGCTACGCCTGCTCGAAGAGCGAGTTAAGAAAATGATGAAGGCAGAATGATGAATTAGAGACAGTTTGTCATTCATCATTCTGCCTTCATCATTCATCATTTCTTCTATGTCACCGCTCCGCCGTCAACGATCACGATCTCGCCATTCATAAAACTGTTGCGGTCGGAGACCATGAAGGCGGCATACTCGGCCAGTTCTTCAGGCCGACCCATGCGCCCTTTTGAGACCCAGAATTCGTGCATTTGGATGAGACGTTCAGGGAGCGTGTGCGCCAGATCGGTCGAGAAGATGCCGGCGGCGATGGCGTTGACGGAGACGCCGAAATTCGCCGCTTCGCGCGACAGACATTTGGTGAAACCGATCATCGCCGCCTTCGACGTGGCGTAATGAACGGAGGTTGGAAGGGCGCGAATGGCCCCGACCGAAGTGATGTTGAGGATCGCGCCGCTTCGTTGGCGGATCATCTGTTTGTAGATCGGCTTGGTGACGGCGAAGAGACTGTTGACGTTCGTGTCTATGACCTCATCCCACGCGCGGTCGGTCGTGGTCGCAAAATTATCGCCGCGATTGATGGCCGCGTTGTTGACGAGTATGTCTATGCCGCCCCACTCTTCGACGAGTTGGCGCGTGATGCGTTTCATGCCGACGCGATCTGTGATCGAGATTTTGAAAGCATGCGCGCGCCGGCCGTGTGCGTTGATCTGCTGGGTCACTTCGGCAGCCAGATCATCGCGCCGGTTGTAGCTGAAAGCCACGTCCGCGCCCTCGCGCGCGAAGACCTCGCACATCGCTGCGCCGATGCCGCGCGTGCCGCCTGAGATGAACGCGCGTTTCCCTTCGAGCAGAAGACTCATCCGTCGTTTCGCACAAATTTCAGGATTGAATAAGCGTGGGCAGCTTAAAACTTGCGACGCGGGCGCGTCAACTGCAAGCGGGTTTTCACGCGATGCGGATTTCGTTGGACTCTTCCGCCGCACGCACAGGCGCAGGGATAAGTGCTGTGATCTCTTCGACGATGCGGCGGGTTGAATTGGGAATGGCGAGCGCGGCGGTGGCTGCACGCATGCTCGCGTAGTAGCGCGCGTCTTCGCACATGCGGCGCACCGTCGGCACGATATCGCGCGCGTGTTTGAGCAAGACGCCTGCGCCGCGTTTGGCGATGAGCGCAGCTGCGCCGGACTCCTGCGGCATCGGCGGCGTCGTCGCGTCGGCGATGATCGGCACGCGGCAAGCGAACGCCTCGAAAGTCGTCAGGCCCCCGAGTTTCGAGATCATCACATTGGCCGCCTGCATCAGTTGTTCGACCTGTTCGGAATAACCGATCACTTTGACGGGAAACTTTGCATGCGCCGCAAGCTGCTCAGCTTCGGCGCGCAACTCTTCGTTCTTGCCCGCGAGAAAGATCGCTTGCACGTCCAAGTCGCCGTGAATTAACTCGCGGAAAATTTCCGGGATGTTGCCGCCGCCGACCCAACCTGCGTTGACGAAGACCGTGAACTTTTCAGGATCAAGTCCGAGCGCATGACGCGCCGCCTGTGCCGCGCGCTCATCCGGCAACTCGAACTTCGGATGCACAGGCATGCCCGACACCTTGATCCGTTCGGGCGCGACGCCATAATCAATCAACTGCTGCCGCGCCTCTTCGCTCGCCACCAAGTAGAGCCGCACATCATCGCACGCCCAACCGCGCCAGAAGCCGTAACAAGGATCGGTCACGACCGTGACGAGCGGCACGCGATCAGCCAATCCCAATTCTTTCAACACCCGCGCGAAGATATGTTGCGTCAGAGGGTGCACGCTCACGACGACGTGTGGACACCACTTCTCAAACAACTCCGTGACGTAGCCGATGCAACGGCGCTGAAAGAACTCGCGCGTCTCCGGGCGAATCCGATTGACCGCCCAGAAGAGATACTTCATCCAGTGCTGCCTGTTACGCAGCACCCAGTTGTAGAACCTGACCAGTTTGTCCGTGACCGAGTGTGACTCTTCCACCGCGCGCACCACGCGCACGGCATAACTATCGCCCGCGAAAAACTTCTGCACGCCCGCGACAATCGCGGCCGCCGCAGACCTGTGCCCGCCGCCGGTGTCCGACGAGATGATCAGAATTTTGGGTTCGCGCGAACGAAACATTGATTCAGTTTTCAGTTTTCAGTTTTCAGAAATCAGCGCGGTTTTGCTGAAAACTGAAAACTGTTTTCATGCTTTGACTGTCACACCGTCTGCCTGCGCCTCTTCGCGCTCGTGCTGTTTGCGCGCTTTCTTCATCTCGCGCTCAAGCCGTTTGATCTGGATCAAGTGCTTCGGGTTGAACGGCAGACTTGGGTAGTAGCAGTTCGATTCATGCGTGCAAAAGCAACCGTCGGCCGCTTGCTTGCGCCGCGCTTGCATGGCAGGCGTGAGCCAGAGTTTTTGAAAGTTCCAATCGAAGTCGCGCAGGTTGCCGACGGGCGCAAGGTTCTCGCAGGAGGAGACCGTGCCTTCGTCGTAGACGACCGCGCCGGCCGTGCCCGCGTAGCAAGTGAGTTGCGCGCGCTGCTCTTCCTGCGTCTTACTGATGAGGCTGTGCATGTAGATGTCAATCGCGGCTTTGAAGAAGCCGGCGTTGCCGCCGTAGTTATTCTTAATCGCCGCGTGGCGCGAGTCTGCGTCAATCATCTGCGCAAGGCGGGCGTAGCGCGCGTGATCGATGTCTAACTCGATGGGGTCGGCTGAGGGCGGCCGGATGTAGTTGAAGTTGACTTTGTCGGGTTTCAGATCGTACTTGAGAAAATCGTACCACTCGAAAATGGTGTCTTGATTCGAGTGCATGAAGCAGGTGCAGGTCTGAATGTCCAAGCGCGGGCGCGCGCGTTTGATCGTTTGGAGTTGGCGCGCGGTGTCAATGGCGATGTCCCAAGAGCCGGGCTTCTGGCGAATTTTCTCGTGCTGCTCTTTGAGACCATCAATGCCGAGCGCGACCGTGACGTTCAAGTTCGGGCACTCTTCAAGGATGCGCGTCACGTCGGGCATGATGCGTTTTTGAATCTGCCCGTTCGACATGAGATAGACCGACTCAAGCTTATTGTTCTCGTAGAACGCACGCACGATCTCCGGCAAATCTTTGCGCGTGAACGGCTCGCCGCCCGCGATGATCAGCACGCCCAAACTTCCTCCCAAAGTCTCAGAGATACGCTGCAACTCGTGCGTCTTCATCTGCAACTTCTTGCGCGGCCGGTCGTCCAACTCGTCCGTGAAGAAACAGTGCGTGCAACGCATGTCGCAGACAGACGTGACGAGGATATTCAAGAGCACGGGCGCGAAGGGCTGCCCCAAGGCCAGCTTCGCATAACGCTTCAACAGTTCTTTCGTCGTAAAATCCATTATGGCCTTTCAACAAAGCGGCGCGCTTAAACCGGCGCGCAAACGGTGTCGCTTCGTGTAAAAGCGACGGGTAAATTTAACTTGGCAACGCGCTAAAAGCAAACCTTTCGGGCGCGCTGTCCCGTGTCTCTCCTTTGATGTTAGTTTCCGTTCTCACGCTCGCCGCGAACTTTGATGCCGAGCGCGCGCATGCGCCGGTAGAGATGGCTGCGATCCATGCCCAAGAGTTCGGCGGCGCGCGTGACGTTACCTTCGGCCTCGGCGAGTTTGGCGCGGATGAACTCGCGTTGATGCGCTTCGCTCGCTTCTTTGAAGGATGAGAACTTGTGCGCGTGCGGCGCGGGCGCTTCGCCGCCGAGCGCGGGCAGATCGCTTGCGCCAACTTTCTGTTTGCCGTGCATGATACAGACGCGCTCGATTGTGTTGCGCAACTCGCGCACGTTGCCCGGCCAACTGTAGTCTTGCAGCGCGGCGAGCGCGTCCGGCTCAAAACGCTTCGGTTGTTTGCCGTAAGCTTCCGAAAATTTTCGATTGAAATGTTCGACCAAGAGCGGCACGTCTTCGAGTCGGTCACGCAAAGGCGGCACTTCAAACGGGATGACGTTTAAGCGATAGAAGAGATCGGGCCGGAAGTTACCGCGCTCGATCTCTATGTCGAGTTGCTTGTTCGTCGCTGCAATCACGCGCACGTCAACGCTCACGGCCGCGCCACTGCCGACTGGCGCGAAGCGTTGTTCTTCCAACACACGCAAGACCTTCGCCTGCACGCGCTGGCTCATGTCGCCGACCTCATCTAAAAAGAGCGTCGCGCCGTCGGCCAACTCAAACTTACCGCGCTTCGCCGTAGTCGCGCCCGTGAACGCGCCTTTGACGTGGCCGAACAGTTCCGACTCGATCAACTCTTCGGGAATCGCCGCGCAGTTCAACTCGACGAACGGCGCGCCCGCCCGCCGCGACTGTGCATGAATCGCACGCGCAACCAATTCTTTGCCCGTGCCCGACTCGCCGTAGATGAGCACGCGCCCGTCCGTCGGCGCGACCGCCGCGATCTGTTTGCGCAGCGCACGCATTGCCACAGACGTGCCGACCATCTCATACTCATCCGCCGTCTGCGCCTTCAATTCCGCATTCACGCGCTCAAGCTGCCGTTGCCGCAAGGCGTTCCGCACGACGAGCGTGATCTTCTCAAGCGAGAGCGGCTTCTCGACAAAATCGAACGCGCCCAACTTCGTCGCGCGCACAGCCGTCTCGATGTTGCCGTGCCCAGAGATCATCACGACCGCGCAATCCGCGTCCGTCTCCTTCAGACGCGCCAACGTCTCCAAGCCATCAATGCCCGGCAGCCACACGTCCAACAACACACAACCGAAGTTGCGCCGCTCCAAAGCCTTCAGACAATCCTCGCCCGTCGCCACCGCTTCAACCGCGTAGCCTTCATCTTCCAGCACGCCGCGCAACGTCTCGCGGATGCCGCGCTCGTCGTCAACGATGAGAATTGAATCAGACATAGGAACAGAGGTCAGAGGTTAGAGGTCAGAGGTTAGTGAAGTCAAAATCTGACCTCTAACCTCTGACCTCTGACCTCTGCGTTTCGTCCGTCACCGGCAACTCAACAATGAACTTCGCGCCGCGTGGGCGGTTGGCTTCGGCGCGGATGCGGCCGCCGTGTTCGGTGACGATGCGTTGGACGATGGCGAGACCGAGACCTGTGCCGCGCCCGCGCGTGGAGAAATATGGTTGGAAGAGACGCGGCAGATCGGCGCGGGCGATGCCGTGCCCGGTGTCGGCGATCTCGACGAGGAGGAGTCCGCGCGCAGGGTCGTGCGCGGTGGCGATGGTCACATGGCGCTCGGTCTCCGCTTGCTCGGTCATCGCTTCGAGCGCGTTGTCAATCAGGTTGACGAAGACGCGGCGCATCTGCTCGGCGTCGAGCATCGCGGCGGGCAGCGTGCGCGCGAGATGTACGTCCATGCGGACGCCTTCGAGCCGGTCTTCGTAGAGCGTGATCGCTTGGCGCACGACCTCGTTTAAGTCCGCCGCTTCGAGCCGCGCGTGTGGCAGACGAGCGAAGCGCGAGAACTCATCAACCATCGCTTTTAAGCCCGCGACCTCGCGCGTGATTGTCGCCGTGCATTCGGCGACTATGCGCGCCATGCGCTCTTGGTCAACGGGTTGTGTTTGCGCATCGTGCGCGTTGTCTTGTCCGTTTGGCTGTGCCGAAGTTTGCGCGTTGCCGCCATTCGTATGTCCGTTGTCGCCGCTCGCATGTGCGCCGTCGTGTCCGTTGCTGGCGAGGCGAAAGTGGCGGGCGATGCGTTCGGCGGAGAGTTGGATCGGCGTGAGCGGGTTCTTGATCTCGTGCGCCATGCGGCGCGCGACTTCGCTCCATGCGGCCGCACGTTGGGCGGCGAGCAACTCGGACAGGTCTTCGATGACGAGGACGACGCCGCGCGCCGTCGTTGCAGATGGGCCGAGCGCGGTCGCGGTCAGAGCGACGGGCAAGCCTGTGCCGTCGGGGTTTGCGGCGCGCGCGAGTTCTAGTTGCCATGCGGCGCGACCCGTGCGGCGGGCGCGTTGCAGGATGCGTTCGAGCAGCGCGCGGTCTTCGCTCGTCACGATCTCTGCGAGCGTTGCGCCGGGCGCAGGCGGTTCAGCGCGCCGTAGCATCAACAAAGCGGTTGCGTTGATCGTCGTCACACGATTCTGTTCGTCGAGCGAGATGACGCCGGTTGAGAGCGACTCCAAGACGGTCTCAATGTAGTTGCGCCGCTCGGCGAGCGCGAGATTCTTCTCGCGCAGTTCGGCTGCGCCCGCCTCAATGCGGCGGCGGTTCTCTTCGAGTTGCGCGGTCATCTGATTGAACGATGCCGCGAGCAGCGCCAACTCATCTTCAGCAATCGCGTCCACACGATAAGCGAGGTTGCCACGCGCCACTTCGTCTGCGGCTTCGGCGAGCGCACGAATCGGCGTGCCGATGCCGCGCGCCAGATGGATCGCAGCCCACGTCACGGCGAAGAGCAACAGCAATGTCAATAGACCTAACGTCGTCAGCCCGAGCAGACGCACTTTGCGTTGGCGGTGGCGTAAGTGATCGAAGGCGTTTGCGCCGGTGACGATCTTTACGAGTCGCAGATCAATTTGACTTTCACGGGCGACAAGGAGCGTGTGCCCATCGCGCAACGGCAGGGCGTCTATCACAATCCCTTTTTGGTTGATCGCGGGCAGGTGTTCCTGTTGACTATTATGCGACCGCCAGAGGGCCGTCTTGAGCGCGCCCACCAAATCTTTGCTCTGTTGGTAATCAACCCCTTCGCGCCACACAAAATCATGATCGCCAAGCTCATCCTGCGTGCCCAAGCCAATCGCCCCTAAGTTGCCTTGGGCTATCAGACCAGCCAAATCAGGCTGTTCGCCGCGCGCGAGTTGCCGTTCGAGCGCATAGGCGACGACCTGCGCCGTCTCGTGTAAGTTTTGCATCTGTTGCGCGAGGTCTTCATCGCGGGCCAGCCGTGCCTCTTGCACCACGTCTTCGGGGATGCGCCCAAGCACCTTCTCAACCGTGCGATTGAAAAAGAGATAAGAGAAGACCGCCATCGCCGTGATCGGCAACAGACTGACGGCGATGAAATAGACGACCAGCCGCGTCTTGATCTTCGAGCCGAGGATGCGCGCGCGCCGTTCGCGCCGGAGTTTGAGCAGATTGCGGACGAGGATGAACGTGAAGACGACGAAGGCGATGAAGTTTAGAGACGAGAGCGCATAGATGATGAGCGTATCGCTCGCCGTGTCGGGCGTGACATACGCCCACAGTTCGCCGCCCTCAAGCGTGACGAGCACGGCCAAAAGGGCCAACACAAGTCCGCCCAACAGCCACGGCGCACTGCGCCGGCGCGGCTTCGGTTCGTCTTTCAAGCTCTCTTGTTTGTCGGCGCGTTCGGACATAACGGGCCTCAGAGTGTATCATGCGCCGCGCCGGGAACGCAGGCGCACTACAAGCGCAGACCGATCAGCCGACATGACACCGCTCGACATCTTCCTTAACAGGCACGACCGTCTGCGTAGCGGCTGGCGTTTGGCGATCTTTTGGGCGCTGGATCATGCCGTTGCAGTCGCGCTCGTGACCACGATCTACGCCGTCGTCTTTCTCGCCACACACGAGACGCGGGCGCAGATCATCGGCCGGTTGACGGGCGCGCTCGCCTACCCTTTGCAGTTCTTCATCATGTTTGTGCCCGCCGTGCTGCTCGGTTGGACTTGCGGGCGTCTGTTTGAGGACGTGCCGTGGCGCGCGTTGGGTTGGACGATTCATCGCGGCTGGCTGCGCAATTTCTTGTGGGGCACGCTCCTCGGCGCAGGCGCGCTCGCCCTCGCCACGCTCATCAGTACGCTCGGCGGCGGCTTCCATTTCGCACTCGGTGCGCCGGGACTCACGCGTGAGTTTGCGAAGACCTTCGTCGGTGCGGCCGGCGTCTATGTCCTGCTCGGCGCAGGCGAAGAGGCGCTCTTTCGTGGCTACCCTTTGCAGACGATGATGCGCTCGCTGCCGTTCGTCATCGCCGTCGTGCCATCATCAATCCTGTTCGCGTACCTGCACCTGAACAATCCCAACCTGCCAAACGGCTCACGGCTCGTCGTCATGATCTTGAACACGACGCTCGCGGGCGTCTGGATGGCGGTCGGATTCTGGCGCACGCGCAGCATGTGGTTACCTTTGGGCTTGCACTGGGCTTGGAACTGGACGATGGGATCGCTCTTGGGTCTGCCCGTGAGCGGCATCACCAATCTCACACGCGCGCCGCTCCTGCGCGCCACCGACACAGGCTCTCAGTGGCTCACCGGCGGCACCTACGGTCTCGAAGGCGGCCTCGCCTGCACCGCCGCCCTCATCATCGCTACCATATTTTTATGGCGCACACGCCGGTTCAAACCAGCGGAAGAGTTAAAGATATACACCGATGGGGAATTGCCTAAGAACGTGGATCGTGAAGCGTAAATAAAGCTTCGTTCTTTCGCTGCGTGATTCGAGTGCTTTGTTCTATCCTCTCAACGATGCGATCTCTTAGACTAAGAGCAAAACCTTTTTTGAAGTGGGCTGGCGGAAAGACTCAACTTTTGCCGGACATTCAAGAATCATTGCCGCCCGAACTCGCGCAAGGAAAAATCAAACGCTACATTGAACCCTTTGTCGGCGGCGGCTCAGTCTGCCTCTTCTTAGCACAGTGCTACGAGCTAAAAGAGATCATCATTTCTGACATCAACCCTGAACTGCTCGTGGCTTATCAAACCGTGCGCGAGGATGTCGAGGGTTTGATTGAACAGTTGTCGCGCTTGCGGCAGACTTTTCTTTCGCTGCCCGAAACAAATCAGGCCAGTTTTTTCTACGAGCAGAGAGATTTATTCAACAGAGGGCGCAGCGAGATCGTGTTACCGAACTTTCAATCAAAGTGGATTCGGCACACGGCCCAATTTATTTTTCTGAACCACACATGCTTCAACGGCTTATATCGAACAAACTCGAAACTTGATTTCAATGTGCCATTTGGCAGGTATCGGCAACCAAGTATTTTTGATGAGGACAATCTGCGCGCGGTCTCGCAGATGCTCCAAAGCGTTAGCATCATGCGCGGCGATTTTGAGCTTTGCAATGAGTGGGTGGACGAAAACACCTTCGTCTATTTTGATCCGCCCTATCGGCCGATTAGTAAAACGGCCAATTTCAGCAGTTATTACAAAGTTGGGTTCGGTGACGACGAGCAGATACGCCTTGCCGCATTGCTCCGACGGCTTGATGGCAAAGGCGCAAAATGGATGCTGTCAAATTCTGATCCGAAAAATGAGGATTCAACCGACGAGTTTTTCGAGCAACTTTATCAAGGCTTCCACATTACGCGAGTTAAAGCAACGCGGGCCATAAACTCGAACGGCGCTAAACGCGGCCAGATTACAGAACTCATCATTACCAATTACCGAAAAGATTTGAAATAAGCAGCGACCAAGAGAAAAAGGCGCGGGCTGTTCCGCGCCTTTTTGTTTCTCAATCTATCCGGTAGTTATCGCTCATTAACGGGGACGTACTTGAGTCCGCGTGGGCCGATGTATTCGGCGCGCGGGCGGATCAGTTTGTTGTTGGCGTACTGTTCGAGGATGTGGCCGGTCCAACCACTGATGCGCGAGACGGCGAAGATGGGCGTGTAGAGATCGAGCGGGATGCCCATCATGTAATAGGTTGAGGCGGAATAGAAATCAACGTTCGGGTACATGCCCTTCTCGCGGTGCATTGTCTCTTCGATGCGGCGCGAGATTTCGTGCCACTTCGTTTCGCCGCGACGCTCGCCCATCTCGCGCGAGAAGCGGCGCAGGTGTGTGGCGCGCGGGTCTTCAGTTTTATATACCGCGTGCCCGATGCCCATGATCTTCCGCTTCTGCGCGAGCGCGTTTTTGACAAACTCTTCCGCGCGCTCAACCTCGCCGATCTCCAAGAGCATCCGCATCACGTTCGTATTCGCGCCGCCGTGCAAGGGGCCAGCGAGCGCGCCGAGCGCGGCTGTGACGGCGTTGTACATGTCCGCGAGCGTGCCGGCGACAACGCGCGCCGTAAAGGTCGAAGCGTTTAATTCATGATCGGCGTGCAGGATCAGACACACATCGAAGATGCGCGCCTCACGCTCGTCGGGCATCTCGCCTTTGAGCATGTAGAGAAAATTGGTGGCAATGTTGAGTTCCGCTTTGGGCGCGACGAGTTCTTGTCCTTTACGCAAACGCTCGATGGCGGCGACGATGACCGGAAACTGCGCGGTCAGGCGTGCCGCCGTGCGCAGCGCGCCTGCGCGTGAGATGTCGCGTGCATGCTCGTCGTAGAAAGCGAGCGCGGAGATGGTCGTGCGCAGCGTGTCCATCGGCTCGGCATCGCGCGGAAACTGACGCATCAAGTCGAAGACTTGCGGCGCGACTTCGTAGCTTGCGCCAATAGCTTGTTTTAGTTCGTCAAGTTCTTGCTGATTGGGGAGGCGGCCGTGCCAGAGTAGAAAGACAATCTCTTCAAAGGTCGAATGCGCGGCCAGGTCGTGTATGTTGTAGCCCTGATAGATCAGTTCACCGCGTTCGCCGTTCACGTCGCCGATTGAACTGCTCGCCGCCACGACGCCGCGCAAGCCCGCCGCGCTCGCCGCCGACGTGCCCCCGCCTTGCGCCGGCCCCGTGCTCGGCGCTGCGCCCTCTTTCGCGTTGTCCATACGCTTCAGCGTCCCTCTTGTCTGCGTGATATGAGCGAAGATAACAAAGAGGTTGGCGAGAGACAAGCGACTATACCGAATGAACGAGCTTGGGTGAAAAGATTAACCACGAAATCACACGAAACAGCACGAAACACAAGCGCAAATCATCGCTTTTCGTTTCGTGTCTCTTCGCGTGGTTTCGTGGTTAAACGCCAGAAGCAAAACAACTCGCTCAACT
The DNA here is from genome assembly GCA_003223935.1 of Acidobacteriota bacterium. Taxonomy (GTDB): domain Bacteria; phylum Acidobacteriota; class Blastocatellia; order Pyrinomonadales; family Pyrinomonadaceae; genus QHXQ01. Next base: position 72,885 of record QHXQ01000021.1, on the reverse strand, counting down.
TAAATTGAAGTGGACGCGCACCACTGCTCCGCGCTCGACGCCGAGCAGTTGCGCGGCTGAAGCACATGAAGCGGCGAGTTCGAGGAAGCCGGCGCTGCCCCAGATGGCGAAGAGTTCGCGCACGCCCATGTTGCTCTCGGCGAAGAAGCGGCGGAACGAGCGCACCTGATGCGCGCCCACTTGCAAGCAGACGCCGCGCGCGATCATCTCATCTGATAGTTCGCGGCGTGTGATGTTGGTGATGCAGTTGCCGAAGCGATCTATGTGGATAATTGAGGCGTTGAGCGTCCCGTCGGCCGCGCGCGTCGGCGCGAGCGGCGCGAGGCGCACGTAGTCAGTGATAACATCGCCCAACTCTTCAGGCGGCACGCCGTTCGAGAGCGCGCCCGCGACCGGCGCGAAGATGTCGCGCCCGTGAAAGGTGTGGCTGACCGACGCGCGAAAGAACTTCTCGTTCGTCACATGAAACACGCGCACGTCCTGCTCGCGCTCGCAGACGTAGCTGAACAGACCGTTATCCGGCCCGACGAAAAAATAGTCGCGCGTGGCGACGACGATGGGGCGGCGCGCAGAGCCGACGCCCGGATCAATGACGGCGACGTGGATCGTTTGAGCCGGGAACGCCTCATAAGCCGCGAGCAGCGTGAACGCGCCCGCCGTAATGTCGTGCGCCGGAATCTCGTGCGTCAGATCAACGACGCGCGCGCGCGGATTAACCGACAACAGCGCACCCTTCATCGCGCCGACGAAATAATCGCGTGTGCCGAAATCGGTGAGTAGGGTGACAAGCATGAACGTTAAGATTCAAAGTTGCAGGTTCAAGGTTCAAAGTTCAAGGTTCAAAGCTGAGCCGCGTGACTCTAACTCTGAACCTTGAACTTTGAACCTTGAACTTGGGACTATTGAATCCTTGTATCCGTCGAAGTGCGCAGCACGAGTTCCGTGCCGGGTTCGAGGCGTATGTCGCTGCCGCGTGAGGTGAGGACGCCGGCCGTGCCGACGCCTGCACCGATGACTGCGCCGATGGCCGCGCCACGGCCGCCGCCCGCAATCGCGCCGATGACTGCGCCAATGCCTGCGCCCGCACCGACCTTCGTCACGTCGTCCTTCGTCTTATCGCCGCCGCGTACGCCGCCTTCCGGGTCAACGTCGCCGACGCCCGTGTTCGTCCGGCGCGAGACTTCGACCACCTGTGCGTTGAGATTGGCGAAGCGGCCGTCGGGCAGGCGTATCTGTTCGATGTCTAGTTGCAGTTCGGCCGTACCTTTAACTTTACCGGGCCGGCGCACGCGCGAGACGCGCCCGCTGACGATTGCGCCGACGAGTTGCGCGGGGCCCACGACGCGCGCATCGAAGCGGTCGCCGTGTTGCGACACGTCGGTTGAGAGGCGCGTCTGCAATTCAACGCGCAGGTCTGTGTCGCGCGGGATGTCAATCGTGCCGCTGAGATCGGCGGTCGCGCCGCCGCTCCGGTTGGTCGAGTCGCTTGCGCTGCGCGAGTCGCTGGCATCGCTCGTGCTGCGTCGGTCGGTTGAATCGCTCGCGCCGTGTCTGTCATTCGAGTCACTCGCGGCGACGTGCTGCACGCCGCGCCGCGTGAGCGAAGCAGGCGCGGCGGAATCGAAGCCGCGTTGCTCAAAGCCCGCGCTGTAACCGATCTCGAAACCCTGTTGATAGCCGTCGCGGTAATCTTCGAGCGAGCCATAGGCGGTGTTGTAAACGCGATCGGCATGTTGGTAATCGCTCTTGCTGCGATAATCGCGCGCAGCATGTTCGACTTGATCGCGCCAGCCAGCTTGATAGCCGTCCGAATAGCCAGTGCGATAGCCGCGCTCAAGTGCGGCCGGCTGCTGCGCGGTAGTGGCCGGCGCATCGTCGTTGGTCAACGAGAAGTTGCCGAACGGGGCGGCGGTGGCGATCACGAAAGCGAGTGCGAGTGCGAGGGGCGCAAGTGTAAGTCTCTGTGCAGTGTTCATAATTCTCCTCTGACTTCAGGGGTCAACTTGCAGGGAGAGCGGCGATACTATTTTCGCCATTCGACCGGAAACATCGCGCCGGCCTTTTCGGGACTGAGCTTCAGTCCGACCAGTTCGGCCGCGCGCGCCAGCACCGGATCACTCTGAGATGCAAGATCAGCCGCCTGCGGTAGCATCAATTCATCGGGCGCGACGCCAGTATGCTCCAGACTGTGCCCATCCGGAAACACCAAGTTGGCATCCGACACGGACGCACCATAGAGGATGACGAGCGTGTCGCCCAACTGATGATCGTAGCCTTTGCTGACCATGACCGCGCCGGCCGTGTGGTCGCCGATGACCGTGCCACGCTTCTCTAGTTGGACGGTGTGCGCCAAGACTTCTGCGGCCGAGCCGGTGTCGCTGTCCACGAGCACGACGAGTTGACCTTTGAAAGCGTTCTCGCCGTGCGTCTTGGCGATGAGCGGCTTTGAGTCTTTGCGTCGCTTCATATCGCCCAACTTCACATCGTGATCGAAGAGGCCGCCGCAGAGTTTGAGGAGCGTGTCAACCGCGCCGCCCGGATTGCCGCGCAGATCGAGGATGAGCGCCTTGTGTTTGCGCGCCCGGTCAATCATCTCGTTCACTTGTATGTCAGAGAGGTAGAAGCGGGGCATCTTCCAGATCAACGCCTCATCGCCGACTTCGTAGTAGCGTTGCCGGTACAGGCGCGCGTCCGTCTCCGCTTCGCGGATGAAGTCGTTGCGGTCGCTGCTGACGCCTGAGTTAAGCTGCAAGATCGTCTTGCCCTCATGCACTACAGCCTTCGTCTCGTAGGTGACGCGCTGCCCGTTCGGCTTCTCGACCATCACGTGCAAGCTTGGGCGTGGCGCGAGGCTGTACACCGTGTATTGCAACTTCCACAGATCGGTACGCTTCGGCAAAGTATTTTCGACCGACAACACACGGTCGCCGGGGTGTAAGCCCTGCGCTTCGGCGTCGCTGCCCGGCTCGACGGCGACGACGTAACACTTATCGCCGATCATTTGCATATTCCAGCCGTGCTGAATGCTGACAGCAAAGCTGGGCGGGTCGAAGAAGGTGTGCGAGTCGTCCAAGCTCATCATGGCGTCGCTGATGATGCTCAGGATTTCGGGGATCGAGTTGGCCTGTTTGATCTGCGCTTCGGCCTCTTTGAAGCGGGCTGCGACATCGACGCCGTGATAAGTCGGGTCGTAATAGTTCTTCATAATATCGCCCTTCAGGACGCCAAGCATGATGCGACCCGAATCGCGACTGGCAGAGAGCGTCTGCTGCGCACGCGCGGGCGCGCAGGCGATGAGCACGAACAATGCGATGGTGGCGACAACGGACAGGCGCATGGTTAAGTGTGCGCGCGGGGGTAAACTGAATATCATCGGTCAAAACCTTTCTAATTTATGTGGAGACTGCGCCGCCGAAGTGTTAGCGTGTCGTAGCAAACCCTGTGAGCACGGCGCAGCACGGCACATTCTGCCACAAAACCCGCGCGCGAAAAAGCTTGCACACCCAATTCGCTCAGACCGCAACGCCGACCGGGTCTTGCTTGACGCACATACTGGCCAGTCTTAGACTCGAAGTGCAGCACGAACAGCGCGCCGACAGCAGTTCACGGAAGGGCGTTCGCAGCTAATTTTATGCGTCGAGTTTATCTTGATAACAGCGCCACGACGCCGGTTGATCCGCGCGTCGTCGAAGCGATGCTCCCCTTTCTGACCGAGAAGTTCGGCAACGCTTCGAGCGTGCATTTCTACGGGCAGGAGGCGCGTGCGGCGGTTGATCATGCGCGGCGCGAAGTCGCAAGTTTAATTAACGCGCGCCCGAACGAGTGCGTCTTTCTCTCCGGCGGGACGGAGGCGAACAACCTTGCGATGCGCGGTCTCTGCGAAGCACATGAGCAGCACGGACGACACATCATCACCTCTGCGATTGAACATTCGTCGGTGCGCGGCATCTGCGAGGCGCTTGAGAAGCGCGGTTGGGAAGTGACACGTCTGCCGGTTTACGACGATGGCATCGTGCGCGTGGAAGATGTTCGTGCCGCAATGAGACCAGACACGGTGCTCGTCACCATCATGCTCGCTAACAACGAGATCGGCACGATTCAACCCATCGCAGAGACGGCCGCACTCATTCACGAAGAACGCGCGCGCGGCCATAAACACACCTGGCTGCACACAGACGCCGTGCAAGCCGCCGGCCGCATGACGGTTGATGTCGAAACACTCGGCTGCGATCTCTTATCGCTCTCGGCGCACAAGCTCTATGCGCCCAAAGGCGTGGGCGCACTCTTCGTCCGGCGCAGCGTGCGGCTCACTGCGCAGAACGTCGGCGGGCATCAAGAGCGCGAACGACGCGCGGGCACAGAGTCCGTCCCCTTCATCGTCGCCTTCGGTAAAGCCGCTGCGCTTGCACGCGCAGAACTCGCAGAGCGCGTCGAGCACATGCGGCGTCTGCGCGACCGCTTCGAGGTGGGCGTCGCCGCAACGGTGAGCGACATAGTCTTTAACGGTCGCCGCGATGCGCGTCTGCCGCATCTGTCGAACATCTCATTCCGCTACATCGAAGGCGAGGGACTGTTAATCAATCTCGACATGCAAGGCGTCGCCGTCTCGACCGGCTCAGCCTGTTCTTCCGGCTCGCTTGAACCTTCGCCCGTCATCCGCGCGCTCGGGCGCACAGACGAACTCGCACGCGGCTCGATCCGCTTCAGTCTCGGCAAAGACACGACCGACGCAGACATTGACTACACGCTCGAAGTCCTGCCCCGCGCCGTCGAAAACCTGCGTCGCCTCTCGCCGCTCTATCAAAAGGCATTGGCGGAACAGGCTTGCGCGCCGGTGTGAAGCTTAACCTTGTCCTACTCTGCCACGCTCCAAGATCATCTCGCGCACCCGCGCAACGCGGGCGAACTCGCCGAAGCGAACGCCGTCGCCGAGTTGACCAACCCTGTCTGCGGCGACCGCTTGCGTCTCATGCTGCGCATCGTCAACGGTCGCATCGCCGCCGCACGCTTCCTCGCCTACGGTTGCCCGCCGACAATCGCTTGCGGCTCGGCGCTTGCGGAAATGCTCGAAGGCATGACCACTGCTGAAGCCGCCGCGCTCACTCGTCAAACACTCGTGCGCGCGCTCGATGGACTACCTGCCCGCAAAAACCACGCCGCCGCGCTTGCGATTGAGACGCTGCAAGCCGCCCTTTTGCAGTTATAGGCTGGCGCTCTGGCCCGATGCTATACTGCGCCCGTCTCTCGTCGTAAGGAGTTGCTTATGTCCCGCCAAGCGAAAACATACAGCACGCCCGAAGAGTATTTGGCGCTTGAGCGGCAAGCCGAATCCAAAAGCGAGTATTACGATGGCGAGATATTCGCCATGACCGGGGCGAGCGAAGAGCATAATCTGATCACAGTCAACGTCGCTTCGGAGTTTCGCACCCAACTGAAGAAGCGCAATTGCCAAACCTACGCGAACGACATGCGGGTTAAAGTTCCGGCCACCGGACTCTACACTTACCCGGACGTAATTGTCGTCTGCGGCGCGGCACAGTTTGAAGATGAACACCTCGACACGCTGCTCAACCCTATTCTGCTCGTCGAAGTTTTGTCGAAATCCACCGCGCGCTACGACCGTTCGGGCAAGTTCAGCGATTATCGCCCCATTTCCTCCTTCGCCGAGTACCTGCTGGTCGCGCAGGACGAGCACAGGGTCGAGCACTATGCCCGACAGCCGGACGCGCGCTGGCTGCTCACGGAGTACCGCTCGCTCGAAGACGTAGTGCAGTTAGTTTCGATTGAATGCTCACTGTCGCTGAAAGAAATCTATGACAAGGTAGAGTTGTCATAATTCGTGCCCAATTTTATCTGGTTTCGTGGATAATGACGGCCCGCGAAGGCGCACGTTCCCGTTTGCAAAGGAGTCCCCCACATGCCCCACCTGCCAAAGCATCTCGCACTCATCGCATTGCTGTTCTGTCTGCCCATCGCCGCGCCAAGCGCGCACGCGCAAGAGCGCGAGCCGTCGCGCGCACCCGTCCTGCGCATCGAGACGGGGATGCACACCGCCGCCATCCATCGCATCGGCGTTGACCGCGCGGGTAAGTTTCTGGTGACTGCTTCCGCCGACAAGACGGCGCGGGTGTGGGACGTTCAGACCGGCAGACTCCTGCGCGTGCTGCGCGTGCCCATCGGCGACGGCAACGAAGGCAAACTCTTCGCGGCAGCCATCTCGCCGGACGGCAACACGATTGCGGCGGGCGGGTGGACTTCGGTGGATGGGCTGCATGAATGCGTCTATCTCTTCGACCGTGAGAGCGGCAGGCTGGTGCGACGGCTGACCGGCTTGCCGAATGTCGTCCCTCACCTCGCGTTCTCGCCGGACGGCACGCTGCTCGCCGCGACGCTAGGCGGCAAGAACGGCGTGCGCGTATGGCGCACCTCGGATTGGGTGGAGGTCGGGCGCGACACGGATTACGGCGATGACAGCTACGGCGCGGACTTCGACCGCGCGGGGCGCTTGGTGACGAGTTGCTGGGACGGAAGTCTGCGCCTCTACGACCGCGAGATGCGGCTGCTGGCGAAGCAGGAAGCGCCGGGCGGCAAGCAGCCTTACGCCGTGCGCTTCTCACCCGACGGGCGAAAGGTCGCGGTCGGCTACAGCGACAGCACACGGGTTGACGTGCTATCAGGCGAGACGCTCGCCTTGCTCTACAGCGCGGACACTTCCGGCATCAACAACGGCAACATGAGCAGCGTGGCATGGTCAACGGACGGCACGATGCTCTACGCGGGCGGGCAGTATCGGGACAAGTCCGGCTCACTTCTCATCCGTCGTTGGAGCGATGCTGGGCGCGGGCACTTCGTGGACACGCCTGCTGCCAGCAACACGATCATGGACATCGCCCCGCTGCCCACAGGCGGCATCGTCTATGGCACGTTCGACCCATCATGGGGCATCCTCGACTCTCAGCACAGACAGACGCAGCCGCCGCAAGCCGGACAGATCGCAGACTACCGCGATAATCAGATAGCCTTTCTCACCGACGCGCCCGCCAGCGCGATCCGCTTCGGCTATGAACAGTTCGGCAAGTCGCCCGCCGTCTTTCAACTCTCCGACCGCACGCTGACACCCGATGCGCCCGCCGCCAGCGACATGCGCCCGCCGCTTACGGAAGCGCCCGGACTCTCCGTCACCGACTGGAAAAACACCTACACGCCGCGCCTCAACAACACGCCGCTGAAACTCAAGCAGTACGAAATCTCGCGCAGCCTTGCCATCGCGCCCGACGGCGAACGCTTCCTGCTCGGCGCTGATTACCGCATCCGCCTCTTCAACCGCAGCGGTCAGGAGTTGTGGAATGTGCCCGTGCCCGGCGCAACGTGGGCGGTGAACATAAGCGGCGACGGGCGGCTGGCGCTCGCGGCTTACGGCGACGGCACGATCCGCTGGTATCGCATGACGGACGGCAAAGAACTGCTCGCCTTCTTCCCGCACAAAGACCGCAAGCGTTGGATTCTCTGGACGCCTTCGGGCTACTACGACGCTTCGCCCGGCGCGGAAGACCTCATCGGCTGGCACGTCAACAACGGGCGCGATGCGGCGGCGGACTTCTTCCCCGTCGGACAGTTTCGCAACGTCTATTATCGCCCCGATGTCGTCTCGAAAATCTTGCGGACGGGCGACGAGCAGTTGGCGCTCAAAGAGGCGAACGAAGAGGCGGGACGCAAACAGCAGCAGGCGAGTATTGCACAGTTGTTGCCGCCGGTCGTCGAGATCGTGTCGCCGCAGGACGGCGCGCAGTTGACGACGAACGAGATCACGGTGCACTTCCGTCTGCGCACGCCTTCGGGCGAGCCGGTGACGGAGGTGCGCGCGCTCGTGGATGGACGACCCGCGACGGCGGAGCGCGGGCTGTCGTTGCAAGCCAACGGCACAACGCCGACGGATGCACGCGAGTTGCGCGTCGCCGTGCCCGATGGTGAGAGCCAAGTCTCGATCATCGCGGCGAATCGCTTCACGACGAGCGTGCCCGCGACGGTGCGTGTGCGTGCGAGCAAACCTGTCGCGCCGTCTGTAATCGGCACGAGCGGCAACGATCAGTTTGAGATCAGGCCGAAGCTGTACGTGCTCGCTGTCGGCGTGAGCAACTACGCCGATCCGAAATTGAAGTTGGGCTTTCCGGCGAAGGATGCGCAGGATTTCGCCGATGCGTGGACGCGGCAGAAGGGCACGCTCTACCGCGATGTCACGGTCAAAGTCTTGACCGATGACAAGGCGACGAAGGATGAAGTGCTCGACGGGTTGGACTGGATCAGGCGCGAGACGACGAGCAAAGATGTGGCCGTTATTCTCATCGCCGGTCATGGCGTCAACGATCCGACCGGCGATACTCCGACCGGCGATTATTATTTCCTACCGTTCAATGCCGACCCTGAACGATTGCTGCGCACTTGCGTCTCCTTCCGTGAAATTAAGAGGACAGTAGCGGCCATCAAGGGTAAGATGCTGCTCTTCATTGACACATGTCATGCGGGGGATGCACTCGGCACACATCGCGGCCTTTTGAACGACTTAAACGGCGTCGTCAACGAACTAGCGAGTGCGGAGAATGGCGCAATCGTCTTCGCCGCTTCGACCGGCCGACAAGACTCGCTGGAAAAGATTGAGTGGCACAACGGTGCGTTTACAAAGGCCGTTGTCGAGGGCCTGTTGGGGCGCGCGGATTATGTCGGGCGAGGGCGCATCACGGTTAACATGCTCGATCTCTACATCTCTGAGCGCGTCAAGGAACTGACGGCTGGCAATCAGACGCCGACGACTGCGAAGCCAAAGACCGTGCCCGATTTTCCGGTGGCATTGAAGCGATAGAAAGAAATAATGATGAATGCAGAATGATGAATGATGAATTTGAAGCAATGCTCTTTCATTCATCATTCATCATTCTGCATTCATCATTTCTCTTCATTGCTTACTGCTCGTTCTCCGGTTGCCGCATACGGAACTCGCGCCGTTCGGGGCCGCCCGCTTTGACGGTGTAGTCGGCCGGCACTTCAAACAGACTGTGCGCCGGTTCGCTCCGGCTGATGTTGGTCAGGCGATAGGTCGTCTCACCAAAGCGCGGGTCGCTGTGCTTGGACATGACGAGCGTGTGCAGTTCGGACGAGAACCAACTCTCGTTCACGATGTTGATCGGCTGCTCGTTGCCGACCATGCCGGCCGGCAGAGTGATGGTGACGCGTGTGCCTTCGGTCGCGACGCCTTCGATATTTTGCGTGCCCAGCGACTCGCGCACAGGTTTGGGCCCGCGCGGCTCTCCGGCCGGCGGCAACTCCTCGCTATTCTTATCCAGCCGGAAATTAAAACTGATCGAGCCGCTCACCTTCGCGGCTCGGCCCGTGCCGCCCGCAGGTTTGAAGACCCACTGCCGTGCGGCATCAACGGCCGCCGCTTGCAGCAGTGGATTGCCTGACACGGCGCGGGCCGAAGTGACGTTGCCCTGCTCGTCAATTATGATCTGCACGGAGACAGGCCCTTCTGCTCCGGCCGCTTTCGCCGCCTCAGGATAGACAGGCTCCACGCGCTTGACCGCAGCCCCCAAGCCACCCTGCATCGGCGGCGCGTCAGGCGGCGGCTCGCCAAACATCATGTCGTGCGGCGGCGGCGCCCCCTGTCGCTCTGCGGGCGGGCCAACTCTGAGGTTAAAGACTCCGCCTTTGCGTGCCGTCTTTGTGCGCGGGTCGAGTGTGTAGTTTGCGCCGGCCACCGGATCGTTGATGAAGATCATCGTCGGCGCATCGCCTGAGGTGGCAAAGGGGCCGATGTTGTTCAAGGTCTGCTCGCGGCGCGTGCGCCCTTCGCTGTCGCGATAGACGAGCGCCGTTGATTTATGCGTGATGCGATTGCCGTCGGCGAGCGTCTGGACTGACTCGGTCACAGCTTCGCCCGAATAGGGCGCGCCTTTGACGACCGGCCCCGTGAAGCGCATCTCGTCAGAGATGATGGCGAACCCGGCCGGAAGGGCCGGCCCTTCGGTCATGATATTGACTGGCAGCGCACCCTCAGGCGCTTGCGCGGGCGCAAGCATGATGAGCCTCTGCGTCTCGACTTCGGGCGGCGGTGGCGGCGGCATTCGCTCCTGCGCCTGTTTCTGCGCGAACGCGCCCACGCCGTTGGCTAAGAGCGCAAGTAAGCAGCACGTCGTTAATAACATCCGTCTCTTTTTACTCATCATGACCTCCACAGAAAAGTTGATCAAGCAATTGCATTGGAAACTTTCAACGCACGAAGCGAATCGCGTGCGCGAGACCATCGTCGCCGAGCAACACGTCAGCCTTGACTGCATCACCGCCACTCGCTGGATTCACCGGCAGCCCCAGCGAAGCCAACGCCGAACGCGGCATGGAGACGCGCACCAACTGCCCGCTCGTCAAAGGCGTGCCGCCCGCGACGAGCGGCATAAACGGCGTCACATTCTCTTCGTCACTCGCCCGCGCCACCACATCCATCACGCCGACCGTGCCGACCGGCTCCGGCCCGCGCGGCGACTTAACCGCGCGCCCGCGCTGCCGCTTCGTTGCGCCGCTAACATTCTTCGCCACAAGATTAATTTGAGCCGCGCGCCCCATATCGTCCACGCGCTGCTCCGGCACTTTCTGTTGCGGCGTGCTGTTCGCGTTCGCGGGCTGCGGCGCAGGCGCAACGGATTTCATCGGCGCGTTCGCGTTGGCCGTCTGCTGCGGCTGCGTCGGTTGCAGTTGCGCGCGCAACGCGGCAAAGATGACAAGTGCTAGCGCGACGGCGACGGCCAATGCGGTTAGCGCCATGCGCGGCCAAAAACGATCTGCGAACGACGGCAAAAAGCTGCGTTCAGGCGCAGCCTTAAACACAGGCGCGCTCGCGTTCGTCTCGTTCGCGTCTGTCTGTATCTCCGCTTGCGCACGAAACGCTGCGAGCAAGACGGCTTCGACGTGCGCGGGCGCGTTCACGTTCGTATCGTGCGCGGCAACAGTGCGGAGCGCATCGGTCACAAACTTCTCTTCATTCAAGCGTGCGGCACAATGTGGACAGGCGGCGAGATGTTGCTCTGCATCCGCGCACACGCCGGCATCGGTCACCCGTCCGCGCGCCAAATCAACGAGCCACGTTTCAACTTGCTGACAACTCATGCGCACACCCTCTTTGCTTCAATCTCTGCCCCGCTCGCTGGCCGCAACGCGCGCAGACGCTCACACAACATCATCCGTGCACGCGCTAGACGCGAACGTACAGTCCCCAACGCACACGCGAGCACCTCCGCCGCTTCCGCATAACTCAACTCATGCAACTCACACAACACAACCACCTCGCGATAATGCGCCGGCAAAGCCAACACAGCTTGTCGTACTGCTTCGACCGTCTCACGTCGTGTTAGTTCACCGAGCGGATCGTGCGCTGCGATCAAACGCTCATCCGTCGCGCCCTCTTCATCACTCGCCAACTCGACGAACACGCGCTCTTTCTCCAGACGTCTTAACACCTGTCGCCGCGCAATGCCGTACAGATAAGCCGCCAGCGTGCCCCGCGCCGGATCGTAACGCACACCATCACGCACGAGCGCCATGAAGACCTCTTGCGTCACGTCCTCAGCCAACGTCTCCGAGCCGCACATCTGCCAAGCGAAGCGATAGATGGCCCCTTGCCTGCGCCGGTACAACAGCGTAAACGCCCCCTCATCGCCCGCCAGCGCGAGTCGCCATAACTCTTCATCCGTGTTCTGAAGGGACGCTCTCATCGTTCGCTGACAGCCGTCGTTGTTAATTCAGTCAGTGCGGACGAAAAGTTCCACGAAGTTGGTGGACGATCATCTGGTATGCAGTTCTGGCCTGCGGCGAATAGAACTGAACAACTGACGTGATCGTCTGCCGACTTAGTGCGCAGGCACATTCCAAGGTTTAGTTTTGATGCGTGGTGCGCCAGATTTCGGATTGGCTGGCGGCGGTGGCGTAACGATGTAATCACTACGCACAATGATTGTACGTTTTTCCGTGCCGGGTCTCTCGACCAATTTGATCTGCACCTTGCGCAACGTATCGTCCGTCGTTTGATTAGTAGGCGTGTAGCTGATGACGTACTGCGTATGCAGATCATGCCGGATGGCATCAACAGCATCGCGTAACTGTTCGAGCTTTTTTGGATAGAAGACGCGCCCGCCGGTCTCCTCCGCGAGTGTGTTCAGCAGCCGTTCGGCTTTTTCGCGCGAGCCTGAACTGATCAATCCACCCTGCTTATCCAGTTCCTGCACCAGTCCGATGCTAAACACCTGCACGTCTGCCCAGCGCAGATACCTCAGCAAGTCATTCAGCTTGTAAAAACTAGCGCGGTCTTCGCCGTCCGTCACTAACACCAGGGCCCGATGACGATTCTCGCCCCGTTGCCCCTGCGCCATGACATAAGCACCTGACAAATAGACGGCATCAATTATTGCTGTCTGTCCACCCTGCGCGTAGAGGTTATCCAGCGCCCCCTCGAATTGCGCTTGATCTGCGGTGAGAGTCTGAATCAGTTCAATCGTGTCACGACTGATGAAACGTAAAATCGCCGTCTCATCGTCGGCGCGATTACCGGCCGTGACCGCTACCCCGATCCGCGCTATCTGCTTTATTTGCTCACGTAGTGAGCCGCTGTTATCCATCACGAGCGCGTAGCTCACGGGCGCGGCCGCGTGCGCGAATGAAGTGATCGTTTGCGGCGTGCCGTCTTCAGACACTTGAAAATCTTCCTGCCGCAGATCGTTCACCGGCGCACCTTTCTTGTCCAACACAATCACGTTGAGTTTCTTTGCAAACTGCGTCGGTGTCGGACTCGGCGCGAGTGTGGACTGCTGTGGTGCGGTGATCTGATTCTGTTGCGCGGGTGTGAGCGCAGCGCAGAGCGTGAGGCTGATGATCAAGAACGCGAAGCCAAGTGTGCGAGAGGGGCGCATGTTGTTTCTCCTGCGTTTGGGCCGCGCAAGCTAGTCGAGCTAATGCGAGACGGTGCGCGGGCGTGTGATCGGTGTGCTGGTGTGTTTGCCTGTGTGGTATTCGGGGCCGCAGTAGCGCGTCGGTTCTGTGCCGATGACGAAGGTCTTGGAGCGGATGACGGGACAGGTCGGCGCGGCGATGAGGCCGGTCGTTGGATCAATATCAAGCGTGATCGTGCCCATCAAGCGCGTCGTACCGTTGGGTTGGCGGACGCCTTGCCCTTCGAGGCGCGGCACTGTTGCGCGCGTGCGCGGCGGTGTCGGCGTGGGCGCTGGCTGTGTGTCGTCGGGCGGAATGGGCGCCGGCTCGTAGGTGTAAGTGCCGTCGTCGTTCATCTCTTCGGGCGTCGGCGTCGCTTCCTCTGTCGGCTCTGTGCTCTGTTCGGTCGGGGCTGTGCCGTTGACGAAAAGCTCTGTGCGCTTGAACTGATCGTCGGGCGTGGCGAGCAGCCCCGTGCGCGTGTCTATGTCGGCCTGTTGAATGCCTGCGGGCATCTGCCAGTCGCCTTGCCACTCAGGATGGATGCTCAGAGCGGTCTGCATGAAGTCGGCCCAGATCGGCAGCGCAGACTGCGCGCCCGTGAGGCCGAGTTGCGCGCCATCGTCGAAGCCGACCCAGACGGCGCAGACCAGATGCGGCGTGTAGCCGGCGAACCAACCATCGCGCGACGTGCCGGTCTTGCCCGCGACGTTGAACTTAAAGCCACGTGCGCGCACAGGCGCAGCCGTGCCGCGATTGACTACATCCTTCATGAACGAAGTCATGATGTAAGCGATCTCGGGCCGGAGCACTTCGTTCGTTTGTGCGACGGGCGCGGCGATGGTCGCACCGCTGCCGGTGGTGACGCGCGTGATGCCGACGGGCGTGATGCGCGAACCGAGCCGCGCGAAAGTCGTGTAGGCGGAAGCGATTTGCATCGGTGTCGCTTCGTTCGTACCGAGCGCCATCGCGGGATAGACGCGCTGTGGTTTCGGCAAGCCCGCACGCGCCGCCAGACTCATCACGCGCCCGATGGTTACGTCGTTCGCCACGTCAACCGTGATGACGTTCTTGCTGTGGACGAGCGCATCGCGCAGGGTCAATGGTTGATTCGTGTACTCGTCTGCGAAATTGCCGGGCGAATATTCCTGATCGCCGTAGGTGAAAGTCTTCGGCGCGTCCATGTAGGTCGTGGCGGCGGTGATGACGCGCGGGATCGGATCAAACGCCGTATTGAGCGCCGTCGCATAGACCCAAGGCTTGAAGACCGAGCCGGGCTGGCGCATGGCATCGGTCGCGCGATTGAGTTGACTCTTCTCATAGTCGCGCCCGCCGACCATCGCCACGACTTCGCCCGTCTGCGCGTTCAGCGCCACGAGCGCCGCTTGCAAAGTGCCCGGCGGATAACGCTTCGCGTAGAGTTTATCGAGCGCCGCGAGTTGTTTATTGAGAGCAGCGTAAGCGGCGCGCTGCAAGTCCATGTCAATTGAAGTGTAGATGCGCAGGTGTTCGGCGCTGCGCGCGTCGGCGAGTATGTCGCTCAACTGGTTCTGCACGTAGTCAACAAAGTAGGGCGCGTCCGACGTATCAATCCGCCCGCGCGCGGGCACAACCTTCAACTCGGTCTGCTTGGCTGCGGCCGCTTCCGTCGCAGTGATGACGCCCGCGTCCGCCATCGAGTCGAGCACTTGATTGCGGCGCGCGGTCGCGGTCGTGAGATCGTGATACGGGTTATAACGATTCGGGCTGCGAATGATGCCTGCGATAAAAGCCGACTCAGGCAACGTGAGCGCGGTCACGTCCTTGTTGAAATAGACCTGCGCCGCTTCGCCTACACCGTTGACCGAAAAGCCCGCCTGTTGCCCCAAGTAAATCTGATTGCAATAGAGCGTGAAGATTTGTTGCTTGCTCAGTCGCGTCTCAAGGATGACCGACATGTAGGCTTCGGCAAACTTGCGGCGCAGCGAATACTCCGGCGAGAGTAACAGATTTTTGACTAGCTGCTGTGTGATGCTTGAGCCGCCTTGCCGTGCGAGCGGCGAGTTGGATTCAAGTTCGTAGCGCCGGAAGAAGGCGCGTATGATGCCGCGCCAGTTGATGCCCCAATGCTCGAAGAAGGCGCGATCCTCCGTCACCGTGATCGCTTGCACAAGATGCGGCGGCAAATCTTGAAAGCCCACGACGCGCCGCTTGCCGCGATCCGCGCCGCTCACAAAACTGATCGCTTCCGGCTCGATCAGCGCGCTCTGAAGTTTCGCGTTTGAGTCGAGATCGCCGAGCGCCGCGATGCCCTTCCCGCCTTTGCCGAACGTCACGCGCACACGCTGGAAAGCACGCTGCCCGTCAACCACCGCGTCCGTCCCCGGCTCAACGTCCACGTTCGCGCCGGACACCGAGTAGCGCCCGCGCGCCGCGTCCGCTTGCTGCGACTTCTCCACATAATTCGCGCGCTTCAGACGTGCCACGAGATCGTCCGCCGACAGCGGCGTGCCGATGCGCAACTCTCGCGGCGCGGTGTAGATGCCGGCCGAGCGCGTGTAAATCTCGCCGCTAATGAGCCGGTCAATCCGCGCGGAGAAAACCCAGTAGTAATAACCGAAGACGCTGACCGTGAACGTCGTCAAGACAACCAGCGCGACGATGACTGGCGGACGAAAAATCCGCCGCGCCCAATGCCGCATGAAACTCTCATCCGGCGCGGCATATTTCAACACGCGCGGCTTGCCCCGCTTCCCGACCGGCGGCACACGATTCTTTGGCGGATGACGAACAGACATAAAAATTGCGACGAGTAACAAGTGATAAGTGACGAGCAAGAAGTTGTTTTAACTTGTCACTCGTCACTTGTCACTTGTCACTGTATTATCTGTACGTTGAACTGTCCACTCTGGTTTGACACCTCGCGCCCGTTTTCGTTACCGTGACCGCGTTCAAACGGGAGTGCGATAGATTTGATGCCGGTGTCAGTCGGCGGCGTTCGTTTGTCTTTACGGTGGCCAGCGAGTCGAAGCGTGCGCGGGCGCGGGTCTTGAGCGCGTTGGGCGTGTTGGGCGCGGTCGTCGCGTTCGGCGCGCTCGGCTTTCATCTGATCGAAGGCTGGTCGCTGCTCGACAGTCTCTATTTCACCGTCGCCTCGGTCACGACCGTCGGCTACGGCGACCTGCACCCGACGGGCGCGCCGGGTCGCCTATTCGCCATCATCTTTCTGATCGTCGGCGTCGGCACGGTCGGCTTCGTGCTGTCGCGTGCGATCATAGAGATCGTCCAATCGGAGATCGTCGCCGGCTTCGGCCAACGGCGGCGTCTGCGCGAGGTAAGCAGACTGCGCGATCACTTCATCATCTGCGGGGCGGGGCGCGTCGGCTCGCGCGTCATCCGCGAACTGCAACGCAAGGGCGAGCCGTTCGTCATCGTCGAGCGCGACGCCGACAACGTCGGTAACTGGCTCGAAGAGGGCGTGCCGCTGCTCGTGCGCGACGCCACGCTGGAAGAGACATTGCACGAGGCCGGCGTCGAACGCGCCCGCGCGCTCGCCGCTTGCCTGCCGACTGACGCGGACAATGTCTATATCGTGCTGACGGCGCGCGGGCTGAACGCGAAACTGCATATCGTCGCGCGCGCGAACGAAGAACAGGCCGAGCCGAAGCTGATCCGCGCGGGCGCAAACCGCGTCATCGCGCCGACCATCATCGGCAGCCAACGCATGACGCAGGCTTTGACGAAACCTGCGGTCGAAGACTTCATGACTTCGATCACGGCCGATACGCTCGATCTAAATTTTGAAGAGGTCGAGGTCGCGCCCGACAGCCCTTATGCCGGCCGCTTGCTGCGCGACACCAACATCCGCGCCGACCTCGACGTGGTCATCGTCGCCCTCCGCCATCGCACCGGCCAGATGATCTTCAACCCATCCGGCGACGCTGCAATCGAGGCCGGCGACCTCCTCATCGCCATCGGCCGCACCGACTCGCTTGCGCAGTTAAAGGCGCAAGCAGAAGGTAGGAAGTAGATTTGGAATCTCAAATTTGAAATTTGAGATCAAGAAATTGAGAATCATCGTCACAGGTGGCAGCGGTTATCTCGGCGTGCATGTGCGCCGTTTTTTTCGTGCGGACGATTTTTCGCGGCGCGCGGGCTTCAACGTCCTGAGCGCGGACGACGCGGCGCGACTCGACGATTACGACGTAGTGATTCACCTTGCGGCGCACCTCGATAAGAACCCTGCCGCCGCCGAAGAGTGCTTCCGCACAAACACTGAAGGCACGGCGAACGTCCTGCGTCATCTGCGCCCCGGCGCGGTCTTCATCTACGCTTCAACGAAAGACGTGTACGGCGCGCACGCCAATGCTTACATGGAAGTGCCTGAAACTTGCCCGACCGATTACTGCGGGCAGTCTGCGCTCGAATGGTCGAAGCTCATCGGCGAGCGGCTGGTTGACTACTACGCGGCGGCGCGTGGTTTGCGCGCCTGTATCTTTCGTCTGTCGGGCATCTATGCGCGCCCATCGGAAGGCAACGAGCCGGGCTTTGTGACGCACTACGTCGAAGCGATCAAGCGCGGCCAAGCTTTGCGTCTGCCGGCTGACGGCACGCCCGTGCGCGATATCCTGCACGTGGATGATCTCGCGCGCGCCTGTCGCGCCTTCATTGATTCGAGCAGCGCGCGTGGGCTTTACAACCTCGGCGGCGGACGGGCGAATGCTGTCAGTCTGCGCGAACTGTGCGAGACGGTCGGCCGCATCGCCGAACTTGAACCGCAATTTGACGAGACGGCAGACGCGCCCGCGCCCATCCCGATCAATTACATCTCCGATCTCACGCTCATACGCAGAGAGCTTGGCTGGCAACCGACGATCAGCATCGAAGATGGCTTACGCGATCTGCTCTGAGGCGCAGGATTCAATCGGCCTTGAGCCAAGCGAATCGGTTGAGCCGCAGGCAAAGGCGCAGAGACGCAAAGCAGGCGCAAGGAAGTTGAACGGTCTCTTGGCGGTCTTGCTTTGCGTCTTTGCGCCTTTGCGTGCGATTATTTTCTTTCTTTGCTGATGACCCGCGAACTCAAAGTAGAACAGATCGAGCGTGTAGTCGTGCGCGGCGCGAACTGGGTCGGCGATGCGGTGATGACCGTGCCGGCCCTTTGCGAGTTGCGCCGCTTGCTGCCGCACGCGCGCATCACGCTCGCCACGCGCTCTTGGGCTGAAGGCATCTTCGCCGACGTAGATTTCGTTGACGACTTGCTGTTGATTGACGAACGCGCGCGCGGCCTGCGCTCGTTCATGCGACAAGTCGGCGCGTGGCGCGCGCACCGTTTCGATCTAGCATTACTTTTGCCCAATGCCTTCGAGCCAGCGCTCGTCGCCGCCGCCGCGCGCGTGCCCATGCGCTTCGGCTATGCGACGGACGCGCGCGCACGTCTGTTGACACACGCGCTCCCGCCGCCCGACTGGCGCAGCACGCGCCACGAAGTTTTTTATTACCTGTATCTCGTCGCTGCGCTCGAACACGCGCTGACCGGCGCGCAGACCGTCACCACGCGCGCGCCTGCGTTCGCGCTTTCTGTCTCCGATGTGCGCCGCCACGACGCGGGCGCGTTGCTGCACGCACACGGCATCAAGTTTGATCGCCCGCTCGTCGCGCTCTGCCCCGGCTCGACGAACAGCCGCGCGAAACGCTGGCCCGTTGCCAGCTATGCTGCGCTCGCAGATCGTCTGATCGAAGAGAGCGGCGCGGCCGTCGTGCTCATCGGCGCGCGGGCGGAGTTGGACGTGACTGAGCAGGTCGTCGCGCAGATGCAGCATCAACCCATCGTGCTGACAGGCGAGACGAACCTTGCGCAGACCGTCGCCGTGCTGAGCCTCGTTGATCTGCTCGTGACGAACGACACAGGCCCAGCGCACATCGCCGCAGCCTTGCAGCGCCCGACGCTCGTCATCTTCGGGCCGACGAACTCTTTGACGACACGCCCGTTCGCGCCCGTCGCAGAGATCATACGCGAGCCGCCCGACTGCGCGCCGTGCATGCTGCGCGATTGCCCGATTGATCATCGCTGCATGACGGCCATCACGCCGATGGATGTTTTTTCACGCGCCCAAGCGTTGCTCGCTTGCGTGACGTGTCCGAGCCACGCGGAGGTCGCAAGGTGAAGCAGCGTGCCGTCTTCATTGATCGCGACGGCACGATCTCGGAAGAGGTCGGTTACGTCAATCATCCTTCGCGCTATCGCGTCTTCCCTTACGCAGCCGAAGCGATCAAGCTGCTCAACGAAGCTGGCTGGCTCGCCATCCTCGTCACGAATCAAGCGGGCGTGGCGCGCGGCTATTTCACCGAAGACTTGATCGAGATGGTACACGGCATACTGCGGCAAGAGCTTGAGCGGGGCGGCGCGCGGCTCGATGCGATCTACTATTGCCCGCATCATCCGTCGGTCGGCGCGCCGCCCTTTAAGTTCGATTGTGATTGCCGCAAGCCGAAGCCCGGTCTGATTCAACGCGCGGCACGCGACTTCGATCTCGACCTCGCGCAAAGCTGGATGGTCGGCGACCGCTACGGCGACGTGGAACTGGCGCGCAACGCGGGCGTGCGCTCCGCTTTTGTCTTGAGCGGCTACGGGCGCGGCGAATGGGAATATCAACGTGCGACGTGGCAACACGAGCCGGACTTGATCGCAGACGATCTGCTCGCCGCTGTGCGCGAGATAATCAAATGACCTTGGCTTCATTGCAAGAACGTCTGGCGCAATTGGTGCGTGAGTTCGCGAGTTGTCGCGTGACAGTCGTGGGCGATCTCGTGGCCGATCAGTTTTTGTACGGCGAGATCAGTCGCGTCTCGCGC
The DNA here is from genome assembly GCA_003223935.1 of Acidobacteriota bacterium. GTDB lineage: Bacteria > Acidobacteriota > Blastocatellia > Pyrinomonadales > Pyrinomonadaceae > QHXQ01. Next base: position 53,085 of record QHXQ01000021.1, on the reverse strand, counting down.
GAAGCGCCAGTCTTGATCCTGCGCCACGAACGGACTGAGACCGTGCCGGGCGGCGCGGCCAACTGCGCCGCCAATCTCGCCGCACTCGGCGCACAGACGGCGCTCGTCGGTGTCGTCGGTGCGGACATGTCGGGGCGCTCTCTGCTCGAAAGATTGAGCGCGCTCGGCGTTGACTGTCGTGGCGTCGTCAGCGCAGATGAACATGTGACCGCGACCAAAGTTCGCATCCTCGCGGGCCAAGCGCATGCGCCGCGCCAACAGGTTATCCGCGTTGATTATGAAGGCACGCCGCTCGCCGATGCAGGGATCAAGGCGCAACTGGCCGAGCGTCTGCGCCCGGCTTGCGCGACGGCGGATGTGGTCATCATCTCGGATTACAACTACGGCGTGGCGTGCGCGGAAGTGATCGAGAGTGTGCGCGCGTGTGTGCATGAGCGTGCTTTGCCCGTGCTGGTTGACTCGCGCTTTCGCCTGCTCGAATTCGCAGGCTTCACGTCAGCGACGCCGAACGAGGATGAGGTCGAGCATGTGTTGGGGCGCAGGCTCGCGGACACGGCGACGCTTGACGAGGCGGCGACTGAGTTGTGTGCGCGGCTCGACTTCGACGCTTTGCTCATCACGCGCGGCCCGAACGGCATACTCCTGCTCGAACGTGATCGCGCCCCCTTGCACATCGCTGCGGTCGGCTCGCGCGAGGCGGTGGACGTGACCGGCGCAGGCGACACGGTTATCGCCACTTACGCGCTCGCGCTCGCACGCGGCGCGAGTTTTGCCGACGCCGCAAACCTCGCCAACTATGCCGGCGGTCTCGTCGTCATGAAGCGCGGCACGGCGACCGTCACAGCACAAGAGTTGCTGGCATCAGTACTGGAAAACGATGAACGATGAACGCGGAATGGTGAACTGCAATGCAGTTGTCTTTCATTCATCGTTCCGCGTTCATCGTTCATCGTTTCCTTGTGGTAAGTTTTACCGGGCGTTCGTATGTACTCATCCGAAGAACAACAGCGAGCCGAAGCGGCGGCGCGCATACTTGATCGCAACCGTGTGATTGCGCGGGCGGCGATTGCGCGCAGACATGGGGCGCGGATCGTGTTGGCGAACGGCTGCTTCGATATTCTGCACGTCGGTCACGTGCGTTATCTCGAAGCGGCGAAGGCGCTGGGCAATCTGCTGGTCGTCGGCATCAACTCGGATGAGCAGGTGCGGCGTTTGAAAGGGCCGGGCCGCCCGTTCGTGCCGGAGCGCGAGCGCGCGGAAGTGATCGCAAGTCTGCGTGCGGTCGATCTAGTCACGATCTTCAACGAGCCGACGGTCGAGGCGCTGCTCGCGGCCCTCCGGCCCGACATACACGCGAAGGGTACGGACTACACCGAAGCGAGCGTGCCCGAACGCGAGGCGGTGCGCGCCTACGGCGGGCGCGTCGCAATTGTCGGCGACCCGAAAGACCACTCGTCGTCGCAGATGGTCATGCAACTGAACAGGAAGATAACAGGTGACGAGTGACGGGTGTCAGGAAAGAAGGTTTTTCTTGTCACCTGTCACCTATCACCTGGCACGGCTCTTATGGCAACCCGATTCATGGATCTGCTCATCGAAGTCGGCACGAAGGCGCTGAGGCGCGGGCCGGTGTCTGGGGAGACGCTGCTGGCAACGCGCCGGCAGTTGCAACGGTTTCGCGCCTCGCCCTTCGACCTAGCCCGCAAGCTTAAATCAAACTTAAATTTTATTGCATTGCACCCTGTCGAGCGCGACGAGGCAGAGAGGGGCGCGCTTGCGTAGAGGCGGGACGTGGATGCAGCGTTGGCGTGTGCCGCTCGGCTTTCTTTGCGCGGCGCTGTTTCTGTTGCTCGCGCGCCCAAAGCCTCTGACTTTGATCGGCGGCGGCGCAGTCGCGCTCTGTGGTCTGCTGTTGCGCGCGTGGGCGGCGGGGCACATCCGCAAGAATGATCGGTTGGCGACATCGGGGCCTTACGCCTTCACGCGCAACCCGCTCTACCTCGGCAGCTTCATCATGGGTCTCGGCTTCACGTTTGCAGCCGGGCGTTGGTGGTGGCTGCTGGGCGGCATGTTCATGGCGCTCTTCTTGGGCATCTATTTGCCTGTGATGCGCGTCGAAGCCGCAACACTCGCGGAGCTTTTCAAAGATGAGTTCGAGGCGTACGCCCGACACGTCCCGCTCTTTCTGCCGCGCCTGACGCCGTACCGCGACGGCGCGACGGCCGCGACGAAGTTCGACGCCAATCTTTATTTGCGCTATCGCGAATACAGAGCCGCGTTTGGCTGGCTCGGCGCGTGGGGCTTGCTGGCGTGCAAGGCTTGGTTGTTGAAGTGAGTATTATGTTGCGTCGAAGTTTGCTGCTGACCCTGTGCGCGCTCGTCGCGCTGATCGTCTGGCCTACGCTTGCGCCCGCGCACGGCGACAAGCCCGACGCGCCCGCACGCCCGACGCCCTTGCCCTTCGAGCCGACGGAAGAACTCGTGTATGAAGGCGAGTTCTCCAAAGCCGTGCTGCGCGGCATAGAGATCGCGGAATTTCACTTCACCGCCGCGCGCGCGCCTGCTAATCCGGCGGCAACGAACACGCCCACAGATACGAACGCTTCCAATCTCGTCTTCAAAGGCGATGCCACGGCGAAGGGTTGGTTTCGCAAACTCTTCGACATAGATTTTCACTTCCAGATGGAGTCGGTCGTCGAGCCGAAGACGTTCAGCATCTTGCGCACGACGATACGAGACGAGCAGGGCGAGCGCATACGCACGAGCGAAGCCATCTTCGACCGCAGCTTGAACTCGATCACTTGGACTGAGCGCAACCCGAACGCTCCGGCGAGCCAACTGCGCGTCGTTAAAAATCCGTTGGGCGATGCCGCGCACGATTTTCTCTCCGCCATCTATTACCTGCGCACACGACAGCTCGCGCCCGGTCAGTCGCTCGAACTCGTCTTGAGCGATTCGGGCCAAGTCTTTCGCACGCCCGTCAAGGTGGTCGAGCGCAGGCGCATGAAGACCGTGCTCGGCAAGGTGCAGACCCTACGCGTTGATGTCGAACTGTTCGGCGCAGGGCGGCTCATCGAAGATCGGCAAGGGCACATGTCGCTCTGGCTCACGGATGATGCCCGCCGCATCCCCGTCCGCGCGCACCTCGATACAAACGAGGGCGCGCTCGACATCAAACTCAAAAAAGTGATCGCACCAACCACGAAGTAGAATCAATTTAGCGGCTGACCGCTGCCCTCTTTATTGACACGCCCGCACGAATCACTTACAAGTAAACTGCTCGCTTTAATAATTCACCTCGGCCTGCGTCGCGGCCACCGAGCCGTGCAATGGCGCAGCACACGTCCCGATATGACTTCGCGCTTTCCGGGCAGTTCAGAGCACGCGCCGGCCGCTGCCGCTGCCGCAACCGCTGTCGCTGTTGATAGCGCAGCGCAACCCGCGGCCGTGCCGGACAGGCTCGCCGCGCTTGCGCACGAAGATGAGCCGCTGCCCGAAGCCTATGCGCGCGACGACATGCAACTGCTCGTGCAATCGCCCTACAGACTCTATGCTTACTGGCAGCACGCGCGCGATCCATTTGCGACGCTCAAGCGCGCGTTCGGCGCTGCCGCCGACGGCTATCAACTCGTCGTCCATCTCATTGACACAGGGACCGGCGAAACGCGCACTGATGCGGCCTCGCCCGCGCGCAACTACTGGTACGATGTGCTGCCCAGTCGCGCCTATCGCGCAGAAGTTGGCTTCGCCGCCGCGAACAAACCTTTCATACACCTGCTCTCATCCGACATCGCTCGCACGCCGCCGGTCGGCGTTGCGCCCTTGAGCGACGAAGCACTGGAGTTTCGCGTGAGCGCGCCTGAGTTCGCGCGCGTCGTCAATGAAGCGGGCTACGCCGCCGATGCCTTGACGGTCGCGCTCGAAGCGGCGGACGAAGCGACACAACACGAGAGCACCTTGACGCTCGCGCACACGCTCGCGCAAGCGCCCCTGCCCGCGCTCGGCACGAATGAATTGGCCGAACTGCGCGCACTCATCACCGCACTCGTCTTTGCCGAACCTCTGCCGCTCATCCGCGCGCGTCTGTCGCCCACGCTCGCGCGCTGGCTCGACGCGCTGTTGGCCGAACACGGCGCGCATCTCGATCAAGCACGACTGCTCGAAACCTTGCACGAGCTATTCGGCTTCGAGTTGGAGCTTGACGAAGAGATGAGCGAGACGGCGTGGCGGCCTTCGAGTTTCGCTTGGAGCGCGAGCGCCGTGCGACAACCCGAACGACGTGTGCGCGTCTGGTTGCCGAGCATGACACCGGGACGCCCTGCGCCGTCCTTACTCCGCCCCATGCAACCGAGTTCATTACAACCAACTTCGTTCGGCGGCTCAAACGTCTGGCTGCCAAGCATGAGCACACGCCGACACGCGCCGTTGCTGCGTTGGAAAAAGCTTATCAGTCGTCCGTAGTCAGTTGTCCGTTGTTTTTTATTTCGTCAGTTATCAGTATCATCTTTAACGAGCTACTTGTGCCCCGAGCGCAACTGACAGCGGACAACTGACGACGGACAGCTTTAATGCCTAACGGTTTCTTCAGTCTCATCCTGCACGCGCACCTGCCGTTCGTGCGCCATCCGGAGCATGCCGAATTCTTTGAAGAGGATTGGCTCTACGAGGCGATCACGGAAGTCTATCTGCCTCTGCTGGCGACGCTCACACGCTTGTACGAAGCTGGCGTGCGCCCGCGTCTCACGATCAACGTCTCGCCCACGCTCTGCGAGATGTTGACCGATCAGCTTTTGCAGACGCGCTACACGCGCCACCTCGACAACCTGATCGCGCTCGCCGAAAAAGAGCTTGACCGCACCTTTCGCACGTTGCCGCAGTTTCATCACACGGCGCGCATGTACTACGACAATTTGCGCGCGACCGAACGACTCTGGCACGAAGTCTATCGGCATGATCTCGTGCGCGGCTTTCGCGGCCTGCAAGACGCAGGCGTTGCCGAGTTGATCACGTGCGGCGCAACGCACGGCTTCTTGCCGCTCATCTCGACTCAAGCAGCGCGACGCGCGCAAGTAGAGATCGCCGTCGCCAACTATCAGAAACATTTCGGTCGTCACCCGCGTGGCATCTGGCTGCCCGAATGCGCCTACGCCGAAGGACTCGAAACGCTGCTCGCCAAGGCCGGTCTCGAATACTTCGTCGCCGACGCACACGCGATCCTCTACGGCACGCCGCGCCCGCGTTATGGCGTCCACGCGCCGGTGCGTTGCCCGAACGGTGTCGCCGTCTTTGCGCGCGACATGGAGACGAGTCAACAGGTCTGGAGTTCGATCATCGGCTATCCGGGCGATCCTGATTACCGCGAGTTCTATCGTGATGTGGGTTGGGATGCGCCGCACGAATACCTGCGCCCGCACCTGCACGCAGACGGTGCGCGTCGGCCGCTCGGGCTGAAATATCATCGCGTGACGGGGCGCGAAGTGCCGCTCGAACACAAACAGGCTTACGTGCCCGAACACGCACGCGGGCGCGCGCGCGTCCATGCAGAACACTTTGTGCTTGAGCGCATCAAACAGGCCGCGCGGCTGCGCGAAACTTTGCACGGCCACGCGCCACTCATCGTCTCGCCTTACGACGCTGAACTGTTCGGGCATTGGTGGTTTGAAGGGCCGCAGTTTCTCGACTTCGTGTTTCAACGACTCGACGAGCACAAACGCGATCTAGCCTCCGTCACACCGGGCGATTATCTGGCCGCGCATCCGAGCCTACAGGTGCAGCGCCTCTCGCTCTCATCTTGGGGCGCGGACGGTTACTACAAGGTCTGGCTCAACGAAGGCAACGCTTGGATGTACCCGCACCAACACGCCGCCGAAGCGCGCCTGACCGCGCTCGCCAACAGATTCCCCGCGCCACCCGATGACTTGACTGCACGCGCGCTCAAACAAGCCGCGCGTGAACTGCTGCTCGCAGAATCGAGCGACTGGGCGTTTCAAATCTATCAGGGCACGACGGTCGAATATGCCGCGCGCCGCTTTCGCGCGCACATCCGCCGCTTCACTTTACTCGCCGAACAGATCGAGCGCGGCTATATTGACGCCGAACAACTCTCAGAGATCGAGCGCCGCGACAATCTCTTCCCCGAACTCGATTATCACGTTTACGCCAACGGATGAACCGCCTAGCGCCGCCACTCATCATCGGTCATCGCGGTGCCGCCGCCGTCGCGCCCGAAAACACGCTCGTCTCGTTCACCCGCGCTTTCGCCGACGGCGCAGACGGCATCGAGTTCGACGTGCGCCTCTCACGCGATCACATCCCCGTCGTCATCCATGACGCTACGCTCAAACGCACCGCCGCACGCACAGGCTTCGTCGCCGCGCTCACAGCCGCCGAACTCGCCACCACAGATGTCGGCTCTTGGTTCAATCAACGTTTTCCTGCTCACGCCCACGCCGAATATGCGCGCGCGTCTGTGCCGACGCTCGCGCAGGTGCTTGCGTTGACCGAGACGCGCGGCGGCGTGCTCTACGTCGAACTGAAGTGTGCGCCGGGCGAAGCGCACGCGCTCGCCGCGCGGGTCGTCGAGACGGTGCATGAGCATGGCACTGACCACGCATGTGTCATCGAGAGTTTCACGCTTGCGGCCGTCGCGGAGGTGCGCCGCCTCGCATCGAACTTGCGCACCGCCGCGCTCTTCGATCGGAGTCTCGCGCACCCTCTGCCCTCTGTCCGTGCCATACTCGCGCGCGCACGCGCCTGCGGCGCTAACGAGATCGCTCTGCATCACACGCTCGCCACACAACGAACAATCATTGCAGCACAGGCGGCAGGCTTTCCGTGCGTTGTCTGGACCTTGGATAATCCCGCGCGTCTGCGTCGGCTTGCAGAGTTGGGCGTGCGCGCCGTCATCACGAACGATCCAGCACGCTTGCGGGCCGCGCTACCTGCATGAAGCACACGACCGATGCCAATGATCAGATTCTCGTGCGCGAACAGTTCACCGTGTACTTGCATCCGTATGGGCCAGCACGGTGGTCGAGCGAAGCGCGACAAACTTACGACATCTTCTGTCTGTTGCAAGGTGCATTGCGTTGGACAGATGAATCGCACGCAGACGAATTGCGTGCGCCCGCCGCACTGCTCGCCTCGCCCGGCGAACAGGTCGGCGCAAACGGCGCGCACGTCACTTACCTGCTCGTCACGCTCGCGCCCGCTTACGTGCTCGACTGTGCCGTGCGCGCCCGTCTCACACGCGCCGACGCGCGCATCACTTTCACAACGCATGCCGTCAACCGCGCCGAACGACTCGCGCGGCTCGCGCATGATTTCGCCGCAGAGATGCGCGCGCCCGAACCCGGCCAAGAGCTTGTCGTCGCCGCGCTCGTCGAACAACTCACCGTGCATCTGCTTCGACATCATGCAAACATTCGCCGCGCGGATGAGTTGGAACTATCGCGCGTCGGACTGGTTGACCGGCGCATCCGCCGCGCCGTCGAGTTGATGCACGCGCAACTACATGAAGATGTGCCGCTCGAAGAGATGGCGGCGGCCGCCTTTCTCTCGCCGTTTCATTTCGCGCGCCTCTTCAAAAAAGTGACTGGCACGACGCCGCACGCCTATCTCGCCGCCCTGCGCCTTGAACGCGCGCGCGCTTTGCTCGCCACGACCGATCTCTCCATCACCGAAGTCAGCGCCCGTGTCGGCTACACCAGCCCCAGCCACTTTGCCAAAGCCTTCCGTCAAGCCACAGGACTTTCGCCCCGCACCTTTCGCGCAGCACTAATCTTAGAGGTCAGAGGCTAGAGCCAGTAAGGACCGTTTTATAACTGATCTCTGACCTCTGCATTTGAGCAAGCCATCGCGCATGTTGCGCAAGATTTGACGCGACGCGGCATGCGCTCAAGGCTTATGCTGATGACAACTTTTTTATGGAGGACTCGGACTTATGACGGTAGCAAAGGGCGCAGAGATCGCACCGGCTAAAGGCAAGCTGGGTGTGTTGCTCGCCGGCTTGGGCGCAGTGAGCACGACGTTCATCGCGGGCGTCGAAGCGATCAAACAGGGTTTGGCTGAGCCAATCGGCAGCCTCACGCAGATGGGCGCGATCCGGCTCGGCAGGCGGACGGACAATCGCGTGCCCGCGATCAAAGATTTCGTGCCGCTCGCGAACTTGAACGATCTCGTCTTCGGCGCGTGGGACATTTTCCCCGACTCAGCCTACGAGGCGGCGATGCACGCGGGCGTGCTCGAAAAAGAACTGCTCGCGCAACTGCGCACGCCTTTGCAGAAGATCAAGCCGATGCAGGCCGTCTTTGATCAAAGTTACGTCAAGCGTCTGAACGGCACGAACGTCAAAGAGGGCGCGAACAAGTTTGAGTTGGCTGAGCAGTTGATCGCAGACATCGCGGAGTTCAAGCGCAAGAACAAGTGCGCGCGGCTCGTCATGATCTGGGCTGCCTCGACCGAAGTCTTCATGAAGCAGCACGCCGTGCATAAGACGCTCAAGTCGTTCGAGCAAGCGATGCGCGACAACCACAAGGCGATTGCGCCCTCAATGGTCTATGCCTACGCCGCTTTGAAATCCGGCGTGCCCTTCGCCAACGGCGCGCCGAATTTGACGGTGGACATTCCCGTGCTGATGGACTTGGCGAATCAGCAGGGCTTGCCCGTCTGCGGTAAGGATTTCAAGACCGGGCAGACCTTGATGAAGACGATCATCGCGCCCGGTTTGAAGTCGCGCATGTTGGGCTTGCACGGCTGGTACTCGACCAACATTCTCGGCAACCGCGACGGCGAAGTCTTGGATGATCCCGATTCGTTCAAGACCAAAGAGGAATCGAAACTCTCGGTCTTGGAGTACATCCTGCAACCCGAAGTCTATCCCGAACTCTACAAAGACTTCTCGCACGTCGTCCGCATCAACTACTATCCGCCGCGCGGCGACAACAAAGAGGGCTGGGATAACATAGACATCTTCGGCTGGCTCGGCTATCCGATGCAGATCAAGATCGACTTCCTCTGCCGCGATTCCATCCTCGCTGCGCCCATCGTGCTCGATCTCGCGCTCTTTCTCGATCTGGCGCAACGGACAGGGATGCGCGGCGTGCAAGAGTGGCTCTCCTTCTACTTCAAGTCGCCGATGACCGCGCCGGGTCTCTACCCAGAGCACGACATCTTCATCCAACTAATGAAGCTCAAAAACACCCTGCGCCATCTACGCGGCGAAGATTTGATCACGCACTTGGGGCTTGAGTATTACGACTGAGCGCAGGCTCTAAGCAACGGTTCAGACCCTCGCCAAGAGCGCGTCGTAGAGTAACGGCGCGCTCAAATTTTCCGCCGCATGCAGGCAACGAAATAGCGCGTGCGTAGTGCGGCGAAAAGCTTCAACGTTTTGGTAAAACGGACGTGTCTTTTGCGTCAGCCCCACGCGCCCTGGCATCCAAAATTTTGGAAAGCGACGGCGAATGTCAGTCGCAAGCTGCCGCGAATTGTCAGCGCGCCTGCGCGGCGCGGCAATCCGCCCAGAATATTTTTTGCGCTCAATCGCATATTTTGTGGTGACAGATGGCGTGTTATCGTTTATATAGTGTCTCCGCTTGCGCACGTCACGAACGCGGGCAACGCTTTGAAGCCAACCGGCGTCGCCCGTCCCGCATCAATGACATTTGCGGATCGTTCTTTGCATGGAGCAAATGTGCGGCGACCGAGGTTGAAGTCGCCGCCGTCAGGTGCAGCGTCAAGGGGTTCATTTGAACCGTACACCGGGGCCCCGTCGTAAGATCATTTGCGACCGGCCAAAGACGCTTCAGGTGAGGAGGACGGTCATGATTGCAGCGATGGAGAAGCAAAAAAGAACCAATACCGAGACGGTCTTTCTTGACCCCGATCAGAAAAGCCCGCGCGCGCAGGAGTTCGAGGAGAAACTGGGAGCGCGGATCGTCGGGCAGGAGCGTGCGGTGCGCCGCATGTCCGGGCTATATCAAATTTTTCTCGCCGGCATGAACCCGCTCAACCGGCCCGTCGGCACGATGCTCTTCTTAGGGCCGACTGGCTCAGGTAAGACGCGCGTTGTCGAGGCGGCGGCCGAAGTTCTGTTCGGCGACCCGAACGCGATCATCAAGATTGACTGTGCGGAGTTTCAACATTCGCACGAGATCGCGAAGCTGATCGGTTCGCCTCCGGGCTATTTGGGCCACCGCGAGACCAGCCCGATGCTGACGCAGGAGAATCTCGACCGCTATCACACCGAAGAGATCAAACTCTCGCTCGTCCTCTTTGATGAGATCGAGAAGGCGTCCGATTCTCTATGGCAGTTATTGCTCGGCATTCTCGACAAAGCGACGTTGACCTTGGGCGACAATCGCCGCGTTGATTTTTCAAAAACGATGGTCATCATGACCTCGAACCTCGGCGCGCGCGAGATGTCTGAGTTGATCTCTGGCGGCATCGGCTTCGCGCCGGGCAAGGGCGCGAAGAACCCGAACGACACAGAGGTTGATCATAAAATTTACCGCACGGCGGTCGAAGCGGCGCGGCGTAAGTTCTCGCCAGAGTTTATGAACCGCATAGACAAGGTGGTTGTGTTCCGCTCTTTGAAGGAGCATCACCTGCGGCAGATTCTCGATCTAGAACTAGCGGCTGTGCAAGAGCGCATCATGCGTTCGGCGGGCACGAAGTTCGTCTTCCAGTGTTCCGATACAGCGAAGACGATGCTCTTGGAAGAGGGCATAGACTTCAAGTACGGCGCGCGCCATTTGAAGCGTTCGATTGAGCGTTTTCTCGTCTATCCGTTGTCGAACCTCGTAGCGACCGAGCAGGTCGGCTTAGGCGACCTCGTGTACGTTGACTTGAGCGACGAGAAGCGCAAGCTTATCTTCTCGAAGCGTTCGGGCGGCGCGCTGATCTCTGAGCCGGGCGAGGCTGAGCCGGCGACCGAAGAGGTTGAAGCCAAATCGGGCGGCGTCGGGCTGCCGATCCCACAGACGAAGGTCGCGCGCAAAGGGCAAGGGCGCAGTGATAAGACTGAAAGCTAAACGCGCTATCAATGCGAAAACAGTTTGAGCCGGAGTTGATTTATCTCAACTCCGGCTCAATCGTTTTGTGAGCGGTTGATTAAGACGGGCGCATGGCGCTCGTCGGTTCAAGTTTGCGCAAGACCTCGAAGGCGATGCGTGACAGGAATGGATCACGCGCGGTGAGAACGGAGCGGAGGGCGGGCGCAGCCGCAGGGTCGCCGATGAGACCGAGCGCGCGTGCGGCTTCGCGGCGCACGTCGTCGCCCGCGCGTTCGTCTGTGAGCGTCGCGATGAGCGCGGGTACGCCTGCACGACTGCCGATCTGGCCGAGCGCGACAGCGGCGGCGAGCCGGACGAATTCGTTCTCTGCCGTCTGGCCGCGCGTGATGCGACTGAAGATGCCTGTGCCAGCGACGCGCCGGCCGAGCGTGTCGGCGAGCGCTGGCACCGCGTGTTCGTCGCCGATCTGGCCGAGCGCGACGGCCGCGGCACCACGCCCGCCCGCCTCTTTGTCGCGCGCAAGCGTGGTCGTCAAAGCATCAACGGCCTTGCGGCTGCGCGTCTCGCCTAAAGCGTAAGCCGTTTCGCGGCGGACAAACTCTTGGCGGTCGGCGAGCAGAGGGATGAGCAGCGCAGCAGCATCGTCTGCGGGCAGAGATAGAACAGCGTGCGCGGCTGTGGCGCGAACGATGGGCGCAGGATCGTTGAGCGCAGGCGCGACGGCGCGCGAGGCGTCAGGTCGGCGCATCGCGGCGAGGCGCATGACTGCATCGCGGCGACCTTCAACATCGGCGGAAGCTAAGCGCGCGCGTTGTTTTTCGATCTCTCGTTGTAGCGGCGTGAGCGCGGTCTGCGCAGCGGAGTGAAAAGGCAACAGGACGAACGTTGAGATGCTCGCAAGCAGCGCGAGCGCGCCGAGCGCGAACGCGCGGCGGCCGAAAGCGCAGCGACACGCGCGCGCCTTTGTGCGCGTGTGCATAGATTGCTGAACGTAGATGCGCCTCATGCGTGCGGCGGAAGCGTGGCGGCGGCGCGGCGTTCGGCGCGGCGGCGCACAGACTCCCATTCAAAGGCTTGCCGCGCGCGCTTGTTCTCCTGCGCGTCGGCGAGCAGCGCGACCAACTCATCTTCCCACAGCCCCATCGGCGCATTGGCGCGGCGCATGGACTCCATGATCGAGATGTAGTCGAGCACCTCTTTAACTTCGGCGTCGGTCAGTGATTCGAGTTTGAATGCGAGGCGTTGGCGTTCGGTGATTCGCTTGGCCATCTCGGTAACCTCCGTGTCGGCGACGGGCGGACGGCCTGAAACGCGCGTGTGGCGGTCAACTCACGGGGGAGTTTGGCGGCGTGCGCCGGGCCGTCGGCTGTTTGTTTGCAGCGCAAGGATGCGCGCGAAAATTTTAGGGGTTCGCACCTTCAGTCTATTGGGTCAAAACTCCGCTGACCAACAAGGTCAGCGCGATTTCGTTTACGCGCTCACACAACAGACGCACAGCAAGCGAATCTGAATACGACGAGACTGCAATCGCTTCCGGTCGCGCCGGTGCGCTCTTGGTGTGCTCGTTATGTCCTGTTGAAAGTTTTCGCGCGACCGTTCGCAGGTCGCCTGCGGCGCAATATACACGAGACGCAAGGAGGCTGGCAAGACGAAGTTCGCCGCGCGACGTTCACGCAAACTTTGCGCGTCTGCTTTCTCTTGTCGGGAGCGTTGCGGGGATCGTAGTTGGTTAGTCGATCTTCACCGCAATCGTGTGCAGGGTGTCCACGATGAGCACGGCGATGGGCGGGTAGAATATGAGTTCAGGGCGCACCTGCGGGGCGAAAAGAAACGGCACGGCGCTCACGAGGTCGTACATGAAGGCGTACATGCTGCTACCGACGAAGAGGCCGGCGGCGAGGCTGAGCATGTAGCCGACGACGAGAAAGGTCGAAGCGGCGAAGCGCGTGAAAGGTTTGTCCGACTTCTCTTCCTCGCGCATGATCGAGTCGTGGATTGATTTCGGTTGATAGGTGTAACGCTCATAGCCCGCGCGCAGGCGCGTGAAAAGTTGCCACAAGCCCATCAGGAACAGCACGACCAGCACCGCGCGCGCAGGTAGATTCATGCTGTCCCACAGACGCGGCTTGAATATAGCGACGAAGAAGGTTGAGAGGAAGAGCGAGACCACGGTGAAGACGGCTTGTTGCATGGCGAAGGTCTCGCGCCGCTCGGCTTCGATCAGCCCGTCCACGATCCGGTTCATGCGCGCCTGCACCGCGACTTGCCGTATCCGGCGCGCGTGCGGGTTGTCCGAGTTGAGCACAGAGTCGTGGCGCGAAAAGCCGCTTATGCTGCGTGTGAGTTGATAGTCATGGTAGGCGCGCTCCTGCGGATCACTCAAGACGCGATAGGCACGCGCGATCAGATCAAATTCGCGCGCTGCCTGCTCCGAGCCGCCATTCACGTCTGGATGACGCTGGCGGGCCAGCTTACGGTAAGCCGATTTGACTTCGGACGCAGAAGCGTTCCGTTTGACGCCTAAAATTTTGTAGTAGTTGAGCACTGCGTAAACACCCTAGCGCGCCGTCGAGCCAGCGATGGAGCGCATCAAGTCAGATGCGTTCCGGGCAGGAAGGGTCAACCCGTAAGCGGCACTATATCATTTTTCATTCGATTAGTCTTGTTTGAGTTAGGAAGCGCAGGTGATGATGAGGGCGGTGAGGCGAGCCAAAGGGACGGCGCTTCAACCTCGAACGGCCGTCGAGGCGGGGCAAGGACATTTTTTGACTATGTCCGTGCCCTTTGGCTTGCTCAACGAACTAGCAACGTATGTGCCAGCACGACAATAACGCAGGGCGCGCGATAATTGCAAGATTTCTTGCATAAAATGTCAAACATTTTGATAGCTGACCCGTTAACTGTCCACTGTTGTGCACACTCGCGTCCACAACAGTGGACACATCAGCCGCTCACGTTTAGTGCATCGGGCAAGCGAGCAGCACAAAGGGCACGAGGAGCATGCTCCTCGCGCCCGACGCTTAAACCGTCATTGCGGTCTATTGATTGACGTTACTTCGCGGCTGACGCGACCGTGCGCTCGATCAAGCGGAGCAACGTGCGGACAGCGATGCCCGTCGGCCCTTTCGCCCGGAAAGGTTTCGCTTCATCGCCCCAAGCCGTGCCCGCGATATCTAGGTGCGCCCAAGAGAGACCATCGGCAAACTCTTTGATGAACGCAGCGGCCGTAATTGTACCCGCCTTACGCCCGCCCACGTTCTTGATGTCTGCAATGTCCGACTTGATCTGCCGCGTGTACTCTTTGTCGAGCGGCAACTGCCAGAACTTCTCGCCCACGTCGCGCCCCGCCGCGATCACCTCATCAATCAACGTTTGATCCGTACCGAGGATCGCGACGTTGACATCGCCGAGCGCGATTGAGACCGCACCTGTCAGAGTGGCCATGTCCACCACGCGGGTCGCGCCAAGTTTTTTCGCATAACAGACGGCATCGGCCAGAATCAGCCGCCCCTCTGCGTCCGTGTTGATGACCTCGATGGTCTTGCCGTTCATCGCGCGCACGACATCGCCCGGTTTGGTCGCCTTGCCCGACGGCATATTCTCGGTCGAAGGTACGACGCCGAGAATAGGGATCGGCGGCTTGAGTTGTGCGACGGCACGCATGACGCCCATCACGGTTGCACCGCCCGTCATGTCGTACTTCATCAACTCCATATTCTCGCTCGGCTTGATCGAGATGCCACCCGTGTCGAACGTAATGCCCTTGCCGACGAATGTGAGCAGTTCACCTTTGCCGTCGCCAGCCGGCGCGTTCTCTTCTTGGCCTGCACCTTCAGGCGTGTACTTCAACACGATCAACTTCGGCGGTTCGTCCGAACCGCGCGCGACACTCAAGAGCGCGCCCATGCCCTCTTGCTCCATCTGCTCGCGCTCCAAGACATGAAACTCCAATCCAAACTGCTCTGCGATCTCGCGCGCCCGCTCGGCCATGATCGTCGGCGTCATGTACGCGCCCGGCTCGTTCGCCAAGTCGCGCGTGAAGTTGACTGACTCGCCCGTGATGTGCCCGCGCTCCGCGCCGCGTTTGAGCGCTGCGTCATCCGCGTTCGGTGCGATTAAGAGCAGCCGCTCGATCTGTCGTTCCTCTTTCTCAATCGTCCGATACTTGTCCGGCTCAAACAGGCCCATCAGAGCGCCCTCGACCGCCGCCGATGCCGCACGCTCATCATCGCCATTTGTCGCCCGCAAGATCAGGCCGACCGACTTCACGTTACGCGCGCGCAAAGCCCGCGCCGCCGTGCCTGCCGTCTGTGCGAGTTGCGCGAGTTTGTAAGCGTCGCGCTCGCCCGCGCCGACGAGCAAGAGGCGTTGCGCTTTTAAGCCGCCGCCCGCGCCGAGATGCACGTACAGGGTCTCGCCCTCTTTGCCTTTCAACTCGCCCGATTCAATCACCGACTTGACGAGGCCGCCAGTGGCCGCGTCGAGTTCCTGCAACACACCAGCGTCCGCCTTCTCATCCTTGAACACGGCGACGGCCAATGCTTGCACATCCGCGTCCTTAAAATTTTCGGTGCTCGTCTGAATCTCCATCTGCAATTCTCTCCTGTGATCTTATTTTCGATTAACGATTCCGTTCTTTCAATTGGGCGCGCGTCTCGCGCTCGACCGTGCGCCGCATCTCTGTCTCGCGTTTGTCGTACAGCTTCTTGCCGCGCGCCACGCCCACTTCCAACTTGATCCGTCCGCGTTTGAGATAGACGCGCGTGACGACGAGCGTCATGCCCTTCAAGGTCGCGGCTTCTTCAAGTCGCTCGATCTCACGCCGATGCAAGAGCAACTTGCGTGTGCGCACAGGATCGTGATTCTCTCGGTTGCCGTAAGCATACGGCGAAATGTGCGCATTGAACAACCACGCTTCGCCATCGCGCACCGCCACGTAAGAGTCCTTCAACTGCACTTGCCCCGCGCGCACGCTCTTGACCTCCGTGCCCATCAGCGCGATGCCCGCTTCGTACTTGTCCTCGATGTAATACTCGTGGAACGCCGCGCGGTTCGTCAGCAATACCTTCTCTTCAGTTGACATTAAAGCGCTTTTATTCTCCTTTAAGCGGTCGCGCCATCAACTGCGCGACGGCCGCGCGCACGCTTCGGTCTTCGTACAGCACGGCATGAACTTGATCTGTAATCGGCATCTCGACATTGAGCCGCTCCGCCAACAGCTTGACGGCACGGGTCGTGCGCACGCCTTCAGCCACTTCGTGCATGCTCGCTAAAATCTCCTCAAGCTTGCGCCCGCGCCCCAGTTCTTGGCCGACGAAGCGGTTGCGCGACAGGCCGCCTGTGCAGGTCAACACCAAGTCGCCGAGACCTGCGAGACCCATCAACGTCTCAAGCCGCGCGCCTTGCGCCGTTGCCAAACGGACGATCTCGGCCAAGCCCCGAGTGATCAAAGCTGCGATGCTGTTTGCGCCCAATCCTAACCCGGAACACATCCCCGCCGCCACCGCGATCACGTTCTTAACCGCGCCGCCAAGTTCCGTCCCCGCCACGTCCGTGTTCGTATAGATACGCAAATTCTCAAAACTCAAAACCGCTTGCACTGTCTCGCCCAAACTCTGATCGGCGCACGCCGCAACCACAGCCGTCGGCTGTCGCGCCGCCACCTCCTGCGCGAACGAAGGCCCAGACAGACAGACGAACCGCGCCGCATATTCAGCACCTAACACATCGCGCACAACTTCAGAGATGCGCTGCCCCGTCTCGATCTCAATCCCCTTCGTCGCACTGACCAAGATCGTCTCCGGTCGCACAGCATCAGCCACGCGTGCAAGCAATGCGCGCGTCGCGTGCGACGGCGCAGCGAGAATGACGATCTCAGCATCGCGCAAAGCTTCGCCCGTGTTTGTTGTCGCGCGCACGTCGCCCTCGATCCGATGTGCCGCGAGATAGATGCTGTTCACGCGCTCGCGGTTGATGCTCTCCACCACTGCCGCATTACGCGACCATAGACGCACCGCATGCCCCGCACGCCCGGCCACTACGCCAAGCGCCGTCCCCCAACCGCCCGCGCCCATGATGGCGATGCGACGCATAATCAGAATGATGAACGATGAACGATGAACTGGGAAGTATTATTCTTTCATTCATCGTTCTGCGTTCATCGTTCATCATTTCAACTTGTTCTCCGTGCCGCGCAGCAGGCGGCCGATGTTGGCTCGGTGCATGTAGATGATCAATGCGCTGCCAGCGAGCGCGACCGCGAGCAATGGCGCGAAGCGAGCAGGCGTCGCAGCCGAGCGCCCAAGTACCCAGATGCAGAGCGGCACACACGCGGCGGCCGTGATCGAACCGAGCGAGACGTAGCGCGTGCGCCAGACGACGAGCAGGAAGACAACGGCGACGATGCCAACCGCCGCAGGCGCGAGCGCGAGAAAGACGCCGAGACCCGTCGCCACGCCTTTGCCGCCGCGAAACTTGAGCCAGACCGGGAAGCAGTGCCCGACGATGGCGGCGAAGGCGGCGGCGGCGACCCACCAGTTGATGCCGAAGTTCGGCAATAACAACTGACGCGCGAGCACAACCGCGAGCACACCCTTCAACGCATCGAGCGCAAGCGTCGCGAGTCCCGCACCCTTGCCCGCGCGCCGCGTCACGTTGGTCGCGCCCGTCCCGCCCGACCCGCTCGCCCGCACATCGCCCCCGCCGCGCAGGCGCACGATCAAATAACCGAACGGGATCGAGCCGAGCAGATACGCGAGGACGACGATGAGTGCCAGCCACATGTTCAGATCAGACGCCGACGTAAAAGATCGAGCGCGGCTTGCGAGGCACGCCAGCGTATGAGCTGTCGGTCGCCGGGCAAGAGTAGTTTGCGATGCTCTGTGTGTGCGTCGTCTGAGAGCGCGATATAGACGAGACCGACGGGCTTGTCTTCTGTGCCGCCATCGGGGCCGGCGATGCCTGTAACGGCGAGACCGAAATCGGTCTCCGCGCGTTCGCGCACGCCTTCGGCCATCGCTTCCGCGACGGGCGCGCTGACCGCGCCGTACTCGCCGATGAGATCGGCCGGCACGCCGAGCAGACGCACCTTCGCCTCGTTCGAGTATGTGACCACACCCTCTTTGAAGTAGTTCGATGAACCGGGCACTTCGGTCAGACGCTCGGCGATCAGTCCGCCCGTGCAGCTTTCGGCGACGGCGAGCGTGAAGCCGTTGACTGCAAGGCGCAAACCGACGACCTCTTCCATCATCTCGCCGCGAAAGGCAAAGACGGACTCGCCGAGTCGTTCTTCGATCTGACCGGCGAGGCCGTCGAGCAATAGTTCCGCTTCCTGTTCTGTCTTACCTTGCGCGGTCAGGTGTATCTCGATCTCTGAGCGGTTGAACAGGATCGTCGTCTGCGGATTCTGATATTGCGTATAGACCGGCGCGATACGTTCGTCAACGGCCGATTCGCCAAGCCCGACGACGCGCAGCACGCGCCGCACGACGCGCAGGTCGCCCGCCTTGGCCGCGAGCCTTGCATTGATAAAATTTTCGTACATCGGGCGCATCTCGCGCGGCGGCCCCGGCAGCAGGACGACTGCGCGCCCTTCGTGTTCGAGGTACATGCCGGGTGCTGTGCCGTTCGGGTTGTCCAAGACCTCTGCGCCCTCGATCACCATCGCCTGCCGCGTGTTGATCTCAGGCATCTTGCGGCCCCAACGCATGAACTTCGCGCGTATGTCCTCCAAAACTTTTTCGTTGAGCAGCAAGCGACGACCCAAAGCGCGGGCGGCGATCTTGCGCGTGATGTCGTCTTCGGTGGGGCCGAGGCCGCCAGTCGTGATGACGACGCGCGAACGGCGCAGGGCATCGCGCAGAGTCTCTTCGAGCCGCGCGTCGTCGTCGCCGACGATGGTTTTGAGTTTGACCTCGATGCCGACGCTGTTCAGTTTCTCAGTCAACCACAGGCTGTTCGTGTCTGCATGAAACGGCGTCAACAATTCCGATCCGATGGCGATGATCTCCGCTGTGAGCATCTTTGCGTCCTTCTTTGCGCCTTTGCGTGAGGTTGTTTTTAACGCAACTAAGAGCCTCACGCAAAGACGCAAAGGCACAACAGGACTAACGATTGTCGCCCGACCCGGCGGGCGGCGCGTTGGTTTGTGATGGAGAATGGTGTGCGCGCCAAGAGCCGAGCGCGAGGCCGATGAGCAGCAGCGCGATAAAGCCTGCAACGACGAGCCACCAACCGCGCTCGCTCGCTTCCGGCTGCACGATGCGCGTCGTTGCCGACGAGGCATGCAAGCCCGCGCCGCACGCGCGGCACACGTCTGCGCCCGGCTCCGCTTCAGTCCCGCAGGCGGCGCAGGTCACACGGCTGATCGCCTGCGTCACATAACCCTGCCGCGCCGTGTCGGACGTTTGCAACTCGCGCAACTCGTGCGTGCCGACGTAGTGATACGAACCATAAGTCGCTGGCGACGGCAGCACGTGCTCGCCCGACTCCATGTTGCGCACACGCCGGACGGCGCGTAGGAAATCGCTGGCCGTTTGAAAGCGCCGCGCCGGGTCTTTTTCGAGTGCGTGCAAGACGACCGCTTCGACTTCCGTTGACACTTGCGGATTTAATTCTGCCGGCGGGCGCGGTCTGCGCTCGATGTGCGCGCGCAGAATTTCGGTGCGCTGTAGCGGCTCGGCTTGACTGCCGAAGGGCGTGCGCCCAGCGAGCATCTCATAGAGGATGACGCCGAGCGTGTAGATGTCTGAACGTTGATCAACCGGCGCGCCTTCGGCCTGTTCGGGCGAGACGTATTCCGGCGTGCCATAGTTTGTGCCTGAAGTGTCTGTCTGCTCCGCGCCGACAAGTTTGACGATGCCGAAGTCCGTGATCTTGATCTGATCATGCAGTGTGACGAGGATGTTGGCCGATTTGAGATCGCGGTGAATGATGCCGCGCCGCTCCGCGCCATCAACGTCGCGATAAGTAAAGGTGTGCGCGTAGGCGACGGCCGCCAAGATTTGCTCGAAGAGATAGAGCGCGCGTTCGATTGAAAGCGGTTGCGCGAGCAGGCCGGCGAGCGAGCGCCCGGCGATGTACTCCATCACGATGTAGTAGGTCTGCTCGGCGACGATGTAGTCGTAAATCTTGACGATGCCCGGATGATCAAGCTGCGACTGGATGAACGCTTCGCGCTCGAAGCGATGACGCAAGTGGCGCAGGTCATGCTCGTCTGTGCGCGGGCTGATGGACTTGATCGCGACCTCGCGCGGCAACTTCGTATGTCGCCCGCGATAGACCACACCCATCCCGCCGCGCCCAATGCGCTCTTCGAGCCGATAACTGCCGATGATCGTCTCTGCTGCCACGACAAAATAGTAGTCAGTAGAAAAGACGCGCTGAGTATAAAATGCTGATGCCGAGAAACGAATAAAGGCTCGCCCAAAAACCTACTGACTACTTGTTACGCTGTCTTCTGCTCTTCCTCGTATACGTCGCGCAGGACTTCGGCAATCGGCGGCGGCGTTGAGGGCGGCGCAGGCGCGGGCGGCTGATGGGCGGTGAATGGCAGACGTGCCGTTGCCTCGTGAAGCGGCTTCGAGGTTGAGGTAAGCGGCCGCGGCTCTGCGTGCGGCAAAGCGGCTGGCTGTGTGCCGTTGAGCCGGGCGCGGGCTTCTGCGAGCATCTGTGCGGCGCGCGTGCGGCGTGCGCGTTCGAGACTGCGGATCGCTGCGAGCGTCTGGGGCCCATCGCCCGGTTCATGTTCGAGCCGGCGCAGGACGTTGACGTAACGACGTAACTCAGGCGACGGCGCGTTCAAGTGGCGCTCGTCGGCCGCGTCCGATTCGACGACGTAAGCCAAGTGCTCGGCCGCTTCCACGTGCTCTTCGGCGCGATGATAGAGTGCGCCAAGCGTGAAATAGACGAGCGGCGGCGCGTCCTTCATCGTGTGCAACACGGTCTCGCCCTGTTCGATCACTTCGCGGATTTCAAACCCGAACCAGCGCCGTTCGTCTTCGCGCAGGATTTCGTTGGCGTTCAAGTAGAAGTCGAAGATGCGGCGCGTCTCGTGCTGTTCCGAGCGATCAACCGCGCGCCAGATGAAATAGACGACGACGGCGAAGAAGAAGATGACCGGCGCAGGGATGCCCATCAACGCCAGCATCGCCAAGATGACGATGATCGCCAGAATCTTATGCCCCGCGTCTTTGCCCTTGCTGCCCATGATCCTTTAACGCGCCCGACTGAAAACAATTTAACCACGAAATCACACGAAACAGCACGAACGGAATTCTTTTTTCATGTCGCTTCGTATGGTTTCGTGGTTTCAAAGAGCGGCCACGAATACTGACAACTGTTTGCGAGAACGAGCTACTGCGCTGCCCGTTCGATGTGCCGGCAGATACTCGCGCTGGCTTCCGTCGTCGAGAGTTGGCCGCCGAGATCGCGCGTCGTCTCGCCTGCGTTAATGCTCAAGCGCACCGCCACTTCAACTGCACGGCTCGCCGCGTCGTGCCCCAAGTATTCTAACATCATCGCCGCAGTCAGAATAGCACCACATGGATTCGCCACGCCCTTGCCCGCAAGTGGCGGCGCGCTGCCATGCACCGGCTCAAACAGAGAGACACGACCGGGATGTATGTTGCCCGATGCGGCGAGGCCAAGCCCACCTTGCAGCGCTGCGCCCAAGTCGGTCAGGATGTCGCCGAACAGATTGTTCGTCACGATCACGTCGTACTGCGCCGGATTCAGCACCATGAACATCGCCATCGCATCAACGTACTGATGGTTCGCTTCGATCTCTGCGTAGCCAACTGCGACCTCTTTGAACACGCGCTGCCACAGGTCGCCACCGAAGCGTTGCACGTTCGACTTGTCCGCCATCGTCACTTTTTTGCGGCCTTGCTTACGCGCATACTCGAACGCCGCAACGATAATTCTTTCCACGCCGCGTCGCGTATTCAGTTCCTCTTGCGTGGCGATCTCATCCTGCGTGCCGCGCTTCAAAAACCCGCCCGCGCCGCAGTACGCGCCCTCTGTGTTCTCGCGAAAGACGACAAAATCAACGTCTTCGATCTTGCGTTCGCGCAAAGGCGTCAGCCGCGCGTCCAACAGCCGCACCGGTCGCAGGTTGATATAGAGATCGAGCTTGCGCCGCATGCCGAGCAGTATGTCTTCGGCGTGTTTATTCGACGGCACACGCGGATCGCCAAACGCGCCTGCGAAGATCGCATCGAACTCGCGCGTGAGCATCTCAAGCGCGCCATCGGGCAGCGTCACGCCTTCGCGCAAAAACTTCTCCGCGCCCCAATCGAACGCCTGCAACTCAAGCTCAACGCCATGCGTCGCGCGCAACAACTCAAGCACGCGCACAGCTTCTCGCGTCACCTCCGGCCCGATGCCGTCGCCTGCCACAACCGCGATCCGTTTTACATTCCTCGTCATCAATTCTCTTCCCGATCAATACGGCACACAGAGCACCGGAATGCGCGCCGCGCGGATGACGCGCTCGACCGTTGAGCCGAACAGCAACTCTTCGGGCGGCGTCGAACGCCCGCGCGCGCCCATCACGATCATCGGCAGATCGAGATCGCGCGCGATCTTCAAAATCTCTGCGAACGGCACGCCGACCACGACCATGCGCTCGATGTCCACGCCGTCAGCGTCCAAGCCCGTCAGCATCTCCTCAAAACTCGCATCGGCGCGCGTGCGCAACTGCGCCGTGATCGCTTCCGTCGTGCCCATCCCTGCCGCCGCGCAGTCTTCGATGAAGTGCTGATCGATCACGTGCAACAATGTCACGTCGCCATCCGGCGCAGCCATGCCAAGCGCCACGCGCAGAGCATTCAACGAGCACGGCGAGAAGTCCACAGGCACGAGCAAATCTTGCGCCTTTAGCATGACGAAAACCTCCGAACGAAAACTATTATTCGTTCATCAATCATCATTTTTGTAGTCGTTGTTCTATGCGCGGCAGGCTGGCGATCAAGGTTTCGCCGACGACTTGGAGGCTGCGGGGGGAGATTTTGTCGAGTGTGTCGTCGGGCTTGTGCCAGTAGGGGTAGTCTTCGAGTTGGATGATGTCCACGGCTTCGATGCCGGCTTTGAGGAACGGTTCGTGGTCGTCGCCGCCGACGCCTTCTGTGCCCTCGATGAACACATCGCCGTGCCCGATGTCTTTCGCCGTCTGCCAGATGATGTCTTCGATCCAGCGTGTGCCCATGTCGTCGCGGCGCAGGTGCAAATCTTTGTAGCCCATCATGTCGAGCAGGATCATCGCGCGCACGCGGCTCAACTGATTCTGCTCCTTGAGATGCGCCACATAACGCCGACTGCCATACGTGTTGTCCGGCGCACCGGGCTTGCCGCACTCGTCCCACTCGTGACAGAAAGCCTCTTCGCCATCGAAGAAAGCAAACCAATAGGTCAGGCGCGGCTTCTCTTTACTCAAGGCGCGCGCTAGTTCGAGCAGCGTGCCGGTTGACGAACCGGCGTCGTTTGCGCCGACGAAGCGAAACTCTTTGAAGGGCTTCGTGTCGTAATGGCTGCCGATGACGATCACGTCTTGAGATTGACCGGGCAGTTCTGCCGTCACGTTCACCATCTGCTTCGGGCCTTGCGGCGTCTGCGCCGTGAACTCGTCGGTCGTCACTTTCAAGCCATACGATTTCAACTCGTTAATGATGTACTGCCGCGTGCGCGCAAGCTCCTGCGAACCGGCCGGGCGCGGCCCCATCTCCACCATCTTGCTCACGTGCATAAACGTGCGCTGCCCGTCGAACGCGGGCAGCGCAGGCGTCGGCGTCGCAGGCGCGGGCGCTGTCGCTGCTTTTTGCTCGTTCGCTTCCGGCGGCGAACTGCTCGGACAACCGATGAAGCCAAGCGGCAACAGCAGCAACAAAGCGAACGCCAACTGCGGCGCACGCGACTGAGATGATCTTGAGTTGGGTTGTGTCATAAGGATGAAGAAAGGGCTGAGGGCTGAACAGGAATGTTTGATTGATCTATTGGTTCATTAAACCAATGAACCAATGAAGCAATTATTCAGCCCACAGCCTTCAGTCCTGCTTTTCCGTTTGCTCTTCCGCCGGGCGATGCTCGGCGCGTTGGCGTTGCTCGCGGGCGCGGCCGTAGGCGGCCATCACGCCGAGACCTTTCTGGATGAGCGCGGACGGCAACTCGGCCACCGCTTTGAAGGTCTGCGCGGCGGCGATGACTTCAAGCTCAACGAGCGTCGCCAATTTTTTATCAAACGGTAGGTGACGAAATTCCGTGCTGAAATCGCGCTTGGTCTCTTCGGTCGTCTCGGCGCGTTCGGTCGCGGGCACAGGGTCAAGCACGAGCGTACCGCCGCGCTCGATCTTCGCTTGACACGAGAGCCGTTCACCCGCCGCCAGTCGTTCAGGACTGAGCCGCGTGCGCTCCGCGTTCGTCAACTCTGACAATAGCGTCATGCCTTCGCGCACGATGACCGCGCACGTGTCGCACTCGCCGCGCCCGCCGCATTCGGCCGGCAGACGCAGGCCCAAACGCTTCGCCGCATCCCAAATGTACGTGCCTTCAGCCACGATGCCTTGCCGTCCGTCCGACGCAAACTCTACATTCACACTCATCGCTTCGACCTCTCGCAGTTGCAGATTAACCGCACAAAATTTATCAGGGGAGCATACGCGCGAACTTACACTAACGGTCGGCAAAAGAAAAGTAGCGGCGACTTCATGGCGTGCGTGACTTAACTAACTGGTGCTGGGCGCGGAGGCGAAGCGGATGCGCGGTTCGGCGGCCGTCTCTTCGTGGTGGGCGCGCCCTTTGCGGCACTCAGAGCAATAGCCGAACATGCGCATGGTGTGATGCGTCAACTCAAACTTGTATTGCGCGGCGATCTGATCTTGCAGCGCCTCCATGTCGGCCGAGAAGAACTCGATGGTCTTGCCGCACTCTGTGCAGATCAAGTGATCGTGGTGCGGGTGTTTATAGTTGTGCTCGTAGCGCGTGCGCCCGTCGCCGAAGCGCACTTCGCGCGCGAGGCCCGCGTCAGTTAACAATTTGAGCGTGCGATAGACTGTGGTCTGGCCGATGTCCGGGTCTTCCTTCTGCACGAGTCGGTAGAGGTCTTCGCTCGACAAGTGTTCTTCGGTGCGTAGAAACACGTCGAGGATCAGATCGCGTTGCGCCGTGCGCTTGAGGCCCGCCCGTTGGATATGGCGGTGAAAAATCTCCTGCTCCTCCGCCATCGGCTCATGCTGATTGGTTGCGACTTGCTCTTCCATCATCGTTTGTGCCGCTAGTTTAACATCACGCGCGGCTGCCTGTGAAGCAGTTGGTTTCAGCGCGCGCCGCATGCTATCTTTGCGCCCTCGGGCCGGGGTGGCGGAATGGTAGACGCAACGGACTTAAAATCCGTTGGCCCAGTGGGCCGTGCGGGTTCGAGTCCCGCCCTCGGTATGAACGCGAACGCTTGAAGTCCAGCCGACGTGTTGCGGCTGGGCTTTTAGTTATGACGATGACAGTGCGAAGCAAACGAGGCGCGACGAATGGAGTGGAAGGTCTCTGTTACGACCCGCGTGCGGCGATGCGCCGTTTGGCGAAAGCCGATCCGGTGTTGGGCGCGTTGATGAAGGCGGCGGGGCCGTTCACGTTGCAACTGCGCACGATGCACAGTCCGTTCGAGGCGCTGGCGCGCAACATTATCTATCAACAACTGCATGGGACGGCCGCCGCCGCGATTCACGCGCGCGTCGTCGCGCTTGGGGCAAACGGCCGCAAGCTGCGACCGCAAGACATACTGTCTGCCGATGAAGCGACTTTGCGCGGCGCAGGTCTATCGCGCGCCAAATTGGCTGCGCTGCAAGACCTTGCGGCGAAGACGCTCGACGGCACTGTGCCGACACTCGCGCGCCTGCGGCGCATGCCGGATGAAGAGATCATCGCGCGTCTGACGAGCGTGCGCGGCATCGGGCGTTGGACGGTCGAGATGCTTTTGATGTCACGACTGGGACGCAGCGACGTGCTGCCCGTGAGCGACTTAGGTGTGCGCAAAGGTTTCGCCTTCGTCTATCAAACGCCGATGCCGACGCCGAAGGTGCTGGCCGAATACGGCGAGCGCTGGCGACCCTTTCGCACGGTGGCAAGTTGGTACATGTGGCGCGCGCTCGAACTATCTGCGGATGCGTGGCCACCAGCACAGTGAAATTAGTCGGGACTGACCGATACAGATTAGGGCAAGCTATGAGCGAAGCAGCGTCGGAGCAGATTGATCGTCTGTCGCTCCGCGCGCGCCCCGCAGGCGCGCCGATCATGAAGCAGAACTGGGGCAAGCTGCTCTTCATGCACTGGCGCATCGCTGAAGAAGCGTTGCGCCCGCTCATCCCTCAAGGGCTGACGATTGACACTTACGACGGCAGCGCGTGGCTCGCCATCGCGCCCTTCACGATGTGGGACGTGCGTCTAAGTTTCACGCCGCCCGTGCCGGGCTTCAGCGACTTTCACGAGTTGAACGTCCGCACCTACGTCCACCACAAAGGCGTGCCCGGTGTCTGGTTCTTCTCGCTCGACGCGAACAGTCTGCCCGCCGTCATCGGCGCGCGCACGCTCTATCATCTGCCCTACTTCCACGCGCAGATCGAGCTTGAACAACAGGCCACGCAGATCAACTACCGCTTGCGCCGCGACGACGCGGACAAGCCAGCGGAGTTGCAAGCGACGTGGATGATTGGCGCTAGGCTACCTGAGTCGCAACCCGGCTCGCTCGAATTTTTCCTGACCGAGCGTTATTGCCTGTATGCGGCGCGCAGTGCAACGCTCTATCGCGCACGCATACATCACGCCCCTTGGCCTTTGCAGCGTGCGTCGTTGACGACGCTTCATTCGACCATGATCGAATCGCACGGCCTGCCGACGCCCGCAGGCGAACCGCTACTGCACTATGCGGAGGCGTTGGCTGTTGACATCTGGCCGATTGAAAAGGTCTGAGCGATGAGTTGAACTATTCGGATGAAGCTCAAGCTGTGCATCACGCATCTCTTGCTGTTGCTCCTCTGCTTGCCCTCGTGCGCTAGTCGGACGGCGCAAACAAACAGCAAGCAAGCGCAGACGCAGCAGCGCATCGTCATCCGTGCCGCGCGCATGTTCGACGTTGAGCGCGGGCAGATGATCGAGCGGCCGGTCGTCGTCATCGAAGGCGAGAAGATCGCAGCCGTCGGCGCGAACCTCGCCATCCCACCGGGCGCGCAAGTCATTGATCTCGGCGACGCGACGCTGCTGCCCGGTCTCATTGACGCGCATACGCACATCACCTATCACTTCGACTCTTCGGGCCACTTTGGTCTATCGGGCGATCCAAGCGCGGACATCACACTCAAGTACGCCGCCGAGAATGCACGCAACACGCTGCTTGCCGGCTTCACCACCATCCGCAATCTCGGCGCAGGCGCGCAGGTCGATCTCAAACTACGCGACGCGATCAAGCGCGGCGAAGTCACAGGGCCACGCATGCTCGTCTCTGGCGAGCCGTTTCTGCCTAACGACTTCGATCCGACGGCCGACGAAGCGGCGCGCATCGCCTACATGCGCGAGTTTGTCCGCGCGCGCGTGCGCGAAGGCGCGGACGTGATCAAGTTATTCGAGGGCGTGGACGCGCGCGGTCAAGCGCTCATCAGCGAGGCCGAAGTGCGCGCGGCGGTTGAAGAGGCTGCGCGTGCGGGCTTGCGTGTCGCAGTGCACGCGCACGAGGCGGCGGCGATCAAAGCGGCCGTGCGCGGCGGCTGCGCTTCGATTGAGCACGGCACATTCCTCGACGCCGAAGCGATCCGCCTGCTCGTCCAACATCACACGTCGCTCGTCCCGACGCTCTATTTGCCGACGCACTACCTCGCGCACAAAAGTCAATTCGCCTTCGACGACTCGACTTGGGATTTCTTCACGCGCTTGCAAACCCACAACCTAGAGAACTCGCGCCGCGCGCATGCGGCCGGAGTTGTGATTGTCTCCGGTTCAGATGCGGTCGCAGGCTTGCACGGACAGAACGCGCGCGAATTGGAATGGCTCGTCAAAGCGGGTCTGACGCCTGCGGAAGCTTTGTGCGCTGCGACGGTTGACGCGGCGCAATTGTTAGGCTTGGACGGGCAGCTCGGCGTGATTAAAAACGGCTACGCGGCTGATCTAATCGCCGTCTCCGGCGATCCATCGCGCGACATCACAGTGCTTCAGCGCGTCGGCTTCGTGATGAAAGGTGGGCAGGTCGTTAAAGATGAGTTGACAACAAAAGCACCGCGACATTGAAGTCAGTACCGCCTGCGGTACTGACCTATCTTTGGGCGCACGCAAACAGGGCCGGAAGTTTTAGGTAAACTTCCGGCCCTGTTTTAATCTCGCGCTTATTGTTTCGGCTTACTGCTGCACGCCGTTGATGAACGGCTTGAGCAGGCGGGCGCGCGAAGGATGGCGCAGTTTGCGCAGCGCCTTCGCTTCGATCTGGCGGATGCGCTCGCGCGTCACGTCGAAGTCTTTGCCGACCTCTTCGAGCGTGTGCTCCTCGCCTTGCGTGCCGATGCCGTAGCGCAGTTTGATGACCTTCTCTTCACGCGGCGAGAGCGTCGCCAACACTTCGTCTGTGATCTGTCGCAGGTTCGTCGCCACGACCGCGTCCGAAGGATTCACGCGCGACTTGTCTTCGATGAAGTCGCCGAGGTGCGAATCCTCTTCCTCACCAATCGGTGTCTCCAGAGAGATCGGCTGCTGCGCCAGTTTGAAAACGGCGCGCACCTTCGACACGGGCATGTCCACGCGGTCTGCGATCTCCTCGCTGGTCGGCTCGCGCCCAAGCTCTTGCACGAGCGCGCGCGACGTGCGCACGAGTTTGTTGATCGTCTCGATCATATGGACGGGGATACGGATCGTTCTGGCTTGATCCGCAATCGCGCGCGTGATCGCTTGGCGAATCCACCACGTCGCGTAGGTCGAGAATTTATAACCACGCCGCCACTCGAACTTGTCCACGCCGCGCATCAGCCCGATGTTCCCCTCCTGAATCAGATCGAGGAACTGTAGCCCGCGATTCGTGTACTTCTTGGCGATGGAGACGACGAGGCGCAGGTTCGCCTCCGTCAACTCGCGTTTGGCTTGCACGGTCTGCGCTTCGCTGCGCGCGACGGCTTGATGCGCGCGTTTGATCTCGACGGGCGCAACGTGGCGATCCGCTTCGATCTGTTTGAGCCGGCGCTTGGCAGCGGCGATGTGCCGCTTGTACTCCTTCTCGTCCTCCGGCTTGATCCGCTTCCGGTTGAGCTTCTCAGTGTACTGCTCGATCTCGCGCTCGATTGTGCGCACCTCTTTCCAAGCCGCCGCCACCGCGTCAATCAGACGCTGCCGCGCGCTCTCCTTCAACTTGAGTTGCGCGACCTCACGTGCGAGCGCCAATCGGTTGGCCGCGACCTTGCGCTTCAGCCGCAACAACTTCTTGCTCGGTTTCTTGCCGCGCGTGAGTTGCTGCTCGGCGCGCAGCTTGGTCAACTCCTTCAGGCCATCGTGCGCTAGTTTGCGAATGTGCTGCATGCTCTCCAGTGTCCACTGCAAATACTCGTCGGCCTTATCCTCAACCTCAGCCATGTCGGCTTGATCCGAGAACGCCACGACATCACGGATGCTTAAAGCACCCGATTCCAACCCTTCGCCGATCCGCAGCAACTCGCCCACGGCGATAGGCGAACGCGCAAGCACGCGGTTCGATCTGATGATGCCCGCTTCGATGCGCTTGGCAATAGAGACCTCTTGCTCGCGCGTCAAGAGCGGCACAGTGCCCATCTGCCGCAGGTACATACGGACAGGATCGATTGATTTGTCGTCGTCGCCGGCGGAGAGATCGAGATCGTCCTCCTCCGCGAAGGCTTCGTCGTTATGATCTTCATGCGGCGTCGCAGCGGCGGCATGCTCGATGAGCAAGTCGTCCGCGTCCGCTTCGCCCAAGTTCGTGCCGTCGAGTTTTTGCAGCACATCTTCAATATCTGTCGGGATGGCGTCTTCGGACAGTTCCTGCCCCAACGCCTCGAACGGCGAATAATCGCCGCTCCGCGTCTCCAAGAACCCCTCGTCACCGCGCTTGTTCATAGTCATGCTCATGATTACCTCTGTGGCTCCGTCAGTCGCGCCAATGCTCGACGGTAGTGCCCGCAATTAAGACATCCGGCTTAGCTCATCAATAAAGACCCTGCCTCGCATCGTCGCATCCTTCGCGCTTAAAAATTAAGCTGTTGATACGACAGGAATTAGATGCAACAGCCGGGCATCCTGTTGCATCGGGTGATACGGACGCTGCGGTGGCATTGTTTCGGCCGGCGTGCAGCAGCCGCATAAAAGTGTGTGATAGTAGCAGAAAGCCGGAAAATGAGCCAGCAATTGATCGCGGCTGAGCCGCGTGCAACACGATAAATAAGCCCTTTTGCCGCCCGATTGTTCCGGCCCGGTCTCCTTAGCTCACGCCCAACTGCCCCACACAGCAGAGGGCCTATACCGACCTAATTGAAGCAGAAAGGTTTAACCGGCCTATGCCAAAAGTCTGCGATTTTATGTGGGTGACGTGCGGAGGACGCGGCTATAGTCTGGGCAAAGGCCGGGCGGTGGGCCGCAAGGCCGTCAAGCGGCGCGGGAAAATTTGTGCAGGGCCCTATCGCACGGCGTGCTCTTTATGTGATAAAGTTGAAAGGTGTCGCGGGCGCGTATGCTCTTGCCCAGTCCCAAGCCCCGATACTTGCCCCGAAAACTTCCTCAACATTTGGATCCCATCACAGTCGTTTTCGCTTTGCCTCCTGACGACATGGAAGCATACAGCAATCGTTTCACTAAGTTGTTCCTGTGGCTGGTCATCGTGCTCGGCATGGCGGCCTGCGTCTTCTCAGCTATCCACCTTGATGTGGCACAGCTTGATCGGCGTTTTCTATTTCTTGCGCTCATCACCGTCTTGGTCGGCTCGCGCCTGTACGTGCGTGTGCCGCGCACGAAGGGGCAGATTACAGTCTCGGACACGTTCATCTTCCTGATCATTCTGCTCTTTGACGGCGAAGCGGCGATCCTATTGGCGACCATCGAGGCGTTCTGCACTTCACTGCGCGTGAGCCGGAGAAAGTTCCATCACATGTTCAATGCGAGCGTGATGGCGCTTTCGTACTTTATAACTGTCTGGACTGTGCGGCTCAGTTGCGGCTCGCCTGCCGTGCTGGTGCAGCAGAGCTACTCGCAAAAGCTCATCTTGGCTTTGAGCGTTATGGCGCTCGCACAGTATGCATCGAACACCGTTCTGATCGCGTGCGCGCTTGCGCTGCGCACGGGCGAGCGTTTCTGGCACGTCTGGAAGCACAACTTCCTCTACACGTCTTTGACCTACTTCGCGGGCGCGTCCGCCGCTGGACTTGTCGCTAAGCTGATCGGTTCGGTCGGCTTCCTCGCCTTCCTCGCCATGACGCCCATCATCGCCATCGTCTATTTCACCTATCAGACCTACCTCAACAGCGTCGAGACGAAGCTGGCGCAGATCGAACAAGCCGAGCGGCACGTCGAAGAACTCTCGCGCCACATCGCCGAGCAGCAACGCATCAGCCAAGAGTTGCAGCACAGTCGCGAACATTTCCGGCACGCGGCCTTTCACGACGCGCTCACGGGGCTGCCAAACCGCGCGCTCCTGCTCGATCACCTACGCTTGGCCATTGAGACCGCCAAGCGCCATACCGATCATGTGTTTGCCGTCCTCTTCATAGACCTCGACCGCTTCAAGAACATCAACGACAGTCTCGGCCACGGCATCGGCGATCATCTGCTCATCGCGCTCGCTCGCCGGCTCGAAGGCTGCCTGCGCCCGTCGGACACTGTGTCGCGTTTGGGCGGCGACGAATTCGCCATCCTGCTCAATGGGCTGGACGACGCGCGCGACGCCATCGGCGTCGCCGAACGTATCCAAGCTGGCTTGATGCAGCCCTTCAATCTGGGCGGGCACGAGGTTTATACGACCGCGTCCATCGGCATCACGCTCAGTTCCACTAACTACGAACAGCCGGAGCATGTCCTGCGTGATGCGGACACGGCCATGTATCGCGCGAAAGAGAAAGGCAAGGCGCGCCACGAACTATTCGACACAGTGATGCACGCGCATGCCGTGGCGCTATTAAAGTTGGAGAACGATCTGCGCCGCGCCGTCGAGCGCAACGAGTTTCAGGTCTATTATCAACCGCTTGTCGCGCTCGATACGAGCCGGATTACAGGCTTCGAGGCGTTGCTGCGCTGGTCGCACCCGGAACGCGGCTTCATCTCACCCGCCGAGTTCATCCCGCTCGCAGAGGAGACGGGGCTAATCTTCGAGATCGGTCGTTGGGTGCTCAACCAATCGTGCCG
Organism: Acidobacteriota bacterium; assembly: GCA_003223935.1. GTDB lineage: Bacteria > Acidobacteriota > Blastocatellia > Pyrinomonadales > Pyrinomonadaceae > QHXQ01. The sequence goes on along the minus strand of QHXQ01000021.1, from coordinate 20,710 downwards.
GCAGATGCAAAGCTGGCGACAACTCGTGGCGCGTCCGCTCAAGATCAGCGTCAACCTCTCAAGCAAACAGTTCAGCCAGCCCAATTTGATCGATCAGATCAAACAGACGCTCAATGAGTCGCAACTTGATCCGCACTGCCTGCAACTTGAGATCACTGAAAGCGTCGTGATGGAGAACGCGGAGGCCGCCGCTACGATGCTCACGCAACTGCGCGCGCTCGGCGTCGAGTTAAGCATAGACGACTTCGGCACGGGCTATTCCTCTCTGAGCTATCTGCACCGCTTCCCCGTCTCAACTTTGAAGATTGATCGCTCGTTCATCGGGCGCATGGGCGCGGGCGACGAGAACGCGGAGATCGTGCGCACGATCATTAGGCTGGCGAACAATCTCGGCATGCAGGTCATCGCCGAAGGCATTGAGACCGAAGCGCAATTGGCGCAACTGCGCACGCTTAAATGCGAGTACGGTCAGGGCTATCTGTTCTCGCGGCCGGTGACCGCCGAACAGGCCACGGCGTTGCTTATCGGCCACACACAGACGGATGCCGCAGCCGCCACACATCTCACCGAAGACGCATTGCTCGATCCCGATACCGTCTCGACCTACGTCAACTAACCCCTCCGCTTTCTAAACACGAACTGCTGGGCTATCATCGGGCCGCTCGCACAACTCGCAGGCGGAGTCTGCTGCTGTCGTTTGGCCGAAACTTGCGTCCCAGCACCGAAGTCTAACTCGCTGCTTGCCGGCGGCGGCTACAGACTGCGCGGGCTTGATGCCCTACGCGGTTTCGCCGCGCTCTACGTCGTCGTCTATCATGCGGTGACGCAAACGCCGCCCGACGCATTGAGCCGCTTCTGGCTTTGGCTCGGTGTGCCCGTGCGCGCCGTCGTGCATTATGGCTACACGAGCGTCTTTCTCTTCTTCGTCATCTCAGGTTTCTGCATTCATCTGCATTGGACGAAAGCGCAAGCATCGGGTCGCCCCACGAACTTAGACTTCGTGCCTTTCTGGCGGCGCAGACTCTGGCGACTCTATCCGCCTTACCTGCTCGCGCTCATTCTCTTCCTCGCCGTCGCGGCGCTCGCAGACGGCGCGACACTCACGCGCGCTTACCTGTACGACCTCGTGCTGCATTTACTGATGCTGCACAACCTCGACTCGCACACAGCATATAGCATCAACGGCGTCTTCTGGACACTCGCCATTGAGGAGCAACTTTATCTCGCTTACTTTCTGTTGCTGTTCCTGCGCCAGCGTTGGGGCTGGCGTCGCACGCTCGCCTGTTGTGCTGCGGCGCGCGTCGGTTGGCTGCTGTTGAGTCTCGTGATCAAGAACACTTACGGCGTCTTTCTGCCGGTGAACGAGGCGGCGGCGGCGCACTGGTTCACTTGGGCGTTGGGCGCGCTTGGCGTCGAGGCTGCGTTCGGGCTGGTGGTCTTGCCGCGCTGGTGTCGCAGTTGGCGCGTCTGTCTGACGGCGCTCGCGGCGGCGGCCGTCTTGGCTTACGTGCAGGAGACGATCAAGTTATCTTGGTACGTGCACGACGGCGTGTGGCTCTTGACGCATCCGCTTTGGGCCGTCGGTCTGTTCGTCTTAGTCAATCGCGTCGTCGCGGCTGAAGTGACCGGACGACTATGGCAGGTGTGGCCGCGCGTGTGGCGTTGGGGCGCGAGCATCGGCTTATTCTCTTATTCGCTTTATCTCACGCACGAGCTGGTGATGTTGGAGATATGGCGCTTCACGAGTCGCGGCATCCCGGGCTTGTTGGTTGCGCTACTCATCATGCCGGCGCTCAGCCTCGCCTTCGCTTGGTGCTTCTTCTGGTTCTGCGAGCGCCCATTTCTGCCGCGCCGCACGACTATCCTTGCGACAACTACTCCCATCAGCGCGCAGGGCAGCGAGCCTGTGTCGGCTTAAAGAAAACGCCTGCGAGTCGTGCAGGCGTTTTTCTTTTTTACTTGTCTGTCGTTCTTGCTCAGTATTTCGGCACGGACGGATCGACATCGTTCGACCAAGCGGTGATGCCGCCGCGCAGGTTGACGAGCCGACCCGCGAAGCCCGCGCGTTGCAGCGCCTCGATGGCTTTGGCGCTGCGCACGCCGCCCTTGCAGTGCACAACCGTCTCGCGGTTCGGATCGATCTCGTTCATGCGCCCGACGACCTGACCGAGCGGGATCAGCTTCGCCTGTTCGAGTTTCGCAATCTCGTACTCGTGCGGTTCGCGCACGTCAATGATCTGCAAGTCGTCGCCTTGGTCAAGGCGTTGTTTGAGTTCGGTCGCAGTGATCTCTTCCATCTGTGCTTTCTCCTCCTGTGTGGGTGCGGCGACGGGCGGTCGCAGCCCGCAGAACTCTTCGTAGTCAATCAACTCTTTGATCGTCGCGTGCGGGCCGCAGACCGGACAGTCCGGGTCTTTCCTCAGTTTCAACTCGCGAAAGCGCATGCGCCACGCATCGAACAATAACAGACGATTGATGAGCGATTCGCCCGCGCCCAAGATCAACTTGATCGCTTCGTTGGCCTGAATCGCGCCGACGATGCCCGGCAACACGCCGAGTACGCCGCCTTCAGCACACGAAGGCACAAGTCCGGGCGGCGGCGGCTCTGGATACAAGCAGCGATAACACGCACCGCGTTCCGCCCAGAACACACTCGCCTGTCCTTCAAAGCGAAAGATCGAGCCATAGACGTTGGCTTTGCCGGTCAGCACGCAGGCATCGTTGACGAGATAGCGCGTCGGGAAATTATCCGTGCCGTCAACAATGATGTCGTAATCGCGGAACAACTCAAGCGCGTTCTCGCTCGACAGGCGCGTCTCGTAGGTTTCAATCTTGATGTGCGGATTGATGTCCTGCAAACGGTCGCGCGCCGATTCAATCTTGGGCCGGCCCACATCGCGCGTGCCATGCACGATCTGTCGTTGCAGATTCGATTCATCCACGACATCAAAATCCACGATGCCCAGCGTGCCCACGCCCGCCGCCGCCAAGTACATGCCGAGCGGCGCGCCAAGCCCGCCCGTGCCGATCATCAGCACGCGCGCAGCCTTCAACTTGCGCTGCCCCTCCATGCCGACTTCAGGCATGATCAGATGCCGACTGTAACGCGCGATCTCTTCGTTCGACAGCTTCGGCAACTCGCGGTCGGCGACTGCCGCTTCGGTCGCCGCGCCGCCCGCAATCGCCGGCACAATCGAAATGGTGTCGCCGTCCTTGACCGGCGTGTTAAGCCGCTCACTGCTTCTGATGTCTTCATCGTTGACATAGACATTGACGAAACTGCGCAAGCGGCTCTCGTCGCTGTAGAGATGTTTGCGCAGGTCTGCATTCGCGCTCGTCACGCGCTCCAAGACCTCGCCCACCGTCTTGCCTTCAACCTGAAATTCAGACTGCCCGCCCGCGAACTGTCTGAGTGCGGTCGGGATCAAAACTGTCACTGCCATAACGTCAAGCTCCTTCTGCAACCTCTCCCTCGTTGACTGTCATCTCTTCCTCATCGAACCGCGAGCGATCGGCAGCCAACTCCCACGAACGAAGGTCGGCTGCCTGCCCTTGCTGCACCGAGACGACGATGTAAGACATCGTGGGCCAAGGGGCCAGATGTTCAAGATCATACTGCGAAGGCACAGCCGGCGCATCTGGATGTGAGTGATAATTGCCGACAACGCCGAGTCCGCGCGCACTGTAGAGTCTTTCGGCGCGCGCGTATTCGAGCGGCGGAATCTGCATTCGGTGATGCCGCTCCGCGACGGCAAAAGTGTTGGCGACCGGATACAACTCAACGACCGTGCGCACGCGCCCGTCATCTTCGATGCGCCCGATGAGCAGCCCGCAGCATTCGTGCGGATACTCGCGTTCGGCGTGGCGACGCATCTCAGCCAAGTGGCGCGCGCCTAGTTTAATCATCCTGCTTCTCTTCCCAGAAATGCTCGCTCAGATAACGCGCGCCATCGTCGCAGAGCACTGTGACAACAACTGAGCCGGCCGGCAATGTGCGCGCAAGGCGCAACGCGGCCGTCACGTTCGCGCCCGAACTGATGCCGACGAACAAGCCCTCTTCGCGTGCGAGTCGCCGCGCCATCGTGTATGCGTCTTCGGTCGCCACTTCGAGCTGCGCGTCGGCAAGCGACGGATCGTAGATGCCCGGCACGATGGCGGTCGCGTAGTGCTTCATGCCTTCGAGACCATGCAAAGGCGAATCGGGTTGCACGGCGACGACGCGGACGCGCGAGTTATGTTCCTTCAACCTGCGCCCGATGCCCATCAGCGTGCCCGACGTGCCCATGCCGGCGACGAAGTGCGTGACGCGCCCTTCAGTCTGCGTCCAGATTTCCGCGCCCGTGCCTTCGTAGTGCGCGCGCCAGTTGGCGTCGTTGTTGTACTGATCAGGATAGAAATATGTCTGCGGCTCGCGCGCCGCGATCTCTTGCGCGCGTAGTTGCGCGCCGTCTGCGCCCGTCTGCGGATCGGTCTCGATCAACTCCGCACCGTAGAGGCGCAGCATGCGCTTGCGCTCGACGTTCGCGTTAGCGGGCAGACAGAGCGCGACGCGATAGCCGCGCGCCGCGCCGAGCATCGCGTAGGCGATGCCTGTGTTGCCGCTCGTCGCATCAAGGATGATCTTATCCGGCGTCAACAGACCGGCGCGCTCACCCGCAAGGATCATCGCAAGGGCCGGACGGTCTTTCACCGAGCCGCCCGGATTTAAGTGCTCGGCTTTGGCGAAAACCTCTATGCCTTCGGGTAGCTCTTGCGCGACGCGCCGCAGCCGCAACAAAGGCGTGTTGCCGATCTGCGCCCACAGATCATTCTGCCCCTTAACTACTCTGGCTCGTTCCTGCAAAGCGATCTTAGTTTGCGTCCGACGTGCTTGGCTCTGTGATCTCAAATCTGAAAATTCAAATCACGGATCAAAAAATATAACTTCATCACGCTACGAGTGCCTGCTCGATGTCGTTCGTAATATCTGCGATGGCTTCGATGCCGACTGAGATGCGCACGAGGCCGTCGCTGATGCCTAGCTGCTGGCGACGAGCGGGCGCGAGGTCGCGGTGCGAAGCCGACGCCGGATGCAAGACGCTCGTAAACACGTCGCCGAGACTTGTCGAGCGGACGCACAGGCCGAGCGCGTCCATGAAACGAAAAGCGGCGGCGCGCGTGTTCTCGCGCAGTTCGATTGAGACGAGCGCCCCCGCATGTGGCGCACGCAGCATGCGCCGCAGGATCGCTTGGCGCGTGTCATTCCCCACGAGTCCCGGATAATGCACGCGCGCGATGTGCGGATGCGCGGCAAGTCTTTCGGCCAAGTGGCGCGCGTTGGCGCACTGACGCTCTTGCCGCAAGGCGAGCGTCTTTAAGCCGCGCAAGATTTCGTGCGCGTCCCACACGCCGAGTATGCTGCCAGCAAGTTTCATCACGCCGGTTAGAGCAGTCATGTCAGCCGCGTCGCGCGTGATGACCAGTCCGCCGGTCGCATCGCCATGCCCGCCGAGATATTTGGTCGCGCTATGCACGACGAGGTCTGCGCCGTGCCGGAGCGGTTGACAAAGAAAGGGCGACGCGAACGTGTTGTCAACGATGAGACGCGCGCCGACTTCGCGCGCGACCTCTGCACAGAGATCAAGATCGCAGACCTTCAATAAGGGATTCGAGATCGTCTCGGCAATCAACACTCGCGGACGTGCTTCATGCGCTTTGTTCCGCAACTCTTCCGCATCGCAGAAATCTGCGGTGACGATCTTAATCTCGAATGCGCCGAAGATTGTGTGCAGTAGGCTGGTCGTCGCACCGTAGAGGTCTTGCGCGGCGAGGATGGTTGCGCCGGGCGCAAGCTCGCAGGCGAACAAGGCGGCATGTAGCGCGGCCATGCCTGATGCGTAGGCGCGTGCGCCCGCGCCGCCTTCGAGTATTTGTAATGCAGATTCAAGCGCGCGCACCGTCGGGTTGCCGTGCCGTGTATAGACGTAGCCCTGTCGGTCGTCCGCGAAGACCGCGTCCATCTCCGCCATCGAATCGTAAGTGAAGGTCGCGGTCGCATAGATGGGCGTGACGACGGGCGCGCCTGTCGGCGACGGCAGACGCTCGCCCGCATGCACCAACTGCGTCGCCACCTCGCACGCTTGCAAGTCCGCACTCTTGTCTTTCGATTCTTCCGCCATAAACAAAATTAGTAGGCAGTAAGCAGTGAAAGCAACAGACATTTAAGACGAAGTAGCTTCTTGTTATTGTCTTAACTGTCTACCGCCTACTGCCTTCTGCCTACCGCCTCTTCATGACAGCGTCCGCTTGGCCAGATACCAGTCGGTGATCTCGTAGTCGGATTGCAGACGCTTCTCTGCGTCGGCGATAGTCTGCGGGGGCGGCACGACCACCTTGTCGCCGGGTCGCCAGTTGGCGGGCGTAGCACAAGCGTTCGTGTCCGCCGTCTGTAAGGCATCAACGACGCGCAGGATTTCGTCAATGTTGCGCCCCAGAGACATCGGATAATAGATGAGCGCGCGGATGATGCCTTTGTCGTCAATGACGAAGACGGCGCGCACGGTCGCAGTCTCCGAAGCCGCCGGATGGATCAGGCCGAACTTCTGCGCGACTTTTGTGTCGAGGTCGGCGATGACCGGGAAAGTGATCTTCACGTCGGGGAAGTGCTGTTCGATGTTTCTGATCCAAGCGATGTGCGCGGGGACGGAATCAACCGACAGCCCGATCAATTGGACGCCGCGTTGTTTGAACTCGTCGGCGCGGCGGGCGAACTCTATGAACTCGGTCGAGCAGACGGGCGTGAAGTCTGCCGGATGGGAGAACAGGACGACCCATTGGCCTTTGTAGTCTGAAAGCTTCAACATGCCTTGCGTTGACTTAGCTTCAAAGTCTGGGGCCGGCTCGTTGATGCGCGGGATGTTCGAGGTGGTGCTGGTTGCTGGTGCTGGTGTGCTCATAAGACAACTCCTCTCAGGGGTACAAAACTTTAACCGTGGCTGAAACGAGAACCGAGATTGTAACCGAAGTCCGCATCTCTTGTCCGTGTTGGACTGCGCGAGCGGCGAACGTGTAGCTGACTATGTTTGATCATGTATCTGTGCTGCGCACATTTGAGCAGATTCATGCAGCATAGATCAAGTGAGGTTCAACAAAAGAAGCGTGCTCTTGTTGGCAGCGTCGTTGTGCTACAATTTGCTCACACGATTTCGTGCAGATACTTACGCGCTCTCGCGCACATGGTTGATGCAATTTGCCTCGCCCAATGCACGCGCGCGCCTCGTTCCACCGTTTTTCCGCGTAAATTGAGCCTTTCGACGGCTGGGACGGACATGGCACGCACGTTGCACAAACAGTTAACGCCGACCGCAGTGCTCGGCCGCTCAAGCGGAAGATGGCCAGCAAGCGCAAGGCCCTTGCAGGAGGAGCAGCATGAGATTCATGACTCGTAGCAACTTGGCGCAACGCGCCTTGAGTTTGTTCGCAGTGCTCTTACTCATCGCCGGCTGCACTTTGCCGGTCGCTGCACAGCGTCGCCGCACGCGCACACGCAGGCACACGACGACGCGCACCACAAACGCTCCGCCGCCCGTGCGCTACTACACTTTGAGCGCAGATCAGACGATCCGCGTGCGCATGGACAGCGAATTGACATCTCGAACGGCGCGCATCGGCGACCGCTTCTCGACGACCGTGACTGAGCCGGTGCGCTCTGATAGTGGCGCAGAATTGATTCCGGTCGGCAGCAAGATTTGGGGTCGCGTCTCTTCGGTGAAGCGCGCCGAACGACGTTCGCCGGGCAACATCTCGGTCAGCTTTTATCAAGTGGAGTTGCCGAACCACGCGCGCTATCCGCTCAATGGTTCTTTGACTACCTTGCAGACCGATCAGGTGAACTCCGATAGCGAATCAACCGTCAAGGGTCGCTCGAACACGAAGCGCGACGTGGTCTTCATCGGCGGCGGCGCGGCGACCGGCGCGCTCATCGGTGCGATTGCGGGCGGAGGCCGTGGCGCAGGCATCGGCGCGATCATCGGCGGCGGTCTCGGCACAGTCGGGCGCGTGATTGAGAAGGAACAGGAAGCCGACGTTAAGTCGGGCACAGAGTTCGGCGTGATTTTGAACCAGAGCGTGCGTCTGCCGGAGTACACGGCGACGCGGTAAAGGTTAACCGAGATCGACAACCGGGCGGTTGTCGGTGCTAAGGGGGCTGACTCGTGAAGGGGAGAGCGCGGGTCAGCCTCCGAAGAAAAAAGATTTGCAGGCTCGGCAAGTTCGGTCGCCCCTGTCAGAACGTAAGCGAGCGACCGCACAAAGAGAGACCCACTGTGAATGGGAGAGCACAGCGGGTCTCTCTTTTTGTCATGCGCGCGCGCATGGCTCGCTCATTGCGACTACGCGCTAAACTGATACGCAAACTGCTTTAATTGCTCAGGAAGTGATCTGTTGAATGAGCGCGAAGAGATTGTCCACATCAATCGGCTTGGACAGGTGTGCGATGTAGCCGACGTTCAAGGCCCGTTCACGATCTTCATCCATCGCGTAGCCTGAGATGGCCACGGCGGGCACATGAGCGAGGCGCGGCAGGCGGCGCAGTTCGACGAGCAGTTGATAACCGTCCATGCCGGGCATGCCGATGTCTGAGATGATGACGGTCGGCGGATTTTCGGCCGCGAGCTTGAGGGCCTCTTCGCCTGAAGCCGCGCTGAGCACTTGACTGCCCTTCTGCTCGAACAAGGCTTGCAGCAGCACCAGCGTGTCAGGCGAGTCGTCAACGATGAGCACACGCTGATTCGTTATCGGCGACACGCTGATGTGCTGGGCTTCGCTTGCGTCCGCGACGTTTTTAATGCGCGGCAAAGTGAAGGTGAAACGCGAGCCGCGCCCCGTGCCTTCCGATTCGGCGCGGACGTGCCCGCCATGCAGTTTTACCAGCGCGTCCACAATGGCGAGACCTAAACCGAGTCCGCCATGACTGCGCGTGCGTGTGCCGTCGGCTTGGCGGAAACGGTCGAAGATGTGCGGCAGAAAATCGGGCGTGATGCCGATGCCTGTGTCTTCGATGACGACGCACGCCTCATCGCCCACAGCCTCTGTGCGCAATTGGACGCGCCCACAGGCTTCGGTGAACTTGATCGCGTTCGACAACAGATTCCAGACGATCTGTTGCAAGCGCACCGGCTCGGCATGCACGAAAAGCGGTTGCTCCGTGAGCGCCACTTCAAGCATGACCCGCTGCGCCGACGCAGATGCGCGTACAGTCTCGACGGCCGCTGCGACCGCCGCGTTCAAGTCGGTCAGCTTCGGCTCGAAGCGCAGCTTGCCACTGGCGATGCGCGAGATGTCGAGCAGATCATCAATCAGCCGCGACTGCAAACGCGCGTTGCGTTCGATCACGTCGAGCGCTTGATTGAGCGCGCCCTCGTCCAAGTAGCCCGTGCGCAGCAGATTGATCCAACCGATGATCGGCGTCAGCGGCGTGCGCAACTCGTGCGAGAGCGTGGCCAGAAACACGTCCTTCGCGCGATTCGATTCGGCCAGTTCTTCGTTGAGCCGCGATAGTTCGACCGTGCGCTCCTCGACGCGCTGTTCGAGTTCGCGGTTGAGGCGTTCAAGATTGGCGCGCGCCTGCTGCTCGGCGAGCATCAAGCGCCGGTGCTCGACGCCGCGCCGCACGGTCATCTTCAGATCGTCAATAATGCACGGCTTGATCAGATAATCGTATGCGCCCTGCCGCAGAGCGGCGATGGCAGACTCGACCGAAGCGAAGCCGGTCAGCACAATCGAGATGGTCAAAGGCGCACGCCGACGCACTTCCGTGAGGACTGACAACCCGTCGCCGATCTCCATGTGCAAGTCTGTGAGCACGAGATCGAACTCTGAATCGGTGAGCAACGCAATAGCTTCGTTGCCGCTCGATGCCGTCTCGACCTCATAGCCTTCTTGGCGCAAGACCTCGCTGACGGTCAACGCTACGCTCTCCTCATCGTCCACTACGAGCAAGCGCGCCGACGCTGTCGGCGCGCTTGCGTCGGTCGCCGTTTGCTCATGGTTCGCTGAGATGGTCTGTGTGTCCATCGAGCTGACGCATTAAGAGCGGTTATGTTCGCCGCCCTCTTCGAGCATGGATGAATCTACGAGCAAGATGATGGTGAAGGTCGTGCCGCGCCCGCGCTCGCTCGTCACTTCGATGCGCCCGCCGTGTTGGCGCACGATGTCCTGCGTCACCCAGAGGCCTAAGCCTGTGCCGCGCTTGCGCGTCGAGAAGAACGGCTCGAAGATGCGCGTCACATCCTCTTCACTGATGCCGACGCCTGAGTCGCTGATCTGGATCGAGATTGACGGTTGCAACGACTGTTCGTCGTAGCGCGAAGTAGTGATGCGTATGATGCCGCCGCCCGCGATGGACTGTTGCGCATTGAGGATCAAGTTCAAAAAGACTTGGCGCAACTGATCGGCGCGGGCGCGCACCGATGGCAGATGCTCGGCTAACTCGCGCACGATGCGTATGCCCGACTGCCGCATCTTCTTATCCACGAGCACCAGCGTCTCTTCGAGCAACTGATTGACATCAACCTGTCCGACCTCGCCCGCACGCCGCGCGAAGCCAAGCATCTGCCGGATGATGTGCGAGACGCGCTCGGTCTCTTTGCGTGCGATGTCGAGGAAGCGCGCGTTCTTCTCGGCCGCTCTGTTGGACTGCATCAGGTAGAGCGAGTTCTTGATCGCTTCGAGCGGATTGTTGACCTCGTGCGCGATGGAAGCGGCCAGCCGACCGACCGCCGCGAGTTTTTCCGATTCAAATAACTGCTGCTCGACGCGGCGGCGTTCAAGCTCGCGTATCTCCGTCAGGTCGTGCAGGATCGAAACCACTGCCGTCACTTGTCCCTTCGCATCGAGCACTTCGCCCGCAGTGATCTCCATCGGCAAGGTCTCGCTAGTTTCGGGATCGATCAACTCGATCTCGGCTTGCCGGCCCGTCTCCGAAGCTGAGGCGAGCGTGGAGATGAATGAAGTGAGCTTGACTGAGTTGGCGCGCACGGCCGCGGCTGACGCAGACGTGACGTCTGCGTCGTCCCGTTGAAAGAGCAGTTCGGCGCGCCGGTTGAAGAGGATGAAGTTGCCGCTCGCATCGCAGACGGCGACCGGATGCCCGACGTTCTCGATGATCAGATCGAGCCGGTCGCGTTCGCGCCGCGCTTCGGATTCGGCTTGCGATAGTTTGATGAAGTTGCGCGCTAGTTCTTCGTTCGCTTCGCGCAGGTCGGTTACGTCGCGGAAGATCGAAACGAGGCCAATGCGCTCGCCGCGCGCGTTCAAGGCGGGCGTTGAGATCACTTCAAAGTGTATGTCCGAGCCTTCGAGCGGATCGACGAGCGTGATGTCGCGTTGCAAGACTTCGGTGGTTGAGAAGGCGGCGCTTGAGAGATAGGCGGAGAAGAGCAGGTCGTTCATCTCCAACGCGCGCCGCTTGCCTTCGCTCGCGTTCTCCGAGCCGCTGAACAACTCTTCGGCGCGCCGGTTCTGCAACAAGATTTCATTATCCAGATTCGTCAGCACGATTGGGTCGGCGACCGACTTCATAATTGATTCGACCCACTGCCGCTCGCGCTGCAACTTGCTCACCGCCGCGCGCAAACGTTCGCTTCTGATCGCGCCCGCCGCCGCGATGCCGACGAGTTCCGCAAAGCGCACCAGATAGTCGAGCGCCGCCGGTTCAATCGTACTCTGTTCCGTGCTGATGTAGAGCGCGCCCAAGCAGGAAGTTGACTCAGGCACCCAGTAGCGATCTTGAAAGCGCGGCTTGCGCGTCAACTCGAACTCGGCCCTTTCGCTCGCCGCCTCTTTGCCGAAGAGCGGCAGCGCGAGCACGTGCGGCTGCCAGACGCGCTCATCGAAGAACAGGCACGACGATTTGTCTTCACGAAGCGACAACCAGACCGGATGTCCCTCGTGAAAGACCTTGCTGCACGGCGCGCCCGAATCGAGCGGAATCTCAACGCGCGTCACCTCATCATCGTTTGGAAAACCGAACGCGGCGCGCACGCACAAACTGCTCCGCCGCTCGTCCACCAGAGCAATCGCCGCTTGCGGGTAACCGAGGCCCGTCGTGATCGCTTCGAGCGCGAGCAGCAACCGCTCGTGCAACTTCGCCGTCACGAGCATCTGCGTCGTCGTATCGAGCAGCAACTCATACTGCCGCGTGCGCACTTCGCTCCCATCGTCGCCTGAAACGGTAGGCGGCGCGTGCGAAGCCAGTTCTGTCGGCGAGTGAGACATAAGAACAGTGGTCAGTGGTCAGTGGTTGGTGGCCAGTGGGAACAGTTTTTAACTGACCACTGGCCACCGACCACTGACCACTGCTTTTCACCCTCGATCAACTTCAACTGAGACGCGGCGGCGCGTGTCCTCTTCGATTGGCTCGGCCGCGCCGGGCGTGAGCGCCGGGCGCGAGACGGCGGGCGTGAGACCGACCGCTTCGGCGTACTTTAAGTACGTGTCAATCGAAGCGACGACGACGCGCGCCTCAATCGTGATCAGATCGATGCCGACAAGCGAGATGCGCACCCATGCGTCTATCACGATGCCTTTGTCAAGCACGCGGTCGAGTACGTCAATCAGACTGGTGCCGCCCGGCGCTCTTTCAACAGCCATGTGCTTTCATTCCTCTTCTGAAGATTTAGATTACGCGCTCGCGCGCCGACCGCGCCGACGAGGTTGCTAACGAGTTGACTTTTACAGGGAGCGTGTCAGCCTATCCGCCCTCTGCCCTTTTTGCTTGCGCCGCCCTTTCGTGCCTTGCGCGGCGCTGGCGCAGCCGGCGGGGCGGTCAGTTGTCGGACCTCGCGTTCGAGTTCGGCGAGGCGCTCGCGCAACTCCACGTTCTCGGCTTCGGCGCGTTCGGCGCGCGTCGTCAGGTTCGTGTCGTAGCGCCACCAGTTCAACCCGATCTGCTCGGCCTTATCAATCGAGCAGACGAGCAATCTGATCTGCAACGTCAACAGTTCGACGTTGGCGAGCGAGACCTTGATGTCGCCCGCGATGACCAACCCCTTGTCAAGTATCCGGTCTAACACGTCCACCAGCCCCGGCGGACGCGCTGTGATTAGACTTGAACGCTCGCTCGACAATGCTCGCCCCTTCCTCTTAAAGAGGCGGCTTCCACTTGTTAAGACTCTTTAGGGGGCCGCCCTGAGATGCCAAAGAAAACGGGTCACAGAAGATCGGGACAGAAGAAAAACTTCAACCATGAAGCAGAACTACAATGACAGGTTACGAGTGGCAAGCTTTTGTCTTAACTCGTCACCTGTCACTTGTCACTCGTCACTGCTTCTGTTTGGTTCATGCCCTGCGCGCTCGAATACCGTGCAACTTAGATCAGACGCCCGACGGGGCCGAGGTCGAGATTGAGGTCTTCGTCGGCCAAGCCGAACTGCGCCTTCAACTCTGCCATCTTCGCCTCCAGCTTCATCAACGCCAGCCCCAGTTCTTCCACCTGCTCCGGCGTCAGCCCGCCGCCCTCCATCCGTCTGACCGCCTGCTTTTCCAGCAACCGGCGGATCAACTCGATCAAAGTCAGGACGAGTTTAGCTAGGCCCTGTTCGACGGACTGCGCATCAACATTGATGCGCGGCGGCAGACTGTCCGTCACGCGCCTGAGTTCTTCGACAAACTCGGCGGTGTGTTCGGTCTCTATCTCCGGCTCAGCCGGCAGGGGGATATTGGGAGAATGCGCCAACAGCTTACTCCGAATCTTGTGTGTGGCTCAAGGATTTTCCTGACTAAAACTGTACGGCGGCCACGGCCCGCTCGTCAAGAAATGAATTTCACCGCGCTCCGCGCAGGCGCAACGCACACGCTCGCGATACTCCGCGAGCCGCGCCCGCTCGACCAGATGCGCCGCCGCGACCAGCAACGCGCTCGACGGCCGCACGCTCACCTGTTCGGCGCGCACCACGTCTGCAAGCTGATTCGTCAGCCAACGCGCGGTCTCTTCAGCCTGTGCCTGCGCCGTCTCATCGCCCACGAGCGCGCGCCGCTTCGCTACGAGAAACGCCGTGCCGATGCCCGTCGGCTCTCGGGCCGCTGGCTGCGCGTCAATCTTAACCTGCGTCGCGCGCACCTCTCTACTTTCATCCGATTCGCGTTGCCGCATCACCTTTACGCTCATCTCGACGCAGCCGCGCACGCGCGCCAGTTGGGCGCGCAACGCCGATTCGTTCGTCTCGATGTAACTGCGCAGACGCGCCTCGCTCGTCAATGTGCCAAAGCGAAAAGGCAGCGGCGTCATCTGCATGAGCACACGTCCGACGACGCGCTCATGCGCCAGCACATGCTCGCGCGTGACCTTGACCGCATCGCCCTCGAACTCACTCACGACCGCAGCGATCTCATCGCACCACAGCACGCGCACCTGCGCGCCAGCAATGCCCGCAACCGCATCGAGCGCGTCGGGTCTCAACTCAGCGCACAGACAATAAGCATAGAGGTTCAACGGCTCTCGCCTTCCGTGTCGCTCACCGGCGCAGCTTCCGGCGCTACGGGTGTGAGCGCGCGTTGCTGCAAGTCCAAGCCTCTCTGCGCGCGCGCGCCGAGCACTTCATGCGCTGTCTCGATCGACGTGAGCACAACGTTCAAGCCGACGAAGATCAGATCAATATCCGCGACCGAGATCGTGATCTCGCCCGCCAGCACCAACCCGCGCGTCAGCACATGGTCGAGCGTCTCCAGCAGCGACAACTCCAACTGTTCCGACTCGAACTCTTCGTCCGTCATCATCCACCACCCGCGAAATTATAGGCCGGCCACGGCCCCGTCAATTCAAGTTTGTAGCCTGCGGGCGCGTGCGCCTCTGCGAGTCGTTCGGCGGCTGCGCGAAAATCGTCGAAGCGCGCGCGCGCCACTAGAAACGCGAACTTCACCACCGCGTCGCCATGCTCCGAAGCTTCGTCCTTCAACACGCGCAACCGCGCCACGCCCGCGCTCACGCGCGCAAGCTCGCGCTCGATCTCGTTGCTCGTGCGGCGCGCCGCCGCACGCGTCTCGTCCGCGCGCAGCGCCTCGATCTTTTTTTGCAGCAGGTAGCTTTGCCCCGGCGTCGCCCGCGCTGCCTGCTCGCTTAGTTCACGTAGGCGCGGGCTGAGCAGGACGATCTGCGTCAACAACTTCGCGCGGTCGCAATAAACATTCACGCCCCACTCTTCGCGTCCGCGCAGACGTTCGATGATCCCTTGCAACTCAGCACGGCGCTCCGCGAGCATCTGCTCGACACCACCGCGCGCCAGATAGATCGTGCCGAAGCGCAGCGGCACGACGCTCGCGCGTCGCGCAAAGTGCTCGACCACGCGTTCGTGTCGCAGCGCCCGCAGCGCCGTCCATGTCGCATCGTGCAGCCGCGCCTGCAAAGCCTCCTCGCCATAATCCGCGAGCGAGACGGCGCTGCACACCGCTGCCAGCGCATCATCTGCGATCAACTCAAGCCGCGCATCCGCTTCCATGGCCGCGGGCAACGCCGCATCGAACAGAGACTCAAGCGCCGCGCGCGCGCCGACGCAGTAAACATAAAAGCCTTGCTCGTTCGTCTGGCTTTCCGTCTCGTCCTTCCTCTTTTGCTTGTGCCCGCTCATCTGTTTCCGGTTCTCTGTTTCTTCGCGCCTTTCGTCGCCGCGCTCAAACGTCGCCATTGCGCGAAGTGCACTCGCAATCCGTCTGCGCCGCGCACTTCATGCGGTTGCTGCGGCGCGACGTAAAGCGCACGTTTGAAACTGCGCGCGAACTCGCTCAATACTTCACCTTGCGCTTGCCGCCGCGCTTGACAAAAGGCGCATGACTCGGCTGCCTCAACGGGCACGACCATATTGATGAGCAGCCGCCGCATCGGCACTTTGAGCCGTTCGAGCGTCGCTGTCAATCTGCGCGTCTCCGCCAAGCTCATACGCTCAGGGATCGCGACGCCAACAAACTCGCACGCCTCCGCGTCGGTCAACAGAGCGATCACGCGCTTGATCGATTTCGACAGCGCGATCAACTCTTCGGCCACGCCGCTCGCGTGCACCACGTTCTTATATTTTAAGAGCAGCTTGATAAAGGTGCGCACCCAAGAGAGCGCCACGTCGGGCAGTTCGAGAAAGCGGATCAGGTGGCCGGTCGGCGCGGTGTCGAGCACGATGGTCGTGTAGCGCTCCTGATCGATCAGATCGCTAATCGCAGCGAGCGCCGCGATCTCGTCAATGCCCGGCGGCGCGAGCGCGACCAACTCGCGCATCGCCTCGCGGTCGAACTGCACCTCCCAACGCGAACTGCCCGTCAGTGTGTCGAACAACTCGTCAGTCCAAGCACGATAGCGCGCCTTCAACTCCTCGAAGCGCGCGCCCGGATCGATCTCCATCGCATCGAGATTTTTTTGTCCGGCGACGCTGCGCTTCAACTCGCCGATCTCTTCGTTAAAGCTATCCGAAAGTGAATGCGCTGGGTCGGTGGAAAAGACGAGCACGCGCGTACGCGCGTCCGCGTCAGCCAGCGCCAACGCCGCCGCCGCCGCCGCTGTCGTCTTGCCCACGCCGCCCTTGCCGCCGAAGATGAGCAGCCGACGTGATTCAAGCGCGAAGCCATCACCGTTCGCGTCGCTCAAGAGAGTGCCTGCATCGGCATCCGGCGCAGAGAACGAAGCAGATGACACGACAGATTTTTTACTAGCCGATTTTTTTGCCGGTCGTTTTTTTTCATCCGCGCGTTGCGTCTGCGCGCTCTCATCCGACCACACAAGGTCTGCGAAACGTCGCAGCGCAGCGAGGCCGCGCACCTCTCCGGCGAGCAGAGGCACGCGACGTTGGCGTAGCGCGTTGAAATCTTTTTCGATCTGCGTCAACCATTGTTGTTGACTGCGGACGCGCGCGTGGCAGTAGCGACAGTCGTTGTGCTCCGCTTCGACGCGATTGATGATCAGATCGGTGACGGGCACGCCTTCATCGCGCAGCAGCGCGAGATAACGCGCGGTCTCTTCAACTGCCATGGCTTCGGGGATCGTGACGAGCGTGAAACTCGTCTGCGCCGGATCGTAGAGTAGCGCGCGGACGCGCGCGATGCGTTCGTTCAAGTCGCGCAGGAAGAGATCAACTTCGTCGAGCGGTGCGCGTGTGCGGCGCGCAAACTGCGCGATGATGTAGCGGTGCTTTTCAGACATACGGTCGAGCGTTGCGACCATGTGCGCGAACGTGTCGGGCAATCGCAAAAGACGTGAGGTGTGGCCGGATGGCGCTGTATCCACGACGATGCGCGCAAACTCGTTCGTGCGATCAAGCTCGCTCAACTCAAAGAGCGCCATCACCTCGTCCATGCCCGGCAGCGAAAGATCGAGCAACTCATTGATGTCGCTCTCGTCCAAGAGCGTGCCACGCTCGGCAATCTCGCTCAACACAGCGCGATGCTTTGTCTTAAATTTTTCGAGTGCCGCGCTCGCGTCCATCTCATAAGCGACGAACTGCGCCTGTTTGTGCCGCGCGACTTCGACGAGCCGGTCGCCGACCTCTACGTTCAAACTATCTGAGAGTGAGTGCGCGGGATCGGTTGAGAACAACAGCACACGCTCGTCGGCGCGCGCGTGGTCGAGTAGAAACAGCGCGGCGGCAGAGGCTGCGGTCGTTTTGCCGACGCCGCCTTTGCCGCCGAAGAAAAGATAACGCGCCGGACTTAAGGCAACAGGCGCGGGCGCGTGGCGGCTGTCGTGCGGCTTGTTTCGTGTGCCGCGCTCAGCTTCGCCTCGCCGCCGCTTCAAAGCTCATTCCCTTTCGCCCGGTTCCCAGAAACCGCCCGCCGCGTCGCCGCCCATCTCGATCTCGATTGACGAAGACTCGGCCGTGTGCACCTGATTGAGCAAATCTAACTGCCGCTCTTTGATCGCACGCAGACGCGCGAACAGTTCCGCCTCTTGCGCGCGATAATCCTCTTCCGAAATCTCGTCCAACTCAAGCCGCATCTGCAACTCAAGCAACTGCTCTTTGATCAACGTGTCGTCGTTCAACTCTTGATCGGCCATCTTCTGTATCTGGCCGAGGATGAACTTGAAGCCGTTGACCGGCGCGAGCAGTATGTCGTCGAGGATGAACATGGCGTGTTCGTTAACGTGTGTTCGCTTATCTCGTGGTCGCTTCGACTGTGCCTTCGCCGCGTTCGAGTTTGAGGCGGATGTGGACGAAGTTGTAAGGCGGCCAAGGCCCCGTGTATTTGAACGAGCACTTACCGTCGTACTTCGCCGCGAGTTCATTGACCTTGTTATCGAACTCCTGCTCGCGGTCGCGCGCGACCAGAAACGCGGCGTTCATGATCATCTTATCGCCGATGGGCTTGTTGGCGCGCGAGGCGACCGCCGTGTCGCGCAAGAGCGAATAGACGTCGCGGATGTATGCATCTGCCTGATCGGAAAGCGCGGTTTCGACGAGCCGACCAAGTTGCATGCGCGCGAAGTAGGTTGAGCCGGTCGTGCGCGAAGTGATCTGCTCTTTGAGTTGGCGTATCTCTTCGTTCTGCTGCTCAAGCTCAGCGATCACGCGGTCGCGATCCCAGTTGACCTTCAAACCAAACTCGACCTTGCCCTCCATCTTCGTCAACACGTCGCGCAGGGCATCATAAGTGCCGCGAATCAACTCGATGATGTCGTCCTCCGTGCGAAAGAGCGCGCCGAAGGCCATCGGCAGCACGGTGAACTCGCGCATCACGGTCTCGTTCACCTGCTCGTGCGCGAACACGTTCTCGCGCGTCGGATCATAGACCATCAACGGCGTATTGGAGACGACCGCCGCGAGGCCCTTGTGATGGATGGTGTAGACATCATCGCCGCGCCCGCCAATCCCCATCGGCCCGAACGAGCGCGGCTCATCCGTCTCGATGATGCAATAGACATACTTACCTTCGGCCGTCGCCTCGACGGGGGCCTGTTGTTCCAGTTCAGCAGTCATAACCTTTTAATAACCCTGTCAGCAGATGATTCGCGGAGCAACTAAGAAACGGAGCACGAGCCTGCGCGTTCAATCATACTCTTCACCGCAGTGGCTTCATAATAATTTGCCGCACACGCTTTGCGCAACAGCGATTACGTCGAGACGACGTTCAGCATGATTAAAGGTAAGTTCGGAGAACATCTGCGGAGTAAGACCACAACGGCACAAGTGAACGAAGTTCTTTGCAAGGTCTTGTCCCATAACCTGTGTTGTGTTATTCAGTCCATCTACGAACTAGGGATTGAGCCGACGTTCTGGAACACCAATCATTCTCATTCCTAACCGATGAGGTCTAAGCCATGCCAAGTAAGCGCAGCGGTCAAAAGCAGCAGAAACACTCCAAGCCCCAGCCCCAGCCATCCGCCGCGCAGCCTGTAAGTCCGTCTGTACAGACCGCTGCAACAGCTATAAATCCCACCACAGGAGCTAAAGTCTCTCGTCATAGTGCACACTTTCCTTGCGCAGCGATGCCGATGGTCTGAGTAGATTAAGCGGAAAGCCTGTTGGTTGCAGAGACATTCCAAGATGAAATTTGGCCGCCATAATGCCCAAGCATGGCGGCCAATGCGGCACAGTCCCCACGGCCTCAAGACGTGCCAGCGCAGGCTGCGTGTGCACCCGTCACGCAGCCTGATTGAGTAAGGTGGTGATCGTTGCGACGAGACGATTGATGCCTTCCGGTTTCTGTAGAAACATGTCCGCGCCGACTCTGCGGGCCTCGGCACTGCACTCACAGGCAGAGAGCATGATGATCGGCGTGTTTCGTCTCTGCTTAAGCGTGCGGGTGTGGCGGATGAGTTGCAGGCCGTCGAGGTGCGGCACATCTTGATCAAATAGTAAGAGGTCGTAAGGCGTTTCGGTCTGCAACTCACGCAGGGCAGCGAGACCGTCACGACACAATGTTACTTGCCAGCCTTCAAACTCCAGCAGGTCTCTGATCGTCGCAGCGACGAGCCGATCATCTTCGACATACAAGATGGTGAGGGTCATTTATGGTATCCTTGCGCCCGTTCTGTCTTTGAAAAACTGGCACGACCGATGCGTAACTTGCCCTCACAAAACGAGTGATGGGCGTCGCCAGAGAGCAGAGACGCTGCATCTTTTTGGCGACGAAGGCACGCAAGAACACTTTATGCTCTGTTGGGCATAGAAGCAAGCTTAATTTCGCAACCACTGCTTCATCGGGAGGTAACTCCTGATGGGCAGTGTACGTCCGCGACCACAACGGCTCGCCGAAAAACTATTACAGATTCGGATTGCGCTCGGTCTCTCTCAAACGCAGATGTATAAGCATTTGAGAGTTGAAGACTTGATTGATTACACCAAAATTTCAACCTATGAGTTGGGAAAACGAGAGCCGCCGTTAATGATTCTTCTGCAATATGCTCGCGCGGCCAATGTGTATGTGGAAGCTCTAATTGATGACGAGATTGATCTGCCCGACAAGTTGCCCAGCCCGACGAAGAGTGAGGGCATCAGACGCAAGTCGCCCGCCCGCCGCAAGCGCCGTTAAGCAACAGCCGCTAAGCTCCATTTCAGCCGCCGCCCAACCCGCCGCTAGCGCGGCGGCGCAGATGCTTCGTCCGGTGTGCAAGCCTCGTTGCGCGGGCGTACTGGTCATTGGCGCGGGGGCGCAGATGGCTTGTGCAGCGTGACAAGTCGTTTGCGCAGGCGCATAGGTACGTTGCGGAGCGCGACAGGTAGGCTGCGGCGCGTGGCAGGAGCTTTGCGCAGAGCTA
>QHXQ01000118.1 GCA_003223935.1 Acidobacteriota bacterium | reverse complement strand
CGCGCACGACTTTGGCGTAGTGCGCGAGATTGGTGAAGTGCGGCAGCCCATAGGTGAGTTCTGAGATGAAAGCGACGCCGCCCGTCTGCTCTAACCAGCCTTCGCGCCGCAGTTCTTCGCCCAAGAGGATCGGATTGATCTCAGAGCCGCGCTCCGAGAGCGCGATCATGGCGCGGAAGACGAGTTGATGCGCGCGCCCATAGAAATCGTCTGGGCGCAGTAGCTCAATGGCTTGGTTGACGAGATTGTTGTCGAGGATGACTGCGCCGAGGATGGCGCGTTCGGCATCCGCGCTGTGCGGCAGCGGACGCTCTAACATCTGATCGCGCGGCGGATCGGCGGCGAAATTTTTGGCCATCGGGAGACTGGTCAGCGACGAATTGAAATGCGGACGATAAACAGAACGGGCTGTGGATCACGTTGCCGGTGTTCGTCCGCTCGAAGGCTCACGAACTCGACAACGCACCCGACAGCCGCGCACTATACTATAGCCACGCGGGCGCGACAACGATCAGTTATCGCGCCCGCGTTTTCCTTGAATTTTACGCTTCCGTTTCGCCGGCCGTCTCGTCGCTCGCGCTCGCAGCGCTCTCCGTCGGCTCGGTCGCAGATGCCTCTGCTGCTTCGGTCGTGGTCGCTTCCGCTTGTGCCGATGCAGCCGCAGTAGTCTCCGGCGCGCTGCCTTCGGCTGTGACCTTGACCGGCAGTTCGACCGTCACGTCGCGGTGCAGACGCATGTTGACCGTGAAGTCGCCGGTCTCTTTGATCGGCTCGCGCAACTGTATGCGGCGACGATCAACTTCGTAGCCTTTGGCGCGCAAGGACTCGGCGATGTCCATCGAAGTGACCGAGCCGTAGAGAATGCCGTGCTCGCCGACCTTGCGCTCAAAGGTGAGCGACAAGGTGCGGAGTTGCTCGGCTTGTGCTTCGGCGGACGCGCGGTCGTGCGCCTCGCGCTTCAAGAGCGCCTTGCGTTCGCCTTCGATCTGTTTGACGTTGCCCGCAGTCGCTGCGACGGCGAGTTTGCGCGGCAACAAGTAGTTGCGCGCGTAGCCCGCTTTAACGCGCACGATCTCGCCGCGCACGCCCAAGTTGTCCACATCTTCGCGTAAGAGGACGTTTGTGGTTGCCATCTGTATTCTCCTCTCCTCCTCTTAGTCTGCGGTGTATGGCAGCAAGGCGATGTTGCGCGCGCGCTTGATCGCTTCGGCGAGCATGCGTTGATGCGGCGCGCATGCGCCCGAAATCCGGCGCGGTAAAATCTTGCTGCGTTCGGGGACGTAGCTCGTCAAGAGCTTCACGTCTTTGAAATCAATATAGTCAACCTTGTCCACACAGAACCGGCAGACTTTACGACGCCTAAACCTGCGCCCGCCCGTGCGCCCGTGCGGTGCGCCACCGCCCGGTCGGCCTTCGTCCAGATCAAACCCACGCTCTTCACTATTTCTCGACATAATTTTCTCTCAACTCTCCGAGACGATCCCTTACGCCTCCTCTTCATCCCCAGCCAGCGCAACAGCCGCACCGCCGCGCCCGCCGCTTGCACCGGCGAACGGTCGCTTGCTCGCCTTGCGCGCGCGGCGCGCTTTCAACTTCTCGGCGCGCTGCCGCTCTTCGTCCACGCGCACGGTCAGATAGCGCAGGATCGCGTCGTTGACGCGCATGCGCCGCTCAAGCTCTGCGATCTCGCGGCCCGTGCCTTCGATCTCGAAGAGCATGTAGTTGCCTTCGGTCTTGCGCCCGATCTTGTAGGCGAGCGTGCGCCGGCCCATGCTTTCGGATTTGGTGATGGTCCCGCCGAGGTCTGTGACGATGCGTTGGAGGCCCTCGATCAGGCGTGTCGTCTCGTCTTCACCTGTGCCAGTATCAATGATGAAGACGACTTCATAGATTCTCTTCTCAGCCAAAATTTCATCCTCCTTCTGGATGTCAAGCCTCAACCTGTGAGTTGAAGCAAGGAGATTGGTGAACAGTTTTCAGTTTTCAGTCTTCAGTAAAAGCATTCAACGTGGTCGTTGAGGCTGAAAACCGAGAACTGAAAACTAATTGTAAGTTGCCATCGCTTTGTCAATGCCGTCGCGGAGGACGGCGCGGAGCGCGTCGGCGCACCGCTCTAAAATTGTGTCCACGTCGGCGCGTAGCTGCGAGGGGAAGCGTTCAAGCACGAACCGCTTCGCATCGCTCAACGGATGATCGGGTTGAATACCGATGCGCAGGCGGATGAACTCGTCGGTCTTCAATGCGCCGATGAGCGATTTCAAACCGTTGTGCCCGCCGCTTGAGCCGCGCGCCCGCAGCCGAATTGTGCCGAAGGGCAGTGCGAGATCATCACAGATGACGACGAGATCGCGTTTAATCTCTAACTCGCGTTTCTGCACGAGGCACGCGACCGCTTCGCCCGACAGGTTCATGTAGGTCTGCGGCTTGACCAGTTCGACCTGCTCGCCTTCAAGCTCTGCGCGACCAACTAATGTGCGACACTCGCTGCGTTTGATCTCGCGCCCCTGTGTGCGCGCCAGCCGGTCAATCAGCATGAAGCCGAGGTTGTGGCGCGTCCATTCATACTCCGCGCCCGGATTGCCGAGACCGACGATGAGCCGCATCGCATTTTCGATCTCCGATTCTCGATCTACGCTTTAGCATTGGCGCGCCGCACACGCGCCGTCATGAATACCAAACGCAAACCCAAAATCAAAAACCGCCTCAGCTTTCCGCTGTGCCTTCCTCTTCCTTCTTGCCCTTGCCGATCACTTCCGGCTCGGCCACTTCGCCCTCCGGCGCAGGCGCTGGCGCGACCTCTTCTTCGCGCACGATGCCGATGGTTGCGATCACCGTATCCGGCGGATCGAGAATCTCGATGCCTTCGCTCGTCGGAATGTCCGAGACGTGCAGCACGTCGTGGACGCCGAGGTTCGACACGTCCACGTTGATCGCATCGGGGATGTCGCGCGGGCTGACGCGAATCTCCAACTCGCGCACGATCTGTTCGAGCACGCCGCCCTCTTCACGCACGCCGACCGCTTCGCCCACAAGATGCAACGGTACAGTGATCTCAAGCTTCTGCCCTGCGACCAGACGCCGCAAGTCTGCATGCACGAGCCGCCCACGCACGGGATCGATCTGTCGGTCGTGGAACAAAACTTCGCTTGCGCCGACGCCTTCAACGTCGAGCGTAAAAATCGTGTTCGCGCCCGTCTCCGAACGCAGGATCGCGGCCAACTCTGCGAGCGGCGCAGCCGCCGCGACCGCTTCCGCATCGCCGCCGTAAACCGTCACGGGCACGAATCCGTCGCGCCGCAGCCGCCCCGCGTCGTTCTTACCGCGCCCCTCGCGCCTGACGGCGCGCACCGTAATCTCTTTTCTCTCAGCCATTGTTCACTTGCTCTTTCTAGCGCCTCAGACGCTCAAAGTTTTTGCCCTTCGTTAGACGAAGAGCGAAGAGACACTGGTCTCTTCGTGGATCGACTTGATCGCTTTCGCTAGCAGCGGTGCGATGCTCAAAATCTTGATGTTGCCCAACTCGCACTTGCGCGCTTCGAGCGGGATCGTGTTCGTCGTCACCGCCTGCTCAATGTCCGACTTATTCAGCTTCTCGCACGCGTTGCCCGACAGCACCGGATGCGTGAAGCAGGCATGAATCTGCGCCGCACCCGCCTCGCGCAACGCCTTTGCCACTTTCGTCAAAGAGCCGCCCGTGTCGCACATGTCGTCAACGATCAGGCAGTTGCGTCCTTCGACATCGCCAACGACGTTCATCACCTCAGCCTCGTTCGCCTTCTCGCGCCGCTTGTCGCAGAGCGCCAACTCCGCGTCGAGCCGTTTGGCGTAAGCGCGCGCGCGCTCTGCGCCGCCGGTGTCGGGCGCGACGACCGTCAGGTTCGGCAGAGGGTTCGCCTGATAGTAGCCGATGAAGACAGGCGCGGCGTACAGGTGATCTACCGGAATGTCAAAGAAGCCTTGAATCTGCGCCGCGTGCAGGTCCATCGTCAGGATACGATCCGCGCCGGCGCTCGTGATCAGGTTCGCTACGAGCCGCGCGGCAATCGGCACGCGCGGGCGATCCTTCTTGTCCGAGCGCGCATAACCGTAGTACGGAATGACCGCCGTGATGCGCTCGGCAGACGAACGGCGGAACGCATCGAGCATGACGAGCAACTCCATCAGGTGCGCGTCTGTGGGCGGGCAGGTCGGCTGCACGATGAAGACATCGCCGCCGCGCACGTTCTCGGTGATCTGAAAGTTGAACTCGCCGTCCGAGAAGCGACCCGTCGTCGCATGCCCCGGATCACAACTCAGATAGTTGCAAATCTCTTCGGTCAATTGCCGGTTCGCGTTGCCCGAAAAAACTTTGATGCCGCCTGTCGTGGTCATAATGTCCAAAGTCCAATGTCCAATGTCCAATGTCCAAAATCTGTCTTTGACTTTGGACTTTTGGACATTGGACTTTGGACAGCGATGTTGGCTGGGGCGGAAGGATTCGAACCTACGAATGCCGGTTCCAAAGACCGGTGCCTTACCACTTGGCTACGCCCCAATGTCTCCCCCGTGTCGAACGGCACGCGCTAAAGTATTTGCGCCGCGCATGGTCGAAGCGCCCGCTTGTACTCCGCTCGCGTGAGCGTGGCGCAGGCGAACGTTTGCCAGTCCGTTTCAGTCTGCAATGTGCTTGCTGCCTGCGCTTGTGCCGCTTGGCTGTCAAAGATGCCGAAGACGCTTGCGCCGCTACCCGAAAGCGCGGCCGCGCGTGCGCCGGCTTGCAGCAGGGCTGCGTGCGCGCGCGCAATTTCAGGCTGAAGGCCAAAGATGACCGGCGCGAAATCGTTCGTCAGTTCGCACGCGAGCGCACGGGCCGCATCCGCCTCCATGCGAGAAATAGGTACATTAACGGGGCGATCCGGCTTTGTCAAGGCGGGCGCGCTCAGTGCTTTATAAGCTTCAGACGTTGAGATTTTAACCTGCGGCGTGACGACGAGTAGGTGCGTTTTCGGTTGGTCTTCAAGCGGGTGAATCTCTGTGCCCCGCCCTGTGCCGAAGGCCGTCCCGCCGGTGAAAAAGAACGGCACATCCGCGCCCAACTGCGCGCCGAGTGCGCTCAACTCTCGATGATCTGTGTTGACTTGCCAGAGGTGCGCAAGACCGAGCAACGCGACGGCCGCGTCCGACGAGCCACCGCCCAAGCCGCCGCCCGTAGGGATGCGTTTCAAGATTTCGATGCATGCGCCCTGTTGCAACTTGAAGCGTTCACGTAAGGCAACGGCGGCGCGATGGACGAGGTTCGATTCGTCTGTGGGCACATCGGGCGCAGCGCAGACGAGTTCGATGTGATCATCGTCAGTCGCATTGAAGATTAACTCGTCGTGAAGGGTGATGGTTTGAAAGACGGTGCGCAGTTCGTGGTAGCCGTCCGGTCGTCGGCCGAGGACGCGCAGGCCCAAGTTGATCTTGGCGTAGGCCGGCAATGTGAAACTGTTGGCGGTAGATCGAGCGGACAAAATTTAAGCGGCTGACCTCGCTTCCCCAGTGCGCGAGCGTCAGCCGCTAAAGATTCTTTAGCTGTCGGCGTCAGCGCGCGACGAAGACCTGCGTGAAATAGATGCGCCCGTCGGGTGTGCGCGCAACGCCCAAGCCTGTATGCGTGAAGCCCGCGCGCATGATGTTGTCGCGATGCTTCGCGGACTTGAGCCAGCGTTCGACGGCGAAGCCCGCCGGATCGTCGAAGCCTTGATTATACGCGATGTTTTCCGCCAGCACCTGCCAGCCGCGTATGCCGCGCTCGTGCGCACGCTCAACCATAGCGCCGTCCGGCCCCTCGTGGCTGAGAAAGTTTTGCCCGGCCATCTCCGCCGAGTGTTCACGCGCCATGCGCGTCAACTCTGCGTCCCACACGAGCGGCGCATAACCTTGCGCGCGTCGTGCTTGATTGATCAAGTCGAACACGCGCCGCTCATCCGTCGTCGCCATCGAGTTCATCGAGGCGGACGCGGACGCATGCGCCATCTCGCGCGCGTTCTTGTCGCCCGCGCGGACGCTACGCGGGCGCGCGACCGGCGTTTGAATCGCATGGCCGGACGAAGCGATCAGGCGCGCGACCGGGCGCGTCTGATTCGTTTGTGCGTTGATGACCAGACCGGAGATAAGTAGCAACGAGGGGAGCAGGAGCGCGATGCGCGCGTGCCGATATACAGGGGTCTGGGGGAACGAGTTGTAAAACTTCATTCGGGGAACGGATTCCTCTTTGTAATGTAAAACTCGGAGAGGACGGCAACTACAGCGAGATCGTCGAAGGGGCTGGCGGTCTCACTGATCGCAGTCTAACGTGCGTGGGGAAAGTCGTCAATATGTCATTTTTACGCAGTCGCGCCCGCGCTTTTGGCTGGCTATTTGCCGATCTTCGCTTTGAGGCGCGTGATGTCTGCGTCGTCGGTTGCAAGGGAGAGAGCCTTGCGCCACGCGGCGCGCGCTTCGTCCAAGCGCCCGCGCTTCTGTTTGAGATCGCCGATGTGCTCGTTGATGGCGACCGAACGTGTGCTGCGTCGTGCGGCGTCGCTTAGATAGCGTTCGGCTTCGTCGAGTTGTCCGAGTTTGAAGTAAGCCCAGCCGAGACTGTCGAGGAAAGAGGCGTTGGTCGGTTCGGCTTTGACGGCGCGCTTGGTCATGTCGAGCGCCTCGTCGAGCCGTTCGTTGTGCTCGGCAAGAAAGTAACCGAGATTGTTTAGCGCGGTCGCGTTGTTCGGGTCTTTGGCGAGGATGCGGCGCAGAGATTCTTCCGCGCCCTTCATATCGCCCGCGCGCTCCTGCGCTGAAGACAACATGACGAGCGCCTGCGTCTGCAACTCAGGCTGATCGGCCGGCGCAATCTCCAACAACTTGCGCGCGGCTTCGACCGCTTCTTTGCCGCGCCCGGCGTCGAGGAACATACTGGCGAGGTTGAGATAGGTGTTGTAGTCGTCTTCGGGTTTGCCGGTCAGACGACTGCGCAAGAGTTGCGCCGCTTCGTCTGCGCGGCCGAGTTCGGCGAGCGTGCGCGCTTCGAGTTGGAGGAACGCTTGCTGCGCCGTAGGCGTCTGATACTTCAAACGCGCCGCGCGGATCAAATCCAGAGCCTCTTTGCGCTTCCCTTCCTCGCGCAAGAGTTGTGCTTGTTGATAATCGGCTTGCGGATCATCGGGGCCTAACAGACGACGCAGGCGCGCGATTGATGCGAGCGCGTCGTCTGTGCGGCCCGCTTGCCGTTGTAGCCCGATGATGCTGGTCAACAGACGCGAGGCGGTCTGTTTGTCGCTGTCGGCGGTGAGCGGCTGGTCGGCGATGCCGCGCGCTTTGAGCACGTCTTCGTAAGCTTGGATCGCTTCCTGATAACGCAGGGCGTTGGCGAGCGTATCAGCGAGTTGGCTGACCAGCAGATTCTTCTCGCGCTCGCCCGTCTTACGATTATTGATGCCGGCGCGCAAGGTGGCGACAGCTTCGTCCACTTGCCCGGCGCGCGCTTGCGTCTGCGCGAGCAGACTGACGGCGGCGGCGTTCGCCGGATTGGCGACGAGCATGCGCTTGAGATCATCCACTGCGCTGCTATCAACGCCGCCCGCACTGATCGCCTGACTGAGCAGTTCGAGATAGCGCACGTTCTCCGGGCTGGCGGCGAGCGCGTTGCGAATCGCGCCGAGCGCTTCAGCCGTGCGGCCGGCGCGCAGCAACGCTTCGCCAAGGCGGGCGGCGGCGGCATCGGGCGTAAGGTCGCGCCCTTGCGTGATGATCTGATAGAAGCGCACATCAACGGCGGGTGGCGCGACAGCCCAACGCTTGAAGGCGTCAATCGCTTCGTTCGTGCGCCCCGTCAGTTGATAAAACTCGCCGAGCAGGGCCAAGGCTTCCGGGTCGTTCGAGTCGAGCCGGATGACTTCGTTGAGTTCCTTGATCGCGCGCTCGACGGCCGGCCGATCAACCTTATCTTCAGCCAAGCCGGCCTTGAGCGCATAGACGCGCGCGAGCAGCCGATGCGCGCCGAAGTTGTCGTGATCGATCTGTGTGGCGGCGTTGGCTTCGCGCTCGGCCGTCGTGAGATCGTCAAGAAAGAAGAAGGCGATCTCGGCGAGCGCAGTGTGTGCTTCGGCGAGCGTCGGCTCGAGATCGCTCGCTTCTTTGAGTGCGGACTGTGCGCTCGTAATAGACTCGCGCGTCATGCCGCCGACTTGCGCCGCGCTCGACAGATAACGCTGCCCTTCGAGCAACTTCGCATAAGCGCGGGCGCGGCGCTCGCGCGGCGTCAACGCTGCCTGCGTCGCAGGTTGCACGACTTGGGCTGCGACCGGCGTGTTCGGCTCTGTGTTCGTTGTGGGCTGCGCGTCGTTGTGTCGTGTCGGCGTGGGCTGCGGAGGGTTGAGCGGCTCAGGTCTAGTCTGCGCGCGCGCATTGAGCGTACAGGCGAAGGTGAGAGCGCAGGCGCAGGCAAGCGGCGCGGCGTTCGCGGCGAGGCGGAGTGAAAACTTCACGCGGGTGTTCCTTTCGCGGGCGGCTCGGCGGTCAGGCCGCCCGGTTGCTGTGTGGCGGCGATGACGCGCCGCCAAGCTGCCCGGCGGGGATAACAATAAAAGAGCACGGCGATGGCGATGATGGCGGCGTTGCGCATGCTGTCAGTGTCGTTGGTTAGTAATGTCAACAAGTAACCGAGTACGGCGATGGCACCGCCGATGAGCGCCACGATAATGGTCGTTCGTTGCAGCGTAACGAGCAGCCCTAAGGGGCCGCGCAGTGCCGCGATGGCGTCAAGGCGCATGGCGGCGAAGCGCGCGCGGCGCACGGCGACTGCGCCGAGACCGAGAAAGAGGATCATGAGCCAGAGCAGGCCGTACAAGGTTGAACTGTACATCCCGTTGGGCAGATGCGGGCGCACACCCGTAAAGGCGAGCACCACCAAGAGCGCCGTCAAGGCAAACATCGCCGTCACTGCGCCGACGGCGCTGCGATACCGACGCTGCAATTCATCCTCGACGTTCTCCGCCATTGGTCTCTTAAGCCTCCTTGCGAAAAATTCTAACATCCGCAGAGAGCAAGGTGAAGGGCGCACGGCGAAGGGCGAGAGGGTTGGCTCAAAGTGTTGGTATTATGTAAGGAGATTTCAAATTTAATGGATCGGATTGAGAACTGAATGACACAGAATAATAGCAGGCCCTCCAATTTAAGGAGGGCCTGCTATTTCAAGTTGGCATGGTTGACTATGAGCCATGTACAAGGAACACGTCCCAAGCCCAACGCCCAACCTGTGAACCATGTATATCCTTGACTTTCGCTCGATAGCGGAACTGATTACCGTTCGGGTCTAGCCGCCGCGATTCTTTATAGTCAAGGTCGATAGACTTTAATCCAAGCTCCGAGAGCGTATGCAACTCATTCGCTTCTGAGACTCCGTTGTGATTGTCATCTTGCCACAGTCGTAAGCTAGAGAAAACGGCGTCCCGACTATCTATGACTCCGTCACCGTTCCCTCCCTGTGCGGGTTTGTCATATTCGGCCAAGGCCAGAAAACCATTCCGAGCTTGACCATCCGAGGGGGCAGGTTGTGGGGTGAAGTTGCCGAACAACTCGACACCACTACCGATAACTCCATCTCCATTACGATCTAGTGCGAGCCAAGCGTCATCAGAGCCGGGAGTAGTCCAAGATAAATGTTCTGCCGCACCGTCTGCGTTGAGGTCAAAGTTAATGCCGTTCACTTGATCAGTAAGATTAAAACCATTCCCTGCCACATCCACTAAGATTGGACTTCCGTCACATGATACACAACCATTAGGCGGTGTAGGACAATCCGTGTTACAGCATATATGAGTCTGGGGATGGTTATTAACACTGAGCATAGTATCAACGAAGCAGCTTCCATCATATTCAGTAAAATATCCTGAAACTGTTCGCTGATTCCATTGCGCTTTATTACCGCTTAGCTCGGTGAAGGTTGGCGAATCAAATTCCGGGTAGCATTCAACACACGTTGAGCCTCGTATTCCTTTCTGCCCACTATCTGTAATGTCCACATGATGGCCATAGCCGTCCAACCAATATATGTCCTAATGCTCGGTCTTAGTCAGAGGGTTGACTTCTCCTATACTTGGGCAATACCCCGTAAAAGTATCAGGGCCACTCGCATTCTGTGTATCTCCACAACTCGCGGAAACTGTATAGGATATGAAATATACGCCAACGTTGGCGGCGGCTAGCAACAAAGCGATTAGTAAGATTTTCACTGTTTGTTGGCTCCCTTCTTTGCATCATGCTCCGCTTTATCTTGAGCGCGGATGCCGTGCATGCTCTCAAGTGTCTCTGGCAATCCATCCTCACTGCCGTCAGCGTAAGTGACACCACCTATCATCAGAGAACAGTCTGGTGTCATTTCGCCAAACCCCATCTCAAGAGTTATCGTTCCATGCGCAGGTAGAACTACGTGAGGATTGTCAGGGTCTGTCAATCCACTTCTCTCTACGCCCCCCTCGCCGCAGATAAGCATTATAGTAGTTATGTCGCGGTTAGAATTATTTCGTACCTCGACGGCTGCCGCCACCGCAGGTGTGTCCGGCTGTTCGATGGATGCATTAAGCACTTCAATAGTCGAGACTTTTGAACTTACTGACGGCAAGACGCTAATCTGCTTTCGTATTGGCGCATGTCGCTGGCTGGTGCGCTTCTTTCCAGCTATTGCACCGGCAACACCAGCAATAACCAGTGTCAATGCTCCGACCAAGAGCACGACCTTTAGCGTGTGCCTATGTTCCTTCATAATGTCTCCTTATCAGGTGAGAAATCCGCGAGGGCGTATCCACTCGGAACGGCTGCTATATACTCCCATTATATTTCCTGGTCAATATAAATCTTCGGCTTTATGCAAAAAAACTTGCAGCAGTTATTTTCATACAGAATAAAAACAAAATGAGGACTCAACACAACTGAGTCCTCATTTGTTATTGCCTGCTTTAACTCGCCGCTTACTGTGGCGTGCCGGGCGGCGGCGTTGAAGGTTTGGTCGGATCGCTGCCGGTTGCGGGTTGGCCCGTCTGCGTCGGCGTGATCTTGATGCCGTTCGATTTGGGCGGCGACGGTGGCGTGACCGACTGCGCTGCGCGCGGCGCAAGTGAGACGCGCGATGAAGGCGTCGGCCCGGTCAGTTCGTTGACGGGCAGGGTTCCGTTGTGTTCGAGCACCTTTTCGATCAGGTCTGCGGTCTCCTTGCTGTCGTGGCTGATGAGCACGCCGTCTTTGTCCACCGTGATGTCAACCGTGCCGAGGGCCTCTTGCTTAAACCGCTCCATCATGCCCGGCTTCCCCGGCTCATCCTGCACAGCGTCCGGGGCCGGCGGCGGCACGTCCGCGCCAATCGCCTCTAATTGCTGCTTCGCCTTCTCGGCGTACTCGCTGTTCGGGTGCGTGCGCACGAGTTGCTGGAAGACCTTCGCCGCTTCGTCCGGTTCTTCCTCCTGTATGTACGTCGTGCCGAGTTTGTAGAGCACGTCGGCCATCAACGAGAAGTTTTTGTACTTATCAGCAATCTCGCGGTAGCGCGACTGCGCGCCCTTCGGATTGGGCGCGAGACCGCGATTGAAGCGATCAAGATAGAAGTTGCCGATGCCGTAATCGTGCATCGCTAGATTCTCCTGCGTCTCGCGTAGGCGTTGCTCGAACTCAGGGCGCAGAGAGGTCTGCGGGAACTGCTGCAAAGCGGCTTTCAAACGCTGCTCGGCTTTGCGCGCGTGTTCGTTGCTGCGGTCGGGCCGAACCATCTGCCGCATCTCGACCTCAGCCATCTTGAGCATCGCGCGCTCGGCCAAAGGATCGGTCGGGAAGAAGGTCAGCCACTCTTGATAAGCTGCGCCCGCTTGGATGAGCGAACTCGTCATGCCTTCGAGATAGAAGGTGTCGGCGATGGCGAGTTTCGCGTAAGGCAGAAACTGTGACTCAGGATAGGTGTTGATGATGACACTGAAGAGCAGGCGCGCGCCTTCATAATCGCCCTTGCGCGCGCGCTTCGTGCCGGCGGCGAAGAGTTCGCGGTCGCGGCCCGGCGCGACCGTGCCCGTCAACTCATCAATCTCCTTATCGCCGCTGCCACCGTGAAAAGGATTCAGGTGACTGAACAAGCCACCCTTCTTCTGCGGCTTGTTGTGCTTCGGCACGTAAGCGACCGTAGCGCCGCTGCGCCGCTCGCCTGCGGTCTCGCGCAAAGCAGTCTCGACGCGGTTGTTGAGATCACCCACCGCGCTTTCGAGCTTGTCGAGTTGCGCCGCCTCGTAACGCTCGGCGCGATCCACCTTGCCGCGCAGATCAATGATATCGTTCGTGAGCGAGCTGGCCTCTTTGTCCAACCCGCGCAGGCGCGCGACCGAGTCGCTTTCGGTTGCGGGCGCGGCACTCTCTTTCTTGTCCTTCTTCTTATCCTTCGGCTCAGCGCTGTCACCGCCCAGATTGGCGATGCCTGTGGCGAGCGAGCGGCGCATCGAGTCGAGCTGCTGGCGCATCACTTCGAGTCGCTGATAAGGCGTGCCCGTGCTCTGCGCGCCGCCCGTCTGTGCCTGCGCGAGCACAAGCCCCGCGCCCAAAACCGCGCCGAGCACGGCCACAACTAAGAGACTGCGATAACGCATGAAATAAACCTCCGAAAAACAGTGACGAGTGCCGAGTGACGAGTGACGAGTGACAAGCGAAGACAAAGTTTTGAACCTGTCACTCGTCACTTGCCACTTGCCACTGTAGTTGACGCATCGAGCAGGTCGCGGACGCCCTGCGCCGGATCGCCGACACCGAAGACGGCCGTGCCGGCGACGATTATTTCCGCCCCGGCGGCCGTCACCTCGCCGATGTTCGTGCGATCCACGCCGCCGTCAATCTCGATGCGCACAGTCAAGCCGCGCTCGGCAATCATGCGCCGCAGGCGACGCACCTTGTCGAGCACGGACGGGATGAATTTTTGGCCGCCGAAGCCGGGGTTGACCGACATGACAAGGACGTAATCGGCGACGTCGAGCGCTTCTTCGAGCGTCGAGAGCGGTGTCGCCGGATTGATGACGACGCCCGCCTTTGCCCCTTTGTTTTTGATCGCCATGAGCGTCCGGTTCAGATGCGCGTCCACTTCGACGTGAACTGAGACCATATTCGCGCCCGCGTCAACGAACTGCTCGGCGTAACGCCCCGGCTCAGAAATCATTAGATGCGTGTCGAGGGGCAGACGGGTTGCGCGGCGCAAAGATTTTATGACCGGCAAACCGATGGTCAGATTGGGCACGAAATGACCGTCCATCACGTCGCAGTGGACGACGGTCGCGCCGCCGCGCTCGGCCGCGGCGATCTCTTCGCCCAACCGCGCGAAATCAGCC
The DNA here is from genome assembly GCA_003223935.1 of Acidobacteriota bacterium. GTDB lineage: Bacteria > Acidobacteriota > Blastocatellia > Pyrinomonadales > Pyrinomonadaceae > QHXQ01. Next base: position 7,305 of record QHXQ01000118.1, on the reverse strand, counting down.
GACAGAATCGAAGGAGCGATTTCGACCATAATCTTTTCTCCTACTTCGCCGCGCGCTCCCGGACAGACCTCGCGCGCTTAGGGGTTACCGGCCGAAAAACAGCAGACCGACATGCTTGTTCGACGATATAGACCGAAGCCCGCGCTTTCACTTGAACAACTGACGCAAGCTTAATTATTCGGCGGGCGATTTGTATTGCCGCTCGCGCGTCTCGTGTTCGCGTTGCGCGTGCCGGTTGCGCTCGTGTTTCGATTGTTCGTGTTGCGGTTCGTGTTCGCGTTAGCGTTGCGCCCTGTGTTCGCGTTTGTGTTCACGTTAGGGCTTGCGTTCGCGTTATGCCCCGTCGTCGCGTTCACGTTCGGGTGTTCGGTCGTCGTGTTGCCCGTGCTCGTTTCGTTGGTATTGCGATTGAGTATCAGCCGGTTGTCGAGGTTTGAATTGGCGACGGCGTTGGCGTTCGCATTAGCGTTCGCATTGGCGTTGCCGTTCTGGTTCGCGTTCGCGTTCTTGTTGCTGTTCTTGTTGTGCTTCGGACGATTGGCGTTTGCGTTTGCGTTCGCGTTTTCGTTTGTGTTCGCGTTCGTGTTCTCGTTCTTATTGACGCCCGCGCCGCCTTCGGTCTTGTTCCCTTCCTTCGCCGCGATGCTGACGGAGGTTTCACCCTCTTTCTGTTCCGCACGGCTGGTGACGACCGCGACGGGCGATCCCTCTTTGACGACCTCGCCCGCGTGCGGCGTCTGATCGAGCACGGTGTCGGGCTTCATGTCGGCGCTGTAACGCGACGCGCGTTTGAGCACCTTGAGGCCCGCTTTTTCCAGCGCCGTCTCGGCATCGGAATAATTTCGCCCGACGACCTCAGGCACTTTCACTTCGGGGCTGCGCAGAGACCACCAGATCGTGCCGAACAGACCCGCGACGAAGGCGACAGCGATGCCGAGAAGAATGCCGATCCTGCTGAAAAACGTCGGGAACGTCCGCTGTGCCTGAACCACTGTTACCTCGTCATCTCTAATGCCACACGCGCCGCACGGCGCATTTTCAAACGCGAGAGTCTAGCACCCGCGCAAGACGCGCCGCAAGTCGCACGCCCGCTCAGTGCGGCCGCGCAAACGACGCAATGAAGAATCCATCCGCGCCGTCCCTATGCGGCCAAGTGCGTGCTGCGCCGGTCGCGGTCAACAACCGCGCGGGCGCGTTGACTTGGATTGCGGTGAAATCTGGCTGCTCTCTGAGAAACGCGGCGACGATTGCTTCGTTCTCCTCCAGTTCGACCGAGCAGGTCGAATAGACGAGCCGCCCGCCCGTGCGCAGAGTGCGTGCCGCGTGCGCCAGAATGCACTGCTGCCGCGCCGCGAGTTGCGCGATGTCTGCGGGCGTTAAGCGCCAACGGATTTCGGGATTGTGCCGGAGCGTCCCCGTGCCCGTACAAGGCGCGTCAACAAGTACGCGATCAAAGCTTGCGTCGGCGAACGGCAAGGGTTGCTCTGCATCGAACACGACGGCACACACGTTCGTCAACCTCTGTCGCGCCGCCGATTCATTGACCACACGCACGCGATGCTCATAGAGATCGCCCGCAACGACGAGCGCGCGCTCGCCGGCCAAACCTGCGATGTGCGTCGTCTTGCTGCCCGGCGCAGCGCACACGTCGAGCACGCGCTCGCCGGCTTGCGCGTCGAGCACATGCGCGACCAACTGCGACGCTTCGTCCTGCGTATAGACGATGCCCTCTGCTGCGAGCGCACGCAGCGCCGCGCCGCCCGTGCCTGCAATCACACGCCATGCGCCCGGCGCAATCTCAGACGGTTGCATCTCAACACCGGCCGCGCGCAGACGTGTCAACGCCTCTTCGTTGTTCGCGCGCCATTCATTCGCGCGAAACGCTACGGGCGGCGTCTGATTGTTCGCCCGTGCCAGCGCTTCAGTTTCCGCCGCGCCGAAGGCTTGCAGCCAACGCGCCAGCAACCAAGCGGGATGTGAGGTCGCAATCGCCAATCGCTCAAGCTCATCCCCGCCCGCGTTCGCTGGATCGTAATCAGGCTCGCGCGTTGCACGACGTAAGACCGCGTTGACAAAGCCCGCCGCACCGCGCGTACGCGCCTCGTGCATGAGGTTCACAGACTCGTTCACGGCCGCAGACTGAGGCACGCGCGACAAGAAGCGCAGTTGATACAAACCCAATCGCAACGCGCGTCGCGCTGCCGCCTCAACCTCGGCCACCGCACGCCCCGCGTAATGCTCGATCAACTTATCCAACCACAACTGCCAACGCAGCGTGCCCAAGACCAACTCGTAGCACAACGCGCGATCATCTGCGCGCAACTCGGCGGTCGCATGCGCGAGCAGCACAGACGCAAACGCGCCCCCTTCCTCGACGCGACTTAACACGCTGAACGCCACGCGCCGCGCCGGTGTAACCGCACCCGCCCCCGGCAAGCTATTGCGCGACTCTCTACCGCCGCGCCTCTTCTTGTGTACGCGCGTCGTCATCTGCAAACGTCCGCTCAACCTAAACGTGCGCCCGCCTCGACACGCATGCCGTTTAGAAAATCGCGCGCGCTCATGCGGCGGCGGCCTTCCGCTTGCACTTCGAGCAACTGTAAGGCTGTCGCCGCGCCGCACGCGACGACAAGCTCATCGCCATGCGCTCGTGTGATTGTGCCGGGCTTAGTTTGTGCTGTATTCGCCGGCAACGGCACGGCGCGCCAGATGACGAGGCGTTGCGCGCGAAACTGCGTGAAGGCGTTCGGCCACGGTTGCAAGCCGCGCACGCGCCGCTCGATCTCTGCGGCGCGCATCGGCCAATCAATCAACCCGTCCTCGCGTTTTAAGATCGGCGCGAACGTGGCCGCTTCATCAACTTGCGGGCGCGGCACGATCTCATCCAAGCGCGCGAGCGTCGCGCCCAACAAGTCTGCGCCCGACTCTGACAGGCGCGCGAGCAGTTGCGGCGCGGTCTCGTCCGGCTCAATCGGCGTCGCGCGCTGCAAGAGAATTGCGCCCGTGTCCAGCCCTTCGTCAATCTGCATCGTCGTCACGCCAGTCTCACTTTCGCCGCGCACGATGGCCCAGTTGACCGGCGCTGCACCGCGATACTTTGGCAACAGCGAGAAGTGCACGTTGATGCAACCGCGTCGCGGCGCACGCAAAAACGTTGCGGGCAGGATGCGCCCGTAGGCGACGACGATAGCCGCGTCCGCGTCGTGCGAGGCAAAGAGCGCGTGCGCTTCTTCGGTCTTGATCTTCGTCGGTTGATGAATGGTGAGGCCATGCGCGAGCGCGAACTCTTTGACCGGCGACGCATGCAGACGATTGCCGCGCCCGGCAGGTCTGTCCGGTTGCGTCCAGACGGCGACGACCTCATGCCCGTCGTCGAGGCATCGCTTGAGAGCAGGCACGGCCGATGCCGGCGTGCCCATGAAAACTAAGCGCATAGAAATAGCCCGCGCCCGCTGCTCGTCGCGCTCTGCTTGTGCAGCTATGTTCGCCAGCTGCTCAACTTGACGTACTCAATGACTGAGCTTGGTCGAGTAGAGGATGGCGTAAAGCTCATCTTGATGGGCGGGAAAATTCTTGCCGCTCGATGAGAGGATGAGATTCACCATCTGCGTCTGGCCCGCATGCTTGCGAAAAGCTTGCCATTGCAGGCGGCGAATGCCGTCAGGATGCTCAGGATTGGCTTCACGAAACTCGACGCCTTTCAAACCGTCAAGCTCAAGATAATGCAGTTCATCAACCTCGCCGTTTTTCTTGCGCGTGTTCGCGCCGTCATAAAACGCTTTGAGACTAATATCGGTGGGGAAATTTTCGTCCATCGGCGAGATGCTGCCGATGAGAAACGCTCCGTTGCCCGGCGCGCCGTAGTTAAACTCTTTGCTCTCGACCGTGATCTTGTTCCAGCCCTTCGGCAGCGTCCAAGTGATGTCTTGCTGCTCCCACTTGACCGTCTGCCCGCCTTCGAGCGCTTGGGTTTGGGCGGCCGTCGGTTGCGGCCGATCCACAGTCTCGCCGCCTGTGGCCGAGTTAGAGTTTGATAGGCCCGCTTTCTTACCTGTGAGATTGCACAGAGACAAAGCGAAGGCCAGCACCATTAGCACGGGGATGTGTTTCATATCGTCAACTCACGTCCGTAGTATAGAGTTCGTCAAAGCACACTGCTTCTACGACAAATCAACAAACAGAGTCAATGCTTGTCTGACCTTCAAGCTTTAAGCGTGTTTCAGATCACGCCGCGTTTTTCTTTGTCGCTGTAACCGGCGCGCACTTTCTCGGCGGAGACCTTAGCCTGCATAAAGAGGCCCAAGTAGTCGCGCCCGCCGGCTTTCGAGTCTGTGCCGGACATGTTGAAGCCGCCGAAGGGATGCACGCCGACGAGTGCGCCGGTGCATTTGCGATTTAAATAAAGATTGCCGACGTGGAACTCGCGCCGCGCGCGTTCAAGTTTCGTTGGATCGTTTGCATAGACCGCGCCGGTCAGACCGTACTGCGTGTCGTTGGCAATAGCGAGCGCCTCATCGAAGTCCTGCGCTTTGATGACGGCGAGGACTGGACCGAATATCTCCTCTTGCTCGATTGTCGCGCCCGGCTTTACGTCGGCGATGACGGTCGGCTCGATGAAGAAGCCTTCTTCGCCGTCTGCGCCGCCGCCTGCGACGACGCGCCCGCCTTCCGTCTTGCCGCGCTCGATATAATCGTTGATCGTCTTGAACGCTTTCTGATTGATGACCGCGCTCATGCTCGTCGTTTGCAGCGTCGGATCGCCGACCTTCAATGCTTCGGTGCGCGCCACGATCTTTTCAACCATCGGCTCGTACACATCTGCATGAATGATGGCGCGCGAGCAGGCGGAACATTTCTGCCCTTGAAACCCGAACGCCGATTGCACAACGCCCAACGCGGCAGCGTCGAGGTCTGTGTCTGCGTCCACGATGATCGCGTCCTTGCCGCCCATCTCGGCGATGACGCGCTTGATCCAAATCTGCCCGCCCTGCGTCTTGGCCGCGCGCTCGTTGACGCGCAAGCCGACTTCCTTCGAGCCGGTGAACGCGACGTAGCGCGTGCGCGCGTGATCAACCACCACGTCGCCGACCTCCGCGCCCGAGCCGGTCATGAAGTTGACGACGCCCGGCGGCAAGCCCGCCTCTTCGAGCAACTCAAAAAACTTGTACGCGATCACGGGCGCATCCGACGAGGGTTTAAGCACGACCGTGTTGCCGGTCACAAACGATGCGACCGTCATGCCCGCCATGATCGCCAAAGGAAAATTCCAAGGCGGGATGACCACGCCGACGCCGAGCGGAATGTAGCGCAGTTCGTTCTCTTCGCCTGCGATCTGCACGAGCGGTTGCGGCGCGGCGTAGCGCAGCATCTCGCGCGCGTAGAACTCGCAGAAGTCAATCGCCTCAGCCGTGTCCCCGTCCGCCTCTGGCCAAGTCTTCGCTACCTCATAGACCATCCACGCGGACATCTCATGTCGTCGCTCGCGCAGGAGTTGCGCGACGCGGAACAACAACTCGGCGCGTTGCTGCGGCAGCGTGCGCGACCAACTCTTGAACGTCTCGTCGGCCGTCTCGACCGCGCGCCGCGCCAACTCTTCGGTCGCCTTCTGAAACCGGCCGACCACTTCGGTCTTGCGCGCCGGATTGACGGAATCGAACGTGCGCCCGGTCTTAATCCGCTCGCCGCCGATTACAAGTGGATACTCGCGTCCCAAATCATTCCGCACTTTGTCGAGCGCCGCACGCATCGCCCGCGCGTTCTCTTCCTTGCTGAAATCGGTCAACGCTTCATTCTTAAACTCGCTCTGCATCAGCTTCACCTCGCCTAAACATTGCCCACGCTCCGTCAACACTCTACGCCCCGCGCGAGCGCACGCCGCGCACGTCTGCGCCTGCGCAGCCTGAGAGTTGATCGCTAAAAGAGTGTTATCTTGCGCCTCGCATGATAGCACGTATCATGAGTCGAGCTATCATGCGCTCCGAGCCGGACGTGCGCTCAATGCGCTTGAGATTCGGAAACCAATTGCGCTCGTCGGTGTCTATTCGAGTCTGCGCGATGCTTAACATACAGAAGCTAAAGAAAACTTACGCCAGTCATGTTCAGGCACTGAAAGGTGTGAGCCTCGAAGTGCCGGCGGGCATGTTCGGTTTGTTAGGGCCGAATGGCGCAGGCAAGACGACGCTGATGAAGATTTTGGCTACGCTGCTTGCGCCGGATGCCGGCACGGCCGAACTGAACGGTGTGGACTTGTTAGCCGACAAAGACAATGCGCGCCGCATGCTAGGCTACTTGCCGCAGGAGTTCGGCCTGTATCCGACGCTCACCGCCGAGCAGACGCTCGACTACTTCGCCAAGCTCAAGGGCGTCATGAACAAACGCGAGCGCAAGGCTTTGCTCGCTGCGTTACTTGAAAGAGTCAATCTCGCGCACGCGCGCAAACAGCGCGTCGGAGAATTTTCGGGCGGGATGCGCCAGCGGCTCGGCATCGCGCAAGCGCTCATAGGCCAACCTGCACTCGTCATCGTTGACGAACCGACCGCCGGACTAGACCCTGAAGAGCGTGTGCGTTTTCATAACTTGCTCGCCGACACCGCCAGCGAAAACCGCGTGGTCATCCTCTCGACGCACATCGTCTCCGATGTATCGAGCCTGTGCAGCCGCATGGCGATCATTCGGCAAGGCGAGATACTCGCCGCGTGCGCGCCGCAGCAAGCAGTAAGCGAACTTGCAGAATCGATCTGGGAGGCGACCGTACCGCGCGAGAGCGTGCCGGATTTGCGTGCGCGTTTCAAGACGATCTCCGCGCAGACGTTTGACGGCCAAGCGCGGCTGCGCGTGCTCTCAAAGGGCGCACGACCGAGTGAAGCGTTCACGGCAGTCACGCCGACGCTCGAAGACTATTATTTCAATCTAGTCAGTCAAAGCGGGGAGCGCCAAGCGCGATGAGGCTCATTCCTCGAACACCTTTCGGCGCGGTCTGCCGGACGGAAGTGTTGCTCAACTCGAAACGCATCGTGCCTTATGCGATGGCCATTTTGTTTGGCGCGAACGCACTGTTGTGGTGGGGTTGGGGCGCAGCGGCGTACTACGGTGTGGCCACAAACAGCGAGTTCTACATCGTCAGAAACTTCATCGGCTTCTCTTTTCTAACGCTGCCGCTTTTCACCGCCGTCATCATGGGCGATCCTGTGATCAGAGACTTCCGGCTTGACGTTGCCCCGCTCATTTTTTCCAAGCCCGTGAGTCGCGCCCAATATCTGCTCGGCAAATTCTGCGGCAACTTCTTCGTGCTCGTCGCCTGTCAAT
>QHXQ01000049.1 GCA_003223935.1 Acidobacteriota bacterium | reverse complement strand
CCCGGCTCCATGTCGGGCGGCAACTCTTTCGCCAAGTGGGCGGCGAGCGCCACGTCTTGCAAAGAGACGCGCTTACCGTTTGTCTCCGGTTCGGGCAGAGCGCCGGCCGGGTCTTGACCTGCGGGCAAGACGGGCGCGGGCACTTCACCGGGATCAGCGCCAGCCGCGGCCGCAGCCTGCTTCACTTCCTGCGCCGAAAACTTCCCATCCGCAAAGGCCACGCTCGAAGCCTCTGCGCCGAGCAGATGCGCGGCGATCTTCGTCGCTTTCTCTTTCAGCTTTTCGATAGCAATGTAAACGGCCGTACCGCCGACGGCCGTTGCCCGACTGCCGAACGTGCCGATGCCGTATTGCACGATTGACGTGTCGCCGTGAATGACGGTTACATCATTTAAGTCAACGCCGAGTTCGTCGGCGGCGAGTTGGGCGAAGCTCGTTTCCTGTCCCTGTCCGTGCGGCGATGCGCCAGTCAGGATCGTGACCTTGCCCGTCGGCTCGATCCTCACGGTCGCACTCTCCCAACCGCCTGCGGGCATCGCCTGCGACGGCCCCAGCGCGCAAATCTCGACGTAAGTGGAAACGCCGATGCCGAGCAGACGCCCCTCGTCGCGTGCTTGTTTTTGCTCTTCGCGCAGTTTCGCGTAGTCTGCATTTTCGAGCGCCTTGTCGAGCGCACCTTCGTAGTTGCCGCTGTCGTAAAAAAGTCCGGTCGCAGTCTTGAACGGAAACTCTTCAGGCTTCGGAAAATTCCTGCGCCGGACTTCGACCGGATCAAGTTGCAACTCTGCTGCGACGAGATCGAGCGCGCGCTCGACGACGTAAGTTGCTTCGGGCCGGCCCGCGCCGCGATATGCGTCCGTGGCCATCTTGTTGGTGAAGACGCCGGTGACGTTGATCTGAATCGCGGGGATTTTGTAGCAGCCGGACAGCATCAGGCCCGTGAGTGTTGGAATAGCGGGCGTCAAGAGTTGATGATACGCGCCGAGGTCTGCGAAGACGTTGTAGCGCAGACCCGTGATTGTGCCGTCCGCGTTGCAGCCGATCTCGATCTCGCCCACTTGATCGCGCCCGTGAATCGTCGCCTGCATGTTCTCGCGCCGCGTCTCGATCCACTTGCAGGGCTTAGCCGTCTGCATCGAAATCCAACCGAGCAAAGCCTCCTCCGCATAGACGTTCAACTTCGAGCCGAAGCCGCCGCCGACCTCCGGCGCGATGACGCGCAGTTTGTTCTCAGGCATGCCGATCATGAGCGCGAGTTGCGTGCGTAGGAGATGCGGAATCTGCGTCGAAGACCAGACGGTGAGTTCCTGTTCGCCGGGCAGATAGCGCGCGAGCACGCCGCGCGGCTCCATCGCGACGGGCGCGAGCCGTTGATTGATGATGCGCTGCTTGATGACGTGCGTGGCGGCCGCGAGCGCCGCTTCGATGTCGCCCTCGCCCGCCGTCAACTTGTATGCGATGTTATCGCCGAAGCTTTCGTGTATGACCGGACTGTCGGCCTGTGCCGCTGCCTCTGTGTCAACGACGACGGGCAGTTCTTCGTAATCAACCGCGACCGCGTCAACCGCATCGCGCGCCGTGTATGCGTCTGTGGCAACAACGCACGCAATCGGATGGCCGACGAAATAGACCTTGTCGCGCGCGAGCACGCGATGATCCGGCACTTTCAGATCAGGCAAAGCACCCGCGCACGGCACAGGGCCGATCTTCTCTACGTCGCGCCCCGTGTAAACCGCCACGACGCCCGGCGCTTGCAATGCTTCGCTCACGTCCACGTTCGTCAGCCGCGCATGTGCATAGATCGAGCGCACGAACGAGACGTGCAGAGTATCCGGCAGGCGTATATCGTCCACGTAATGCGCCAGCCCTTTGATCAAGCGCGGGTCTTCCGTCCGCTTCACCCGCTGCCCGACATATTTTTGCGGCATATAAGAACCTCCGAAAACAGTGACGAGCGACAAGTGACGAGTTAAAACAAATTCTTACTTATCGCTCGTCACTCGGCACATGTCACTGATTTTTCGCTGCGTACTCGACAGCTTCGACGATATGTTGGTAGCCGGTGCAGCGGCAGAGATTGCCTTCGAGGCCGTGGCGTATCTCTTCGCGCGTAGGGCTGGAATTTCGTTCGAGCAGTTGCGTGGCCGCCATGATCATGCCGGGCGTGCAATAGCCGCATTGCAGGCCGTGGCATTCCCAGAAGCCTTGCTGCACGGGATGAAGCTCGCCGTTGTGCGCCAAGCCTTCGATGGTCGTAACCTTCGCCCCGTCCGCTTGCACCGCAAAGATCGTGCATGACTTGGCCGCTTGCCCGTCAATGATGACGGTGCACGCGCCGCAGAGCGAGGTCTCGCAACCGACGTGTGTGCCGGTCAGACCCAACACGTCGCGTAGGAAATGGACGAGGAGCAGGCGCGGTTCGACCTCGCGCGCGTGCTCTGTGCCGTTGATGTTGACGTTGATCGCTCTCTTCATCGGGCGCGCACCTCGTTGGTCTGAATCAGCGTTTGGGGATGGCACGTGCTTCTATGCCAAATCGCGGCGAAAGTCAATGTTCGTCACCGGCGGATGAGGGAGCAGTTGCAGCCCGGCTGGATATGACGAAATCGGGCGGAGCCGACCCCCGTTTGAAATGTTCTGCCTTAAAGCGACATAACAGATAGCAGACAATCGCGCGGGTCAATGATCTTGGCTGGCAGAGTCAGCTTAAAGCAAAAGGCAAATTCTGACTTGACCCGCAACCCTTCGGCGCAGCGTTAAAGTTTGAGCCGCGTACGCTGTTGCAATCTTGCCGACCGTGCCGTCGGCAGTTAGTCCCCCGCGAAAAATCTAGCTTAATTGCGCAAACTTAACTACAATGCGTAAGTCATAACCGAACCGACCGCGCCAACGCGGTCCACGCCTAACCGGCCGTGCGGGTTCTGCGCTAGTAGCAAACCTGCGATTTGTCAGTCAACACTTGCGCGCGCGCCGCCGTCTTGCTCTTTTAGTGAGCATTAGGAGTCTCTGGCGATGATCGGCCGCACCATCTCGCATTACAAAATCCTCCAGCCTCTCGGCGAGGGCGGGATGGGTGCGGTTTATCTCGCGCAGGACACGCAACTCGGCCGCCACGTAGCGATCAAATTTCCGCTCGACGAGCATCGGGTCGAGCATCACTTCCGCGCGCGCTTCTTGCGCGAGGCGCGCGCCGCCTCTGCGCTCAACCATCCAAACATCGCCACGATCTACGATTACGGCGAGACGCTGACGGGTCAGCCCTACATCGTGATGGAATATGTCGAAGGGCGTGGCCTCAATGAACTGATCGTGGGGTGCGCGCTCAATGTAGCGCGCACGGTTGAGATCGTCGCGGCAGTCGCCAGCGCCTTGAGCGCAGCCCACACGCACGGCATCATCCACCGCGACATCAAACCAGCAAACATACACATCAATGAGCGTGGTCAGATCAAGGTCTTGGACTTTGGGCTGGCCAAACAACTCAAAGAGATCACCCCGCTCGCCGCCGATCTGGATGCCAAGACGCTGCCCGCCACTTTGACGCAGAGCAACGTCCTCGTCGGCACGCCGCTCTACTTTTCGCCGGAGCAGGCATCGTCACAGCCGGCCGACGAGCGGAGCGACATCTTCGCGCTCGGCGCAGTGCTCTACGAATGCTTGACGGGTCGGCCCGCTTTTCCAGGCTTGAGCGTGCTCGACATCTCAGCGAAAGTCCTGCATATCGATCCGCCGCCGCCGTCTGCGTTCAACCCCGACGTGCCGCCCTTACTCGATCACATCACCTTGAAAGCGCTCGCCAAACAACCAGCAGCGCGTTATCAAACCGCTGACGAGTTGCACGCGGAACTCATCGCGCTCGCACGCGCCGTGCGAGACACTGTGCGAGTCGAACGCAAGTCAACTTTGCAGCAAGAGCACCCGCAACTCAGTGCCGCCTTCACGCGCACGGCCAAACTGCTCATACGCCCGCGTCTTTCGTTTGCCACCGGCCTCGGCGTGCTGCTCGTCGTCGCGCTCGCCATCTGGGGTCTCTATGCGTACCGGCACAGACCTTATCAGCCGACAGCCGCCGCCGCGAATTGGTACGACAAGGGCAGCGACGCCTTGCGCGATGGCACGTACTACAAGGCCAGTCTCGCCTTCCAACGCGCTGTCAGCATTGACCCGCAGTTTGCGCTCGCGCACGCGCGCTTCGCAGAGGCTTGGATGGAATTGGACAATCCAGACAGAGCGCAAGATGAGGTACTCCAAGCCGACAGTCTCGTGCAGGAGCGCGCGCCAATGAAAGTCACTGATGCGCTCTACTTGAATGCGATCAAGGCTGTGGTGCGGCGCGATTTCACAAGCGCCATCGGCGTCTATCAACAACTAACGCAGCAAGAGATAGACAAAGAGGAACGTGCGCGCGCCTTGCTCGATCTGGGGCGCGCCTATGAAAAGAACGAGGACATCGCCCATGCCATCGAGAATTATCAACGGGCAATCGAACTCGACGCGAGTAACGCCGCCGCACGCTTGCGGCTCGGCGTTCTCTACGGACGCAAGCAAGATCAAAAGAATGCTGAAGCAGCTTTCGCCAGCGCGGAAAAACTTTATGAGTCAGGGAGCAACTACGAGGGTTTGACCGAAGTGCTCTATCAACGCGCCGCGTTGTTGAATCGGCTCGGCCGCCTAACGGACGCGCGCACGCAGTTGCTCGCCGCGCTCGACAAGACGCGGACGATGCAGACACAACCGCAGCAGGTGCTGCCACAACAGATCAGGATCATGCTGCAACTCGGCGGCGTCGAACGCAAAGCCGACAACACGGTGCAGGCTGAGCAGTACGCCAAGGATGCCATCGCACTCGCGCAAACGAGCGGCATCGAAAATCTGACCACGCAAGGGTTGATTGATCTCGGCAACGTCTATTTCCAACGCGGCGATTACAGCACAGCCGAACGCTACTTCAATCAAGCGCTCGCCATCGCGCAGCGCAATCACGGTCGGTTCAACGAAGCGCGCGCACTCTTCTCGCTCGGCAGCATGCGCATCCAATCGCAGGACAATCCGACCGAGGGCTTGCCGTTCGTCCAACAAGCCCTACAGTTCTTCCAGCAGGGCGGCTATCGCAAAGAGACCTCGCAGGCGTTGCAGTTGCAAGGGCGCGCGCAAGCCGAGACAGGCGATTACACAGGCGCGCTCGCGGCTTATCAGGCGTTACTGGACAAGGCGCGCGAGGTCAGTGATAGGCAACAGGAGTCGCTCTTGCTCATCGGCATCGGTTCGGTCTATGCCCGGCAGGAACGTTATCCTGACGCGCTCAAATATTTCGAACAGAGTGCCAGCATCTCGACAGCTTTAGGCGCACACTCAAACGATGACTTCAATCAACTGAACCGCGCCGAAATGCTCTGGCGACTCGGCAAAGAACAAGACGCGCTCGCCGCGCTCGAACAAGTCCGCGCCCGCGCCGAACAGACGTCGGTCAACAAGTCGCTCGCCTCTCAAGTGCATCTGCTGCTCGCGGAGATCGCAGCGAGCCAACGTCGTTTCACTCAAGCGATCAAAGAGAGTCAGACCGCGATACGGCTCGACGATATGCCCGCCCGTCATACGGCGCTTGAGGCTCAAGCGGTGCTCGGTCTGGCGCAGGTCATGTCGGGCCCGAAAGACGCGGGGCTGCAAACCTGCACTGAAGCGGCGGACAATGCTGCGCATGCCAGCGATCCGCGTCTCCGTGCAGTTGTGCAACTTATGCTCGCGACAGCGCAACTTGAGCAAGGCAACAACGAAGCGGCGGCAGCGACGGCCCTCAGTGCGCAAAAAAGTTTTACGGACGCAGGCCAACGCGACTCGGAGTGGCGCGCGTGGTTGGTGGCCGGGCTGGCCGCTGTGCGCACGGGCGCACCGGATGCGGCGCGCGAACGTTTGACGCAAGCGCGCAGTTGCTTGCAGCAGTTACAAGAGCAATGGGGGGCGGATTATTTCAACAGTTACCTGAAACGACCTGACGTACAACTCGACCTTAAGCAACTTGAACAAGCTCTACCGGCTGCTTCCTAAACAAGCTCTACCAACCCTGCCCCAGAAAGGAAACTTTAACCCCATGTCCAAACCCTCAGAACCGACGTCCATGCAATCGCGTCGCCACTTCGCTAAAACAATCGCGACGGCGCTCGTGGCTGTGCCTGCTGTCGCTGCTCTCTCGGTGTGCGATAACACGCAGACGACCAATGGCGCGAACAACAATAACGGCACTACCAACCCAACCCCCCGACCGACGCCGATACCGACGCATCTCGAAACCGGCAGCGAACCGCCGATCATCATGGACGGCGGCTCGTGCGAAATCTCGACCTTGGTGGAGTTCAGCCCTAAGTCCGGTCAGCAAAATCATTTTGAGTTCAAGCCGGGCCAGACCATCTACAAGGGCGTGAAGGGCGTAAACGTGCTCAACGAATACGGCTCAACGCTGCATAGTTATACTCTGACCGGCAGTCAGGCGTTGACCGTCAACGTCTGGTTCGGAGCAGTGAAATCAATCTCCGGTGATGACGTGGACTATGATCCGCCAGAGACCGATCCCCAAGTGGTGCTAAAGGCCGATGCTGCTGGCAGTTCGTTCGATCTATTCGCGGCCGACGGCTTGGGTCAGCGGAAGAGTGAATTCAAGGGCCGGAAGTTGGGCAAGAAGTACGTGATCGACAAATGGAAGAACGGCGCGAAAGAGTTCCATTTGGCTAAGGTGCAAGTCCTTGTTGACGGTCAGGGCGATATCTTTGACCAAGCCGGACTGGGCTTCACCGTCGTCATTGTCTTCAACCCTTAGCCGCATCCGGCAACTAAACTTACCGCTGCTTGTGAACTTGTCTGCCGGGCTGCGTGTGTGCGACATTAAACGCCCGCACGCTTCAGTGGAGTTGCACGCACCGGAGGACAAATCACTTGCCGCAGAGTCGCAAGCGCCAGACGGGAAAGAGAAAAGGGCGCAAGAGTCTATATCAACAGACCGCACCGCCGGCCCGTAGAGGCGCGAACCAGCGGAATCGCACCATCGCTATAGTGCTGATCGCCGCGCTCGGTCTCACGGGCTTGGCCTATCTCTTTCTGCGCAACGAAAGCCGCAGCGCACAGAGCGAAGTGACGACTGCGTCGGGCTTGCGCTACGTCGATCTGGTCACAGGCACAGGCCCCAGCCCGAAGCCCGGTCAGACCGTCTCCGTGCATTACACCGGCACGCTAGAGAGCGGCAGGAAGTTCGATAGCTCGCGCGACCGTGGGACGCCTTTTGAGTTCGTCATTGGTCAGGGGAAAGTGATCAAAGGTTGGGACGAAGGCGTGATGACGATGAAGGTCGGCGGCCGGCGCAAGCTAATCATTCCGCCCAAACTCGGCTACGGCCCGACAGGTATGCCGCCTTCAATCCCCGGCAACGCCACGCTCATCTTCGACGTTGAACTGCTCGGCATCAAGTAATAAAAGCAGGGACGAGTGACGAGTGACAAGCAAGAACATGTCTTTAACTCGTCTCGGCACTCGTCCCTTATCACTGCTTTCCCCGCCAATCAGGCTACGCAAAACGGCTGCATGCTGGTATGATGTGGCCACATTCTGTCAAAGTTCCCCGATAGCCACATCTTGCCGAGTGAGGTGCGAATTGCCATGCGCGTTTGGAGATTGCGAATCGTTGTGTCGTTGTGCTTGCTGTTCGTTGCGGGCACAGTGCTGTTGACCGAGCGCAGAGGTCGTGCGGCGTTGACGCCGGCCGCGGCGCAGAAGACGAAGCCGGCCACTAAACTTGCGCCGGCCACCGAGATTCACGGCTTCGATCCCGCCAACTTGGATCGCAACGCCGATGCTTGTCAGGACTTCAATCAGTTCGCCAACGGCGGTTGGATGGCCCACAACCCGATCCCGCCGGAATATCCACAGTGGGGCAAGTTCTCCGAGTTGGCCGAGAAGAATCGTGTGGTGCTGCGCGACATTCTCGAAGCGGCGGCGAAGAATAAGAGCGCCAAGCCGGGCAGCCTCGAACAGAAGGTCGGCGACTTCTATGCGAGTTGCATGGACCAAGAGAAGATCGAAGCCGAAGGCATCAAGCCGATTGAACCGGAGTTCCAGCGCATCGCCGCGATCAAAGACTTGAGCGGCCTCGAAGTCGAGATCGCGCGCATGCACAACTATGGCTTGCGCGGCCTATTCGGCTTCGGCGCGGCGCAAGACTTCAAGAAATCAACTGAGGTGATCGCACAGGCCCAACAGGGCGGCCTTGGCCTGCCCGACCGCGACTACTACACGAAAGATGATCCGGATAGCACACACCTGCGCGATGAGTATGTGAAGCACGTCGCCAAGATGCTGACGCTCGCAGGCGATAGCGCCGCCATGGCCGACAAAGAAGCGCACACGGTCTTCGAGATCGAGAAAAAATTGGCTGAGGTCTCAAAGACGCGCATCGAGCGGCGCAGCCCGGAAGCGAACTATCACAAGATTTCCGTGACGGAAGTGAACGAATTGACGCCGCACTTCAGTTGGACGGAATACCTGAATGCGCGCGGCGTCAACGGCGTCAAAGAGATCAACGTCGGGCAGCCCGATTTCTTCAAGGCGCTCGATCACGTGCTCACGACCGTGCCGATTGATGATTGGAAAACCTATCTGCGTTGGCACGTGCTCAACTCGACCGCGTCGCTTTTGTCTTCGGCCTTCGTGCAGGAAGATTTCAATTTCAACGGCCACGTGCTGAGCGGCACGCAGCAGATCCTGCCGCGCTGGAAGCGTTGCGTGGCGGGCGCAGACAACGTGCTCGGCGAAGCGTTGGGCCAGTTCTACGTGCAGAAGACTTTCACGCCGCAGGCGCGGGCGCATGCGCGCGCGATGGTGCAGAACCTGATCACGGCGCTGCAAACCGATCTCTCGACGCTCAGTTGGATGAGCGATGTCACGCGCCAGCGCGCCATCGCCAAGCTCAACGCCTTCACGCGCAAGATCGGCTACCCGGACGTGTGGCGCAACTACGAGGCGCTGACGGTCACGCGCGGCGAATATCTGGAAAACGTGCGGCGCGGCGCGGAGTTTGAGTTACGGCGCAACCTCAACAAGATCGGCCGGCCCGTCGAGCGCACCGAGTGGGGTATGACGCCGCCGACCGTGAACGCTTACTACAACCCTTCGATGAATGAGATCGTCTTTCCGGCCGGCATCCTGCAACCGCCATTCTACGATCCGAAGGCTGACGATGCCGTCAACTACGGCGGCATCGGCGCGGTCATCGGCCACGAGATGACGCACGGCTTCGACGATCAGGGCGCGAAGTTCGATGCCGAAGGCAATCTCGTTGATTGGTGGACGAAGGATGATTTCGCCAACTTCAAGGCGCGGACGGATTGCGTGGTCAAACAGTTCGACAGCTACGAGATCGAGCCGGGCGTCCACGTCAAAGGCCAACTCGTCGTCGGCGAATCTGTGGCCGATCTGGGTGGCTTGACCATCTCCTATGCCGCGTTCAGGAAAGCGCAAGGGGGGAAGCCTGAAAATTTGATTGACGGCTTCACGCCCGATCAGCGTTTCTTCCTCGGCTGGGCGCAGGTCTGGGCCAGCAACACCCGACCCGAAGAGGCGCGTCGCCGTGTGGTCACAGACCCGCACCCGCCCAATCGTTTCAGAGTCAACGGGCCGCTCTCGAACATGGCGCAGTTCGCCGCCGCCTTCCAATGCAAGGCCGGCGACACGATGGTGCGCCCGCCGGACAAACGCTGCCAAATTTGGTAAAGCATGATGAATGCGGGATGATGGATGAAAGATGGTTGTTTTAATTCATCATTCCGCATTCATCATTGTTCCTTTCTCTTGTGTGCCCAGATCAGCGACAACATCGCGGCGCACATCCGGCGGATCGCGTCCTGTTCGCGCCGGAGCGCGTGCCAACTTTGCGCACGGCTGCGACGGAACTCTGCTGGTTGCTCACACGCGGTTATCAGATTAAGTCTGCGCTCAAGCTGGTGGGCGATAGACACAGCCTGACGGAGCGGCAACGCTTGGCGCTGGCGCGCGCCGCCTGTTCGGATCAGAGCCTCACACATCGCAGCGAGACTTGCGTGCCCTTAGAACGACTCTGCGGCGAGCGGGTCGTTATTGACGGCTTCAACTTGATGATCACGCTCGAAGCGGCCTTGAGCGGCGGGCTATTGCTCTTATGTCGTGACGGTTGCCTGCGCGATCTCGCAAGCGTGCATGGCTCGTATCGCTCGGTGCAAGAGACCGAGCGGGCCGTCAACTTGATCGGCGCAACGCTAGCAACGCTTGGCGTCGGCAGCGCACAATGGTTACTTGACCGGCCCGTCTCAAACAGCGGCCGGCTCGCCGTCAAGATCAGAACGGCGGCCGAGCAGCACGGCTGGACTTGGCAAGTGGAGTTGCCCTTCAACCCGGACGCGGTGATTCAGGCAGCCGCCGCCATCGCTTTAACTTCCGACTCGACGGTGCTTGACGGTGTCGCGCGTTGGACGAACCTGACGCCGCACCTCTGCGCGCAGGCGCAGCTTGAACTGTGGCTAATCGATCTGCGGGTTTAAGCGGGCGACGCACGCCTATGTCTGACCGTATGACGCGATGAACGTTTCAAGCGCCTGTTGATCTTCAATCGTCAGATCAATGAACATGACGCCAAAGCCGACCTCGGGCATGTGATAGCGAACTTCTCCGCGCAGCAGATGCTCTTCCGCCAGATTCAACCGAATGTACAACTGCTCGCGGGCTTGAATTTCGTCGGGCGTCTGCACGAAGCAGCCGCCGAGGCTGATGCTTGTGATCCGTCCTTGCTGTTCACAGTCGCTCGTAAATCCCCAATCCATAGAGAGCGAGACTCTGATGCGTCGATGACGTCTCTTTTCACCGGTCGGTGGTATCTCGGACACGTTTTATCCTCAGCGCGAACGTGTAAACGATAGCGGGCGGGCGCAATCGGTTGAATGAACTCTTCAGGGCGGCCTAAGCGAAAAAAAACAGACGCGAGTGCTACTAAAGGTTATAATACCGCGCGCTATGAAAAGTAAATCCGCGATCACTTATCTGCAACTGATCGTTGTCGGTCTGATCTGTCTGCAACTTTGCGCTTGCTCGTCAACCAAGTCTGCGACGGAAGCGGCCATGATCAATCCCGCGCCCGATCCGGCGCTGCTCGCACAAGCCGACGAATGCTACGCGCACCGCGCCGAGCGCGAGCGTCTGCGCGCCGGTCTCGAACTGATCAAACGTGCGCGGGCTGTCGCGCCCGGCAATTACGACGCGGCGTGGCGCATGGCGCGGCTGGCTTATACGCTGGGCGATCAGTCGCAGGATGATAAGGAGCGCGATGCTCTGTTCCGTGAGGGCATTGAGGCGGGCGATGTGGCCGTGCGCGTCGAGCCTAGTAAACCCGAAGGCCATTTCTGGCTCGGCGCAAACTACGGCGGACTCGCACAGACCGAAGGGCCGCTCGCGGGCCTCTCCGATGCAGACAAACTGCGCCACGAGATGGCGGCGGCGCAGCAACTCGACGCGGGCCTCTACGATGGCAGCACCTACATGGCTTTGGGCCGGCTCGATCTCGAACTGCCCGAATGGCTCGGCGGCGACCGCCAACGCGCTTTGACCATACTCGAAAAGGGGTTGCCATACGGGCCACAGAACTCGATGCTCCGCTTACAATTGGCCAAAGCTTACCTGGCCAACAAAAAACCTGACGATGCGCGCAAACAGCTAAGCTTCATCCTCGCCATGAAGCCCACTGCCGACTACCTGCCTGAGTATGAACAGTGTGCCAGCGAAGCGCGCGAGTTGTTGAAGAGGCAGTGAACGAGCATTGTTTGAAGTCAATACCACCTGCGGTAGCGGGCGGGGAAGCACAGATAAAGGCGGAAAGGTGAAGTTTCATCCTTCCGCCTTATCCTTATTTCCCGCCGCGCGCAGTTAATTATTACTCTCCCGCGCCGGCTCAAGTTTGCCTCAAGAATTTCTCAACCAGCCTGCCTATCCTGTACCCGTCGCCACAGTTTGAGCCTTTACGTGTTTGCGTGCGCACTCCGCGTTCGTCCATTCGTCCGGCGCGTGCGGGCCAACTGTGTAAGCCAATGAAGGGAGAACTGCTCATGATTCGTCAACAGGTGAAACTGACTACGTTGCGTCTGTCGGTCGTCCTCGTTGCGTGCGTTTGTCTCGTTAGCTTGGTGTGGCTGCGCCGGACGGCAGGCGCGAATCCGCCGAGCGGCATCGTCACGCTCGCCAACTCTGAAGCGAACCCGATCACCTACACGACGGGGCCTTTCGTCGTCTCGAATCCTTCGGGCTTGGTCAGTCTGATGTGCAGCCCGACCGTGCCCTGCGATGATTATTTTCTGACGGTCAACGTGCCCGATGGTTATGTGGACACGCAGGAGGTGCGCGTCCGCTTCGGCTGGACGAATGTGCACGCGGATTTCGACATCGTCGTTTATAAAAATAATCGCATCTACGCGCAGGCCGGTTCGTCCTCGATGCCCGAATACATTGTGCTGCGGCCACATCCGCGAGCTATGTTCTGCGCATCGTGCCCTTTAATTCGCTCGGCGACACCGTGACGACGAAAATCTGGGTGAGCCAGAAACCCCAAGCCCGCCCCGCCGGACAGGGCACTGCGCCGACGTTTCAAAACTTCGTTTCACCACCGATGCTCGGCAACGCTTCGGGCGAGCCGTCTATCGGCGTCAACTGGAAGAGTGGCAATGTGCTGTTTGAGGCCGAGTTGCAGACCTTGCGCGTGACCTTCAACGACACAGTCAGCCCTGCGACCGCGTCGTGGGAGAACGTCAGCCCGATCACCTCGCGCGCACCTCGCTCGATCCGATCCTGTTCACGGATCGCACGACGGGGCGCACCATCGTCTCGCAACTCTCCGGCACAACCAGTCTCTCATCTTATTCCGACGACGACGGCACGACTTGGACGCCGAACGAAGGTGGCGGCATGACTTCGGGCGTGGATCATCAGACGGTCGGCGGCGGCCCCTTCGCGCCACCGCTCATCGGCGGCACGTCCGTCTATCCGAATGCCGTTTACTATTGCTCACAACAACTATATACGGCCTTCTGCGCCATGAGTCCCGATGGCGGCTTGACCTACGGCCCGACCGTGCCGCTCTACACAACCGAGTGTGGCGGCATACACGGGCACGTCAAGGTCGCGCCCGACGGCACGGTCTATATGCCGAATCACAACTGCGGCGAAAATCAAGGCGTTGCCGTTTCGACCGATAACGGCGTCAGTTGGTCTGTCCACAAAGTGGTGGATGATGATCTGACGAACGACATCGGCGATAGCGTGCCGAGCGATTGGGACCCATCCGTCAGCATCGCCACCGATGGCACAATCTATTTCGGTTACAAGACCGGCGGCGGCAACGCACACGTCGCCGTCTCGCGTGATCGCGGCCAGACTTGGGCTTATGACACAGATGTCGCGCCCGGCCTTGTGCGCAACTCTGCCTTCCTCGGCACAGACAAACCGGGCGGCGACCCTGCGGCCGTCTGGTATCTCTACGTGGCTGTGACTTACGACGGCGGGCGTTCATGGCTCACGGTCAACGCGACGCCGAACGATCCCGTCCAGCGCGGCACGATCTGTTCGGGTGGTCTTGGTTGCACCGGCGGCGACCGCAACCTGCTCGACTTCATTGATACAACCGTTGATACAGAAGGACGCGTGCTCGTCGCTTACGCAGACGGCTGCATGGGCGCATGCATCAATTCGTTCCCGAACTCGGGCACGAAGAAAGCAACCATCGCGCGCCAGTCTTCGGGAGCGGGCCTCTTCACGCTCGACCCATTGACACAGGCGTACCCGCACTGACGAGTACGCCGCGCCATTGATCATTTACTAATTTGCTGGCAAGGTTAACGGCCGTCGCAAGGCGGCCGTTAATTTTTTGTGCGGCGCATGATGGATCAAACAAACGAGCAAGAGCTTGAACAGCATGGTCGTTGGCGCGCACTTGCGTTGCTCGCGCTCGCCGAGTTGCTTGGCATGTCGCTGTGGTTCAGCGCGGCGGCGGTCGTGCCGGTCTTGCAGTACGATTGGCATCTCGACGCGCCGCACGCCGGTTGGCTCACGCTCGCCGTGCAATTCGGCTTCGTCGCCGGCACGCTCGTTAGCGCGCTCGTCAACCTGCCGGACATTATCAATTCGCGTTATCTCTTCGCCATCTCAGCCGCACTCGGCGCGCTCACAAACGCGCTCTTCGCCGCTTACGCGCACGACCTACAGACCGGCGTGCTGCTGCGCTTTCTGACCGGCGCATGTCTTGCGGGCGTCTATCCGCCGGGCATGAAACTGATGGCCACTTGGTTTCGACGCGGGCGCGGCATGGCGCTCGGTGTGCTCGTCGGCGCGCTCACGCTTGGTAAAGCTTCACCTTATCTGGTCAACGCTATCGGCAGCACGGACTGGCGCGCAAACATGCTCGCGATCTCCGTGCTCGCTGTGCTCGGCGGATTGATCGTACTGCTCTTCGTCGGCGATGGCCCATACTCACAACCGACAGCGCCATTCGATTTCGCGCAGGTCACAAACGTCTTTCGCAATCGCGGCGTCAGGCTCGCCAACTTCGGCTACTTCGGCCACATGTGGGAACTCTACGCGATGTGGACTTGGACGCCCGTGATGCTGCGCGCGAGTCTGCAAGGACACGACCCGACGCTCGCCGAAGTGTTCGCGTTTCTCGTTATCGGCGCGGGCGCGGTTGGCTGTGTGGCGGGCGGGCTACTCGCAGATCGCGTCGGGCGCACGCTCGTCACCTCTTGGGCGATGGGCATAAGCGGCGCGTGTTGTGTGATCGTCGGATTTCTATTTCAGGCGCAGCCAATCTTGCTGTTAATGATCATGCTCATCTGGGGCGCGTCGGTCGTCGCAGACTCGGCGCAGTTCTCCGGTTGCGTGACGGAACTCGGCGACCCTAAATACATCGGCACAGCCCTCACGCTGCAAACCTGTCTCGGCTTTCTGCTCACGACCGCCTCGATCAAGCTCATCCCCTTGCTCGTTGCCCGCGTCGGTTGGCGCTACGCCTTCGCCGCTCTCGCCCCCGGCCCGCTCTTTGGCATCTACTCGATGCTGCGCCTGCGCCGCTTGCCAGAGGCAGCGAAGATCGCACAGGGAAGAAGATGAAAAACAGTGACGAGTGATGAGTGACAAGCAGGACAGATTTATTTCTTGTCACTCATCACTCGTCACTGCTGTTCTTACCAGCGATGATAAGCGGGATGGCCGGGCTTTACAGCGACAAAGGTGCCGCGACAGGTGGCGCAGACTTTGCCGTGCGCGATCAACTTCGCTTCGACAATCGCGCGGTCGTCCTGTGATTCGACGACCGTGGCGATCAATTCCACCGGCGCATCGGTCGGCGTCGGGCGCAGGAGTTTAATCGCGTAGTCGGCTGTGACGGTGCAGGGCGGTGCAGACAGACCGTTGCGCTGCATCAAGTGATAGGCGGCCGTCCAATTAGAATGACAATCGAGCAGCGTGCCGATGATGCCGCCACTCAAGACGCCGGGGAAAGCCTCATGATAAGTTTCGGGCTGCCACTCGGCGACCACCTCAGCGCCGCGCGCGAAGCTGCGTATGTGCAAGCCCTTCGGGTTCGCCGGCCCGCAACCGAAACAAACCATCTGCGGCGCGTAATGCTCCTGCAAACTCTGCTCCATCACCTCTCATCCTCATGCGCAAAGGTTTACGATGATCTCGTCCCCGCATCATAACGCAATCAGTCGGGTTGCGGTACAAGCCTGAGCTTGATCGATCAACTCGAAATTGAGTTTCGCGAACGATCAATTGTTGACACAGAGATCATAGAGTCTCTGTGCCCCTTTGTGCATCTCTGTGTTACAACTGACCGCGCGCTCAATACAACTATGACAGACGCAGACGCAAGTGATATTTCCGCCCGCGCAGTTCTGTGGGACGTGGACGGCACACTCGTTGATTCGGCGGAGTATCACTGGCTGACTTGGCGCGCGGCGTTGGCGCGCGAGAATTTTGCCTTGACCCGCGCGCAGTTTGAATCAACCTTCGGCCAACGCAACGACACAATACTGCGCGGCTACTTCGGCGCAGACTTCTCCACGCAAGAGATCGAACGCATCGCAGAAATTAAAGAGACGCTTTACCGCGAACTGATCCGCACGCGCGGCATTGAGCCGCTGCCCGGTGTGCGCGAGTGGCTTGCGCGCTTGCAAGCGGACGGTTGGCAGCAGTGCGTCGCTTCGTCTGCGCCGCGTGCAAACATCGAGGCCATCATGTCGGTGCTCGGCATCGAAAATTATTTTCTTGCCTTCGCGTCCGCCGAAGAGGTCGCACGCGGCAAGCCGCACCCGGACATCTTCTGGCTGCCGCGCGCAAAGCTGCTGTGCTGCCGCGACGCGCAGTCGTCGTTGAAGATGCGCCCGCCGGTCTCGAAGGCGCACGTCGCGCGGGCTGTCGCACCGTCGGCGTGCTCTCGACGCACGCGACGCTCGCGGCAGACATCGTCGTCAAGACGCTCGCAGAGTTGCCGACGGATGCCTTCGAACGGCTCGTGCCCGCCGCCGTTTGACGCAAGGCGCGCGGCCGAACGAAGATACGAAGTAGTTTTCAGTTTTCAGATGATTCGCAAGTTGAAAACTAAAAAACTGAAAACCGAAAACTGAAAACAGCCTTATGACCACCGCTCCAAATAAAGTCATCTACTCGATGGTCGGCGTGGGTAAGTATTACGACAAGCGCGCCGTCCTCAAAGACATCTACCTTTCATATTTCTACGGCGCGAAGATCGGCGTCATCGGCTTGAACGGTTCGGGCAAATCGTCGCTCCTGCGCATCATCGCGGGCGAAGACCGTGAGTTCGTCGGCGAGACTGTGCTCTCGCCCGGTTATACCGTCGGCTTTCTCGCACAAGAGCCGCAACTCGACGAGACGAAGACCGTGCGCGCGGTGGTCGAAGAGGGCGCGCAAGCGACGGTTGATCTGCTGAAAGAGTTCGAGGAGATCAACGAACAGTTTGCGCAGCCGATGTCCGATGATGAGATGGCGACGCTCTTGGAACGACAAGGCGTGGTGCAAGAGAAACTCGACGCGGCCGATGCTTGGGATTTAGACAGCCGGCTAGAGTTGGCGATGGACGCGCTGCGCTGCCCGCCGGGCGAGACGCCGGTCAAAATTCTGTCGGGCGGCGAGCGTCGCCGCGTCGCGCTGTGTCGGCTGCTCTTGCAACAGCCGGACATACTGCTGCTTGACGAGCCGACGAATCATCTCGATGCGGAGTCGGTCGCATGGCTCGAACAGCACTTGCAGAAATATCCGGGCACGGTCATCGCCGTCACGCATGATCGTTATTTTCTCGACAACGTGGCCGAATGGATTCTCGAACTTGATCGCGGGCAGGGCATCCCTTGGCACGGCAATTATTCGTCTTGGCTCGAACAGAAACAGCAGCGCCTCGCGCGCGAAGAGAAGACCGAGAGCGAACGGCGCAAGACGCTGGAGCGTGAGCTTGAGTGGATCAGGATGACGCCGAAGGCGCGCCACGCGAAATCGAAAGCGCGCATCAACGCTTACGAGGCGCTCGTCAGTCAAGAGAGCGAGCGGCGCGCCGCAGAGCTTGAGATTTACATTCCGCCGGGGCCGCGGCTCGGCAACGTCGTCATCGAAGCGCAGGACGTGAGCAAAGCTTACGGCGCGCGTCTGTTGATTGATGCTCTAACGTTCAAGCTTCCACCCGGCGGCATCGTCGGCATCATCGGCCCAAACGGTGCGGGCAAGACGACGCTCTTTCGTCTGATCGCAGGCCAAGAGACGCCGGACGAAGGTTCGATCCGCGTCGGCGAGACCGTAAAACTCGGCTACGTGGATCAAAGCCGCGCCACGCTTGCTCCCGATAAGACGATCTGGGAAGAAATTTCCGAAGGGCAAGATGTGATCGCGCTCGGCAGCAGGCAAGTGAACTCGCGCGCTTACGTGGCGCGCTTCAACTTCGCGGGCACGGATCAGCAGAAGAAGGTCGGCGCACTATCAGGTGGCGAGCGCAACCGCGTTCATCTAGCGAAGGTCTTGAAGGAGGGCGCGAACGTCTTGCTCTTGGACGAGCCGACCAACGATCTCGACATCAACACGATGCGTGCGCTCGAAGCGGCATTGGAGAACTTTGCCGGTTGCGCCGTCATCATCAGCCACGACCGTTGGTTTCTCGACCGCATCGCCACGCACATCCTCGCCTTTGAAGGCGAGAGCCGCGTCGTCTTCTTCGACGGCAACTACACCGAATACGAAGCCGACCGGCACGCGCGACTTGGCGCTGCCGCCGACCAACCGCACCGCATTAAGTACCGGCAGTTGACCAGAGATTGAAGATGATGAAGCCGTCTGTTTGGGTTCATCTTATGAGCTAGAAAAATATGGTCTAAAGCATTAGACTGCACTAGCAGGCCGGTAACACATGACAACACTAGAAACAACTCAAACGTTGCCTTTGCGCTTGACCGAAGACGGCACAATCCGCATTGCGGATTCGCGTGTGAGCCTAGATTCGGTTGTGCATCATTACAAGCTTGGCGCATCCGCCGAACAGATCGTCCAAAAATTTCCGGGGCTTGAGTTGGCAGACGTTTACGCCGCGATTGCTTACTATCTAAAGAACGAAGCAGCTATCGAAGAGTACCTCCAGCAACAAGAGGCCAAGGGCGATGCGATACAACAGCAAATAGAATCCGATCCTCAAATGCAAAAAAGAACCGCTGAACTCCGCGCGCGCTTGCTGACCCGCAAAGCCGAACTTAAACAGCCCTGACAAATAACTTGTTGCGTCTGTTAATAGATCAGGACCTTGACCACGACATCCTGCGTGGCTTGGCACGCCGCATTCCGCAGCTTGATGCCGTCACAGCCTATGAAATCGGTATGAGCGCCGCGACTGACCCGCAGCTATTAACTTGGGCAGCGCAAGCCGGTCGCACCATTGTTACGCATGACCACACAACCATGCCGACGCACGCGGCCGAGCTTATGAATCAGGGCATCAATATCGCAGGGCTTATTATTGCGCCGCGCAGTTTGCCGCTTCATCGCGTGATTGAAGATTTGGAGTTGATAATCGCTTGCAGCGCGAATGATGAATGGGTGAACATCATTCGTCATCTACCTTTATGACGCCGCGAGGTAAACGGATGGGCGAGGAATTAAAAAATCAAAACGTGCTTGTGACGGGCGCGAGTTCAGGGATCGGGCGCGCGACGGCGTTGCGGTTTGCAAGCGAGGGCGCGCGGGTCGCGCTCGTCGGGCGCGGGCGCGAAGCGTTGCAAGAGGTCGAGCGCGTGTTAGCAGAGCAGGGGCGCGAGAGTTTGGTCGTTGCGGCCGATGTGACGATTGAAGCGGAAGCGGAGCGCGCGTTAACTGAGACGGTCGCACGCTTCGGCGGCTTGGATGTGCTCGTCAACGCCGCCGGCATCCTGAGCAACGGCACAATCGAGACGACGACGCTCGCTGCTTGGGACGAGATGCTGAACGTCAACCTGCGCGCAGTCTTTCATCTGATGCAAATGGCTGTGCCGCATCTGAAGCGGCGACCGGGCAACATCGTCAACGTGTCGAGCGTCACAGGCCTGCGCGCCTTTCCCGGCGTGCTCGCTTATTGCGTCTCAAAAGCCGGCGTGGATCAACTGACACGCTGCACTGCCCTCGAACTCGCCGCCGACGGCATACGCGTCAACGCCGTCAACCCCGGCGTCGTCCGCACAGAGATACACAGGCGCGGCGGCATGGACGAAGAAAATTACGCTGCCTTCCTCGAACGCTCGCGCACCACACACCCAATCGGGCGCGTCGGCACGCCAACGGAAGTCGCCGAACTGATCCTCTTCCTCGCCTCCGACCGCGCCACATGGATCACCGGCGCAACCTACTCAATTGACGGCGGACGCGCGCAGACCTGTGCGCGCTAGAGCGCATGTGCACGTCCGTCTCAATGATTGCTGTTGCCGGCAGTGTTGCTGGTGTTTGCTTGATTTGTGTTCTGATTGTTGGCGTTCGCCTGTTGGCGTTTGAGTTGTTGCTCGTAAGCTTTGCGCCCTTCTTCGACGCGCTGGTTGCCCTCTTTGGCCCGTTCGAGGGCTTCGCTGGCGCGGAAGAGGTCCGGGTCTAGATCAAGGGCGTGTTGGTAGGCGTCCATCGCTTCTTTGTAGCGGGCGAGTTTGGTGTAGGCTTCGCCGAGATTGTAGTAGGTCTCGCTGTCGAGGTCTTGGAGTTTCTGGGCGCGCTTGTATGTGTCAACTGCTTTCTGGTATTCGCCCGTGTGACTGTAGGCTTCGGCGAGGTTGAGCAGCGCGGATGTATCTTTCGCGTCTGCCTTGGCCGCTTGCTCGTAAGCCTTGACCGCCTTTTCGTAGGCTTCGTCGGCTTCTTTCTTCTGCCCGAGCACGCGATAGGTGAGACCCAATTTGAGATAAGCTTCGGCGTAGTTCGGATTGAGTTTGAGCGCCTGCTGATAAGCTGCGACGGCCTTTTCATCCTGATCCTTCTGATACAGAGCATTGCCGAGCGCGACGTAGCCTGCGGCATCTTGCGGTTGCGGCAGACCCGTGTTGTCTGTGCCGTCGGCCGGCGTCGGCGCGATATTGGTCTGTGTCGTGCGCCCGCCGCGTGTGCAACCGTTGAGACCAATACACAGGCAGACGCAAGCGACGACGAACAGTTTGAATCTCATGTTTGCTGTCGAACGAAAGTATGGATGAACAGGCGGCTCTGTTCTATGCTAAACGGTCGGGCGGAGTCAAACGTAGATTTGCTGGCAAAAGGAAGTGGGGTGGCAAGCTCCCCCAAAGCCTGCCACCCCGCGTGTCCGTCCAGTTGCCGTAAAAGGATGCTGAGAAGATACAGGCTCGCGCGCTTGTGTTGGTTGCGAACCCGTTGCGGTCGCATTATGAAAGCGAGACAGACGCAAGGATTGCGAATAGCACGCAGATGGCGCGCGAAGCCGAAGCTTACGGCTGCTTTTTGGTTGTATCCACCGGCTTACCCGTTGTGTCCGGCGGCTTATTGATCGCGTCGCTCAAGGCAGCGGCGAATTGCGGATTCAGACTCTTGAGCGCGTTGTACTGCTCCTGCGCCGCCCGTTTGTCGCCCTGCTGCAAGTAGAGAAAGCCGAGCACGCGGCGCGCATCGGCATCGTCGGGTTTTAGTTCAATAGCTTTACGCAACGCTTTGATCGCCTCGTCCGTTTGATGCAGCCGATTATACGAGTTGCCTAGATTGAACCATGCGTCGTTGTCTTTGTCGTTATACTTTGCTGCATTCTTGTATGCGTCGAGCGCCTGCTTCGGTTGGTTCAACTGATCATAAGCGTTGCCGAGACTGAAGTAGGCTTCAGCGTAATCGGGTTTCAGCCGCACGGCCTGTTGATAAGCTTTGACCGCCTCCTGCGGTTGCCCGAAGTGGCGCAGCGCATCACCCAGCCGAAACTGCGCCGTCGCGTCCTTCGGGTTCATGCTCACGGCTTGACGATAAGCCTTGAGCGATTCGTCCGCTTGATTAGCGCGGCTGTAGAAATCGCCAATATGAACGTAGGCGTCCGCGTTCTTTGGATTGACCGCAAGCGCCTTCTGATAAGCAGCGAGTGCCTGATCATTCTGTTTAAGTCCAAGGTAGGCGTCGCCCATGTGGACGTAAGAGTCAGAGTCTTTCGGATCGATCTGGAGCGCCTGCTGATATTCGTTAATCGCCTCTTGGTATTTGCCCGCCACAACATAGACGTTGCCCATGTTGTAATGCAGGTTGCCCGGCTCGTCTTTCATCTCCTTCTCAAAAGTCTGTTTCACCTGTTGCAGTTCCTGTTCGGAGACGGTCGGCGCAGGCGTCGCCGTGTTTGCGGCCGTCTGATTTGCGTTCTGATTGGCCTGCGGCGTGGTCTTTTTACAAGTGATTTGCAGGAGCGCAAGGGCTAAAACAAACACGATCACCTTGGGCAGATGTCTCATTTAATTAGACTCGCTTCCGAAAAAATGTTGCTAAGTGAGAGCATTATGGGAATAATCTCCAACCGCAGTCAAACCGGGCCGCCAATACCTACAGTCGGCCCGCGCTTTTCGCGAGCAATTCCGTTGGCCACTATCTTGACGACAGAAAGTTGAGCGAAAAATTATGTCAGCGACAGAGACAGGCGCAGCGCCCGCACAGTTCGGTATGATCGGACTCGGTGTGATGGGCGAGAATCTGGCCCTTAACGTCGAAGAGCACGGCTTCCCCGTAGCGGTCTGGAATCTGGAAGGCGATTGGGTTGATCGTTTCATCAGCAAACACGGCGAAGGCCACCAATTCACCGGCACGAAGACTTTCGAGGAGTTCGTGCATGCGCTCCAACGCCCGCGCCGCATCATGATGATGATCAAGGCGGGCGCGCCCGTGGACATGACCATCGAGAAGATCAAGCCGCTTCTTGAAACCGGCGACATCTTGATTGACGGCGGCAACTCTTGGTTCAAAGACACACAGCGCCGCGAGGCGGCCCTGCGCGCAGAGAATCTGAACTTCGTCGGCATGGGCGTCTCAGGCGGCGAAGAGGGCGCGCGATACGGCCCATCTTTGATGCCCGGCGGTTCGACCGATGCTTGGAACGCGCTGCAACCCATACTTGAAAGCATCGCTGCCAAGACCGACTCCGGCGCGTGCGTGACGCACGTCGGGCCGGATGGCGCGGGCCATTACGTCAAGATGGTGCACAACGGCATCGAGTACGGCGACATGCAACTCATCGCCGAAGCCTACGACATTCTGCGCCGTGCTTTGGAGATGGGCGACACGGAACTCGCAGACACCTTTGCCGAGTGGAATCGCGGGCCGCTTGAGTCGTTCTTGATCGAGATCACAGCGAAAGTCTTCACCGTCAAAGACCCTGAGACCGGCCAGCCGCTCGTTGATCTCGTGCTTGATAAGGCCGGACAGAAGGGTACGGGCAAGTGGACGGCGCAAGTCGCGCTCGATCTCGGCGTCGCCATCCCGACCATCGCGGCGGCGATTGACGCGCGCGTGCTCTCTTCGATGAAGGACGAGCGCGTTAAGGCGGCGAAGAAGCTCAAGGGCCCGCGCGCGCGTCGTTTTCGCGGCGACCGCAAAAAACTCATTCAAGCCGTGCACGATGCTTTGTATGCGTCGAAGATCTGTTCCTACGCGCAAGGCATGCACTTGATCGCCGTCGGCTCGCGCGAGTTCAACTGGAAGATCAATCTCAAAGAGATGGCGCGCATCTGGAAGGGCGGTTGCATCATCCGCGCCGTCTTCCTCGACACGATCATGCAGGCTTACGAGCGCAAACGCGACCTGCCGAATCTGCTCCTCGACAAAGAGTTCAGCGGGCACATGCGCCGCGCGCAAAACTCTTGGCGGCGCGCCGTGATGACCGCGCAGCATCTGGGCATCCCCGTGCCCGCGATGTCGGCCGCGCTCAACTACTACGACAGCTATCGCACTGCCGACTTGCCGCAGAACCTGACGCAAGCGCAGCGCGATTTCTTCGGCGCGCACACCTACGAGCGCACAGACAAACCCGACGCCGGCTTCGTCCACACAGACTGGGCGAGCTTGGCCGCAGGCAAGTAAAAAACAGTGACGAGTGACGAGTGACGAGCAAAGACAAAGGTTTTAACTCGCCACTCGTCACTTGTCACTTGTCACTGTTTTTAGTAGGTTCAAGGCATGTCAGCAAAAGTTGAAGGCGTGGTTGCGCCGTGCGAGCGTGCGCCGTTGCCGGAAGTCGAATCATGCGTGATCGTCATCTTCGGGGCGTCCGGCGATCTCAGTAAACGCAAACTCATCCCCGCGCTCTACGATCTTTTCCACGCCGGTTGTCTCAAACGCAACTTCGCCGTGCTCGGCGTCGGGCAGTCCACTTGGTCGGACGAAGAGTTTCGCGCGCAGATGCGCGAGGGCGCGGAGAAGTCTGAAGACGTTGACGAATTCAACGACGCGAAATGGCAAGAGTTCGCCGCGCATCTCACCTACACGACCGGCGACTTGACGACCGACGCGATCTACAACGAAGTCGCCACCCGCAGCGAGAAACTACACGAACAGATCGCACCGAATGCGGCGCGTAATCGTCTCTTCTATTTTTCGACGCCGCCATCGCTCGCGCCCGTCATGGTCAAGCATCTCGGCGCGGCTGGTCTCAATAATGAAGAGCACGGTTGGTCGCGCATCATCATCGAAAAACCGTTCGGGCGCGATCTGGCATCGGCGCAGAGCTTGAACGCAGAGATCGCATCTGTTTTCAACGAGCATCAAGTCTTTCGCATTGATCACTATCTTGGCAAAGAGACCGTCCAGAACATACTCGTCTTTCGCTTCGGCAATTCAATCTTCGAGCCGGTCTGGAATCGCAACTATATTGATTACGTTGAAATCACCGCCGCCGAAACGCTCGGCATCGGCGGGCGCGCGGGCTACTACGAAGAGGCGGGTGCGCTACGCGATATGGTGGCCAATCACCTGCTGCAACTGCTCGCGCTCACGGCGATGGAGCCGCCCGTCGCGTTCGATGCGGATTCCGTACGCGAAGAGAAGGTGCAGGTCTTTCGCTCGATCCGGCCGATGACGCCGGATGATGTGACCCGCAAGACCGTGCGCGGGCAATACGGCGCGGGCACGGTTGAAGGCCAACAAGTGCCCGCGTATCGTAATGAGCAGGGCGTGAAGAAAGATTCAAACACGGAGACGTTTGTGGCGGTCGAGTTCTGTATCGAGAACTGGCGTTGGGCCGGCGTGCCTTTCTACGTGCGCACGGGCAAGCGTCTGGCAGATAAAGTTTCGGAGATCGCGATCCATTTCAAGCGCACGCCGCAAGCGCTCTTTGCCCGCACGCCCGAAGACCGGATCGAGCCGAACGTGATCGTCCTGCGCATTCAACCGGACGAAGGCATGACCGTTACGATTGCCACCAAGTTGCCCGGTATGGAGATGCATGCGGGCACAGTCCACATGGTCTTCAACTACGAGTCAGGCTTCGGAGTGCGCACGGCCGCAGCTTACGAAACGCTCCTGCTCGACGCTTTGCAAGGCGACGCCACACTCTTCACGCGCCGCGATGAGACCGAAGCCGAATGGCGACTCATCACGCCGATTGAAGAGGCTTGGGCGCAAGCTGCTGCGCCGCCGTTTCCCAACTACGCGGCCGGCAGCGACGGCCCCCGTGCCGCAGATGAACTACTCGCACGCGCCGGTCATCGTTGGCGCGCGCTTCAGGAGAGCCACATAGACACGCAGGCGGCGAGCGAATCGGTGAGTCAGCAAACAAATGACGGCGCGCACGTGCAAGCGCAAGCCGAAGAGGTAGCGCAGGCTTAACGACTACGCACGGCAAACAAGAAGCCGGCTGTGCCCTCGCAACACAGCCGGCTTAACCTTTCACATCTTTTCCTTTTTTGGGGAAAACGATGCTTAGGTGGTTGCGGACACTAACACCTTAATAAGTTTTCTGGCAAGCCCGTGATGAGCATGAGAAACATTGGGCGAACGAAGAACAGTGGTCAGTGGTCGGTGGTCAGTGATCAGTTAAAAACTGTCTTTCACTGACCACTGACCACCGACCACTGACCACTTTGTTATACTTATTTTGTGCAGATCACTTTCTTAGGCACAAGCTCAGGCGTGCCGACAAAGATGCGCAACGTCTCGGCGGTCGCGCTCAAGTTGCCGCAACGCGCCGAGGTCTGGCTCTTCGACTGCGGCGAAGCAACACAACATCAAATCCAGCACACAGACCTGCGCATCAGCCAACTCCGTCGCATTTTCATCACGCACCTACACGGCGATCATCTCTACGGCTTGATGGGCCTCTTAGCCACCTGCGGCATGGCCGGACATGCGCAGCCGATTGATATTTACGGCCCCACAACACTAGACGAATACGTCCGCATGTCCGCTCAACTCTCGCGCCTGCGTCTAGCCGAACACATCCAAGTGCGCACAGTGCAACCGGGCACGATCTACGAGGACGAAGAGTTCGTGGTCAGTTGTCAACCCTTGCGCCATCGCGTGCCCGCGTTCGGCTATCGCGTGACCGAAAAAGAGCGACCGGGTCGCTTTAACGTCGAACGCGCGCACGAGTTGAACATTCCGCCGGGGCCGCTCTACGGGCGCTTGAAGCGCGGCGAGACTGTGACGCTCGCGGACGGGCGGACGATCAACGGCGCGGAGTTGTGCGCGCCGCCGGAGCAAGGGCGCGCGTTCGCCTATTGCACGGATACAATGTACTGCGAAAACTCTGTCGCCTTAGCGCGCGCGACAGACGTGCTCGTCCACGAAGCGACATTCGTGAACGAAGACGAAGAACTCGCGCAACAGAGCATGCACTCGACTGCGGCGGATGCGGCTCGTGTCGCACAACAAGCGCAGGTGCGGCAGTTGGTCATCACGCACATCAGTCCGCGCTATGCGTTGGGCAATTCGTTCACGCCCGACGAATTGCTCAGCCAAGCGCGCGCCGTCTTTCCGCAGACGATCATCGCGCATGACTTCATGACGCTTGAGATTCCGCGCCGCGTGCTGCGCGCAGAGGCTTGATTGATCTTGTCTTGCGTTAATTGAAAATTGCGGGACGTAAGGTTAGAGTAGCGTCCGTAAATTTCAAGTTCCAACTCAGCCCTGCGCACAGGAGAGCCTTTATGAGACGTGTCAGCACTTTCCTCGCCGTGTGTTTGAGTTTGCTTGTTTACGTCGCTGCGTCAGCGCAGACAACTCGGTCTGTTCACGCGGCGCACCTATCGAGCGCGCTTGCAACCACGCCGATTGAGTTGATGGTTGATGCAACCGATGCGCCGCGCCGAAGTCTGCACGCACACATGACGATGCCGGTCGCGCCGGGGCCTCTGACGCTCTATTACCCGGAATGGATTCCGGGCGAACATGGCCCGACGGGGCCCATCACCGATCTCGTCAATCTCAAATTCACCGCCGGCAAGCAGACGCTCGAATGGCAGCGCGATCAGTCTGACATGTACACGTTCCATCTGGACGTGCCGGCGGGAGTCAAGACGCTTGATGTCGCGCTCGATTTTTTGTTCACGACGAATACGGAAGGTTTTTCGTCGGGCGCGTCTGCGAGCGCGCAGCTTGCGGTCATCAGTTGGAATCAAATTCTGCTCTATCCGGCGGGCCGGCCCATCGAAGAGATCACGTTCGCGCCGAGCATACGTCTGCCTGCGGGTTGGAAGTACGGCACGGCGCTCGAACGGACGCGCGAGGAGCGCGGCGCAATCGAGTTTGCGCCCGTTTCGCTCGTCACGCTGATCGACTCGCCACTGCTCACGGGCGCGAACTTCCGCGTCATCCCGCTCGCCGCGTCGCCTGTGCGCCACGAGATTGATGTGGCCGCAGACAGCGCCGCTGCGCTTGAAATTATACCGGGTCAAATCGCCGGTTTTCGCCAACTCGTCGCCGAAGCGCAGGCGCTCTACGGCGCGCATCATTACCGGCACTATAACTTCCTGCTCACCTTGAGCGATCAAGTCGCCAACTTTGGTCTCGAACATCACGAGTCGAGCGACGACCGCATCCCCGAACGCACGCTGCTCGACGAGAAGACCGCGAAGCTTGAGGCAGGTCTGCTGCCGCATGAGTTCACACACTCTTGGAACGGCAAGTATCGCCGCCCGGCCGGTCTCGTCAATTCTGACTATCAACAGCCGATGCGCACCGAACTGCTCTGGGTCTATGAAGGGCTGACCGAATATCTCGGCGTGATCCTGACGGGGCGTTCGGGTCTCTGGTCGGAGCAAGACACGCGCGAGAATCTGGCGTGGCTCGCCGCTTATCTAGATCATCGCGGCGGACGCAACTGGCGGCCGCTCTCGGACACGGCCACAGCCGCGCAACTACTCTACGGCGCGCCGTCGGCTTGGGCCAACATTCGCCGCAGCGTTGACTTCTACGACGAAGGGACGCTCCTCTGGCTCGAAGTTGACACGCGCATACGCCAACAGACGAACGGGCAAAAATCAATTGACGACTTCTGTCATCTCTTTCACGGCGGCCCGTCGGGCGCGCCCACGCTGAAGACTTACAATTTCGATGATGTCGTCAGCGCATTGAACCAAGTCGCGCCGGGCGACTGGGCCGCATTTCTGAACATGCGCGTGCGGGCCATCGCACCCCATCCGCCCATGGCCGGCATCGAAGCGAGCGGTTGGCGGCTCATCTATAACGAGACGCCGAACGAGTATATCAAGGCGTATGAGGAGGTGCGCAAGGTGGTTGAGTTGAGTTTTTCGCTCGGCTTACAGTCGCGTCCCGACGGCATGATCAGCGACATCGTGCCCGGCGAACCGGCCGAAGCGGCGGGTCTCAGTCCCGGCATGAAGCTCATCGCCGTCAACGGTCGGCGCTTCTCGCCCGAAGGCTTGCACGATGCGATCCGCGCGGCTAAGAATGAGCGCGAACCAATCGAACTACTCGTCGAGAACGCCGAATACTATCGAACATACAAGCTCAACTATCACGGCGGCGAACGCTACCCGCACCTTGAACGGATCGCGGATCGGCCAGACCTCTTGAGCCAGATCATTAAATCGCACGCGCCGCGTGTTGCCGCATTGACGGAGCGGTGAGGCACGCGAGCCGCGAACAACTTGCAAGCCCGACTCGTATTCGTTGAGTTAACCTGAAAGGAGCGACACGTCCACATGTCTCGCACACCACCGCGCGACCGCTTCGAGGATTACGTGCCCGTCGCCGAGCGGCTCGAAAAATTTTACGAACGCTTTCCCGAAGGGCGCGTTATCACGCACATCATCGAGCACAACATGGAGACAGGTTTCGTGTTGATGCGCGCCGAGGTCTATCGCAATGCCGACGACGCGCAGCCCGCCGCGACGGGTCACGCCTTCGAGCTACGCAGCGAAGGTTATGTGCAGAAGACCAGCTACGTTGAGGTCTGCGAGACATCAAGTGTCGGGCGCGCGTTGGCTCTGCTCGGTTTTGAAGTGAAGCGCGGGATCGCGAGTCGTGAAGAGATCGAGAAGCCTATGCGCATGGCGGCGGGTCGTTCTGCGCAAACAACTGAACCGTCGCACGAAGAGCAGGCGGCGCGGCTCGATGCGGAGATTTTGCAGAGCGCGGCGGCGCTCGGCTACGACGCCGCGAAGGTGCGCAAGTGGGTCAATCAGAAGTTCAAGGTGACGGACGGGCTGGACAGTCTCTCGCCCGAACTCAAGCGCGAAGTCTTGAAGAAGTTTCGCGAGAACGCCGCGCAAGCACAGGCGAAAGCCGCGCGCGAATAGTTGGCTGCAAATAACATTGAGCAAGAGGATGAATAAATGGGTCTGACGATCACACAGGTTGATGCTTTCACTGACACGCCGTTCGCCGGCAATCCGGCTGCGGTCTGCGTTCTGCCTGCGCCGCGTGAAGAGGATTGGATGCGCGCGGTGGCGCGCGAGATGAACCTATCGGAGACGGCGTTCCTTGTGCCGCGCGCGGACGGATACGACCTGCGTTGGTTCACGCCCGCCGTCGAAGTTGACTTGTGCGGGCACGCGACGCTCGCAAGCGCGCACGTGCTCTGGGAGACGGGGCAGTTGGCTGCGGATGCACCAGCACATTTTCACACGCGCAGTGGTCTGCTGACAGCAACGAAGCGCGGCGATTGGATCGAGTTGGATTTTCCAGCGCGGCCGGTGACAGAGTTGATCGCGCCGCCGGATGAGATCATGCGCGCGTTCGATATTGAGCCGGTGTTCGTCGGGCGCTCGAAGGATGATTATTTGGTCGAAGTTGCTGATGAAGAAACAGTGCGGCGCGTCAGTCCCGACTTCACTCTGTTGAAGCGCGCAGGGATGCGCGGCGTGATCATCACGGCGCGCGCGACGACCGACGGTTACGACTTCGTCTCGCGCTTCTTCGCGCCCGGCGCAGGCATTGACGAAGACCCTGCAACCGGCTCGGCGCATTGCGCGTTGGGCATGTACTGGCAGGCGCAACTCAAGCGCGACGAATTCACGGCCTATCAAGCGTCCGCGCGCGGTGGAGTGGTGAAGGTGCGCGTCGGCGGCGACCGCGTCTATCTCAACGGTCAAGCAGTGACGGTCTTGCGTTGCGAGCTTGACGAGCGCGCGCTTTGAGTTGAGAGAAAACGAAACCTCGGTGCGTTACTCAATCTCCGGCTCCCAACCTTCGGCGATGGCTGTGGCGAGCAGAATCTCGGCGGCGGTGAGTGGGCGATCCGGATCAGGGTTGTCGCCCAATTCCGCATGCAAGCCGGGCGGGATGGGGAAGTAGTCGAGACCCGCGCGCGCGTCGGCCGGCAGGTCTTCGCTGTGACAGGGGCGCGGGCGGGGCACGCGCCCGTTCGGCTCAAGCACGAAGGCGTCAAAGCCTTGCGTCAGCCAATAGCGCAGCACGTGCCACGCATTATCGAAGCCTTCGACGATCATGCGAAGCCTCCAGTAAATATGCTTCACAACCGGCCGCTTGCTTAACGCTTCAGTCAACCGATGCGAGCGTCTCTTCATCTTCCGTCTGTTCATCGCGCGGACTAAGATCAGCTTCTTGTAAACGCGCGATCAACCAGTCACGAAAGATTTCCGCCTCCGGCCCTTTGTGCGTCCAGCGTGCGCGGTCGAACATCGTGAGCGCCATCGTCAGCGCATGATGTTGGCCGGCGCGGTCGCCCGCCAGTTCAAATTGCCGGTAGAGTTTATCAATGATCTCGACGCTCTGCCGCGCCGCCGCTTCATCTTTGAAGCCGAGCTTGCTCGCAAAGAATTTTGAATAGACGTTCATCGGGTGCGCGGTCGAAGTGTAGAGATCGAAATAGCCGGTCTTCAGGCCCGCCTCGTGCAACACAGAGCCGACGTAACTCGGCCGCGAACCCGTGATCATCGCCAAGTCCTCGACCTCGTTGATGCCCGACATGAAGAGCGACAAAATCTGCTCCTTCTTGCTCACGCGCCCCGAACGCTTCTCTTCGCGTTCGCCCCGTTCCTGCTTCTGCTTTGCTGCTGTCGCCATCGTTCATATCCTCCCCGCACGAGTGGGTCAGAACCGCCTGCGGTAGCGGGTGGGTAGGCTGACGCAACCAAGACCCGCCCGCTTGCGGCAGGCGCTACTGACTGTCCATCTCTCGCATGCTGAATTAAATTTGATACAAAATTACTACACACGCGCGGCTGGCACAAAGCAAAATTTAGCTGTGCAGACTTTCAACCTGTGTAGGATGATTGGTAAACTGCTGGCCATCGAGCATTAAATCTATCTTGTCCCGGTGAACAGTTCGACCGTCCACGCCTGCACTGGCCCGGAGGCATTTGATGACGGCTTTAATCATACACGGCCATTTCTATCAACCGCCGCGCGAAAATCCTTGGACTGATACCATCGAGCCGCAGCCGAGCGCGCGCCCCTTTCCCAATTGGAACGAACGCATCTTCCGCGAGTGCTATCGCCCG
Organism: Acidobacteriota bacterium; assembly: GCA_003223935.1. Lineage (GTDB taxonomy): Bacteria > Acidobacteriota > Blastocatellia > Pyrinomonadales > Pyrinomonadaceae > QHXQ01. Next base: position 34,034 of record QHXQ01000049.1, on the reverse strand, counting down.
AACGCTTTCGCGCGCGTGATTGATTCGCGCGGGCGCGTCGAGCGCATTGTCAACAACTACGCCAATATCAGTTTCAACTTCGGCCCGACGCTCATCTCTTGGCTCGAACAACATCATCCGTTTACTTACGCGCGCATCATCGAAGCCGACCGCGCGAGCGCGCGCCGAAACGGCGGGCACGGCAACGCCATCGCGCAAGGCTATCATCACGCGATCCTGCCGCTCTGCAACGAGCGCGACCGCCGCACAGAGATTAGCTGGGGCTTGTACGACTTTCGCCAGCGCTTCGGGCGCGATGCCGAAGCGCTGTGGCTGCCGGAAACGGCCGCCGACGATGCAACGCTCGGCGCATTGATTGATACAAAACTCAAGTTTGTCATTCTCTCGCCGCATCAAGCCGAGCGCGTCCGGCCCGTCGGCGCGGAGACGTGGCAGAGCGTCATTGACGGCAACGTCGATCCCAGCGTGCCCTTTCGTTATTTTCATCGTGATGGTTCGGGCCGCTCAATCGTCATCTTCTTCTACGACGGCCACGTCGCCAAAGCCATCGCCTTCGACGGCGCGCTCGCTTCAAGCCACGTGCTGCTTGATCGCTTCGAGCGCGCGGCGAGTGGCGCAGGCGCGCTCGTCAACGTCGCCACCGACGGCGAGAGTTACGGGCATCATTTCATCTTCGGCGACCGCACCCTCGCTTATGCGCTCGATACGGAAGCACACGAACGCGGCTTTGAAGTGACGAACTACGGCGCGTTTCTGGCCGCGCATGAGCCGAAGTTTGAGGTTGAGATCAAACCGGGGCCGGACGGCGAAGGCACGGCTTGGAGTTGCGCGCACGGCGTCGGGCGTTGGGCGCGCGATTGCAGTTGTCATGCGGGCGCGCGCGAGGGCTGGAATCAAAAATGGCGCACGCCGCTTCGCACTGCGCTCAACTTCCTGCGCGACGAAGCCGCACGCCACTTCGAGATGCTCGGCGGCGAACTGTTCCGCGATCCTTGGGCTGCGCGCGATGCTTACATCGAGTTGTTAGTAGATCGCACGCACGACCGCGCGGAGTTTCTCACACGTCATGCCGGCCGGCCCTTGAGCGAAGAAGAACAAGTGCGCGCGCTGACGTTGCTTGAATTGCAACGCAGCGCCTTGACCATGTTTACGAGTTGCGGCTGGTTCTTCAACGACATCTCTGGCATCGAAACCGTGCAGGATTTGAAATACGCGGGGCGCGTGATGGATTTTCTCGGCGAGTTGAGGCTCAAACCTCCGCGCGGTGCGTTCCTCGAAATACTCGCGGACGCAGAGAGCAACCTGCCGCAGTACGGCAACGGTGCGGACATCTATCGGCGGTACGTTGATGGCGCGCGCGTCACGATGCCGCACGTGGCCGCGAGCCTTGCGATGGCTAGCCTCGTCGATCAGCCCGACGAATCGGACGAGTTGGCCGGTTACGCTTTCAAGCGCTCAGACTTGCAGCAGCAACAACACGGCCGGCTCGCGCTCGCCACCGCGCGGCTCGACTTGGCAGCCATCGCAACCAGCAAGCGGCAATCATACTCAGCCGCCGCGATGCACTTTGGCGACGTTGATTTCTATTGCGTGTTGCGCGAATTTACAAATGATGAAGAGTTCGCGGCAGCGACCGATAAACTCTGGTCGAGCTTTCGCACGGCATCGCTGCCGACGTTGCTGAGACTCATGCAGGACGAGTTCGGGCCGCGCGATTATGGGCTTGAACACTTGTTGCCCGAGGGGCGCAAACGAATCTATGAGATCGTCTTCGGGCAGATGGTCGCGCGCTTCGCCGAGGAGTACGAGCGTCTGTACGAAGAGAACCGGCGCAACATTGAGATGCTGCAAGGCGCAGGCTTTGAGCTACCGACAGAGTTGCGCGCCGCCGCCGAGTTCACCATCGGCCGGCGCTTTGAGCATGAACTCTTAAAACTCGAACAGGCCGACCCGTCGGCCTATCCGCAGGCTTTAGAGATCGCCGAAGAGGTGGCGCGGCATGGTTATCACATAGACCGCGCCAGCGTGCAGCAACGGCTCGAAGCGATGCTGATGTTGGCCGTCGAACGCGCCGTCGCGCAGCCCGTCGAAGTGAATTACCAAGCCGCGCTCGCCTTGATCACACTGGCGCAACAACTACAGCTTGATGCGAACATTGAGCGCGCGCAGGAGATCGTTTACGAAGCGATTCGTAGTAACGGCGCAGTGCCCACCGGCTTGCGCGAGTTGGCCGAACAACTCCGCCTTGCACCTGTGCTGTTGCACCCAGCGAACGCGGACGAAGCGCCGGCCGAAAAGACAGCCGCCGCCGCGAAGGAGGAGACCACTGCACAGGCCGAGATGATTGTGCAACCCGAAACGGTCGCTGTTTCGCTCGAAGCAAACATAGAGGGCCTTGAGGGCGCGGTATAGACTATGGCAGAGATCGCCTATCCGACCGTGCCGGCGCAAGAGCTTGAACAACTCTTCTCGCTCACGCACCCCGATCCGCACTCGATCCTCGGCGCGCACCCGACGCCGCTCGGCGTGATGGTGCGCGCCTACCGGCCCGAAGCCGCGAGCGTCGAAGTCATCGTCGAAGGCGAAGCGCCGCGACTGATGACGAAGGCGCATGCGCTCGGCCTCTTTGAGTTGTTGCTTGCAGACAAGCCGCACACGTTCCCTTATCAACTGCGCATCGTTTATCCGAACGGCCAAGACTTCACTCTGCGCGACCCATACGCCTTCTTGCCGACGCTCGGCGACTTCGACGAGTACCTGTTCGGCGAAGGCAAGCACTTAAAGCTCTACGAAAAACTTGGCGCGCATGTACGGCGCTTGGGCGATGTCGCGGGCGTGTCGTTCGCCGTGTGGGCCCCTGCGGCCGAAGGCGTGAGCGTCGTCGGCAGTTTCAATAATTGGGATGGGCGACTGCATCAGATGCGCCGGCTTGGCGTCTCAGGCATCTGGGAAATCTTCATTCCAGACATTGGCACGGGCGCGCTCTACAAGTACGAGATACATCATCGCGACGCGCTGCCGTTTCTCAAAGCCGATCCTTACGCGCTGCAAGCCGAAGTGCCGCCAGCGACTTCGTCAATCGTCTATCAGCCGATTTATCAATTTCAAGACGACGACTGGATCGCGCGCTGGCGTGAACGCGATCACTTGCGCAAGCCCCTTTCGATCTACGAAGTACATCTAGGCTCTTGGCGGCGCAAGGTTGAAGAGGGCAACCGTTCGCTCAGTTATCGTGAGACCGCGCCCGCGCTCGCGGATTATCTCGACGAGATGGGTTTTACGCATGTCGAATTCTTGCCGCTCAAGGGTCATCCATACGGTGGCTCTTGGGGCTATCAAGTTGCGAACTACTATGCGCCGACCGCGCGCTTCGGCACGCCTGACGATTTTCGTTTTCTCGTTGACTATCTGCACAGGCGCGGCTTCGGCGTGATCATGGATTGGGTGCCAGCACACTTTCCGAAAGACGCTTTCGCGCTTGGGCGCTTCGACGGCACGGCACTCTATGAACATCTCGATCCACGCAAAGGCGAGCATCCAGATTGGGGCACGTACATCTTCAACTATGGGCGCAATGCGGTGCGCAATTTTTTGATCGCCAACGCGCTCTTCTGGATTAAGGAATGCCACATTGATGGCTTGCGCGTTGATGCGGTCGCCTCGATGCTCTATCTCGATTACAGTCGCTCGGATGGGCGCTGGCTGCCGAACAAATACGGCGGGCGCGAGAACTTGGAAGCGATAGAGTTCTTGAAAGAGTTGACGGAGACGGTGCATCGTGAGCATCCCGGCGTGCTGATGATCGCGGAAGAGTCAACCTCTTGGCCCGGCGTCACGCACCCTGTCTCAGAAGGTGGACTCGGTTTTGATTTCAAGTGGAACATGGGATGGATGCACGACACTTTGCTCTATTTCGGCAAGGATATGATCTATCGGCAGTGGCATCACAACAACCTGACGTTTGGTTTGTGGTATGCGTGGACGGAGCATTTCATCTTGCCGTTCTCACACGATGAGGTCGTCCACATGAAAGGCTCGATGCTCAACAAGATGTGCGGCGACGTGTGGCAGAAGTTCGCCAACCTGCGCGCGCTCTACGCCTACATGTGGGCGCATCCCGGTAAAAAATTACTGTTCATGGGCGGCGAACTGGCGCAGTGGCGCGAGTGGAACGACGACCAAAGTCTGGACTGGCATCTGCTCGATGAGCCAAAACACGCTGGCGTACAGCGACTCTTGCGCGACCTCAATCAGATTTACAAGTTCGAGCCAGCGCTTTGGGCAGCGGACATCGAGCCGGCCGGTTTTCAATGGCTTGACGCCAACGCCGCGACCGAGAACGTGCTCGCCTTCCTGCGCATCGCGCCTGCGACCGGGCGGCAGTTGGTCTGCGTCTGCAACTTCTCGCTCGACGTGCGCCACGGTTATCATCTCGCGCTCCCACGCGCCGGCCAGTATCGCTTGCTCTTGAATACGGATGATGAAGTGTACGGCGGCAGCGGTGTCGTCAAACTCGAACGGATCGAAGCTGAAGCGCAAGCCCTGTACGGACAAGATTATTCCGTCGCGCTCGATCTGCCGCCATTAGCGACGATGTGGTTTGAAGTGCCGCATTAGGCGACATAGTAATAATTCTTGAGGAGTAGTAATTCATTCGATGGCTGAAGTGAGAACAATCGGAATGTTGACCGGCGGCGGCGATGCGCCGGGATTGAATCCGGCGATCAAGGGGCTGGTCTATCGCGCGTCCGAGCATGGCATCAACGTCGTCGGTCTGCTCGACGGCTGGCGCGGATTACTTAATCCTTTGCCGGAACTCTACCTGCTCACGCGCGAGATTGTCCGGCGTTGGGATCGAGATGGCGGCACGAACCTCGGCTCGTCGCGCACGAACCCGTTCAAGTCTGTCACCGAGACGGGCGAGCGCGTTGATCGTTCGGATGAAGTCGTTGAGAACATCGCGCGGCTCGGCCTCGATGCGGTCGTCGTCTGCGGCGGCGAAGATACGCTTGGTGTCGCAGCGCGGCTGCATGAAAAAGGTGTACGTGTGGTCGGCGTGCCCAAGACGATTGACAAAGACTTGGCCGGCACGGACTACACGCTCGGCTTCGACACGGCACTCCGCAACGTGACCGAGATCATCGAACGTTCGCGCACGCCGGCCGGCTCGCATGGTTGGGTGCAGATCGTCGAAGTGATGGGCCGGCACGCGGGCCATCTCGCGCTCTGGTCGGGCGTGGCGGGCGGCGCATATCTGATCTTGATTCCTGAGTGCCCGTTTCGCTACGAGAGAGTTTATCAACATCTGCGCGAGCGTCTGGGCGATCCGACCGCGCCCCACCGCGAGCGCCAACACCAACCGCGTTATGCCGTGATCGTCGTCGCCGAAGGCGCTTACGCCGAAGACGGCGAACTGGTCACGCTCGACGATCAGCACGACGCCTTCGGACATGCACGGCTCGGCGGCATCGGTGAAGTGCTCGCGCGTCACATCATGGCTGAGACACCTTATGACGCCCGCGCGGCGATGCTCGGCCATCCACAACGTGGCGGCGCACCCTCGCCGATTGATCGCATCATGGGCACACTTTTCGGCGCGCGTGCAGCCGACGCGGTGGCGGCAGGTGATTTTGGCCGCATGGTCTCAGCGCGCGGCATCGCACCCGCCTGCGAGTTGTCGCTCGTTGACATCTCTTCTGTGCTCGGCCAACTCAACACGGTGGACGTGGCTCGCCACTACGACACAGAGCGTTATCACCTGAAACAGATCGGCATGTGATGCGGACAGTAAGCAGAAGGCGGAAAGCAGTAGGCAGAAAAGAATGGCGCAGAGGTGCGGGCGCGGTGAGACCCTTTCTCTCGCGCCGCGCTCTTATATTGATACCTTATGCGCTGTGTCTGCTGTTATTCGGTTTGGCTCTTTGGCCGGTGGCCGCCGATCAGACGATTACTAATCAGCCGGCATCAGAGGGGCGAGTTATCACACCGGCCGGCACGCTGTTGCTTGACGCGACGACGCGACAGCCGGCGGTCGGTGCGTTGCCGATTGATTTTGTGCGCAGCCCTGACGCGGCGGGGCCGGGCGGCGCGGGTCGCTATCTCGTCGCGGTCAACAGCGGCTACGGGATTCAATTCAACGCCGCGACGAACAAGGCGCAGCAATCGCTCGCGCTGATTGATCTGAACGCGAAGCCTGCGCCGGTCGTCGTGCAGAATATCTATTTTCCGACGCCGCAGAGCGCGAACGTCGGCGTCGTGTTCGCGCCGCAGGCGGACGCCGATGGTTCATACACGATGTATGTGGCGGGCGGCGTGGAGAATAAGATTTGGCTGTTCCGCTTTCGCGCCGAAGGCCATCCACCGGTGACGCCTACATCCAACGGGCCAGCGACAAAAGTCGAAGCACCGTTTATTGATGTCAACGGCTTCGCCGACGCAAAGGCTGATCCGCGCTACAACTCAAACAACGCGCTGGTCTATCCGACGGGTCTCGCCATCAGCGCTGACGGCGACACACTCTTCATCGCCAACAATCTCGGCGACAGCCTCGGCATCATCCGCAACCTGCACGGCGCACGACGACTTGAACACATACGGCTCACAGGACAGAGCAGCGCGCAAACATCAACGGATCACTTTATCTATCCTTACGGCGTCGTGGCCGTAACAACAGGTCGCGGCGGCCCGCGCGTGAACAGTGCGACCTCGAAGGTTTACGTCTCATGTTGGAACGATGCTTCAATCGCCGTCGTTGATGTCGCGGGCAGCGCGCGGCACGTCGCCTACATTCCGGTCGCGCGCCATCCGACGAAGATGTTGTGGGACAGCACACGCGCACGCCTCTTCGTCGTCAATTCGAATGCCGATAGCGTTTCTGTGATTGATGCAAACCGCGACATAGAGATCGAACGCATCAACGTGCGCTTGAGCGAAACTACATTGCTTGGCGGCAGTCCCGAAGGTTTGGCCTTGAGTGCCGACGGGCGGACGCTCTATATCGCCAACGCGCATAGCAATTCGGTCGCAGTCGTGTCGTTGTCTGAGCGAAATGATGAACCGAGCGAGACGGCGCGGAGTCGCGTGCGCGGTTTCATCCCGACGGGTCAGTATCCTTCGGCCATGGCCGTCGTCGGGCGCACACTCTTCGTCGCGAACGGCAAGGGCACTGGGTTTGAAAACTCTTCGCTCGTCTCGAACAACTCCGGGCGCGTGCCGAACATGCCCAATGATCGCTTCCCCGTCGGCGCAGGGCGCGCGGGTGGCATGGGCGGCGAATACAGCATGGCGATTGTCAGTAGCAATATCAGCTTGATTGACGAGCCGGACGAACGGCAACTTGCGCGCTACACGCAACAAGTGATGCGTAACGATGGCCTGCTCGATGAACCGCGCACGAAACTCTTTCGCGGGCGCACGCCGTTCAAGCACGTCATCTACGTCATCAAAGAGAACCGCACTTATGATCAGTTGTTCGGCGATCTAACAAACGCGGGCGATGGCACACGCGCCGATGGCGATCCAGCGCTTGCCATCTTCGGCGCAGGCGAAGCTGCGCGCCGGCCCGAAGGCCCGCAGCAAATCATCACGCCGAATCAACGTGCGCTCGCCCTGCGCTTCGGTCTGCTCGACCGTTTCTTTACCAACGCAGAGATCAGCAACGACGGGCACAACTGGTCAACGGCCGCTTTTTCGAGCGACTACACAGACAAGGTTATGCGCTGGAACGCTGCCAGCCGCGGCCGCACCTACGATTTCGAGGGCTTCAACCGTTTGCCTGACTATCGCCCGACCAAAGATGTGCCGCCCATTCTCCCTACGCCCATCACGGCCGCAGACCTCGCCAACTTCATTCGTCGTTTCATTCCTTACCTGCACGGCGCACGCGATGCCGCCGAACCTGAGACGCTCTATCTGTGGGACGCGGCTGCGCGCGCCGGTCTCAGTTATCGCAACTACGGCGAGTTCATCGGCACAGAATCTGAATACTTCGTTACGGCCGTCAACGTAAACAAGCGCCGCTCGTATCCAGACATCTCGCCGACCGCCTTCACTGTGCCAACCAAGCGCACACTCGAAGGGCATCACAGTCTGACCTATCGCAACTTCGATCTCTACACGCCCGATTCGATGACGACTGAATCGTATCGTGCGGCAAAGGAATCAAACGGCGCGATTGATCCGCTCATCAGCGCGGCGAATCGGACGGAGCGTTTTCGCGGCTACTCAAGGATCAATGAGTGGCTGAAAGAGTTTCAAGGCTACGTCAATGATTTGCAGGCAGGGCGCGGCGATCATCTGCCAAACCTGTCAATCGTGCGGTTGCCGAACGATCACACGGAAGGCGTGACGGCGAACGTGCCGACGGCGCAGTTCTATGTGGCCGAGAATGATTACGCTACGGGTCTCCTTGTCGAAGCCGTCTCGTCGAGTCCCTATTGGCGCGACACCGCGATCTTTATCGTTGAAGACGATGCGCAGGACGGCCCCGATCATGTGGACGCACATCGCTCGCCCGCGCTCGTCGTCAGCGCCTACAATCGCCCCGGTGCGCTCATCCACACGTTTCACAACACGGTCAGTATGATCCGCACCATCGAATTATTGCTTGGTTTGCCGCCGATGAATCAACTCGACGCGACTGCTGCGCCCATCAATATCTTCCGTGACGAACCGGACCCGCGCCCGTTCAAAGCCACCTTACCCGACATCGCGCTCGACAATCTGTTGACGCCGCCCGCGCGCGACGACAAGACCGCTTACTGGATGCGCCGCACAGATGAGCAAGACCTAACACACGCGGATCAAGCGGACGCGCACGTGCTCAATCAAGCCATCTGGTTCTCAGTGCGCGGCGCAGCTACGCCGATGCCTGCGATCTCAAGGTTGCCTGCGTTCGATGCGCTGACGCCTTGGGCGGAAGATAGAGAAGAGAACGAAACGAGAGACGGAAGGGAACTTGCGCGGGCGCGACATTAATCCGTGTTCGTGCGCTGCTCGTCTCTGAATTCGATAAGTTTATACACCGATGACGCACGAAAGTTCCGCGTGCTAAAGCGACGGTTGATCAAAGTAAAGAAGCCGCGCAGAGGATGAGCGCCCGGCGTGGCTTCGTGGCTATATGAGTTAGTTGCAGTGGGTGATTTTATTGCGCCGGTCGTTGATGCGGGCCAAACCGATTGCTCGATCTGGCGTTGACTTTGAAATTAAAGGGCGCACCTGTGTGGACTGCACTCATGCTGGCAGTGTCATCGCCGTTGAGCATTGACCTGCTGGCCTGACTCGCTACATCGCTGCGCAGCACGCCATCGCCGAGGAGCATGCCGTCGCCGAGCAAGACGCCGTCGCCGATCATGGTGAAGTCGCCCATGAGCACGCCGTCGCCCATCAAGACGCCGGTCGAGCAGACGGGCGTGCCTTCGCTGATCGTGATGCCGTCGCTCGTCAAAATGTTATCGCCCATCAGAACGCCATCGCCCATCAAGACGCCGTTGACGACGACCGTTCCATCTGCATCGGTGATCGTGCCGTCGCCCATCAACACGCCGAGGTCGTAAATCTTCTGGTACTCGGTGACGAGACTCTCGCCGGTGACATAAGTTTGATCGAGGATGAGACCTTGTGACCAAGTGAAGGTGTAATCGGCGATAGTTGTCTGCGGCGCGGGCGCGGCGCAGTCGGCGCAGAGCATCGGCTCGCCGAGCGGGGTTTGCCAAGAGAGATCGTGGCGGACGAGCGTGGCGAGTTTGACCGCGCCCTCGATGTTCACTTCGCCCGCACCCTGCTCGAAGTGATTGAACCCGGTGAGCGGTTGCGCCGAGTACATCAACAGAGCTTTGACGAGGTTGGGCGTCAGATTCGGATTGGCTTCGAGCATCAGCGCGACTGTGCCTGCGACGACCGGCGTGGCCATCGAAGTGCCGCTCATCGTCATCTGCTTCTGCGAGGCCAGCGAACTAACGCCCGCGTCGAGCGCGGGATTGTTGGTAACGAGATAATTGTTGGCCGCCTCGGCCGCGATGATGCGGTTGCCGGGCGCGACCAGTTCAGGTTTAAGTTGATTGTCGAAATGGCGCACGCCATCGTCGTCAGTCCAATAACTGCGCGTCGGCCCGCGCGAACTGAAAGTGGTCACGCCATCATCATTGCGTGTGTCTGTGCCGAAGGTGTTGGCCGCGCCGACCGTGATGACTGACGGCTCATTGCCGGGCGAATGAATCAGACCATAAATTTTGTGCCCTTCGCTGTCTTTCCCTTCATTGCCGGCGGCGGCCACCACGACGACGCCCGCATAGACAAGTTGGCGCACAGCCTGACACAGCGGATCGTAGAGATACGAATCAACCGCAGGTGTGCCGAGACTCATGTTGATGACTTTGATGTTGTAGTTCGGGTTCGAGCGATTGGACATGACCCAATCGAGCGCGTTCAGCAGATTTGAAATATTCCCTTTGCCCTGTCCGTCGAGCACGCGCAGATTGATGATGTTCGCGCCGGGCGCGATACCTTGATATGCTCCGCCCGCGACATTGCCGTTGCCCGCAGCGATAGCGGCCACGTGTGTACCGTGCCCGTAGAGATCGTTGGTGGTTGTTGTCGGCGCAGGACTGGGCGAAGGCTGCGGTGTCGGCACAGGTGACGAATCGGGCGACGGCGAAGGCGACGGATCGGGTGAAGCAGATGGCGAAGGTTGCGGCGTCGGCTGTAGTGTCGGCTGTGGTGTCGGTTGAGACGAGGCGTTCGTGAAGTCAACATTGGCGACAATGCGCGAGTTGCCTGCGCCGTCGTTGAAGGCATCGTGATCGGGATCAATACCGGAATCCATGATGACGATGCCGATGCCTGCACCGTCGAGCGTCGTGTCATTACTCATCGCGCGCGCTGTATCAGCGCCGCTCGTGAGGGTGATGTGACCGAGTTGCTTTACTTCACGATCAAGTGTGATATAGCCCACATCAGAACGGCTGGCGAGTTCGTCCACAGCCCATGCTGGCAGACTAACGACACGGTGGCTGAAATTCCTGAAGCTGTGTTTGACGCTACCGTTATTGCCTTTGACGGCTGAATCAAGCGAGCTGTTCCAAGTGCCCGACGGCTGCACAATGACGTTCACGCGCGCCCCGCCTGCTTGCTGCATCCGTGCGCGCAAATCTTTCGACACTTTATCGCGGACGTGCGCGATGTGTGCGCTTGAATGAGTGCTGACAATAACGCTGCTGCTCAAGCATACGATCAAAGCAAGCGCAACACGTGTGAAGAGTCGTGGCGCGCGTGGAATGGCCAACCTTCGTTTCATCTCAATCACCGTATGCTCAGTGTCTCGATGCGCATGAGCCGTGGGCATGTCGGCTGTCGCCGTGACAATTGGCAAAGGCTGTGCCGACAAGCGAAAACCAAAAAAAAATAAAGCAAATTCTTGGGTTTTTTCTGTTTCCAGCTTCGACGGGTGGGTCGCATGATTAACCTGTTCAATCAATTTGGGTGAATGAATTGGGTCAGAATGATGGCGTCTGATTGTTACGGATCGCAGATTCGTTTGCGGCGCCGGTGCGCGGCTTGGTAAGTTTGCCCCGCACTCGTCGGGCAATCCAGTCTGTTTAAGTGAGGCAAATGTCGAGCGATCTTTCGACCGTCCACGAATTGGTGAGCGACCTCATCAAGCTGCCGCAGACGCCAGTCGGCTGGGCGCGCTTTCGCTTGCGCCCGGAGCAGATCGAGTTCTTTCACACGCACGGCTACCTCGCCGGTATAAAAATTCTAACCGGCGAACAGGTTGAGCGTCTGCGCCTTGAACTACACGAACTGACGAACCCTGCACACCCGCAGCACGAACTCTTCTACGAATTCCATTCAAATGAATCGAGCGAGCCGACGCACGTCCTTTTTCACGCATTAGGAGCTTGGCGCATCGCGCCCGGCTTTCACGATCTGCTGTGGCATCCAGCCTGCACCGTGCCGGCCGCGCAACTGCTCGGCGGCGCAGTGCGCTTCTGGCACGATCAACTCTTCTGCAAACCCGCCCGCCACGGCGGCGTGGTCGCTTGGCATCAAGACTATTCATACTGGACGCGCACACGTCCGCGCGCACACCTCACTTGCTGGATCGGCTTAGACGATTCGACGCGCGCCAACGGCTGCGTCCATTACGTGCCCGGCAGCCATCGCTGGCCACTGCTACCGCGCACAGGTCTCGCCGACGACATGGAGGCGATCTACGAGGTGCTGACTGACGAACAGAAAGCGGCGTTCAAGCCTGTGGCCATTGAATTGAAACAGGGCGAGTGTTCTTTTCATCATCCGTTGCTGGTGCACGGCTCATACGCCAACCGCACAGACCGGCCGCGCCGCGCGACAATCATCAACGTCTTCCGCGACGGCGTCGCGTCCGCGTCTGATGAGCCGTTGTTGGCCGGCGTGCCGCCGATCCCACAGGGACAGAAGATCGCGGGCCGTTTTTTCCCTTTGCTGCTTGAACCGGAGGCCAAGAGAATCCGATTGGCTTAACGTGTGGGTTAATGCTTCGCGTCAGTAAAGAAACCGGGCGCGAGCATGCGCGTGAGGCGCGCTGGCTTTTTGATGCGCTGTGCGTTCATCCATCTGTCTGCGGCGGCGATCAACTCCGCGCCTTCAGCGCCGCCCATAAGTTGACCGAGCCGGCGGCGCGCGGCGGCTGCGTACAAGTTCATGTGCGCGGCCTCGAAGCCGGCGATGGCGACGGCGCAGAGTTCAGCCGCATGTTCTAGGTCACCGCGCAAGGCTGCGACACCGGCGCGCAAAAGCGCGCCGAGCGGGCGCGCCCAAGCCATCTGCTCGCGCTCGATCTGCCGCGCGAGTCGTTCGACAATCGCAAACATGCGTTCAGCTTGCGCCTCGCCGCTCACAACCATCGCCAACGCACAACGCGCCCGCAGATGGCGCGCCTCGATCCGCAGCACCTGCACACGCATCAACATTGAGCGCGTCATCGCTTTTAGTTGTCCGGTGAGATGTTTCCACGCGACCGCGCCGTCGCCCGTGTAGAGTTCGATCTGAACGAGCGCGACGAGCGCGCCGTAGTGCTGCAAGTGAAAACCTTCCTGCGGCCATGCGAGCATCGCTTCGATCACTTCCTGTCGTGCCGTGTCGGGCTGATCGTTCACCAACCAGATTAGATTGAGCCGTGTGCGCAGATCAGTCGCCGCGAAGAGATTGCCTTGCTCTTCGGCCACCGTGAGCAGCAAAGGTACGCGCCGCGAGAGTTCGCCGACTTCACCGAGAAACATCAGCGAGCCGAGCAGGAAACGATTCGCCGTGATCAACTCCCAAGTGACGCCGGTGCACTTCGCGCGCAACATCTCTGCGGCGCGTTCGCACAGGCGCGCCGCGTTCGGCCAATCGCCCGCCAGATAAGCCGCAATGCCGCGCGCCCAGACGGCGAGGCTCTGCGCGTGCGCATGGCCAGAGCGGTGCGCGAGCGCTTGCGCTTGTTCGAGCAGGTGCGCAGTTTTTTGTAGGCTTGCGCCGCCCGACATCGCGTTGAAGCCGACCTCAAAACAGATGGCGCGGGCGATGCGATACGGTTCGCCGGCGCGTAAGGCGAGCAACAGGTGGCGCGTCTGAAAATCGAAGGCGCGCATCGTATCAACCAGACCGAGACCGGCGGCGACAGCCCAACAGGTGTCAATGCGCAGCAACTCATTTTGCGAGACCTCGCTGCTCTTGCGCGGCTTGAACTTCAAACCGCGCAGACGCAACAGCACGCGCTGACGCAAGAGCGACATGAGCGCGCGTTTGGGATCGGGCGCGAGTTTGAAGCCGACGACGGCTAGCACGCGGCGCAGCACGTCTAATCCTTCGTTGATGTGCCCGCCCATCAAAAGCTGTTCGGCGGCGCGGCGTTGAAGTTCGAGCGCCTGATCTGTGGGCGCGAGCGCGGCTGCATCAAGATAGACGCGCGCAGCTTCGGCGGGGCGGCCGGCATTGGCGAGCGCCTCGCCGAGTCCGGTCTTCAAGGGCAGTAGATTAGTGCCAACCGCAGGCGCAAGATCAATCGCTTTGCGGTAGAACTGCGCGGCACGATCAAAAGCGAGCGCCGTACCCGCGCGCTTGGCGGCCGACGCGGCCAGCACGGCCGCCAACTCTTTCTCGCCCGCGCCGAGAAAATGCTCGAAGAGCATGTCGGGATCGTCAATCCCTTTTGCGGTCAGCGTCTCCGCAAGCCGGCGATGAATGTGCTCGACGGCCGCCGGGTCGAGTTGAGCGGCGAGCGTTTCGCGTATGCGGTCGTGATAGAGTTCGAGTTGTTGGGTCGTGCCGCCACTGCGAAGAAAACGTGCCGCGCGCAAGGCCGCGATGAGCGGCGCTTCGTCGCTGCGCAGGCCGGTCGCTTGCGCAGCGACATCGGGGCGCAAAGGTCGCGCCGCGACCGACAGCGTTTCGAGCAACTGGCGCGCGCCTGCGGGTTGTTGCCCGAGCCGCGCGCAGATCATTTCACCGAGCGAGAGACCTGCGGCGTGCTCGCGCCCGCTCGTCAGCGCGTAGCGCGTCAGTTCTTCGAGAAAGAGCGGATTGCCGGCCGCTTCGTGCACGATGACGTTAACCGAAGATTCAAACTCACGCTGACGAGCGGGCAACAATAAACGCACCAGCGCGCGCGCCTCTTCGTCGGCCAATGGTTGCAAATTGATCTCGCGGCACGCAGCATCGTCCACACGCTTGAGCAGTTGTTTGATGAATGGCTTAATCTCGATCTCTTCGCTGCGAAAACTGGCGATGAGCAAGAGCGGCGGCGCATCGGGCGGGCGCAACAAGTCTTCGAGGAGCGCGGCACTGTCAGCGTCGGCCCAATGCAGATCGCCGATGAAGACGACGAGGGGTTGGCGAAGCGCGAGGCGTGCGAGCAGTTCGCGCAAGGCGGCGAAGGCGCGCCGGCGCAGCACGAGCGGGTCGGCGAGCGTCTGCTCACGTTGCGGCGCTTCGCGCACCGCGCCGACTTGCAGAATGACAGGGAAGAGACGCGCGAGCGCGGGCGCATCCACCGGCATCAATTCGTCAACCTGCTCCGGCGGCAGCAACAGTAGGTACTTGCTCAGACTATCAACCACACCGTCAAGCGCCTTATAAGGCACAGACTCGCGCTCATAACAACGCCCTTCAAGCACGACCACTTCCGACTCGCGTCGGCGCAATTCATCAATGAAGTGGGCCACGAGCGCGCTCTTTCCCATGCCCGGTGCGGCGTGCACATAGACGCTCACCGCTTGTCCCTGTTTGCTCGCTTCGTAAGCGTCCGAGAGCAAACGCAACTCACGCTCGCGACCGACGAACAACTCGTCCGAGTCGGCAGAAAACGAACCGGCCGCGACGGGAGTTATGGCCTTCTTTGAACTCTCGCTGGACACATGGCCCTCGCTCAAGCGCGTGAGCACTGCCGGCCCGCTCGGCCGGTCGTGCGGATCACGACGCAGCAGATCACGACAAAGCGCGTCTAAATCTTCGGGCATGCTGGGCACGAGCGCGCTCGGTGGCGGCGGCTCTGCCTGCTGTTTGCGTTCCAACACGTCGAGGACTGTGCCGGTGAAGGGCAGGCGACCCGTCAGCGCCTCATAAAGAATCACGCCGACGCTGTACCAATCGCTCGCCTTCGTGATCGGTTGATGCGCGACCTGTTCGGGCGACATGTAGGCGGGCGTGCCGGCGAGGCCGCGGTGCTGGCGTAACTCCGGCGCTGTGGTTTCGGTGATCAAACCGAAGTCGAGCAGGACGACGCGCCCGTTGGGTGTGACGAGCACGTTCGAGGGTTTGATGTCGCGGTGGAGTTGATCCGTCTCGTGCAGGACGTTGATGCCTTCGGCGAGTTGGCGCAAAGCGGCGCGCAGCCGCGACAGATTGCAAGTGGTGGCAACCTGCGCGGCCGACAGCGCAGAGTCGAGCAGTTGATCTCTGTCGTTTGCGAGGTGTGCTGAATCGTCTAGGTCTAGGAGCGCGAGCGTCTGATGATCTGTGACGTTGAGCGTGGGCAGTTCGTGCGTCGCTTGTCCGGCCGCGCCGGCGAGACGCTCGCGCACGTAGTCGAGGAAGTTGACGCCGCGCACGAGTTCCATCGTAAAGAACCAACTCGTGCCGTCGGACATCAACTCGAAGAGGGAGACGAGATTTGGATGCGCGACATCTGCGAGGGCGCGAAACTCACGTTTGAAACGATAGAGATCATCGGCGGTGGCGCGCATGAGCGTCTTGAGCGCGACGATGCGCTCGCGCTCGCGGTCGTAAGCTTCGTAAACGACGCCCATGCCGCCCGCGCCCAGACGCCGACGCAACTCAAACCGATCCGTGCCCCGAAAATCCTCGCTCGTGCGCGTCATGTAAGCCACCAGCCGCCAGCTTTCAGCCAGCAGCCAAAGACATTAAGCTGATAGCTGACGGCTGAAAGCTGATCGCTCTAACTTGTTAGCCTTCGCTTTCGAGCAGTTCTTTTGCGCGCAACAGGTTCTGCATGTGCTCCTCGCTCACGTCTGGATATTTCAGATCGAGCGACTTCAGCTTCGTGATGATGATGTCGGCCACAGCCGCGCGCGTGAACCATTTATTGTCGGCCGGAATGATGTGCCAAGGGGCCCAGCGCGTGCTGGTGTGCCGGAAGGCGTCTTCAAAGACATCCATGTAGTTGTCCCAGTAGCCGCGCTCTTTGGCGTCGTTCAAAGAGAACTTCCAATTCTTCTCCGGTGTGTTGATGCGCGCGAGGAAGCGGCGGCGCTGTTCTTCCTTCGAGACGTTGAGGAAGAACTTCATCACGAGGACGCCGTTGCGCACAAGGTAGCGCTCGAAGTTGTTAATCTCGGCGAAGCGCCGCTTCCAGATGTTCTTCCCCTTAGCTTCGGGCGGCAGTTGTTGCAGGTTCAAAATCTCCGGATGCACGCGCAGGATCAAGACCTCTTCGTAGTAAGAGCGATTGAAGATGCCGATGCGCCCGCGCTCAGGCAACGCCTTGAACGAACGCCACAGATAATCGTGATCGAGTTCTTCAGCCGAAGGGCCTTTGAAGGAGTAGACCTGCGTGCCCTGCGGATTGACGCCCGACATGACGTGGCGGATCGTGCCGTCTTTGCCCGCCGCATCCATCGCTTGCAGGATGATGAGCAGCGCGTAGGTGTTCTGCGCGTAGAGTACGTCTTGCAGTTTGGCGAGGCGTTGGATGTCCTTCTGGAGCTTGTCCGTCGCCTCTTCTTTTGTTTTGAACTTGCCGGTAAAGGCCGGATCGTAATCGGAAAGTTTAACCTTCTTGCCCGGAGGCACGATAAACTGGTCATGGTTCATTGGGGATTTGCTCCTGTGCTGGCGAGTTTGGACGAGCGTGTGTTCTCGGCTTCAAGCGATCTTGCCCGCGAGTTCTTTGGGTTTGACGAGCCAAGCAAGCCGGCCCATCTGTGGTTTGATCGCTTGCCACTGATTGAGATCGAACGCGACGCAAGCGATGGCGGCCGTCGGCAGCGACGCACTTGCGCCGGTCAGCAATTCGACGAAATCTTCCATGCCGGGATTGTGGCCGACTACGAGCGCGGTGCTCACCCGTTCTTCAATCTCTCTGACGACTTCGAGCAGGCTGCGAGCGCGGCCGTCTGTCGGGCGCGTTCGGCCGGACTGCTGATGACGAGATCGGGTTGCAGAGATTGTCGCCGCAGGAAACGACCCATCAACGGTGCGGCCGTCTGCCCGCGCTCGTTCAAAGGACGCTCGAAATCGGGCTGACCCGGGTCGGCCCAACTCGATTTCGCATGGCGCATGAGCAGCAAGGTCTTCATCGTCCCGACCGAAACAAAGCTAAGCTTGTGCGGCGCAGCAGTTGTTTGAGGCGAGCTAAAGATCGGAGACGGCAGCTTCCGCCACTTCCGCCGTCTCGGCCGCTTCGGCGGCCTCGTCCGCAATATCTTCGAGGTCTTCGTCGTGCGGCTTGCCCGGTTTGCTGAGCGCCTTGAGCGTGCGCATCACATCTTTGTGCGGCACGTGCTTCTGCTTCTTGCTCTCGCCCTTCTTCGAGTGGCGCGCAATGTCTGAGAGCGACAGGATGCCGACGAGCCGGCCCGCTTCGTCGGTCACGGGCAAGCGGCGCAACTGCTCGCGCCGCATCACGTCGAGCGCGTCGCGCACGTCCACGTCCGGCCGGCATGCCTGCACATGGCCTGAGTTCACCTCGCCGACTTTGATCGCAGAGGCGAGCCGGTTCTGCGTCGCCACCGCCATGCAGATGTCTCTGTCCGTGATCATGCCGACCACTTGTTGCGCGGTATTAACTACAGGGACGATGCCGCAGTCGTTATCCCACATGATCATGGCGGCATCGGCGAGCGTGCTTTGCGGGCCGCACGTCCGCACATCCGTAGACATAATCTCGTGCACCTTCATCTTCAGGCTCCTTGAAATCTGACACCTGCCGTCGGGCGCTGGCGTGTTGAGGCTTAACCTTACGGCGCTTGACTATGCAGGGCATATCAAACTAGAACTTTGGTCACAAGCTTTTAACACAAAACAGCCGTCGCGTGCGACTTTTCTGCGCGCCGGTGGGGGCGTTAAGATGCTCGGCGGCGAGCGCACACAAGGAAGAGAAGAGAAGAAATGGCAGGGCGCACCATCGTTGTCGGCGACATACATGGCTGTTTTGCCGAGTTGGTCGAACTACTCGAACGGGTTGAGTTGGGCGTAACGGATCGCGTCGTCGCGGTGGGCGATCTGATCGTGAAAGGCGAGCGCAACCGTGAAGTGCTCGAACTGTTCATCAATGATCCGCGCTTCGCTTCCGTGCTCGGCAATCACGATCTGGCACTCTTACGCCACTGGCGCGGCGAAGCAGTGACGCTCAAGCCGGTGCAGGAGCGAGCGCGCGATGAATTGCGCGCAGACAGGGAGCGCTATGCTGGGTATCTGGCCTCGTTGCCAGCGCAGATCAACCTCGGCGCACATCTCGTCGTCCACGCAGGCATTCGGCCCCTTGTGCCGTTGACTGAGCAGGCAATCGAAGATTTGACGGAGTTGCGCACATTGGGGCCTGACCGCACGAGTCGCACGGGCTTGCCATGGTACACGATGTATAATGGCCCGCAGACAGTCCTCTTCGGCCATTGGCCTGCGCCGGATGTGCGGCGCGCGAAGTACGCCCTCGGTCTCGATACGGGCTGCGTCTATGGTTTTCAGTTGACGGCCTATATCATCGAAACCGGCGAGTTCGTCCAAGTGCAGGCGCGGCGCGCATACGAGCAACCAAAGCGCCCGGTCGCTTGAGCGACATGTTACCGCGTTGTAACACGGTTCAGTTAAAGTTAAGCCGATGATCTATTACGGTCAGCACGAGTTTCCCGGCAAGCTCTTTGTCGTCGAAGGCACGGATGGCAGCGGCAAGTCAACGCAGTTGGCGCTCCTACATCAATGGCTGAAGGCGGAAGGCTATCCCGTCTTCTTCTCCGAGTGGAACTCTTCGCCGCTCGTCAAAGACACGACCAAGCGCGCCAAGAAGCGCCATCTCTTCACGCCGACGACCTTCTCTCTGCTCCATGCCACAGACTTCGCCGACCGCACAGAGCGCGATATCATTCCGCCTTTGAAGGCGGGCGCAATCGTACTTGCAGATCGCTACATCTACACGGCGTATGCGCGCGATGTGGCCCGTGGGTGCGACCGCGCTTGGGTGCGCGAGCTTTATCGCTTCGCCGTCAAGCCGACGGTCGCGTTCTTCTTTCGCGCGCCGCTCGACGTGGCGATTGATCGGATCGTTTCGGGGCGACCGGAGTTGAAGTATTACGAGGCGGGGTTGGATATGGGCTGGTCGGACGAGCCGGAGGAGAGTTTCGAAATTTTTCAAGGGCGGATTCTGGCTGAGTATGATCGCATGGTCAGTGAGTTCGGCTTGACGATGATTGACGCGACGCGCTCGATTGAGCGACAGCAGCGCGAAGTGCGCCGCATCATCAAGCGACACTTAGTGGAAGAGGCGGCCACTGTTGCATGAAACAGATGACCTTCTACGGTACGGCCTTGCCGACCGTTGAACCAGAAGCTTACAACGGCAAGTTGATCGTGATCGAAGGCCCGGACGGCGTCGGGCGCTCGACACAGATCGGGCTGTTGCGCGCGTGGCTCGAATCGCGCGGGCATGCTGTGATAGACACAGGCATGACACGCTCTGTGCTCGCGGGGCGCGGCATCAAAGAGGCCAAGCAAGGGCACACGCTCGGCCGGATCGCGATGCACCTTTTCTACGCGACGGATTTCGCCGACCGCTTGGAGAACGAAATGCTGCCGGCTCTGCGCGCGGGCTTTATCGTCTTGACGGATCGTTACATCTTCTCAGCCATGGCCCGCGCCGTCGTGCGCGGCGCAGACCCGGCTTGGATGCGCGCCATCTACGGCATCGCCCTCGTGCCCGATGCGGTCTTCTATCTGCGCATCCAGTCGGCTACAGAACTTGCGGAGCGGCTGGTCGTCTCAGGGCGCGGCTTCGATTATTGGGAGTCGGGCATGGACATGTATCTCGGCGAAGATTTCTACGACAGCTTCATCAAGTACCAGACGCAGATGCTCGGCGAGTTTGATCAGATGAGTGCTGAATACGGCTTTCAAGTGATTGACGCCTCGCGCCCTCTGCCGCGCGTGGCGACTGATTTACGCCGCGCCGTGGCGCGCGCGATAAGGCAGCGCACGGCCCGATCCGGCGGCGCATTGAAGCGCAACGAACAGACAATCAGCGAGCAAGCGCAATTCGAACAAGCGCGCGCCGGACAGACGCAGAGCAGGGAAGGGAAGGGTGCGGGTCAGAGTTGAAACTCGCTGCCATTGACATCGGCTCGAACTCGATCAAGTTGGTCGTCGTGGACGCGGCTGCGAGCGATTCGTTCGCGGTGCTCGCGCGCGAGAAAGATGCTGTCCGACTCGGTCACGATACCTTGCGCGCCGAACGTCTTTCGCCCGATGCGATCACGCGCGCCGCCGAATGTATCGGGCGTTACTGTTCCATCGCCGAAGCGCGCGGCGCTGAGCACCTTATCGCCATTGCCACCGCCTCTGTGCGCGAGGCGCACAACGCTAACGAGTTCATCAGAGAAATAAAGAAACGGACGGGCGTGCGCGTAGAGGTATTGTCGGGCATTGAAGAGGCGCGCTTGATCGGCGTCGCGGCCGCGCAGGGTTGCGCCTCGCCGGGCACGACGCTCGTCAATATAGACATCGGCGGCGGCTCAACCGAAATCTCAGTCATGCGCGAGGGCGTGCCGCTTGCGCTCCATTCGGTCAAACTCGGCGCGGTCGGGTTGACAGAAAATCTGATCACGACCGATCCCATCAAGCCCAAAGAGTTGCGCGCGCTGCGCGAATACATACGGGCCGCGCTCGAACGACCCACGCGCGAGCTAACCAATCTCACTTGGGCAGAAGCGACCGGCACATCGGGCACGATCCTCGCGCTCGGCGAAGCGTTGCAGAAAGAGCACGCGCGCAAGCCACAAGGCGCGCAACCCGCAGGCACTGAGATCGCTCTAAGTCGGCTTGAACGACTCAACCAGCAACTCGCAGAACTGACCACCGAAGAGCGTCGCACTGTGCCCGGCATCAGTGCCCAACGCGCCGAGATCATCATCGCAGGCGGGCAGATTCTCGAAGGCACGATGCGCTCGCTTGGCATCCACATGTTGCGCACGTGCGACTTCGCTCTGCGCGAGGGTGTCATCATTGATCGCTTGCGCGAGTGGGAGGCGGAGGAGCGTCCGCCCGTGCCAGACGTGGCCGATCCGCGTCTGCGCGGCGCGCACGCCGTCGGGCGGCGCTTCGGTTACGAAGAGGCGCACGCGCAAAAGGTGGCGCAACTCGCCGAGACGATCTTCGACAGTCTCGCCAACGGCTACAAGCTGACGCGCCACCAACGGACACTGCTTGCAGCCGCCGCACTCCTGCACGACATCGGTTATCACATCGCGCACGAGTCGCACCACAAGCACACGCTCTATCTGATCAAGCATTCCGAGTTGACCGGCTTCTCCGAAGCCGAGCGGTTAGTCGTCGCAAACATCGCGCGTTACCATCGCGGCACACCGCCGCGCGAGCGCCATCCGGATTATGCCGCGCTCATGCCGACCGACCGCGCGACCGTCAACCGGCTGAGCGCAATCCTACGGCTCGCAGACGCGCTCGACCGCAGCCACGACGGGCGCGTCATGGACATCACCTGCGAGCGCGTGGACGAGACAGTCCGCATTGTGCTGCATAGTGCGCAACCTTGCGAACAAGAACTCTGGGCGATCGAGCAGAAGCGCGATCTCTTTGAGCAAGCGTTCGACTGTAAACTGACCGTGCGGAAGGGCTGACTCTTAAACTTCGCTTGCGACACAGTGAAATAGATTTTACGCAGCATGGCCAAGGCTGATGACATAGTCGGTCTCGATTGCGAAGCGCGCGCCCTTGAAGGTGTCGCGCTCGTCCTGCGCACAAGGCTCGCGGAGATGTGCGGGTTTCGTGAGGCGGCACTTGATGGGTCTGACGCGGCGGGCGTGCACGACATGCGTGTGGCGTCGCGGCGGCTGCGCAGTGCCATGGCGGATTTCGCCCCGTACCTGCACGGGCGACTGCCGCGCAAGCGTCTGCGCCAATTAGCCGCCACGCTCGGGGCGGTGCGCGATGAAGATGTGACGCAGGCAGCGCTAGCAGATTTGGCGCGCGAAGCTGAATCTGACCTTGCGGCGGGCTTCCGTTCGATCCTCACAACGCGCCAAGAGCGGCACGATGACGCGCGCGCCTTGCTCGCGCTCGCGCTCGAAGAGGCGGCGCTCGAGGCTTTGCAGCAGAAGTTTCTGCACAAGTTGGCGGATGCAACCTCAGTGCATGAAGCCGAGCGGGAGGATGTTGACCATAAGCAGGCGATCAGTTTCAGAGAGATGGGGCGCGAGATCATCGCCGCACGTCTGACCGGTCTGATCACACGCAGCCGCGCGCTTTATCAACCGCACAAAGTGGAGCGGTTGCATCGCCTACGCATCGCGGCCAAGCGCCTGCGCTATGCGCTTGAGTTGTTCGCGCCGTGCTGGGGCGAGCAGTTGCAGGATGCAGCCGCCGAGGTGGCGACGCTGCAAAAGGCGCTCGGCGACTTGCATGATAGCGATGTCTGGCTTGATGAACTGGGTGCGCTGCTCGAACAGACGCGGGTGCGGAAAGATAAGCTGACCTCCGAAACCAAAGCGGTGCGGACAAACGAACGCCGCGCTGCATTTCAACTTTTAAGTCACTTCACCAGAGAGCGCACAGGGCATTACCTCGATGCGCTGGCTTGTTGGGAAGACTGGGAAACTAAATCCTTCTTCGCGCACCTGCGCGAACTCTCAAACAATTGCTCATAGGAGTCAGTGCTGCCTGCTGCAAATGAGCCGGTGCTGGCTGGCACAACTGTTGATAGCCACACGGCGCTTTGTGGCTGGCGCAGTTCTGCGTGGCGGCAGCTTGTCTGTAACCTGTGTTGCAGCTAACGCGGCTCGTCGCCGTGCTTACACCGAAGCGGTCATTGATTGGGCGCGCACGCACCAACAGTCTGCGCAGGTCTTCATCGCCGGTGATTTCAATTTTGAACTGCGGGCCGAGAACGAAACCAATCTTTATACGGATAACCTGAAACACGACAGCGAGGCGTACAGTTATCTACTGCGCTACTTCCGCGACATGGGCCGCGATGCGGGCGCGACGGCCATCAACAACCGGCGCATTGATTACTCTACGGCCCCGCAGAGTCCGTGCGGATCGGACGCGTCGAAGTATTGCGCGCAGCGGCCGTCGGGCGCATGGATCACAGGCCGCTCTTGATCGAGGTCGCTCTATGAGTGTCGCCGTTGAATCTTCAACGGCGCAAGAGCAAATGACGAACGTTGTCTTGCAGACTGACAGGTTGACCAAACGCTTCGGCCAGCGCGTGGCCGTAGAGCACTCTCGCTGTGCATCGAGCGCGGCGACATCTACGGCTTTCTGGGCCAGAACGGCGCGGGCAAGTCCACGACCGTATCTATTCGGGTCTTCCTCGAAGTACCGGGCTATTGGTGAGCGGGCCGCCTGCGGTCGGGCGGCCCTCCCCTCTTACATGTCGGCGGAGTTCCTGACGGCCCCTCCGCCTTTCCTCAGCACGTGTGTGTAAACCGAATTCGGGTACTTGCGGTCGTAGGCGCTCACCTTGAAACCTAATATTCGAGAGACCGTATCAGCATTGTGAAAGTGAAGTGCTGACGGGCGAGTTTCCATACCAGCACCGGGCTGCTTGCTCTGGAACAGCATGAATCTTGAAGAGGGCGGCGGGTGCTGCCCGGTGTTAGGTTTTGCAAACTCTGAGACGACTCATGAAAGCTATCGTTTGTCACAACTACGGTCCACCCGACGTTCTCAAACTTGAAGAGGTTGGAAGGCCGACCGCCGGGGACGATGAAGTCTTGATTAAAGTTCGCGCAGCTTCCGTCAACCCAATTGACCGGCTCATAAGGGGCAGACCGTACATCATTCGCGCAATGACCGGGCTGCGCAAACCAAAGGATATACGTGTGGGACGGGATCTGGCCGGGCAAGTTGAAGCGGTTGGTAGGAACGTGACACAGTTTCAACCAGGTGATGAGGTATTCGGCGTGAGCAGCGGTGCCTTCGCCGAGTATGTGTGTGTTGACGAAAAGAAATTAGCGCTGAAACCGGTCAACCTCACATTCGAGCAGGCGGCAGCCGTACCCATAGCGGGATTAACCGCCTTGCAGGGCCTGCGCGATAAAGGACGGATTCAGCCAGGACAGAAAGTCTTGATCAACGGTGCGTCAGGAGGAGTGGGTACGTTCGCCGTGCAGATCGCTAAATCGTTCGGCGTGGATGTCACCGCTGTGTGCAGCACGAGGAATGTGGACATGGTCCGGTCAATCGGCGCAGACCATTGTATTGATTACACCCAAGAGGATTTCGCCCAAAGCGGGCAGCGCTACGATTTAATACTCGATACCGTGGGCAACCGTTCGTTGTCGGATTGTCGGCGCGCGATGATCCCCAGGGGGATCTACGTTGTGGTCGGAGCACGAACGCTGAGGCGTTTGCTCAAAACGCCCTTGCTGTCACCGTTCGTGAGCCAGAACTTGGTCGCGTGTATGTCGAGACTGAGCAAAGAGGACCTGCTTGTCTTGAAAGAGCTAATCGAAGCCAGAAAAGTAACACCGGTCATCGACAGGAGTTACACGTTGAGTGAGGTCCCGGAGGCTATCCGGTATCTGGAAGAAGGCCACGCCCGAGGGAAAGTAGTGATAACTTTGGAAGATAACAACTAAAACCTCACAACCTATCAACGCGCTGCACCCGACTTTGCTCCGCTGCTAGCGATTATCACAACTCATCAAAGCAGTATAAGCGTCAGTCAGGAGAGATAAGGAGAGCTTATCTCCAGGTCTGCCTGCTGAATAGTCACCCACGACCATCAGAATGCCCTTGGGTCTGATAACGCCGGGACAGCAGGCCACGTGCGGCTGCTTGGGCATGAACTCAGTAGGGAGCCTTTGCGGGCGCGGGCGCGCGATCAAACTCCGCGTGGACAAACTCGACGAAGCGCACCAACTACTTGCCCGCGACCCCATGTTGACCGTTAGCCGCAACGGCGCAAGCTACCTCTACATCGAAACCTCTGACGAGCACATCCCCCATATCAACGCCGCCCTCGTCGCCCACGGCATCAAGGTCTTCGAACTCAGCCAAACACCATGAGTCGCTCGAAGACGTGTTTCTCCGCTTGACCAAAAAGCATTCTCACGCTGTCCGGCGTGAGTAAGGCGAGCTAAAAGTTGTTAGCGCATGATAGCCGCCGCCGAAAGTATAACCCTTTACCTTTTGGCTGCTCTGGTATAGATTCTTGCGGCATTGGAGAATGCCGTCGCTGTTCTGACGGACACACCTTGAGGCTCCAACCATCGTCTGGGTCATTAAGAATTTCATTCACAGCTTTGCACGGTCGGGAGGGGCGAAGTTTATCTCACGCACGACACCGCACCTACTCGTCAGCGGCTGGAGGTTACCTATGGCTAAACGTCTTTGCCTTGCCCTACTGATGATTGGTCTTTTCGCGGCGGGGGTCGGCGCGCAGGAGGCGCGTCAGCTTGAGCCGGGGAAAGCCATCGAGCGAGAGATCGCAGGCGGCGCGGCGCACACTTATCAACTTAAGCTAGCTGCGGGGCAGTTTCTGCGCGTCATCGTGGAGCAGAAAAGCATTGACGTGGCGCTCGCGCTCGTCGGCCCCGAAGGCCAGCAACTGATCGAGAGCGACCTGACCGGCATCATCGGCGCCCGCGAGCCGCTCTCCTTTGAAGCTAAAGCGGCGGGCGATTACCGGCTGGTGGTACGCGCGGGCGGCGCGGCCACGCTGAGCGGCGCATATCAAGTGCTGGCGGAAGTGAAAGATGTAGCCAGCGAGCAAGACCACAAGCGCATGACCGCTGAGTCGCTGCTGCATGGCGCTTACGCGATGATTGAGCGAACGGACTATCAACAGAGCATCGAGAAGGAAGAGCAGGCGTTAGTGCTGTGGCGTGAGTTGGGGGATCGAGAATGGGAAGGTTATACGCTCCTTTCGATAGCCCGCGGTTATGGGTGGCTGAGTCGCTATGACAAAGCCGCCGAGTATTATGAGCAGGCGCTGGTGCTTAGTCGCGAATTCAAATACCGCAGTGGCGAAGCCTACATCTTGTTTGATCTCGGTGATGCTTACATGCGGCTGAGCCGCTTTGAGAAGTCCTTGGAATATTTTCAGCAGGCCCTGTTGATCTACCGCGAACTCAAGGATCGCGGTGCCGAAGGAGTCACCCGCGCCCAGATCGGCTGGGACAACTTAGAGCTTAGCCGCTATGAGCAGGCGATTGAATACGGTGAGCAGGCGCTCGCCATCGCGCGGGAAGTGAAGAACCGCACAGATGAGGGGGATGCGATAAACGGTCTGGCCGGTGCCTACGGGGGCCTCAAACAATATGAGAAAGCACTTGCGTACCGTGAGCAGTATCTGACGATTGTGCGTGAGTTGAAAAGTCGCGGCGGCGAAGCGACTGCGCTCAATAACTTGGCTGGTTTCTATAGTAGCCAGTTCCGCTTTGAGAAAGCCCTCGAGTACTACGAGCAAGCGCTGCCGATTTACCGCGAGCTGAAAGATCGACAGGATGAAGCGTCGGTGCTCAGAAGTCTGGGCAACATTTACTCGCGAATCACCCGGCTCGATAAAGCGGTGGAATACTTTGAGCAGGCGCTGCCGATCTACCGCGAGATCAAGGATCGTCAGGGCGAAGCAATTGTGCTCGGGCCGCTGGGCTATGCGTATGATCAACTGGGCCGGCCGGAAAAATCGATTGAATACTTCGAGCAGTCGCTGCCCATCAATCGCGAGTTCAAGAATCACTATCGTGTGGCGGGCAATCTGAATGGTCTGGGCAATGCGTACCAGACGCTCGGTCGGTATGAGAAGTCGATTGAGTTTTACGAGCAGGCGTTAGCCGTCGCCCGGGAAAACAAGCTCCGTGGTATGGAAGGAACGGTGCTCGGCAATCTAGGCGAATCTTATCAGCTAATGGGCCGCAACGATAAAGCTATCGAATACTTGCAACAGGCGCTGGTCGTAACCCGTGAAGAAAAGGATCGCAGTAGTGAAACATATGTGCTCCGCGTGCTGGGCGATGCCTGCCGCGCCCAAGGGCAATACCCGCAGGCCACACAGCATCACGGACAGGCTCTGCGCCGCGCGCGTGAGATCAGGAGCCGGAGCGTGGAAGGGAAAGCTCTCCAAGGCCTGATGTTGGATTGGCAGGCACAGAACAAACCCAACCTCGCGGTCTTCTTCGGCAAGCAGGCCGTCAATCTGTATCAGGAAATCCGCAGCGAGATCACCACGCTCGACAGAGAATCTCAGAAGAGCTTTGTCAAATCAAAGGAAGACACCTATCGCACACTGGCCGACCTGCTCATTAGTCAGGGCCGCTTGCCCGAAGCCGAGCAAGTTATCAGTATGCTTAAGCAGGAAGAGTATTTCGACTTCATCCGCCGCGATACGGGCAACGCGCCGCAAGCAAGCCGTGCGCAGTTGACGCCCGCAGAGGCTGCACTTGAAACACGCTACCGTGAAGTCGCCGACCAACTCGCCAAACTCGGCGTCGAGCGCGGCACGCTCATCAACAAGAACAACCGCACGCCTGAAGAAGAACAGCGGCTCGCCAAAATTGACGCCGACTTAATTGTCGCGGGCGACACCTTTCAGAAGTTCCTCGACCGACTGGGCACGGAGTTGAGCAATGACAAAGAGGCGAGCGCCAAGGTCTATCAACTGCGCGAGTCGCAAGGCATGATGGAAGACCTCAGAGAACTCGGCGCGGGCACGGTCGCGCTCTACACGCTCATCAGCGAAGACAAGTACCGTGTGATTCTGACCACGCCAGATTTCCAGAAGGGCTACGAGTATCCGATCAAAGCCGCCGACCTCAACCGCAAGGTCTTAGAGTTCCGCGCGGTGCTGCAAAACCCGAAGCTCGATCCGTTGCCGCTCGCGCAAGAGCTTTACCGGATTCTGGTCGCTCCGGTCGCACGCGATCTCGAACAGGCGAAAGCCAAGACGCTGATGTGGTCTTTGGATGGCGCGTTGCGCTATGTGCCTATGGCTGCGCTCCACGACGGCCAGCAGTATCTGGTCGCGCGCTTCAATAATGTGGTCTTCACGCCGGCAAGTCAGGCGCGTTTGAAAGATGTGCCGGCTGAGCACTGGGACGTGTTGGGTCTGGGCGTGACGAAGGCGCACGGCGAAGGCATCCCGGCACTGCCCGGCGTGGCCGACGAGATGCGCGGCATCATCCGCGATGAGTCAGCGAGCAACTCAGCGACTGCGGGCAATCAGACGGGGGCGCTGCCCGGCGTGTTGAAGTTGGACGAGCAGTTCACACAGGAAGCCATGCTTGCGGAATTGCGGAAGCGCCACAAGGTCGTGCACATCGCCAGCCACTTTCAGTTCTCACCGGGCAACGAGACGAACTCAGCTCTGTTGTTAGGCGACGGTCAGTTCTTGAGCCTAGCGCAGATCAAGTCGTTGCCGAACGTCTTCGGCGGCGTCGAGTTGTTGACGCTCAGCGCATGCAACACAGCGACGGGCGGCGCAGCCAATGGCCGAGAAGTGGAAGGCTTCGGTGTGCTCGCCCAGCGCCAGGGGGCGAAGGCGGTGGTGGCCACTCTGTGGCCTGTGGCCGACCGGAGCACGAAGCTATTGATGCAGGAGTTCTATCGGCTGCGCGAATCACAACCGGGGACGCCGAAGGTGGAGGCTTTGCGCCAAGCCCAACTTGAGTTGCTACGCGGCACGACGGGCGACACAGAGGCGAGCGCACAACGCGGCATCGGTGGCGAGGTCGTCAAAAGCGCCACGCCCGGCGCGCCCTTCGCCCACCCATACTTCTGGGCCCCCTTCATCCTGATCGGCAACTGGCGGTGAAGCAGGTGTAACGTTTGGGTTAACCGGGCGGCAAAGATTGTATCAAGCATCCAAGCTGACGGATGAAAGGCAAGCTGATTCCGCTCCGGTTGAATGAGTTGTTAGATGCGCCTTTGGGTACATTCAAATACTTTCAATATAAAGCTACAAACAATAATCGGAAAATCAGTCGACAGCCAACTCGATCGGATCGCCTTTTTTCAATAAGCCTTCGACCAATACTGCACAATAAACACCGGCAAAGTTACCGTGTGCTTGGGCAATCTTTCGTAAAATTTCAGGGTTGTGTTCACTTGTGTCCGGGTCGAGCGAAATCATCTTACAGCGCGGGTCGCGTTCAAGAACCATGATAGTCGCCTTTGAACCGATACGCAGACGGCGACCGACTAAATTATCTTCGGCAAATCCACCGCTCTCAGACGCGAAATTGAAATAGATGTTTGCCCGAAAACGCCGCTTATCAAGCGCAATGTCCAATTCCGATTCAACCTGCCGAACGGTTGACAAGCTGATTACTGAAACTGGACGGCAATCGGTTAAAGCGCGGTCTGACCGCACGAGTTTCAGTTGATTCTTTTCGCTGATTCCTGCGCCAAGTAGTTTTATCAGTGCTGGATCATCAATGGAAATGATTTCGCCCGACGGCGTAACAATGTCTAATGCCATATCTTCCGCATCACCGTTTGCAGGGGTGACGCCGGGCGCGATGCTCGCCGCTTCGATCAAATTCGGCGGTTTTGACGCTCGTTCCGGGTAACGGAATTGCGGACAATATAGCAGCATTTGTTGCTGCACGTTTGCGTTCAAATAAGGGAAGCCTTTGCGGGCGGCGGAATTTTTGAAGGCGTAGCAGCGGTCGCCATAGATACCCGAAAATCCTATAAAAACTTCGGGCATTTCCGCGCCGCGCATACTCTTAACCGGATAGCGCCATAAACTTTCTACAGTTCCGATAGTTGTCATCTCAAGATCCTATTTTAGCTTCCCAGCATTTTCCAGAAGCATCTAACGCCGCGATTAACCGACGAGCAAAGAACGTAATTGATAATAGGCTACCTAATTGCGAGTCCGGTTGAATCGCTTGTTAGCCGCGTCATCATCCGAAGGGAAGCGGTTTGCCTTCGCGCGGGATTGTTCTTTCAAAAAGCGACAATCACATATTAGGCTCTGCCCTGTGTAGCAGGTCTGCTACCACGACCGATTCCTTGCACATGCTCCAAAATGCGCTGTGCTATTTGTTCCGGCTCACAGTGTGATGTATCCAGCGTCAGCGCGTTTGGGTGTGGCACTTTGAGTATTTCAAATTCATTGAGCCACCATGAAATCGTGGTCAAGTCAATATCTTTAAGCCGCGCCCGACGTTCCGGCATATTCTTACGTTGGCGGATAATGTCGGCATCGCACGTCAGCCAGACAGGAAAGAACGCGGCTTTTCGCTGTTTTGCCAAGCGTTCTATCCGGCGAAACCACGCTTTGTCGCCGGGCGCATTCGCGTCAAGTACGTTCGTAAACACGAAACTTGCGTCCGGCGGGCAACAATCGCG
Organism: Acidobacteriota bacterium; assembly: GCA_003223935.1. GTDB lineage: Bacteria > Acidobacteriota > Blastocatellia > Pyrinomonadales > Pyrinomonadaceae > QHXQ01. The sequence continues at coordinate 3,029 of QHXQ01000049.1, read as the reverse complement.
GATGACGGCTAAGACCGACCGCTGGATTTTTTCGATATGCGCCCACGCGCCCTTTGGAAAGGGAAAAGCGTCTGTGCCGTCATACCCGATAACGCTAAACACGGGCGTATTAATAAGCTGGTTATCAACCACCTTAGCACCCGTCAGTCGCCCGATTTCTCCGGCGACCGTGTATTTCCCGACGGCAGGAATGCCGATAAGATAAATGATGGTGTTACGGAGTTTCATCTTTCAAGAAGCGGCTAACGCTCGAATTAACCGGGCGCGAACACAACACCGATACGGACAAGTTGACGATAAAAGCCGCGCTATTCGCGCTCCGGTTGAATGAGTTGTTATGCGGCGTCCTACGATACCCGTCTCAATGCTTGATGCTTTTTATACGGAACATACAGTAAAAGCCACCCGGCGATTAACAGCACTGTAAATAATATGATAGCCCACATGGTCTTAAGAGCCACTAAAAGCCAACCAATGATTAAGAGGGAAGCTAATAATGAAAGGATAGCTTTTCCTCTCCACTGAAATACTTCCTTGTCATTAAAGTAACCCGTCCTCATGTTTTCGCCCCAAAGCCAAATATCAAACCACATTAAGAAAGTGAAAGCGACAGCACCGATTGCCAAATGTTTCAGTGTGAGTTTGCCTAATATGTTCTCTGTTTTGGGGTCAAATAGTAGCTTAGCAAGGGCAAACGCTCCGCCATTAACGGCAAAGAGTAAATTGTATCTCTTCATCTTGCCATCAATATAAGTACCTAGTCCCTGTAGCTTATCTTTATCCTCAATCAGCATATTACCTCCAACTATGAAACCTCCGTTATTTCCAAGCCAACCTCTTGTTAAATTCAAAGCCGCATAACGCCCGGCATCAGCGGCGAGCGCCAAGACAACACTCGATAAAGACAACGCTGTGGCGCGAGTCCGCTGCATGCCGTTGTTAGACGCCGGTGCTAGGATTAAACAGGTCGGAACTGCTGTTCAACGTCAATTAGGTGACTCCCGAGTCGTGCGCTTCGTCGCTTTTCTCTCAACGCTGGCAGGGTGTTTAGTAAGAGTGCCAAGAATGTCGCCACTTCAGAATGCACATCGTCCGCCGGGCACATTCCCCAGCCACTTGCTTCACCTTTGCTTCGACTTCCAAACGCCCACATCCCCTTACCGACAACGCACAACGCATGGATGGGCGGTGTTTCCTCATTCCAGGTGCCGCCCTCAATGCAATCCCACCGCTCACCTTGGACGAGTTGTGTGAGACGCGCGTGCTCATTCATCTCGGCAAGATCGCTCGCGAACGCGAATATACATTGTAGAGCAGCGCCACCTTGGAGATCTTCATCTGGCAATACTAGAGGTACCTTTAGAAAAGACATCGAGCCGTAGACCGCGTCTCGCAACTCTTGCTTAGTCAGTACGGATTTGACTTCAATTCGCGCAAGCACTGCTTCAATCGGCACTATCCCTTCTCCTTCTGCGAACAGCAATGAAGGTATTCTGTCTCTATCCACGACCAAGATATCGTCCTCTGTCTTCCTTTTACCACTCTCTAATGCAAAGCGTTGGCCCTCTGTATCAACAGCAGTACCGTGTAATGCAATGCACGACGGCGGCATGAGCTGTGAGATGAGGCGCGTAAGGAGCAATTCTCGGAAACGACCCCGTAGCCCGGCATGAGGAACGACCTTTAGCGCTTCGGCTTCCGCTATGGCGCCTCTTATCCTACTACCGAGGATTCCTGCAATTGGTGAACTTTTCATGCTTGAACCTCCGCTGCCACTAACAGGCTCTTGCCTTATGGCCCGCAAGGGAGGGTAGGCGTCTAACGCCAGGCATCAGCGGCGAGCGCCCCTTCAACTTCCATGAGAGAAATCGTGTGGCGCGAGTCCGCTGCATGCCGTTGTTAGATTTCAACTCGATTGCCAGAGCTATCTCATATTGAAGTCTTTTATATACGGATCAACTCTCTCTAACTTATGATAGCTATCACTCAAATGTAAGTCGTTTACTCTATCTGCTTTGTCCCAACCGATAGAAAAGTGCCAGCCGGGTAAATCTATTAGGGCACTCTTTCCCTTCTTTGAATAATAAACGCTATACTCCAAATCTACTGAAGGGTAACGCCGCTTTACCGCAGCTAAAGCCTGTTCGCGGGAATCACCGAAATGGACTCCGCAGACGGAGCCTTTGAAATGATTATCCACCATATACATAATAGGCTTAGACGTGTCTGGAATCTCAGTTATGCGACCGTCATAATAGAGCCATGTGTACACTAAACCATCACCGAAATCAGCGTCCGCCTGATGTTGTATATTGTCGGGCGACAGCCCCGGATTTCCACGCATAATTTTTTTCAATTCGCCTAATGTCATACCGGGTTCAATATCAACGTCGCCGATTCGTTGGGCGGCAATCTCCTTCCTTTTATCCTGTTCAGCCTTCCGTTGAAGCTCTTCGTTTTTACGATCCTCAGCCTGCTTTTGCGTGTATAGATATATGCGGTAACCGACAAGAGTGAGTAAGCCAGCTAGAATGCCGAGCACTACCGACCCCACGAGATAATCTTTCCAAGTCGGCTTTTTGGTAACCTTCCTCTGCATAATTTTCTCCTTAACAGGGGCTAAAAATTTTGTGAAATCTAACTACTGTATATGCGGAAGAGTTCCGCATAACACTCCAATTTAGCGTATTAGGCGGAAGTCTTCCGCATAATAACGTTATCGGCGGAAACACCTCAACCTCTTGGGAGTTTATAGTCCAGCCGAATGTACATAATTTTCATTATCGGACGCCGCCTCGATCTGCTTTTGGTTCGCAATAGTTCAAGGCCTCACGCTCATACATCTGTTCCCTGTCTTGGCTCATTTACACAGCAGCACACCCGTGCCGCGGATCGCGTCGTGCTTGAGGGCGGCGAGTGCTTCGTTGGCGCGTGCGAGTGGGAAGGTCTCGACGTGTGTGTGGATGGGAATCTGCGCGGCTTCGCGTAGGAACTCGTGCCCGTCTGCGCGTGTGTTGTTGGCGACGCTG
>QHXQ01000048.1 GCA_003223935.1 Acidobacteriota bacterium | reverse complement strand
AACATCGTCTCGACTTCGCGGGGCTTGATGAGCGGCAAACGCGCCCGCCGCGAGAACGTCGGCGGCGAAGTGTTGGCGGAAATTTACTAGAAATGATGAACGCAGCATGATGAATGAACAGCATTTAATTCATCGTTCCGCATTCATCATTCATCATTGAGGTTTGATCATGTCTCGTATTGGTAAGAAAGTGATCACGGTGCCGAAGGGCGTGACGGTGGCGGTGGGCGAGCGCGAGTTAACGGTGAAGGGGCCGAAGGGCACGCTCGTGACGCCCGTCCCGGAGGGGATCGCGTTCAAGCTCGAAGGCGATCAGTTGCAAGCGGAGCGCGCGTCAGATGAACTAGCGGCGGCGCATGGCCTCGCGCGCGCGTTGGCGAATAACGCCATCGTGGGTGTGACCGAAGGGTTCTCGCGCCAGATGGACGTGGTCGGCGTTGGCTACAAGGCGGACGTACAAAGTAAGCGCATCGTCTTCTCGCTCGGCTATTCGCATCCGATTGAGTTTCCGCTGCCCGAAGGCATCGAGGTCAAATCGGAGCGCGTGCCGGCGAAGAGTTCGATCCCGCAGTATCAGTTGACGCTGACGCTCTCCGGCATAGACAAACAGAAACTTGGCCAGACCGCAGCCGAGATGCACTCCTTGCGCAAGCCCGACCCCTACAAAGGCAAAGGTGTGCGCTACGCCGACGTGCCGCTTAAACTGCGACCGGGCAAGACAGGGAAATAGCTGTCAGCGTTCAGCGATCAGCTTAAATACACAAAAGCTGACTGCTGATCGCTGAGAGTGTGAACGGAGTGAGCAATGAAGGACAGAGCAGACATTCGGCGGGCGGTGCATAAGCGTATTCGCCGGAAGGTGCAGGGGACGGGCGCGCGCCCGCGGCTTGCGATCTATCGCAGCCTGAACCACATCTACGCGCAGATCATTGACGACGAAGCGGGGCGCACGATTGCCGCCGCTTCGACGACCGAGAAGGATTTGCGCGGCGCGACGGGCGGCAACGTCGAGGCGGCGGCGCGCGTCGGGCGGGCGATTGCCGAGCGCGCTTTGAGCAAGGGCGTCGAGAGTGTCGTCTTTGATCGCGGCGGCTATCGTTATCACGGGCGCGTGAAGGCTCTGGCGGATGCGGCGCGCGAGGCGGGTCTGAATCGGGCAGAGGCGGCCGCAGCGGCCGCGGCAGGTAATCAAGAATAGCAATGCGACAACCGAAACATCGTATTTCAGCGCAAGGACTTGATCTGCAAGATCAGGTGATTTCGATCAATCGCGTGACCAAAGTCGTCAAGGGCGGTAAGAACTTGAGCTTCGCGGCGCTGGTCGTCGTGGGCGACGGCTCGGGCCACGTCGGCTTCGGCACGGGCAAGGCGCGCGAAGTGCCGCTCGCGATCAAGAAGGGCATCGAGGCGGCGAAGAAGAATCTGATCCGCGTGCCCTTGATCCAGAACACGCTGCCGCACGACATCATCGGCAACTACGGCGCGGGGCGCGTGCTGATGAAACCGGCCAGCGCAGGCACGGGCGTTATCGCAGGCGGTGCGGTGCGCGCCATCATGCAGGCGGCGGGCGTCCACGACGTGCGCACCAAAGTGCTCGGCTCGACCAACCCGCACAACGTCGTGCGCGCGACCTTCGACGGTCTCTTGAACATGAAAGACCCGATGGAAGTGGCGCGCCTGCGCGGCAAGCAGGTCGAGGAGTTATAACGTTCAAGGTGCAAAGTTCAAAGTCAAGTTTGGTTTGCAACTTTGACCTTTGAACCTTAAACCTTGAACTCATTCTGAGGTTTGTTATGGCGAAACAGCAGAACGCGCAAACGAGCGGCGGTCGGATTCGCATCCAGTATTACCGCAGCTTCATTGCGTTTCCGAAGACGCAGAAAGTGATCGTGCGCAGCGTCGGTTTGACGAAGCTCAATCAGATCGTCGAACGACCCGACACGCCCGCCATGCGCGGCGTCGTCGCCAAAGTGCCGCACCTGCTGCGCATCATTGAATAACGGTTTTTAGTTTTCAGTTTTCAGCAAAAACATTTTCTGACAACTGAAAACTGAAAACTGCGAACGGAGTGAGCAATGGCTATCGGTTTGAATAATCTGCATGCGCCCGCCGGTTCGACGCACAAGAAGAAGCGTGTCGGGCGTGGCCCCGGCTCAGGACTTGGCAAGACGGCGGGGCGCGGCAACAAGGGGCAGAAATCGCGCTCCGGTTACTCGTCGAAGATCGGCTTCGAGGGCGGACAGATGCCCTTGCAGCGTCGGCTGCCCAAACGCGGCTTCACGAACATCTTCAAGAAGCTGTGGACTGAGGTCAGTCTGGAGACGCTTGAGCGCAGCTTCGCCGCGAACGAGGACGTGACGCCCGACGTGATGCACACGCGCGGCGTGATCGCCAAAGGCAAACGCGATGTGGTGGTGCTCGGCACGGGCGAGATCACGAAGGCCCTGCGCGTCTCGGCACATCGTTTTACCAAGAGCGCCCGCGCCAAGATCGAACAGGCGGGCGGCACGGCCACACTCATCACAAAGGCAGTGACAAGTGACGAGTGACAAGTGACAAGTTAAAGCAGTGATGACTGACGAGTGACAAGCGGCGAGTGAAGGATTATCCTTACTCGTCACTTGTCACTCGTCACTTGTCACTGTAGTTGAGTAGTCGAGGCTCATAATGGAAAAGTTTTTCGCCGCCGTTCGCAACATGTTTCAGGTGCCAGACCTGCGCAAGCGGATTCTGTTTACGCTCAGCATGCTGGCCGTCTATCGGCTCGGCGCGCACATCACCGCGCCGGGCATCAACAAAGAGCGGCTGATCCAAGTCTGGAGCGAGGTCGGTAACACTCTGCTCGGCGTGCTCGATCTGTTTTCGGGCGGCAACTTCCAGACCATTTCGATCTTCGCGCTCGGCGTCACGCCCTACATCACCGCCTCGATCATCCTACAACTGATGACGACCGTCTTCTCCAGTCTCAAACGTTTGCAGGAAGAGGGCGAAGCGGGGCGGCAGAAGATTAATCAGTACACGCGCTATCTGACGGTGGTGCTCGCGGGCTTCCAGACTTCAATCGTCGCGCGCTGGCTGCAAGCGCAAGGCGTCGGGCCGAATACTTGGGGCTTTCTCTTCACGACCGTCCTGACCTTGATGACCGGCACGATCTTCGTCATGTGGTTAGGCGAACAGATCACCGAGCGCGGCATCGGCAACGGCATTTCGCTCTTGATCTTCGCGGGCATCGTCATCGGCTTGCCGACGCGCGGCGTGCCGCAGGTGATGCAGCGCATCAGCAGCGGCGACACGTTCCAGATTCTCGGCGTGCTGGCGATGATCGTGGCGCTCGTGGCGGTCATCGCGTTCATCGTCTTCGTCGAATCGGGGCGGCGTAAAGTGCCAATCAGTTATGCCAAGCGGCACATCGGCCGGCAAATGGTCGGCGGGCAGCAGACGCACATGCCTCTGAAGATCAACATGGCGGGCGTCATCCCTGTGATCTTCGCGTCCTCGATGCTTGCGTTTCCGCAGACGATCATCCAGTTCATCCAGTTCGATGCGACGCAGCCGGACTCTTGGCGCTACAAATTGCACCTCTTCTTCCAACAGTTCCACGGCGGCGATCCGTACTACGAACTGATCTTCCTGAGTTTGATCGTGCTGTTCACGTTCTTCTACATCACGATCATCTTCAACGTCGAAGAGGTGGCGGACAACTTGCGCAAGCACGGCGGCTTCATTCCGGGCATTCGACCGGGACGCAACACGGCCGAATACTTGAACACGATCTTGACGCGCTTGACGACAGTCGGCGCGATCTATCTCGCGTTCGTCGCCTTCGCGCCGCAACTGATGTTGAGCGGCTTCCGGGTCGGTCGGCTGCCTTTCATCGGAGCGTCGCTCGATCAGTTCTTCAGCAGCACGCCGGGTCTGTCGTGGATTCCGACGGGCATGGGCTATCAGTTCTACTTCGGCGGCACGTCGCTCTTGATTCTCGTCGGCGTGGCGATGGACACGGTCTCGCAGATCGAAGCGCAACTCGTCATGCGCAACTACGAGGGCTTCCTCGGCGCGGGCAGTCGGCTGCGCGGACGCAGAGCTTAGAAACAGAGATCAGAGGTCAGAGGTTAGAGGTCAGTCAAAACTGTTCCTACTAACCGCTGACCTCTGATCTCTGACCTCTGAACGGATGTCGAAGATCATTGTCATGATGGGCGCGCCGGGCGCGGGCAAGGGCACGCAAGCACGTCTGTTGCAGGAGCGTCTGGGGCTGCCGCAGATTTCGACCGGCGACATGTTCCGCGCCATCAAGCGGGCGCAGACGCCGTTGGCCGAAGAGATTCGCCCGTTCATGGAAGCGGGTGGGCTAGTGCCCGACGAGTTGACGATCCGCGTGGTGGAGGAGCGCACGGCGCAACCCGACGGCAAAGGCGGCTACATCCTCGACGGTTTCCCCCGCACGACAACGCAAGCCGAGATGCTCGAACGGCTGGCGGCGGCACAGGGGCACACAATTATAGCCATACTGGTGGATGTGCCATTCGACATCTTGGAGAAGCGCACGACGGGCCGGCGCGACTGTCCCATCTGCGGCGAGATTTACAACATCTATTTCAGACCGCCGAAAGTGGACGAGGTGTGCGACCTGCACCCGGAGACGCGGCTCAGGCGGCGTGCCGATGATAACCCGGAGACGGTCGCGCGCCGGCTTGAAACTTACGAACGTGAGACGAAGCCGCTGCTCGACTATTACGCGCATACTGGCCGTCTCCACCACGTTGACGGCACGCGCACACCGGAGGCGATCTACGCGGAGATTGAAAAGGCAGTGACGAGTGCCAAGTGACGAGTGACAAGTTAAAAACTTTGTCCTGCTCGTCATTTATCACTCGTCACTTGTCACTGTTTTATGATTATCGGCAAGTCGAGAAAAGAGTTGGAGCAGATGCGTGCGGCGGGGCAGCTCGCAGGGCAGGTGCGCGAAGCTTTGCGGCGCATGGTGCAGCCCGGCGTTACGACGCTCGAACTCGACGCGGCCGCAGAGAAGATGATTCGTGACGCGGGCGCGCTGCCGACCTTCAAGGGCTATCACGGTTTCCCTTATTCGATCTGCGCGTCGGTCAATGAACAGGTGGTGCACGGCTTCCCGTCCGATTACGAGTTGCAGGAGGGCGACATCCTCTCGATTGACGTGGGCGCGACCTTGCACGGTTTTGTCGGCGACACGGCCACGACCGTGCCCGTCGGTTGGGTGCGCCTCGATTGGCTGCAACTGATCCGCGTGGCGGAAGAGTGTCTTGAACGCGCGATCAGGGAGTGTTGGCCCGGTCGGCACTTGGGCGACATCGGCTGGGCGGTGCAAGCGCACGCGGAAGCACACGGCTATTCGGTCGTGCGCGAGTACGTCGGGCATGGCATCGGCCGGCGCATGCACGAAGACCCGCAGATTCCAAACTACGGCACACCCGGTCGCGGCACGAAGATCAAGGCGGGTTACGTCTTCGCCATCGAGCCGATGATCAACGTCGGCACGCATCAGACGAAGACGCTCAAAGACGGCTGGACAGTCGTCACGCTTGACGGGCAACCTTCAGCGCATGTCGAGCACACGATTGCGATTACAGATGAAGGGCCGGAGGTGTTTACGCGCGTCGAACGCCCCGCCGAGCCGCAACCGGCGGAGGTCGCGGCGCATCTATAACCTGAACTGCGGCCGTGACTTGGCATGAGCCGTGAGGCTGTGTTAATATCCAAAGTTTGCCGCCGCAGACAGTTTTGAGTCTATAGCTGGTATGGCTAAGGAAGAAGCGATAGAGGTGATGGCGAAGGTCATTGAGACCTTGCCAAACGCGATGTTTCGCGTCGAGTTGGAGGAGAGCCATCATCAGGTACTCGCGCACGTGTCAGGCAAGATGCGCAAAAATTTCATCCGCATACTGCCCGGCGACCGCGTGCTCGTCGAGCTATCGCCGTATGATCTGAATCGCGGCCGGATCACCTATCGCTACAAATAAACTTGAAGCGGTTATGTGCAAGCGACTCCGGCGGAAGGTAGGTCAGAGATGAAGGTACGAACTTCGGTCAAGAAAATGTGCGACAACTGCAAGATCATCCACCGCAAAGGCGTGGTGCGCGTGATCTGCACAAACCCGAAACACAAACAACGGCAAGGCTAAACGTAATCTTAGATTTGAAATTTGAGATTGCAAATCGTTTGAAGTTGGAGATAAGCAATGGCTCGTGTGGTTGGCGTCGATCTTCCGGTCAATAAGCGCGTCGAGATCGGACTGACGTACATTTATGGCATCGGGCGCTCGCGCTCGAACTCGATCCTCAAAGAAGCGGGCGTGCCACCGGACACGCGCGTACGCGATCTGAACGAGGATCAACTGGGGCGCATCCGCTCGATTATCGAAACACAGGGCGACGTTGAGGGCGACTTGCGCAAGCGCGTGCAGATGGACATCAAGCGTCTGATGGACATCGGCTGCTATCGCGGCCTGCGGCATCGGCGCGGTCTGCCTGTGCGCGGACAGCGGACGCACACCAACGCGCGCACACGCAAGGGCCCGCGCCGCGCCACCATCGCCAAGAAGAAGGCACCGGGCAAGAAATAAACAATAGAGGTCAGAGGTCAGAGGTTAGAGGTCAGTCAAGACTGCTCCTACTAACCTCTGACCTCTGACCTCTGACCTCTGAGGTTTCATGGCAAAGACGACCACTGGCGGCAAGAAGAAGGTCTTTCGGAAGAAAGAGAAGAAGAACATTCCGAACGGGATCGTATTCATCGCGGCGTCGTTCAATAACACGATGATCACGATCACCGATTTGGAAGGAAATCTGATCGCGCAGTCCTCTGCGGGCGCGCGCGGCTTTCGCGGCTCGCGCAAGGGCACGCCCTTCGCAGCGCAGCAAGCGGCCTACGAGGCAGCGAACAAGGCGAAGGACGCAGGGATGCAGCAGTGCGAGGTGCGCGTAAAGGGGCCGGGCGGCGGGCGCGAGTCTGCGATTCGTGCCATCAACAACGCGGGCATTCGCGTTACCGCGATCCGCGACACAACGCCCATTCCGCACAACGGCTGCCGGCCGCCGAAGCGGCGCAGAGTTTAATGTTCGGTTTTCAGTTTTCAGCAAGTCACAAAGGGCTTGCTTCTAAAAACTGAAAACTGTTTTATCAACCTAAAGGACGAAGGGTCAGCGCGCATGCGCGACCTGTAAACTTTTCCGTCTGAAGTTTAGACAGGAGGCAACAAAACTTTAATGGCTAGGTATCGTGGAGCGGTGTGCCGTCTGTGCCGCCGCGAAGGTGCGAAATTATTTTTGAAGGGCGACCGTTGCTACAAGCCTTCATGCCCGATTGAGAAACGCGGTACGCAGCCGCCCGGACAGCATGGCAACAGTCCGCGTCGCGGCAAGGCGCTCGTCGGCTACGGGCAACAGTTGCGCGAGAAGCAGAAGGTCAAGCGCATCTACTTCGTGCTCGAAGGACAGTTTCGCAACTACTTCGAGCGTGCCAACCGGATGAAGGGCATCACGGGCGAGAACCTGCTCTCGTTGTTGGAGCGGCGTTTGGATAACGCCGTCTATCGCGCGGGCTTCGCCACGTCGCGCAGACAGGCGCGCCAACTCGTCAATCACGGGCACGTGCAAGTGAACGGACGCAAGGTTGATATTCCTTCGTTCTCCGTCAAGGCCGGCGATGTGATCACGATCAAAGAGACGAGTCGCAAGAACGGACACATCGAAGGCGCTTGGCAGACTGCGGCCGGTCGCGGTCGCCCGTCGTGGATCGCGCCGACCGATGGCGCAGAGATGAGCGCCCGCGTCGTGACTTTGCCGGCGCGCGATGACATTGATCGCTCGATCAACGAGCAACTGATCGTCGAACTTTACAGCAAGTAAACGTCACTAGCGCCTGCCGAAGCGCGACCGCCTACGTCACTTATACGCGGCGGTCGCGTGCGGCCGTCGCAGTTGTGTATTTTTCGGGTTCGCTTCGGGCACACACAGGTTAGAACAATATGAGCATGGAGCAAAACACACTCTGGACAGGATTTCAGATGCCGCGCCGGCTGGCGGTTGAGAACGAGACGCTGACCGAGCGTTATGGCCGCTTTTCGGCGCAGCCGTTCGAGCGCGGCTTCGGCACGACGATTGGCAATTCCTTGCGCCGCGCGCTCTTATCTTCAATTGAAGGCGCAGCCATTACAGCCGTCAAGATCGAAGGCGTCGAACACGAATTCTCTTCGATTCGCGGCGTCGTTGAGGACGCGACCGACGTGATCCTCAATCTCAAACAGATTCCGATCAAACTGCACGGCAACGAGCCGAAGACTTTGACGATCACGAAAGATGGCGCGGGTGAAGTGCTCTCCGGCGACATCGAGCACGATGCGGACGTGGAGATACTCGACGGAAACGTCTATATCGCCACCGTCAGCGAAGGCGGCTCGCTCAACATCGAGATGCGGCTGAAGCGCGGGCGCGGTTACGTGCCGGCGGATCGCAACTTCGATGAAGACCTAAGCTTAGGTTACATTCCAGTTGATTCGGTGCATACGCCGGTCAAGAAGGTCAACTACACGGTCGAGGCTGCGCGGCTCGGACAGAACACGGAGTTCGACAAGTTGACGATTGAAGTTTGGACGGATGGCTCGGTCAAACCGGACGACGCCATCGGTCTGGCCGCGAAGTTGATCAAAGACCATATGACGATCTTCATCAACTTCGAGGAAGACACGGACGAGGCCGTTTACACCGGCATCGAACGGCCACCCTTGCCGCGCAACGATCTACTTGATCGTTCGGTGGACGAGCTTGAGTTGTCGGTGCGCTCCTACAACTGCCTGAAGAACGCCAACATTCGCACCATCCGCGATCTCGTCCAACGCAGCGAGCGCGAGATGCTGGCCACGAAGAACTTCGGCAAGAAGTCTCTGAACGAGATCAAAGACATCCTGCACGGCATGGGCTTGGACTTCGGCATGGAGTTCGACGAACAAGGCAATCCGATTCCGGGCACAGGCGGCAGCGACGGCGATGTGGACGCGGCCGATTACATAGACGAAGAAGAATAGACAGCAGTCAGCGATCAGCCTTCAGCTTTGAATGTCTGCTTAAGCTGAAAGCTGACCGCTGATAGCTGAGAGCTAATCAAAGTTATGCGACATCTGAACGCACATCGTAAATTGGGGCGCTCGACGGAGCACCGGCTTTCGCTGCTGCGCAATCTGGCGACCTCGCTGATTAACGCGCGCAACGAGCAGATCATCACGACGCTGCCGAAGGCGAAAGAGTTGCGCCCGTTCGTCGAGCGCGCCATCTCGCTCTCGCGCCGCGCACAGAATTTGACGGGCGACGACAACGGCGCGCAAGTTGTACATCTGCGCCGGCAAGCTGCCGCTTTCTTCCACGCGGGCAATCAAGGACAGGCGCGTGCGGCTGGTGGGCGGCGCGGTCAAGGGCGTCCGCCGCGCACGGCGGGTGTGGCTGCCGTGAAACGTCTGTTCACCGAACTTGGCGAGCGTTACAAAGATCGGCCGGGCGGCTACACGCGCATCATCAAGCTGGGCCGGCGCGACGGCGACAACGCGGAGTTGGCCATCATCGAGTTGGTTGACAATCCGCGCGAGCGCGAAGCGGCCGTGCAGACGAAGCGCGCCAAGTCCACAGGCAAGAAGAAGAGCGCGCGCGCGTCGAAGTCGGGCGAAGCTGAGGGTGGGCGGCGCGGTGGACGTAAAGCTGATCGGACGCACGAACAGGAAGAGACGACCAAGGCGCGCGGGCGCGGGCGCACCGACGAGCCGAAGGACGCAGACAAGGCGTCAAGCGGCGGGCGGCGGGCGAAGAAAACCGAATCCACAGCCGCCGAGCAAGAGTCGGAGTAGTTGGTTTATGTTCGAGCCAGCGCGCACTCAGGTATGGACGCGGGCGCGCTGGTTCGTCAAGCTTAGTCCTGAAGCCCCCGCCACGGCGACTGTGCGCAACCGGGTCGGGGGTCTTGCTTTTATGTCTGGGGCTTACGACGATGCGAGTCTATAAACTCATCCGGGCGGAGGCGCGAGAACAGATGAGCAGTCAAGACAGGCCAGAGACGACGGCGGCCGCTTCCGCGCCAGCGCGCGAACCGGAAGCGCAACCGACTGAACCGCGCGCGAGCCAACCTACTGCGCCCACGAGCGCAAGCAGCACGACAAATGCACAAAGCGGCGGGCGCAGGCATCCGCGTCGCCATCGGCGGAGCGGCAGCAGCGGCGCTGGTGAACGCGGTGAACGTAGCGGCGGCGAGCAACGCGAAACACAAGCTAGGGCGGCGCAGCCTGAGCGCGATCTGAATCTCGATGAATTGCGCGAGCTATCCGAGTTGCTCAACGAGCAAGGCTTCAACGAGTTTGAGATCGAGCGCGAAGGCTTTCGCCTGCGCCTCAGTCGCTACACACCTGCGCCGTCGCTGCACGAACCAACGAGCGGACAAACATTCGTGCCGCCAACGGTCACGCCCGTTACATCGCCGTCCGCGACCGACCAGCCGACAGCAACCGCGCCATCCGTCGAGACCGGCGCGCCGAAGCAGACCATTGCCAGCGCCGACGAAGAGTTGCACAAGATCACTTCGCCGATTGTCGGCACGTTCTACCGCTCGCCGTCGCCGACGGCCGAGTCGTTTGTGCGTGCGGGCAGCCATGTCGAACCGGACACGGTCGTCTGCATCATCGAAGCGATGAAGCTGATGAACGAGATTCAGGCTGAAGTGCGCGGTACGGTCGAGAAGATATACGTCGAGAACGGTCAGCCTGTCGAATACGGACAGGCGTTGTTCGGGATCAGAAAATAGTTTTCAGTTTTCAGCCTTGCGCTGCTGACTGAGAACTGAAAACTGAAAACTGCTCATGCCAATTGCTCCGCGCAAGTTCAGAAAAATTTTGATCGCGAATCGCGGCGAGATCGCGTGTCGCATTATCTGGGCGTGCAAGGAGATGGGCATTCGCACGGTGACGGTGCATAGCGAAGCGGATCGTGATTCGCTGCACGTGCGCTTCGCCGATGAATCAATCTGCATCGGGCCTGCGCCTTCGCCGCAGAGTTATTTGAATATCCCGGCGGTCATTAGCGCCGCAGAGATCGCGAATGTTGATGCGATTCATCCGGGCTACGGATTCTTGGCCGAGTCGGCGCAGTTCGCAGAGATTTGCGAGGCGTGCAACATCAAGTTCATCGGCCCGCGCTCGTCTGTGATCAAATTGATGGGCGACAAGGTTGAAGCGCGGCGCGCGATGAGTGCGGCCGGTGTGCCTATCTTGCCGGGCAGCAAGGAGCCGTTGGAATCCGAGATCGAAGCCTTGCAACTCGCGCGCGAGATCGGCTTTCCGGTGATCATCAAAGCGGCGGCGGGCGGTGGCGGGCGCGGCATGCGCATCGTGCGCAGCGAGGCAGAGTTGGGGCCGGCACTTGAGACCGCTTCAAACGAAGCGCTCAAAGCGTTTAAGAACGGCGACATCTATATCGAGCGTTACCTCGAGCGCCCGCGCCACATAGAGATTCAGGTGATGGCCGACGAGTTCGGCCACTGCGTCCATCTGGGCGAGCGCGATTGCTCGATCCAACGGCGGCATCAAAAGTTACTCGAAGAAGCGCCGTCGCCGGTGATGACGCCGGAGTTGCGCGCTTCGATGGGCGAGGTCGCGGTCGCAGCTTGCAAGCGCGTCGGCTACTCGAACGCGGGCACGGTTGAGTTCTTGCTCGACGAAGACGGCCGCTTCTACTTCATGGAGATGAACACGCGCATACAGGTCGAGCATCCGGTCACGGAGATGATCACGCTCGCCGACATTGCGCGCAATCAGATTCGCGTCGCCGAAGGGGAAGAGTTGGCCTACGAGCAGCAGGATGTCATCTTCGCCGGCCACGCCATCGAGTGTCGCATCAACGCGGAAGACCCGGAGACGTTTGCGCCGTCGCCCGGTCTCATTACGGCCGCGAACATTCCGGGCGGCATCGGCGTGCGTGTGGATACAGCCATCTATCCCGGTTATTTCGTGCCGCCTTACTACGATTCGCTGATCGCCAAGCTGATCGTGCACGCGCGCACGCGCGAGTTGGCGATTGCGCGCATGCGCCGCGCGCTCGAAGCGATGGTCATCGAAGGCATCAAGACAACCGTGCCGCTCCATCTGAAGATCATGGACGACCCGGAGTTTCAGGCCGGCACATACACGACCAAATTCATGGAGCGCTTTCTCGCGCGCGCGAACGGCGGCGCACAGGGGCGCAAGGTGGCTGCTGAGCAGCAAGCGGTCGCGGCGCGTTGATGTGCGCGCTCGCGCGGTCGTTTCGGTGTTTGACGCTGCCTGCGAGCGACCCGTATAATTTACGACTTTCCCGCAGGGGATTTTCGCGTCTGAGGAGTGGAACAAATGGCTTACGCAATCATTCGCACGGGCGGCAAACAGTTTCGCGTCGAAGCGGGCGCACGCTTGCGCGTGCCGGCGCTCGACCAAGAGACCGGCGAGACGGTTGAGTTTGAAGTGCTCGCAGTCAGTGGCGGCGACGACGGCACACGCGCCGGTGCGCAAGCGGTCGCTGGCGCGCGCGTCGCCGGCACAGTGGTCGAACACGGGCGCGGCGACAAGGTCATTGTCTTCAAAAAGAAGCGGCGCAAACAGTACAAGCGCAAGCAAGGCCACCGGCAGGGCTATACGACGGTGAAGATTGATTCAATTGGATAAAGGCAGAGGTCAGAGATCAGAGGTTAGAGATCAGTAAGAATTATGTTGTCTTTTACTGACCTCTAATCTCTAACCTCTAACCTCTTTTATGGAGTTTTAATCATGGCACATAAAAAGGGCGTCGGCTCATCGCGGAACGGGCGTGATTCGCATTCGCAGCGTTTGGGCTTGAAGAAGTTTGGCGGCGAGCGCGTGTTGGGCGGGAACATTCTCGCGCGGCAGCGCGGCACGAAGTGGAAGCCGGGCAAGAACGTCGGGCGCGGCAAGGACGACACGTTGTTCGCGCTCATTGACGGCGTCGTGAAGTTCGAGGACAAGGGCCGGCAGGGCAAGTTCATCAGCGTCTATCCCGAGACGGCCGTCGGGGCCGGCATACAGGAGGCAGCGCCAGCAGTTGCCGCATAGACAGCGTGGGCTTACACGCCCGACCGAAGTTTGACCACGACGCCCCCGCTTGCCGCGTTTGAACAAGCGACGGGCGTCGTTTCCGATTTTTGATAGCAGATTGAAGCGCCCGCACTGGCAGAACGTGCGCTCTCGAGCGTCTAACCCGCGCGTTTGAGCGTGCGTTGTGCGCTGGCGTGGATGGCTTCTGCGCCGATGCGCGCGGCATGAGCGCGTCAGTGCGCTGAAGGAGCGCTGCGACGCGCGGTACGAGCGCAGGCGAGCGCAGAAAGAGCGTCGGGTGGCGCAGTAAAGCGCACATTGGCGCGGCAAGAGCGGCGAGCAGCGCGGCAATAGCGTGCGTGTGCGCTGTAAGAGCGCGGGCGTAAGAACGACATGCGCTGACGTGGAAACGTTGTCCGCGCCTGTGGGCTGACATGCGCGTGTGTGGGTAGTTTAATGCGGGTCGCGGGATTGTAATGTTTCTTGATCGAGTCAAGATACGTGTGCGGGGCGGGCACGGCGGCAACGGCGTGACGGCCTTTCGGCGCGAGAAGTTCGTACCGCGCGGCGGGCCTTCGGGCGGCGAGGGTGGGCGCGGCGGCGATGTCTGGCTCGTCGCAGATGATTCGCTCAACACGCTCCTGCACCTACGCTACAACCCTGAACACAACGCCGAGCGCGGCCGGCACGGCGAAGGCTCGAACAGATCAGGCCGCGAAGGCGCAGACACATTGGTGCGCGTGCCTGTGGGCACGCAGGTGCTCGACGCGGAGACGGGCGAGCAGTTGGCCGATCTGACGGAGGATGGGCAGCGTTGGCTCGCAGCCCGTGGCGGGCGCGGCGGCTTCGGCAACGCGCACTTTGCGACTTCGACCAACCGCGCGCCGCGCTATCACCAAGAGGGCAGCCCCGGCGAAGAGCGCGAGTTTCAGCTTGAGTTGAAACTGATCGCGGACGTGGGCCTCGTCGGCTTCCCGAACGCGGGCAAGTCAACTCTGATCTCGACCATCTCGGCCGCGCGTCCGAAGATCGCCGACTATCCGTTCACGACGCTTGAGCCGCATCTCGGCGTCGTTGACTTAGGCGACTTCCGCACCTTCGTCGTCGCAGACATTCCCGGCCTCATCGAAGGCGCGCACGAAGGCGCAGGGCTTGGTGATCGTTTCCTGCGCCATGTCGAACGGACGAAGCTGCTGCTGCACTTGGTTGATCTCTCTTCGCAGTCGGGGCGCGATCCGGTTGAGGACTACGAGAAGATCAACCGCGAGTTGCGCGCCTACGATCCGCATCTCGCCGAGCGCCCGCAGATCGTCGTCGGCACGAAGACAGACGCACTCGACGAGCCGGACAGATTAGCGTGTCTGCGCGCACGCGCCGAACAAGACGGGCGCGAGTTTCTTGCGATCTCGGCCGTGGCGAACAGAGGCGTGCGCGAGTTGGTGCAGACGTTGGCGCGTGCGCTCGCATCGTTGGCGACGAATAAATCGCAGCCGTCGGACGAGTTGGCGGCGGCGCGGGAGCGTTAGCTCTTGACGCTTGTGCGCGCTTGGCCGCTTGACGTTCACACGCGCTTGGCGCAGACTGCGCCGAACATTTTGGCCCGGGCGGATGGCGCTCCTCGCATCCGCGTATTCATTTGCAGTCGAGCGAGTCGGGGTTGATGTGGCGCACGCCTCATGAAGCAGCGGCGAGTAGGTTTGTACGGTGGAACGTTCGATCCGGTGCATGCCGGACACATCGCGGTCGCGCGGGCACTGCTGGAATTGTTTGCGCTCGACGAAGTTCTTTTCATTCCGGCGCACGTCGCGCCGCACAAACGCAGCACCGTGCGCCAACCCGCGTCGCCCCTGCATCGCTACGCCATGCTCGTGCTGGCGACGATGGCCGAGCCGCGCTTGAAAGTTTCGACCGTCGAGTTGGACGCGCCAGAGCGCCCTTACACGGTCGAGACGTTGGCGCGTTTGCGTACGGAGTACGGCGCGTCGGCGCGGCTATTCTTCGTGATGGGCGCGGACTCTTGGGCGGACATCACGACGTGGCGTGAGTGGGAGCGTCTGCTCGCCTTGACAGAGCAGATCGTGATGACGCGCCCCGGTTACACGCTCGCAACCGGCCACGTCACCGACGAAGTGCGGCGGCGCATTGTTGACCTGCGCGGGCGCACCGGCGCGGAAGTAGCGGCTGCGCTTGAGGCGGCGACGGGCGAGCCGCGCATCTATTTCACCGACGCGGTATCGTCGGACGTATCGGCCACGGCGATCCGGCAGTTCGCCAGAGCGAGTGAGATGAACGCAGCCGCCGAGCTACTCGTGCCGCCTGCGGTCGCGGAGTACATCAGGAAATATAGGGTTTACAGAAATACGCATGACAGTGAACGAAACAACGTCGAAGAGCAACCGGCGCACGACGACTAAACGTACGCGCGCCGAACAAGCTGAACAGCAGGCAGCGGACAAGACACCGGCACTCGATCCGAGCGTCACGACCGCGCTCCAGGCTGCAAGCGACAAGAAGGCGCTCGCGCCGGTCGTACTCGATCTGCGCGAGTTGTCCAGTTTCACAGACTGTTTTTTGATCACGAGCGGCACAAACCAGCGCCAGGTGCAGGCCATCGCCGACGAGATCGAGGCGCGCCTCAAGCAAGAGGGCACGCGCCCCGCGCGTATCGAAGGCTACAAGACGGCCGAGTGGGTGCTGTTGGATTACGGCGACTTTGTTGTCCACGTCTTCGACGACAAGGCGCGACGCTTCTACGATCTTGAGCGGCTGTGGCGCGACGCGGTGCGCGTCGAGTTGCCGCCCGAATTGCGCGGCGAAGCCGACAGTTCTTTGAGACACGAATCGTGAGCGAACTGATCGCGCAATCGGCGGCGATGCGCGAGGCGGTGCGGCTCGCAAGTCGCGTCGCTGAGACGGACGCGAACGTCCTCGTCACGGGCGAGTCGGGCGCGGGCAAAGACGCACTCGCGCTCTTTATTCATCGGCAGTCGCGGCGCGCGCGGCAGTCATTCGTCAAGATTGACTGCGCGGCGTTGCCCAACGAGTTGCTCGAAGCGGAGTTGTTCGGCTATGAGCGTGGCGCGTTCACCGGTGCGACGCAAGCCAAACCGGGCCGGCTCGAAGCCGCGCACAGAGGCACGCTCGTGCTCGATGAGATCGCGCATCTTTCAACGGACGCGCAGGCGAAACTGTTGCGCGTCATCGAGCGGCGCGAGTTCGAGCGTCTGGGCGGGCGACGCACGGTGCGCGTGGACGCGCGGCTCGTCGCTTTGACGAACGTTGACTTGGACGATGCCGTCCGGCGGCGCGCGTTCCGGCCCGATCTCTTTTTCCGTTTGAACGTCGTCCGCATCCATGTACCCCCCTTGCGCGAACGGCATGAGGACGTGGCGCAGCTTGCGCGGCAGTTCTCGAAAGCTTATGCCGTGAAGCACGGGCGGGCAGCGCGGCAACTGAGCCGCGCCGCGCTCGCGCTGCTCGAAAGCTATGAATGGCCCGGCAACGTTCGCGAGCTTGCGCACGTCTTAGAACGGGCCGTGATCGTCTGTGAGGACGAGCGCATCGAAGTGAGCGATCTGCCGGAGGCTGTGCGCACAGCCGCCGCGCTGCAAAGCCGCCGCGCACGTCGGCCGACGCTCGCAGAGCTTGAAGCCGAGTACATCGCCGAGACATTGGCTGCGATGCGCGGCAACAAGTCGGCGGCGGCGCGCGCGCTTGGCATCAGCCGCAAGAATCTCTACGAGAAGATCGCGCGCTACGGCTTGGAGGTTTGAGCAGTGCGGCTGCGGCTCGTCTGGATCGGCAAGACGCGAAACGAGCATGTGCGCGCGCTCGTGGACGATTACATGGGCCGGCTCGCGCGGTTTGTGCATTGCGAAGTAACGGAGTTGCGCGAGAGCGCGGCGACGGACGAGCGGGCAATTTTGACAGAAGAGAGCAAGCGGATCACCGATGCGTTGCGGGTGGATGCTTACGTTGTGCTGCTTGATGTTGCAGGGCGCGCGTGGAGTTCGCCGGAGTTGGCGACGGAGTTGGAGCGTTGGCAGATGCGCGGGCTGAAGGAGGTTGCGTTCGTCGTCGGCGGCCATCTCGGCGTCGCGCCGGAGTTGAAAGCGCGGGCGGGCGCGCATTGGTCTCTGTCGCGTTTGACGCTGACACACGAGTTGGCGCGCGTCTTGTTGGTCGAGCAACTCTATCGCGCTTATACGATCACGCGCGGGCTGCCGTACCAGAAGTGAACTGGCCCGTAGTGCCTGCGCGTAAGTTTGCCGAAGTCTCACGGATTGAGCTTGGCAGATAGAACAAGTGGGGTGTGAAAGGGCAACAGAGAAGATGGATAAAAGAAAAATGAAGACCTATCGTGACCGGCTGCTGGGACGCCGTGAAGGTCTGTTCCGGCAGGTCACGGAAGCCGAGATGTCGAGCCGCGAGCGCGACCTCGAAGCGACGCAGGACCCGGCCGACATGGCGGCGAACGCTTACACCAAAGAACTGCTGATCTCGATGTCAGCGAACGACCGCCGGCTACTTGAGTTGATTGACGAAGCGTTAGCGCGGATCGAAGCGGGCGAGTTTGGCGAGTGCGTCAACTGCGGCGAGCAGGTGCAGGAGAAGCGGCTGGAAGCCGTGCCGTGGGCGCGCTACTGTCTCAAGTGTCAGGATTTGCAAGAGCGCGGTTTGTTGAACCAAGACGAAGAATAAAGGTCACGAACGCAGGTTGGTATAATGAAAGCCTCCCGGCTCGAATTGTTCGAGTCGGGAGGCTTTTTCGTGTATGCTCTCGCGCTATGTTGCTCGCACGGCAACTCGATAAACTCTACGATGCAACGCTTGCGCTGCTTTATCCGCAGGCATGCGCGGCGTGTGACGACGGGCATGTTGAGCGGCGCGCAGATGCGCCCGCGTGCGCGGCGTGTTGGCAACAGACGCGCATCTTCACGGGCGCGGAAACTTGCTGTTGGAAGTGCGGCGCGTTGGCGCTCGGCGAGGTGACGGCGGACGAGCGCGAGAGTGTGCGTTGCCGGCGCTGCGACGCGGCAGCCTACACGTCGGCGCGCGCCATCGGCATGTACGAAGGCGCTTTGCGCGCATCGGTCTTGACGTTGAAGCGTGAAGCCCACGTCGGCGCACGTTTGGCGCGGCTGCTGTGCGCCACACAACGCCGACCGCCGCTCGACGCGGCGACGCTCATCGCGCCCGTGCCGCTTCATCCAGAGCGCGAACGCGAGCGCGGCTTCAATCAAGCGACGTTGCTCGCGCGTGCGTTGGCACAGCAGACGGGTTTGCCGCTCGACGAATGGAGTTGCGCGCGCATCACGCACACGCCACAACATCGCGCAGGCATGGACGCACGCGCCCGCCACGAGACGGTCGCAGCCGCTTTTCAAGTCACACGCCCGCGCCTCATCGCAGGCGAGCGTGTCCTGTTGATTGACGATGTCTTCACCACCGGCGCAACCGTCGCCGCTTGCGCCCACGCGCTCAAAGAAGCAGGCGCGGCGGATGTGTTTGTGTTGACGGTGGCAAGGGCATAAGGCAGAGTTCAAGGTTCAAAGTTTAAGGTTCAAGTTTGCTGTTGACTTGGAACTTTGAACCTTAAACTTTGAACCTTGAACTCTTTCTAACTTCTAGCCTCTTACCTCTGACCTCTGTATGATGTCTGCATGAGAGACCTCTATCCTACGATTGAGCCTTACGATGAAGGCATGCTGCCGGTCTCGCCGGTGCACACGCTCTACTACGAGCAGAGCGGCAACGCAGACGGGCAGCCAGTCGTCTTTCTGCACGGCGGCCCCGGCGGCGGCACAGTGCCGGATTATCGTCGCTTCTTCGATCCACAGACTTACCGCATCGTGCTTATTGATCAACGCGGTTCGGGCAAGAGCACGCCGCACGCGAGCCTCGAAGAGAATACGACGTGGCATCTCGTAGAGGACATCGAGCGGCTGCGCGAGCATTTGCAGATCGAGAGTTGGCAAGTGTTCGGCGGCTCGTGGGGCAGTACGCTTGCGCTCGCCTACGCCGAGACGCATCCCGCGCGCGTGCGCTCGCTCGTTCTGCGCGGCATCTTCTTGTGCCGGCCGAAAGAGATTCGCTGGTTCTATCAAGAGGGCGCGAGCGCGATCTTCCCGGACGTGTGGGAACAGTATCTCGCGGCCATCCCCGAAGCCGAGCGCCACGACTTGGTGCGCGCCTACTACCAAAGACTGACGAGCGAAGACCCACGGGTGCGCTCGGAGGCTGCGCGCGCTTGGAGCATTTGGGAAGGCAGCACCTCGAAACTATTTCCCGATCCGATGTTCATCGAGCACTATGCCGAAGACGAGTTCGCGCTCGCCTTCGCGCGCATCGAATGTCACTACTTCACGCACAACGCCTTCTTCGAGACGGACAACTGGCTGATCGAACACGTCGGAGCGATCCGCCACATCCCGGCCGTCATCGTGCAAGGGCGCTACGACGTGGTCTGCCCCATCATGAGCGCATGGGAACTGCATCGGGCATGGCCCGAAGCCGACTTCCAGATCATCGCCGATGCAGGTCACTCCGCCCTCGAACCCGGCATCCGTAGCGCCCTCGTCGCCGCAACTGACCGCTTCAAAAACGGTGTCGAGTAACAAGTTAGAACTCATTCTGACATCGCGAAAGCCGCATAAAATCAGGGGGCAAAGCCGGTTTTTGTGGCAGCGCTCAACCCGGTTCAGCAACTTGTCACTTGTCACTTGTCACTTGTCACTGTAGTATTTGATAGCAAGATGACTGGACGTGTCTTAGTCCTGAATGCCTCGTTCGAGCCGATCAATGTTTGTACAGAGCGGCGCGCGGTGGTGTTGATCTTTAAAGGCGTGGCGCGGATGGAGGAGCACAACGGGCACATGCTCCATTCGGCGCGGGTGACGATGCACGCGCCTTCGGTCATACGCCTGACCGAGTACATACACATTCCGTTCAAGCACCGCTCGCTCTCGCGCAAAAACATTCTGCTGCGCGATCATTCGACGTGCCAGTATTGCAACCGGCAACTGCCGCCGTCGGAGCTAACGCTCGACCACGTGCTGCCACGTTCGCGCGGCGGCGAGAGCACTTGGGATAATCTGGTCGCGTGCTGCAAGCGTTGCAATCATCGCAAGGGCAACCGCACGCCGGAAGAGGCGGGGATGCACCTTGTACGCCGCCCGCGTGGGTTCTCGCTGCACGTCAATCGCCAGATCATGCGCTATCTTGGCCGCGCGGACGAGACTTGGCGCAAGTATCTGTTTTTTGAATCGAACGCGGAAGAGTCGAACTAACGAGCGCGTTTAGACGTCAAAAGAGTTGATAGGAGAAAGTTATGTTGAATCACATATTGCTATTCGGCGTACCGGAAAATCCGTTGATCTGGATCATTATTCTGGCCGCGATCTTTCTGTTGTTCGGCGGCAGCCGTCTGCCGCAGTTGGCGAAGGCTTTGGGGCAGAGCAAGCGCGCCTTCCGTGAAGGGATCGAAGAGGGCGAAGCTGAGGCGGATCAACGTAAGCAGTTGAACAAAGGCGAAGCCACGAGCGCGCCGCCGGCCGAGTTGACTGCGGTTGACGATGAAGCGCTGTTTGAGGAAGCACGACGACGAGCCGCCGCAAAGCGCGCGACCGAAGAGAAGTCGAACCCGCGCACGTAAAAGACGAGATAAAAAGAACGAAGGCGACGCGCATTATAAGCGCGTCGCCTTTTTGTGTGAACTAAGCTTAAAGCTCAACGACCACAGATCGCTCTGTTCTATTATTGCGGCGTCGGCGCTTCTGCGCCCGGCGGCACGAGCCAGAACTCGATTCGTATGTCGCCGCCAGTCCGGCCCGTCAAAGTTACGATGCGGCTCGCGTCCATCCCGCGTGTATTGACCAGATAACCCTTCGCGTCGCTGACGCGCCTCTGCGCCTCGCCCGGTTTGCCGCCCGTGGCGATGATGTAACCGGCAGAGCGCGGATCATTCTGTAGCTCGGCGGCGAAGATGTCGAGCCGCGCCTTCTCGTCGTTGCGCGCGACGTTGCCGATCTCGTCAAACTTACGCGGCTTGATGCGCTCGACCTGCACCGGCGTCGAACAAGAAGCGGTGCAGTTCAAACCGGTATAGCCGTTAACGGCCAGCGTGGCGCGCACGTCTTGCCCGCCGAGGCCGGCCGTGGAGACAGTGATCGAAGGCGTGCCTTGACCGCTCGTGATCGTGCCGGCCGAGACCGTCCAGTTATAAGAAGCTTGCGCGCCCGGCGTGCCGCCGTTGACATCGGCGGAGAAGGTGAGCGGCGCGCCGACCCGCACGGAGTCCGGGCAGTTGATCGAGATGTTCGGACAGACCTCACGCAAGGGCGGGCACTCGACCACAGCGACCGGAATCGTCGCAAAGGCTGTGCAGCGCGCATCGCCGCTCGTGACTTCGACCGATGCGACGTAGCTGCCGGGCGTAGCGCCCGTCAAATCCCAGACGGTGTTTGCGCCATCACCGACGACGCGCCCGCCAGTCGTCTTCCACGTGTAGCGCAGAGGCAATCCGTCGGGCGAGGTCGCATTGGCGTTGAGTTGCACGCGCCCCACGCCTTGCGTCTCGTCGCGCGGACAGAGCGTGACGGTCGCGGCATCGGCGGTGAGATTCACCGTCGGCGGATTGGGCACGACGTCAACCGTCTTGCGTCTCTTTTGCGCCGCCGCGAAGCCGACGAGTAACAGCAGGGCGGAGACGATCACGATAGCGCGCTTGCTTGAGAGCATCTTTGTTTCTCCTTAGTTTTCAGGCCGACACGATCCCGCACGACGGGGCACGAAAACATCTCAAGGGGTGATCAAAGAAAACGCATAATTGCCACCGATTTCCACATCCGGCGCGAAAACCGTATTCGTCAAATGACTTTCTGCCCGACGACGAGTGTGGCCTTAATCGAGAGCGCAAACTCGCCGTCGTGCCTTTCTTCATCAATGATCCGCTTGATCTCTGCGAGCACACGCGCGTGAATCTCTTCATTCGCAATTGGCTCGAACCACCTGCGCAGCAGAAAATCTTTCACGAGCGGCGCGTTTAAGAACTCTGTGCCCGAAGCATAATCGAACTCTTCGATGTTCGTCCACGACTGCACCTCGTTCAGCCCTTCGCGCGTCGCCAACTGTTCAATATCTGTGATGGTCGGCAGTTCTGTGATCAGATGCTCGACAAGCGGCGCTTCCGCGAGCAGGTCTATGTTGCTGAGCGCCTCCCAATAGATCGAAAAGAACTCGCCAAAGCTCGAAGCAGTCGGCAGGTTCAACGCAACCGTACCGCCGGGCGCAGCCACTCTGACCATCTCCGCCAAAATCTCCGGCAGCCGCTCCGGCGCGACGAGCGAAGCATCGCCGACGACTAGAGCAAATTGATCATCTTCAAAGTCCAACGCCTCAAGCTGCGTCACACGAAACTCTGTCTGCGCGCCCAACTTCGCCGCCGCCGACTTCGCTCGCGCCAACGCCAGACGCTCCTCGCTCTCGTCCATACCGATGAACGTCACATCCTTGCCCGCACGCTCCTGCAACGCCAGCGCATGCCCGCCCGTGCCCGCCGCGACGTAGAGCGCCGCGCCCTCTTTCGGCAGCGTCACGTGCTCGTCAATCAACTCCGCGAACCGCTCGCCCCAATCCGGAGCGACGTACAAGTCGTGCAAATAAGCTAACTCTTTTTCGGCGTCGCGCTGACTCACAGTTCTTCATTCATCCTTGAAATATTCCCTATCGCCCAACTGCTCAGGCAAACACTTCATCTCGTCTTTCGCGTTCGGGTCGTCGTGCACATAACGATAGCCGCTGCCATAGCCGACGCGACGCATGAGCGGCGTGACAGCATTGCGCAGATGGAGCGGGACGGGTTCGCGCGCTGTCTCGCGTGCGTCTTCGGCGGCGGCGAGGTAAGCGCGTTTGACGGCGTTCGACTTGGGCGCGCGGGCGAGATAGATCGTGGCTTGCGAAAGCGGATACAAGGCTTCAGGCAGACCGATCAGTTGCGTGATCTCTGCGGCCGCTGAGGCTTGCAACATCGCTTGCGGATCGGCTAAGCCCACATCTTCCGAAGCGAGGATGCAGAGCCGACGCGCGATGAAGACCGGATCAGCGCCGCCTTCGATGAGGCGCGCGAGCCAGTAGAGCGCGGCGTTCACGTCCGAGTTGCGCAGAGATTTGATGAGCGCGGACGCGAGGTTGTAGTGCTCTTCGCCGCCTTTGTCGTAAGCATAACGCGCACGCCCCAAAGCCTCGACGATGGTCTCATCTGTGATCTGCCGCGCGCCCTGTTCATCCGGCGCGGTTGATTCGACGGCCGCTTCGAGCGCGGCGAGGGCGACGCGCGCATCGCCGCCGGCCGCGCGTGCGAGGCGCGCGAGCAGTTCATCGGAGATGACGGGTTGCAGCTTGGCGAGGCCGCGTTCTTCGTCTGTCAAAGCGCGCCGCAACAGCGTCTCGATCTCTTGCTCGCCGAGCGGTTCGAGCACGAGCACGCGCGAGCGTGAGAGCAGTGCACCGATGACCTCGAAGGAAGGGTTCTCGGTCGTCGCGCCGATCAAGGTGATCGTGCCATCTTCGACCGCCGGCAACAATGCGTCCTGCTGCGCTTTGTTGAAGCGGTGAATCTCGTCTATGAAGAGGACTGTGCGCTGGCCCCTGCGCCGGTTCTCACGCGCGCGCGCAATCGCCTCGCGCACGTCTTTGACGCCGGAGAAGACTGCGGAGAGCGCGATGAACTCAGCGTCGTCGCGTTGTGCGAGCAGGCGCGCGAGCGTCGTCTTGCCCGTGCCCGGCGCGCCCCAGAGGATGAGCGATGGCAGCGCACCCGTGCCCGCGAGCAAGCGACGCATGATGCGTCCCTCGCCGACGAGTTGCTGTTGCCCAACGAACTCCGCGAGCGTGCGCGGGCGCATGCGCTCGGCGAGCGGCGCGTGCGCTGAAGCGTCCGCTTCCGGCCCCGGCTCCGGTTCGTCGAATAGCTTCCCGGCTTTACGACGCGACATTGAATAACACCAGTTAACTTTGACTCCGCGCGCCGCTTCGTGGCAGCATAAACGCAACGAAACGAGACGGCGCTTGATTGGCACAAGGGATTTGAACGGCACGAGCTTAGCACATTTCAGACGCGTTGTGTGCCCGCGCAGAATACGCCGGTCTTAGTTGGAACGAGCCGCGCCGTTCGTGCGTATAGCAAGGCGAGACACGCCAGACAGCAAGCAGGCTTTGAGGCGTGACGCAGGCAGCGAAATCAAACAGGTGAGGTAGTAACGATGAAAGACGTTTGGAGAGTTGTTGGCATCTTCTTGCTTGGCCTCTTTGTATTATTTGTTGGCCTTCCAGTCGTGGGAGCAGCCCTTGGGCTAGTGTGGGTCACAGCCGTCGGGATCGCAATCCTACTCATTAAAGTGGCGGTGGTGCTGGCCGTGGGTTATCTGGTGCTGGCCGGGATTCGCGCGTTGATGCGCTGAGGTTAAGCGAAACCATCAGCGCATTTTCTTTGCGATGGTCGCATCGCCCGCGCACTCTGACGGGCGACCTTGCTAGGCGAGAGAGGAGCTTCATGTACTGTCAAACTTGCGGCGCGGAGTGCCAGCCGGGTCTGAACTATTGCAATCGCTGCGGCACGGCTGTGAGCGGGCCGGTCGTCAAACAAGAACTCGTGCCTGTTGATATACGCAGCCCCGTGCGCGTGCTCGGCACAGCCGTCACGCTAACGACGATCCTCGGGCTGACAATCCTGTTCATTGGCTTGGCGGGCCTAGCCTCTTGGGGCGTTCATCCTGACAACATCACGGGCTTGGGCGTAACGGGTTTATTAGTGCTGCTCGGCATAGACTTCTCTCTGATCCGCTTGCTGTCGCGCGTGCTCGGCGTCGCGCCGCAGCGACGGCACTTATCACTGCCCTTCACAAAAAACTCGGCCACCAAAGAACTCTACGCGCCACCGCAACAGCGCATGCCGACGCTACCTGAAGGCGTGCCCAGCGTCACCGAACACACCACACGCACTTTCACGCCCGTTTACAGAGAGCCGCGCTCATGAGTTCTGCGCGCGCGCAAGAGTAGGCAAATCCGACTCGCTTAAAAATCAACTCTGTCCTTTGCGTTGTTGATTGCTCACATCAATCAACGCATCGAGGCGGCGATCCCCGTCTGCGCCTGCGCGTCTGCCAAGCGCGCGTGCCGCTTATTTCTGTCCGCGCTTCTTTGGCCTACGTCCCTGCGCCGGCTTCGGCTGACGCGCATGAATAATCAGGCCGACATCTTCCGCGCGCCGCTTGAGGTCCTCTAGTGCGTCAGGGTTGACGATGGTGCGCGTAGCCTTCGGCCGGCGCTCTTGCTTATTTGCAACTTTCGCTTGCTTCATCTCTTGGCCACCTTTCTCGTCGCTTTGTCAGTCGCAATTATTGCCGATCACACGATACAAGGACAACAAAGAAGTCTGAACAGACTAACCGCCGCGCCTTAATGCGTGTGCTGCCGGTCGCAACTGCATTGCAACAAAATCACAAGCGAAAGATCGTTTGACGAATCGCTGTGCTCAACCTCTCAAATATTTCTCAAGCCGCGAACACTATCTTGCGCGTGTTCCGTTAAGCATAGACATACGCTTTTGCTGTTTTGGCTAGGTCGGGAAGCTTCCCCGAATATGCCGTCGTCATGCTTGATCGTCGCTCGTGAAAGGACTTTAGTGACCAATGAGACATTTTGATTATTTACGCGCGCTCACATCGAAGCGCAGCCGCCTATCTATGCCGGCCCTTTTGGCTCTGTTCGTCGCAACCTGCTTGCTACCTGTGTTCGTCACGTACGCCGCGAATCCATCTTCGGGCACGCTCAACCCGACTACAAGCGCGTCGCTTATGTGGACGGGCACGGCGACCGGCTCAGCCACCGGCGTCAACACACAAGAGGCTGATTGCGTCGAGGGACAGACCTGCGACACTACTTCGTCTATCGCTTCTACCGCGTGGCGTTCGGGCGTCTGCCCGCTTACGCGGAGTTCATCCGCGACCTGCGCCGCGTCACAGGCGCGACGCCCGAAGAGGTCAACGCTGGCAAGGCCGCTTACACGGTCGAGTTCCGCAACCGCGACGACTTCCGCGCGCGCTACGACACGCAGACCGACAGCGCCTACGTTGACATGCTGCAAGCGAACGTCGGCGTGCAGGTCGCCAACAGCCAGCAACTCAAAGACGATCTGGCGGCGGGCCGAAAGACGCGCGCCGATGTCTTACGCGCGATTGTCGAGAGCAGCGAGGTGGACGCCAAAGAATATAACGGCGCATTCGTCGCCACCGAATACCTCGGCTATCTCCGGCGCGATCCTGAAGCCGATGGCTTCAATAATTGGCTCAACTATCTGAACGCGCACCCCAGCGACTTCCGCACGATGGTCAACGGCTTCGTCAACTCCATCGAGTACCGGCTTAGGTTCGGCCGGCCGTAAAGAACTGCGACAACGGGTAAAGCACGAGGCTGAACTGTAGGATGATTCAATTCTACAGCCAGCCTCGTGCTTTAATCAGCCTTTGTTGGTTGTGTGTACGCCTTGTCAGTTGCGGATAATGACCTTCAGACGTTGAAGCGGAAATGAACCACGTCGCCCTCTTGCATGATGTAGTCTTTGCCTTCGAGTCTCAATAAGCCCTGCTCACGGGCGGCAGTATAAGAGCCGACGCGGATGAGGTCGTCGTAGGAGATGACTTCGGCGCGGATGAAGCCGCGTTCGATGTCTGTGTGGATCGTGCCGGCGGCTTGTGGGGCGCGTGTGCCGCGCCGTGTCGTCCACGCGCGCACCTCTTTCTCGCCCGCCGTCAAAAACGACATCAGCCCGAGCAGCCGATACGCGCTCTTGATCAGTTCGTCCACGCCGCTCGACTCGACGCCGAGCGAGTGCAGATAACTCGTGCGATCTTCGGGCGGCAACTCGACCAACTCCGCTTCGAGTTGCGCGCAGATGACGACACGCTCGGCCGCTTCCGCCGCAGCCAACTCGCTGACGGCGCGGACATGGCGGTTATCTTCGGGCGCGGCGAGCGTGGCTTCATCAACATTCGCGGCGTAGATGGTCGGCTTCATTGTGAGCAGAAAGAGCGTGCGGGCGATGGCGCGCTCGTTGTCGTGCAAAGCGACGGTGCGTGCGGGCAAGCCTTCTGCGAGCGCAGGCATGATCTTTTCGATCACGTCCATCTCGGCGCGCGCCTGTTTGTCGCCGCTCTTCAAGGTCTTCTGCACACGCTCGCGGCGCCGCTCAAGCGCAGCGAGATCGGCGAGCGCAAGTTCGATCTGAATGGTCTCTATGTCGCGGCGCGGATCGACCGAGCCTTCGACGTGGACGATGTTCTCGTCCTCAAAACAGCGCACGACCTGTATGACCGCATCCGTCTCGCGGATGTTGGCGAGAAACTGATTGCCGAGACCTTCGCCTTTCGATGCACCGCGCACAAGTCCGGCGATGTCTAAGAACTCGACGGTCGCGGGCACGATGGTGTTGGTCTTGACGAGCTTGGCGAGCGGTTCGAGTCGTTCGTCGGGCACGGGCACGACGCCGACGTTCGGCTCGATGGTGGCGAATGGATAGTTGGCGGCGAGCGCCGCCGTCTGTGCGGTCAGCGCGTTAAAGAGCGTGGACTTGCCGACGTTCGGCAGCCCGACAATTCCGGCCCGAAGCATGCGGCTAGTCTAAGAAGGCAACAGGCAAAAGGCAAACGACAGTAGTCAGTAGAAAAGCATTTCGTTCTTCTACTGGCTACTGCCTACTGGCTACTTCTTTTGTGTCTTATCGCGGCGCGCTTGTGCCGTCAACGAACGGGCGCATCTGGCCGACGAACTGATCGAGCGGCTGGATACTGTAGAGTACGACCTTGATGGCTTCTGCGGGGAAGCCGGATTCGAGCGTGAAAGTGTAACCGGCGAAGATGTCGCCGGAATCGTCCGCGCCCCAGTAGAGGAAGTTGCGGTCGCTGAAATTGAGCAGCAGACGCATCAACCCGGAACTATTCTTCACCTTGTCAACGTTGATGTAGCCGTCCTTGTAGTGCGGGTAGACGCGAAAGTGGATCGTCTGCTGATCCGAGACGCTGATGACGATCTCAAACAGGTCTGCATTGGTCAGTCCGTCCCGCTTGACGCCGATGAAGTTGAAGGGTTGTTTGTCGCTTTGGCGGAAGGGGATGTTGATCCCTTTCTCTTGCCCGGCCACTTCGAGCAGGCGGCGCAGCTTGTCGCGCGTCTCGATGCGATCCGCTTCTTTATTCTGCGCCGATTTAGCGCTGGCAGGCGAGACGAGCGCGCTGACCGAGGCCATGAGCGCGAACGCGGCGATGATGAACGTACGTTTCATTAGTGAATAAGCCTCCAAAGTTGTGTTAATCGAATAGCACGCGCGAGGGCACTGCGAATGTGACAAAGCTTGTAGGGCAATTCGCGCGGCAAGTCAATAGCGGCCTCGACCGCCGCGCAAAACCGCAAAAGACTTTATCCTGCGCCTACGTCACGCGCAGGCGCAGAGACAAGCACGCCAAGCAGCCGACCGATGAGGGCCGCGACGATGGCGATGATGACGTTGGTGACGAGACCGCCGGCCCTAATGGCCAACAACTGGTTCATCGTGGCGGGTGGCGCGCCTTCCTTGAGGTTCAGCGAATCCCAGTTGAGGTAATAAGAGGTTGTAAGGTGCGCGCTGTAGCTGATGAGTGTGAGCGCAAAGACGAGAAGCTGCGCCCACAGTCCGACCACGAAACCGACAAGTATGGTGCCGAGCCAGCCGAAGCCGCCGACCTTGCGCGACAGCGCGCCGAAATAGATGCTGCTGATGATTGTCAGCCCGACGACCGAGAAGATCGCGTTGCCGCGCGGCGCATACGGCACGCCTTTGACGCCGATCCAGAAACGACCCAGCGCATAAAGCAGCAACATCAACAGGGGCAGGCGCACGAAGCGAAGCACACGGAGGAACATAGGGGTTGTCCTTTCAGCTTAGGAGTTGATAAAACATCGCGCGGGCGCGACACCGTTCACCATCCGCGCGGATCATAAAACGGGGACGTGGCACGCACAGGCTTAATACGAGTATCATACGCGCTAGGTTAGCATGATTCTGTTTCGCCAACGCCAATAATCTTTATGCCCTTGCTGCTGGCGCTCGTCGCAATCTTAAGCGGCACGCTGTTGACTTATCTCTATGACGAAGACGCACAGTGGCCCGCGCGTCTGTGCGCGGGCGCGTGTGTGGGCCTTACTGCGCTCGGTCTCATCGGCTTCATCATTGCCTCGTTCATCGGTCTAACACCGCTCAGCCTCGCGCTCTCGACGCTCATCACGGCCGCGCCGCTTGCCTTGTTGACGCACAGCGCATGGCGCGAGCGCGTGCGCTTTGACGTGCGTGCGAGCCTGCGCTGGTTGCGCCGCGCTTTGACGCGGCCCACAGGGCAGACGACTTGGCCGCTCGTGTTGTTCATCATTGCCGCCGTGCTCTTCTGGTTCGTCTTTGATCGTGCATTCTTCATGCAGAACGATCAGTTGTTCACCGGCGTGGAGAACAACTTGGGCGACCTGCCGTTTCATCTCGGCATCATCACGGGCTTCGCGCACGGCGACAACTTCCCGCCGCAGCATCCAGAATTTGCCGGCGCGCGGCTCACTTATCCGTTCATCGTTGACTTCATCGCAGCGCTCTTCGTGCGCGGCGGCGCGTCGCTCACGGCCGCGCTCTTCTGGGAGAACTTCACGCTCGCGCTCGCGCTCACAGGGCTGCTCCATCGCTACGCCTTGAAGTTAACGCGCGCGCGCGCGGCCGCGCTCGTCTCGGTTGCGCTGACCTTGTTGAGCGGCGGGCTTGGCTGGGTCGCCTTCATGCGCGAATGGCTCGAAGGCGGCCGGTCATTCTTCGAGCTGCTCGCGCAGTTGCCGCACAAATACACGATCACTTTCGACGGCGTCTATCGTTGGGGCAACGCCATCACGACGCTGCTCGTGCCGCAACGCGCGCTGTTGCTTGGTCTGCCGCTCGCGCTTGTCGTCATCACGCAGTGGTGGCAGGCGTTGGCGCAGGGCGAGGATGAAGGGGAACAGACTGAGGCCGCATACGCTGACGAGCGCGGACGCAAGAAAGGGAAGCGGCGCAAAGTTGAGAAGAAGAAGAGCGACACGTCTGCGCCTGCGCCGACTTTGTTAACTTCATTCCCGTTCTCGCTCTTCCCGCGCGCAGCGAACGACATACCCCTGCGCCGCATGCTCGGCGCAGGCTTCATCGCTGGTCTGTTGCCGCTCGCACATGCACACACGTTCGTCGTGCTGATGGTTGTGGGCGCGTGTCTCGCCTTGCTGTTCCGGCGTTGGCATCTGTGGTACGCATTCTTTTGGATAGCCTCCATGTTGGCGCTGCCGCAGATGTGGTGGGCGACGCGCGCGAGCGCAGTCCACGCGAGCAGCTTCTTCGAGTGGGCGCTCGGTTGGGACAGCGGCCAGCAGAACGTCCTGTGGTTCTGGTTCAAGAACATAGGACTGTTCATCCCGCTCCTCATCGCCGCGCTTGCTTGGCGCAGGCGCGAGGCCGTCGTGCCGAAACGTCTCTTGCTTTTCTATCTGCCGTTCACGCTCTGCTTCATCATCGCAAACGTCGCCAAAGTCTCGCCCTATCTCTGGGACAACATCAAAGTGTTGTTCTATTGGTACGTCGCTTCGACGCCGCTCGTCGCGCTCCTGCTCGTGCGCCTATGGCGCATGGGCAGCAAAGCTTGGCGCGAGATGAATGTACTGGCCGGTCTGTTGCCGCGCGGTGCTGCGGTCTTATTATTTTTGACACTGACGCTCGCGGGCGCGCTCGATGTGTGGCGCGTCGCGTCGGCGTCGGAAGAACAACGTGAGTTTGACGCGGGCGGCATCGAGTTCGCCGCGCTGGTCAAACGCGAGACGCCGCCCCGTTCGTTAATCTTGATCGCGCCGACTTATAATCACCCTGTTTTTCTGACGGGCCGGCGCGCGCTCCTTGGCTACGGCGGCCATCTATGGTCGCAAGGGATCAAGTACGAAACGCGCGAGGCGGAGGTCAAACGCATCTATGCGGGCGCGCCCGATGCGGACGCGCTCTTGCAGCAGTACGGCGTTGATTACATCGTCGTCGGGCCGTTAGAACGCGCCGCGGGGCCGGTCAACGATCAGTTCTTCAGACACTTCGAGCAGGTTGGGAATTCAGGTGGCTACAGCCTCTACAAAGTCGCGCGGCCGTAAACGACAGGCGCAAGGGAAACAAGCGACGGGCACGCAGCAAGCGAACGCGCCCGTGCCTGAGCACGTGCACACTATGTCTGAACTCCCGGCGCGCACGTGGCAACTCGCCGGTCTCCTGATCCTGTTGGTTGCAACCCTGCTGCGCAGCATTAAGCTGGAACTCAATCCATTTCATCATGACGAAGGCGTCAACGGTTTCTTCCTCTTGAACCTGATGCGCAACGGCGTCTATCACTACGACCCGGCGAACTATCATGGCCCGACGCTCTACTACTTCGCTCTGCCGCTCACCTATCCGCTCGACCATTTTCATCTGCTCGGCAGTTGGGCGTTGCGCGCCGTGCCGGTCGCCTTCGGCGTCGCGGTGGTTTGGCTCGCGCTCCATCTGCGTCGTTACATTGGCGCGGTCGGCGCACTCGCGGCCGCTGCGCTTCTAGCCGTCTCGCCCGGCTTGGTCTATAACTCGCGCTACTTCATCCACGAGATGCTTTTCCTCTTCTTCACGCTCGGCATCGTCGTGGCGGCGCTCAGATTCTACGAAGGCGCAGCGCAGCCGCAGACCTTCGCGCGCCCCTATCTCAACGACAAGAGCACGGGCCTGATCAGCGCAGGTGCGGGCCTGCTGTTGGTGTGCACGACGATCAGCGCGGTCTATAGCGCCGGCCAAATCAGGTTTGAGCTATGGCTGCTCTTCTCGCTCTGCGCGCTCGCGCTCACCATCGCGACTCTTTGGGCTTACGACGGCCCGCGTTCAACCTACTTGCTGCTGGCGACCGTCTCGGCCGCGCTCTTGTTTGCGACCAAAGAGACGGCCTTCATCTCTGCGGTCGTACTCGTGCTGGCAAGTCTGATCGCGTGGGTTTACTGTGCAATGCGCCGGCAGATGCGGCGCGCATCGGCGAGCAGTAAACGACGGCGCAAGCAAGGGCGAGCCGCGCAGACGGCCGACTCCGCTTGGGCGTCGTTCATCGCGCGCTCAGGCGGCTGGCAACATTTGGCGCTGCTCGCGGTCATTGCGCTCTGTCTCTTCGTCTTCATCAATCTCGTTTACTACTCATCATTCTTCACCAACCCGA
Organism: Acidobacteriota bacterium; assembly: GCA_003223935.1. Lineage (GTDB taxonomy): Bacteria > Acidobacteriota > Blastocatellia > Pyrinomonadales > Pyrinomonadaceae > QHXQ01. The sequence continues at coordinate 16,501 of QHXQ01000048.1, read as the reverse complement.
AGGGCGTCTATGACGGGTTCATCGAAACCTTCAAGAAGTGGACGGAGACGGGCACAAGCGATTTTCATCGCCACCCGTTCCACACCTACATCAGTTGGCTTGGGCAAGAGGAAGCGCCGTTGTTGCTCTTAGGCACTTGGGGCGCGCTCGTCGCCGTGTGGCGTGGGCGCAACCGCTTCGTGGTCTTCGCGGCCGCGTGGGCCTTCGGCATCTTGTTGGCTTACTCGCTCGTGCCTTACAAGACGCCTTGGCTGCAACTCAACGTTGTGCTCCCGCTCGCCATCATCGGCGGCTACACAATTGAGTTTTATTACCGGCTCGGCATCAGCCGCGCGGTCTGGCGCACGGTCGCGCGCACACTCCTCGTGTGCGCGCTCGTCGTCAACCTACAGCAGACCTATCAACTCAACTTCGTCCACTATGACGACGACGCTTACGTCTATGTCTATGCGCACACGCAGCGCGGCTATCTCCAACTGATCGATCAGATCAACAAGGTCGCCCATCGCGCCGGCACGGGCTACGACACCAACATCAACATCGCCTCGCCCGATTATTGGCCGATGCCTTGGTACTTGCGCGACTACAGACACGTCGGCTATCCCGGCCGCCTCTCAGCCACAGGCGACCCCATCGTCATTATCAACGCCAATCAAGCCGGCGAGGCACTCACCATGCTCGGCGATCAATACCGCGAGGTCGGCACGTACCCTTTGCGTCCCGGCGTCACGCTCGAACTCTTCGTCCGCCGCGATCTTACCGATTGACAGGCGCGTTCCTGCGGTGTTAATTTCCGCAGCAGGTAAACCCCAAACAAAGTGCTCGTGCCCCAGAGGTAAAACCCCCGCTTTACCCCCGACACCTCCCAAGCGAGCCGTATAGTTTCTCCCGACATAACTTTTAGTTCGGTTGCCTTGCCGAAAAGTCTATTGCGCGTCGTCGAGTCGAGTGACCCACGCCGCAGATGCGTGCCGTTATCGTTCCGCAACGAAAATGTATGCGAAAGATCGTTTGACAGGTGTGTGTTTCGCTGCCGCGCTCAAGTTTTTCTCAACTCGCGCGCGTTAATTTGTTCGCCTTAGGCTGAGTCGAAATCTGCCACGCGCCCCGATACCAAAGCAGGCGCTAAAACAAGGGTCGCAGGCGTCGTGCCGGACTACACCGGCTCCTCGCATTTCAAGCTTTTAGGGAGAGAACGCCATGAAAAAGATGCTTCGTACTCGCGGTCGGGCAAGCGCCAGCACGCGCCCGTTCCTGTTCGCGCTCGCCGTCTTCATCCTCGCGCTTTTCAGCACTCTGCCTATCTTTATCACGCGCGCCGCCAATCCATCGTCAGGCACGATCCATCCGACGGACATCACACCATTGATGTGGGATGGCACAGGGGTAGGCGGGTCTGCGCCGAACGGCGAGTCCGATTGCACCGAGGGCGTGAACTGTGACAGCTACACGCTGACCGTCTCCGGGCAGCCAGCGGATTGGACGGGCAAGACAATCCACATCCAGATTACTTGGCTCGTCCCGGCCAACGATTACGATCTCTACGTCCACAAGGACTCGCTCACAGGCCCGATCATCAAGCAGTCCACGGGCGGCGCGCCGGGCACGTCCGAGCAGGTGGACATTGATCCCACAGGGCCGAATGGCACGGGCGTCTATGTCGTGCACGTAGTTGATTTCACGGTGGCACCGGGCGATCCGTATCACGCCACTGCGTCAATCGTCACCCCGCCGCCGCCATTCCCGACACCCGCGCCGGCCACAGGCATCGCGCCGCGCTATCATGTTTTCCCCGCGCCCAACGGACTTGGTGGCAGTGCGGGTGAGCCGAGCATCGGCGTGAACTGGCAGACCGGCAAGGTCTTTCTCTTGGCCGGCTTCCAAGTCTTGCGCGTCACCTTCGATGATTGCCCGTCTCCGGCTGCAACTACGTGGGAAGATAAAAGCCCGACGCAGGCTGCCAGTCTCGATCCGATCCTGTTCACCGATCACATACGCGCACAAGGCGACACGACGCCCAACCGCACCTTTGTCTCGCAATTGACCGGGCAAGACAGCCACACACAGTTCACGGATGACGACGGCGAGACGTACTTGCCGAGTCAGGGCGGCGGTATCCCTTCGGGCGTTGACCACCAGACCATCGGCGCAGGGCCATACAACGCAAACGCGACGCCCGCGCCGCCGCCGCACCCGCTCTATCCGAACGCCGTTTACTACTGCTCGCAGGATTTGGCCACGGCCTTCTGTGCCCGCAGCGATGACGGCGGCGCAACCTTCGGAGCCGGCGTGCCGATCTACACGACCGAGTGCGGCGGCATTCACGGGCACGTCAAGGTCGCGTCTAACGGCACGGTCTATGTGCCGAACCGGGATTGCGGCGGCAAGGCCGGCGTGGCGCGCTCGACGAATAACGGCGTGAGTTGGACGGTCAAGACAGTGCCGACCAGCAGCACGACCGGCTTCCTCGTCGATCCGTCGCTCGGCATCGGCACGAACGGCGTGGGCAGGCCCAACGGCCAGGCGGTCAACACGATCTACCTCGGCTACCAAGCCGGAGACGGGCATGCGCATCTCGCCGTTTCGCACGATGAGGGCGACACTTGGGTCAACGACACAGACGCCGGCGGGCTACTCAACCTGAAGAACTCGACCTTCCCGGAGGTAGTCGCTGGCGACGACAATCGCGTCGCCTACGCCTTCCTCGGCACGACCGTCGCGGGCAACTACACAGACTTTAACAATTACCCGGTGGACGCGCCGTGGCATCTCTACATCGCCACCAGTCTCGACGGCGGCGTGACGTATCATCTTGTGGACGCGACGCCGAACGATCCGGTGCAGCGCGGCTCAATCTGTAACCTTGGCACGACGGCGTGCAGTAACACGCCCGACGACCGCAACCTACTCGACTTCATGGACGAGACGATTGACGCGCAGGGGCGCGTCGTCGTCGCCTACCCGGACGGCTGCATTACGCCGTCATGCATCAACAATATAACCGCACCGGGCACGCACGGCCCGAACGATTACACCGCGCTTGGTACTATCGCGCGGCAAGCGGGCGGGCGGCGTCTGTTCGCGGCCTTCGATCCCGTGCCGGAGCCGTCCGTGCCCGCCGCGCCGCAGGTCATGGCGGTGCGCAACGGCAGCGTAATACACGTGACGTGGTCAACGCCCGACAACGGCGGCTCGCCCATCACCATGTACAAAATCTTTCGCGGCACGCCGGGGGGCGACGAGATACTGCTCGCCACCGTGCCGGGCAACATGAACAGCTATGACGATCCGACGGCCAGCCCCGCCATCACCTATTACTACCGTGTGACGGCCGTCAATAATGTCGGCGAAGGCGCTTCGTGCGGCCTCGCCTTCGTGGTCGTGCCAGAAAGCCCATGTGTGCTGCCCGGTCGCACCGTCGTGGTGGATACGAACGACAGCGGACAGAACACGCCGCCCGATCCGCGCGTGGACATGCAATCAATCTCCATTGCCGAGCCGTTCCTCGGCGCAGGCGTAAATCAACTCGTCTTCACGATGAGACTTGCGCCTTCGACAATGAACATGGCACCGCCGAACACGCAATGGTTCATCATCTGGGATCGCTTGCACCCGGACGCAGACTTCGATCGCTACTACGTTGCGGGTCGTTCTGATGCGACCGGCGCAATGAGCTTCGAGTATGGCAAGTTCGGTGTCCCGCTTGACGCGACCAACCCGAACCCAAATGCCAACACGCCCGTCAAACTGGGCGATGCCGACAGCGGCACTTACGATCCCATCACGGGCGTACTACGCATCACGCTCTCAACCGCGAACGCCGAGAACATTCAACCGGGGCAGTCGCTCAACAACGTCAATGGGCGGACGTATCTCAATCGCCCCGATCCCGGCCAGCGTAGTCAGAACAACGCCAACGACATCACAGGCAACGGCAGCTACACGCTCGTCGGCAACTTGACCTGCACGCCTTCAATCGTCAACGGCGGTGATGTCATCATCAGCGAGTTCCGCTTGCGCGGCCCGACGCCCTCGCTGCCGCTCTCTGACGGCTCGCGCGACGAGTTCATCGAACTCTACAACGCGACGAGCAACAACATCACCATCGGCGGGAACGGCGGCGGCTGGGCACTGGCATCCGATGGCGGTGGTATCGTCGCGATCATACCGAGCGGCACGGGCATCCCGGCGCACGGGCACTACCTGATCGCTAACAGTGATGGCTACAGCTTGAACGGCTACGCGCCGCCCGACCAGACCTACTCGGGCGATATAGGTGATGAGCAGGGCCTTGCGCTCTTTGCCACCGCCGATGTCGCCGATTTCTCGACGGCCACTCCGCTCGACGCCGTCGGCTTCGTCGGCATCGCGCCGCCCTACAGCGAAGGCATGCCGCTCGCGTCGCCGGGTGCGAACGATGGCGAGTACAGCTTCGTGCGTAAGCTCTCCGGCACAGGCTTGCCGAAAGACACGAACGACAACGCCAGCGACTTCGCCTTCGTCTCGACAAACGGAGGCAGCTACGGCGGCGTGCAGTCCACTTTGGGCGCGCCGGGACCGGAGAACTCGCAGAGTCCCGTCCAGCGCAACGCGCAGATCAAAGCATCTCTGCCCGACCCGCAATGCGTCGCCTCGAACAGTCCAACTTCGGCCTGCGCCCGTGTGCGCGACGCCTCAGACACCGGCCCGAACAAGACGAACGGCACGCTCTCGTTCCGGCGACGATTCACGAACAAGACCGGCTTTGCCATTACCAAGCTGCGCTTCCGTATCGTGGACATCACGACGACCGGCGGACGCGCGATGAGTGAGGCAGACCTGCGCGCGCTCAGTTCGAGCACCATCACTGTGACGGACTCGAACAACCAATCCGTGACCGTGCTAGGCACGACGGTCGAGACGCCGCCCACGCAGAGCATGGGTGGTGGGTTGAACTCATCACTCGTGGTCATGCTGCCCGCACCGCTCGGCACGAACAACAGCGTAGTCGCGCAACTCGTCACCGGCGTCGAAGCGGGCGGCAACTTCCGCTTCTTCATCAACGTCGAGGCGGTGACCGACACATCCGGCAGCAACACGCCCGCCCGCACGACCTCCTCGAAGCTGTCCGCGCCAGTGCACAAGGGGTTGCCGTCCGTGCCCGTACCGGCGCAGAGCAAGTCTGTGTCTGCGCCCGCGCCGCGCGCGACGCCGTTTGTAGTTATGCAAGTGCCGCCGCCCAAGGAGCCACAGGCGGTGCCGACGACGCAGAAGAAGAAGAAGAAGCGTGCGAAGCGCGCGCGCTCGGCCGTTAACCGGCCGCAAGGGCAATGAAGATTGTGCCTGCGCGCCGGCCGCTCGAACAGTTTATCAGCATGAAGTATCGCCCGAACTTTGAGCGATCAACTTGCCCCGGAGGGAAATATATCAATCCGTTCCAACTGGGCGACGTGCTCATCAGCGAGTTCCGCACGCGCGGCGCACAAGGGGGCGACAGCCGAGTTCATCGAACTCTACAACAACACGAACGCGCCAATTCAAGTTAGCTCCGGCGATGGCTCGGCGGGCTGGTCAATCATCGCGGACATCAGCCACACGCCGACCATCGTCGCCACCATCTCGAACGGCACGAACATCCCGGCGGGCGTGCGGCCAGCGAAGCCGACATGCGTGTCCTGAGTTCGGCGACGGTTGATGTGACGAACTCGGCAAACCAGCCAATGCATATCGAAGGGCTGACCCTCGAAGAGCCGCCCACACAAGCACAGGGCGGCGGTTTGAACTCGCCGCTCTCAGCCGGCGTGATCACGATGGCCAGCCCGCTCGGCCCCAACAACTCGATCAACGTCCACTTCACGCTCGGCGTCATGCAAGGCGGCAATTTCCGCATCTTCGTCAACGTGGAAGCGCTACCGTAAAGTAGTAGGCAGAAGGCAGTAGGCAGCAAGCAGTAGGCAGATAAAAAAAGGCCGTTGGTTGTACGCGCCTCATGAGCCGATGAGGTGCGAATCAACCAACGGCCTGCTGCTTGTCCTAAACCGCCCACTGCCTACTGCCTTGTTGACATCACTTTCACGTCCACATATAGTGTGCCTCGTCTGCTCCGCGCTCTACGGGCTGTGCTTTTGCTGTCATAGCCTTGGCGCGGCCTTCGATTGGACGAGACGCGCAACGCATGTTCAAGCTCAAACGTTTAGAGATCACAGGCTTCAAGTCCTTCGCGGACTACACCGACCTCATCTTCACCGGCGCAGGCATCACCGGCATCGTTGGCCCCAACGGCTGCGGCAAGAGTAACGTGGCCGACGCGATAGCTTGGGTGCTCGGCGAGCAGCGCGTTAAGCACCTGCGCGGCGCGGCCATGCTCGACGTGATCTTTCAAGGCTCGCGCAACCGCGCGCCGAGCGGCATGGCCGAAGTCGTCCTGCACCTCGTCCGTGATGAGATGATGCCGGATGACGCGGACGTGGACGACATTGATTCTGCGCTCGAAGAGATTGACGAGCAGAGCGACACGGTCGAACAGAAACTGCTGCCGGAGTTGGCCGGCGAGACGACGGACGAGATGGCAGGCATCGTGGCCGTTGATGCGTCTGCCGGCGCAGAGTCGAACGCAGCAGAAGCGACCACGCCCGAAGCTCTGACCGCGAAGGCGCAGCACGCGCATCACAAGCGCCATTGGCGACCACGCCGGCTCGCGCTCGACTTCGCGCCGGGCGAAACGGTCACGGTCACGCGCCGCCTCTATCGTGACGGCGAGAGCGAATACTTGTTGAACGGGCGCGTCTGTCGGCTGCGCGACATTCAAGATCTGTTTTCCGGCACGGGTCTCTCCGGCGCGCACTACGCGATCATCGAACAGGGACGCATCGGCCAAATCCTCTCAGCCAAGCCGATGGATCGGCGCACGCTGATCGAAGAAGCTGCGGGCATCACCAAGTTCCGCGTGCGCCAACGCGCGGCCGAAGCGCGGCTCGAAGGCGCACGTACGAACCTACGCCGCATCTCAGACATCGTTTCAGAGATCGAACGACAGGTCGGGAGCCTGCGCCGTCAGGCGGCCAAGGCGCGGCGCTACCGGCAACAGCGCGAAGAGTTGCGCGAACTGCTGCGTCGCGTTTATGCGGCGGACGAACGCGCGTTGACTGCTGCGCTCGAAAGTTTGCGCGCGCAACTCGCCGCCGCCGCAGAGCAGGAGCGCGAACTCGCCGAAGCAGTCGAGCGCCACGAAGAGGATGCGCGACTAGCGACGACTGAAGCGCGCGGGTGCGAAGCGGCTTTGGCAGAAGCGCGCGCCTCCGTCGCTGACGCGGCCTTGCAGCACGACCGGCGCGAGCGCGAGCGCGCGTACAAAGAGGAGCAAGCGCGCGAGCTTGAGCGGCGTATCGCGGACGTGGCGGCGCAGATGGGGCAGTTGCGCGCGCGCCTCGAAAGCGCAGGGCACGAGCGCGAAGCTTTGCGCGAACGGGACGCGCAGTTGCATGACGAGAGCGAGACGAGCGCGCGTTTGCTACAAGAGGCGGAAGAGGTTTATGCGCAACGCAGCGCCGAAGTGTTCGCCGTCGAGCAGCAGATCGAAGAGGCGCGCGCTAGTCTGTTGACGCACACGGCCGTCGCTGAACGTCTGCATGAGACGGGCCGCCAACTCGACGCGACGCTCGAACGGCTCGCGCTCCAAGCCGAAGGGCTTGCGCGCGAAGGCGAGCGCGCCCGCGCCGCGCATGAAGAGTTCAAAGCGCAGGCTGCGAAGTTGCAAGCAGAGATCGCACAGGCACGCGCGCAACTCGATCAGTTGCTGATCGAGCGCGAAGCCGCAAGCGCAGGCGTGACGGCAGCGCGTTCGCTCGTCTCCGCGACCGCGACCGAATATGCGCGCGCCCGCGAAGAGGCCGCGCGCGTCAGTCATCGGCTCGACACGCTCTCGGAACTCGATGCGCAACGCGCGCTCTATTCGCAAGCCGTGCAGCGCATCTTTTCGGAAGAGCGCGCGGCCGACGAGTCGGGCGCGGACGGTTTTCATGCCGTCGGCACGCTCGCAGACATGCTGCAAGTCGAGCCGCAATGGGAGCGCGCGGTCGAGAGCGTCTTCGGCGCTTACCTGCAAACCGTCTTAGTGCCGACGCCCGACGATGCCATGCGCGCCGCCGCTTGGCTGCAAGCGAACAACGCCGGGCGCGCGACATTTCTGGTCGCCGGCCTGCAAGGCGCGAGCGCAGATGAAGCGCACACGCGTGGTGTGTTGGATGGTGGCGCGCACGATGATCTTCGGCTCGGCCATCTGCTCGGCGCGCCGGCGGAGATCGTTTCAATCCTCAAACGCACGTTGCCGCGCGAGATGAGTGCGCGTGTGGTCGGCGATCTTGAGCAAGCGCTCGTGCTGTCGCTGACGACAGGCGAGATGTACGTGACGGGAGAAGGCGAATGGGTTGCGGGCGGACAACTCTTGGGCGCGGGCGGGCCGGCGCCGGTCGCGGAAGGCACGGGACTGCTTGCCTTCAAACGCGAGATACGCGAGCTTGAGACGCGCGCTGCTGCGCTCACCTCTGAAGTCGTCTCGGCGGAAGATTCCGTCACGGCTGCGCGCGCGCAACTCGTCGCGCTCGAAGATGCGTTGATGCTTTTGAACGAGCAGCTCGGCCGCGCCGAACGCGAGCAGGTCGCGCGTGAATTACACGCCGGGCAACTCACGCAGGAGATCGAACGGGCCGCGCGACACGTGCGCGTCGTCGGCGACGACGCGGCGCGACTCGCAGCCGAGCGCGCGGAACTCGCAGCGCGCCGCGCCGAGCAGACGACGGCGGCCGAAGCGGCCGAAGCGGCGCGGCTTGCGGCCACACAAGCGGTTGCAGATGTAACTGAGTTGTTGGCGCAAGCACGGCGCACGGCCGAGACAGAGAACGAGCAGTTGAGTGCGCAGCGTGCGGCGGCGGCGGCGGCGGCCGAGCGGCGGCGCGCAACTGCGGCCGAGTTGCGGCGCATGGAGACGGAAGCGGCCGACTTGGCGGCGCGGCTCGCGCGCCACGAGATGGAGGTCGCGGAGATGCGCGAGCAGCTTGCAGCTTTGCGCCAATCGCTTGCGGCTTCGGAAGAGAACGCAGGCACGGTTGAAGACGAGCGCGTGACGCTTGAGCGCGCGGTTGCGGAGTGCACGGCGCAGTTGACGGAAGCGCGCGCCCGCGCCGACGAGATGGCGTTGGAGTTGACCGAACTGCACAACCGTGCGGCGGCGGCGCGCGACGCACGCGCGGCGATGGAAGTCAGTCGCGCGGAGGCAACAGCGCGACTCAATTATCTGCGCGAGACTTGTACGACGGAACTCAATCAGTCGCTCGAAGAGATCGCATCGGCGTATGAACCGGATGTTGAGTTTGATTTGGAAGCAGGGCGGGCGCGGGTCGAAGAGTTGCGCGCGCGGCTCGAAGGTTTCGGCGCGGTCAACATGATGGCGCTCGAAGAACTCGCCGAAGCCGAAGAGCGTTTCAACTTCCTGACCACGCAGCGCCAAGACATCACCGACGGCATCGCTTCGACCGAAGAGGCGCTGCGCGAGATCAAGCGCCGTTCGCGCGAACGCTTCCGCCACGCCTTCGAAGAGATCAATCGCAACTTCGGCGCGCTCTTCCTCGAACTCTTCGGCGGCGGGCGCGGCGAGATGAGTCTGATTGACGCGGATGATCTGCTTGAGTCCGGCATAGACATCGTCGCGCAGCCGCCGGGCAAGCGGCTGCAAAACGTGCTGTTGCTGTCGGGCGGCGAGAAGGCGATGGCGGCGCTCGCCCTTGTGCTCGCGATCTTCCGTTATCATCCGTCGCCGTTCTGTCTGTTGGATGAAGTTGACGCGCCGCTCGACGAAGCGAACATCGGGCGCTTCGCGGCGAAGATCGTCGAGATGGCAACCGACACGCAATTCATCGTCATCACACACAACAAGCGCACGATGGAAGCGGCGCGGGCGCTCTACGGCGTCACGATGGAAGAGGTGGGCGTGTCGAAGCTCGTCTCGGTCAGGTTCGAGTAAAGATGAAGTGCAGGCGAATACTTTTCACTCTGATCGCCGCGCTGTGTCTATCCAGCGCGGCTTTCGTTACGTCTGCGACAGCGCAACGCAAGACGAGCAAGCGCAGGTCGAGCACAAGAACGACGGCTAAAACGGCCGCGCCGCCTGCGGCCACGCCGACGCCGCTCCCCAGTCCCACGCCGGAGAAAGCGAACGAGCGACCGCAGCAAAGTCAGACCTCAAACGATGCGTCGGCGCACGCGCCAGCGACCGATGCGGTGCGTTACTACTACGAGTTCAACCAACCCGATTTCTACGTGCACCACATCATGATCGAGCACGACGCGACGGGGCGCGGGCAGATAACCTTCGAGCGCAAGAACGACGATGCGCCGCTCACCGAGCCGATTCAAATCTCATCAACCGCGCTCGCGCGCATCGCTGCGGCATGGGCGGCGCTCAACTTCCTCGACTCGACCGAAGACTATCAAGCCGAGCGCCAGATGGCGCACCTCGGCACGATGCGCCTGCGCATGACCGCAGGCGCGCACACACGCACAGCCGAGTTCAACTGGACGCATAACCCGCAAGCCGCCGCGCTGACGAACGAGTACCGGCGCATCGCCGATCAGCAGTTGTTCGTCTTCGAGATCGAAGTGGCGCGGCAATATCAACCGTCCGATTCGATCAAGCTGCTTAACGGTCTCGAATCGTTATTGAACCGCAACGAAGTCTCCGACCCTGCGCAACTCATCCCGCTCTTGAGCGATCTCAGCGACGACGAACGCATCCCGCTCATCGCCCGCAATCAAGCCACGCGCCTGCTCAAAAAACTCAAGAAGTAGGCTGACGCACAGCCTTAATGTCTGGCACATGTACACGTGAACGGCGCATTAATATCGCGCGCCTGCGCGCCGTTCGCCGAAGATGTGATAATCCTTCTGTTGCAGCGCGGCCTGCGGCAGTTGACGATTCGTGTACAGCGAGATGCGTGCGCGGTTGTGGAGCGCGAGACCAGTGTGAAAGATGAGGCCGCAGCCGAGGAAGACGGCAGCGAAGATTTGCCAGCCGCGTCGTTACAGGTAAGGACTCCAGCAATAGAAGCTATAGATCATCGCCAGCGGCAGCAGCACATAGAACGTGTGCGAGTGCGGTTTGCGAAATGAGAAGAGGAAGAGCGTGTAGAGCAGCAGGACGGTGGCGAGCGTCAAGTATTTGATCGCGGGCCAGTCCTTGTGTTCATGCCAGCGTTTGAACCAGAGCGCAACCAGCGCGATAGGTTGCATGATGCCAACCGCAGTGAGGAAGAGGACAAAGGGCGCGAGCCACAGGTGCTCACGGACAAACGCAAGGCGCTGCTGCGTGTTGCCGCCGATGAAGCGCGGTAACTCGAAGCGGGCGAACGAGAGGAAGCGCCCCAGTATGCCCTCGATGATGTTGGGATAGTGGCGCAGATTATCCAGATTAAAGAGCACGACTTGGCTGGTGTCGCCCGTGCCGTAGCGCAAGTAAGTCGGCACGAGCAGCGAGCCGGTGACGAGCGCGCCCGACATGAACCACAGCGCCACACGCCAGACTTTTCGTCCCTCGCTTCGCGCGCGTAAGTAAAACGCGACGAGTACGAACGGCACGAGCGCGACCCAAGACATGTGCAACTGCATGACCCAACAGAGCGCGCAGCCCATCATGAAACTCGCCAAGCGCGCCTTGATCAGTTGCCTGTTGGTCGGCGGAAAGAGTTCGAGGAAGCCGACGAAAAAGAGCATGCCGCCCGTTAGCACGTAAGACGGATTGAGCACGTGCGTTGATAGACCGAGCGTCCACGGCGCAGTCAGCAGCCACGCCCAGACGATCCAAGATGGAATCTCCGGCAACCGCCGCGTCGTGTACCAAGCGAGCAGGCAGAGACTCGCAAACGACAGCAGGTTGAGCAATACATAAGGGGCTTCCGGCACGGGCGCAATGAAGAAGGGCAACCCCACAAGCAAACCTTGCAGCGCACCCGGAATCTGTATGAACGGCGTTACGTCCGGCCCAAAGTAAGGCCAAGCGCGGGTCGCGTAGAACTTCAGCCCGAGCAGATAGATTTGCTTCTCGTCCTCGAACCAGAACTCCGAACACAGACCAAACCACAACCGGAACAGAAACGCGCACGCAAGCAGAATAAGGATGAGAAGCTTGCGCTGCTGAACTGATGTAACGAGCCGTTGTACTGTGCAGTGTTGAGTGGGTTAAGCGGCCGTTTCTTCTGCTTCGTCACTGCTACTCGTGGCGACGGGCGCGGGTTTGAAGCGGATGCGGCGGATGCGATGGCGATCCACGCGCTCGACGGTGAAGCGCGCGCCTTCGTATTCGACCGTCTCGCCCTGTTGCAGGATGCGGCCGGCGCGTGCGAGCAGGAAACCGGCGAGCGTCGTGTAGCCGCCGTCTTCGGGGATGCGCAAGGTTTTGAACTGGCGATTGGCGTCGCGCACGGCCAACATGCCGTCGAGCAAATACGTGTCGCCGTCGAGGATGATCTGTGCGCGCACCTCTTCGTCGTACTCGTCATTGATCTCGCCGACGATCTCTTCGAGCAAATCTTCGAGCGTCACGATCCCTTCGATGCCGCCGTGCTCGTCCACGACGAAGGCGAGATGCTGGCGCGCGGCCTGCATCTGCGCGAGCACCGCGCCGAGCCGCGCTGTGGCCGGCACAAAGAGCGGCGGGTGCAGCAGACGCTCCATGTCATACTCGCGCGCGTCTATGCGGCGCAGACACGGCATCAACTCTTTCATAAAAAGCACGCCGACGATATTGTCTAGGTGTTCACGATAGACGGGCAGGCGCGAGTAGCCGAGATCGCAGAAGGCGCGCACGGCCTCTTCGAGTGTGGCGGTGAAGGGCAGCGCGACGACAGCCGTGCGCGGCACCATCGCCTCGCGCACCTCCGCGTCGGCGAAATCGAAGATGCGATTGAGCAACTGCTGCTCGCTCTCTTCCAGATGCCCGCCCTTGCGCGATTGATCGATCAACTGGCGCAACTCGGCCTCAGTGTAGATCGCGCCGTGCCGGCCTTCGCCGCGCAAGCCCAACAGGTGCACGATCTGCGTGCCGACCCAGAACAGCATGCGCGTGGGCCAGTAAAAAATCTTATAGAAGAAGTCGAGCGGCCAACCGATGGCGAGCGCGACCGCTTCGGCGCGTTCGAGCGCGAGTCGCTTGGGCACGAGTTCGCCGAAGACGATGTGGAAGAACGTGATCGTCACCAGCATGATGGCGAACGAGATGACATGCTGCACGGTCTCGGAAAAGCCTGCGAGCCAACGCGCTAACAGCCGTGCGACGACCGGTTCGCTGATCGCACCGAGCGCGAGTGAGGCGAGCGTGATGCCGAGTTGTGTGGCCGAGATGTAGGCGTTGATGTTGTCAACGAGCTTCAAGACGCGCCGCGCACGCGGATTGCCGGACGAGGCGAGCGTCTCGACGCGCGCGCGGCGCACGCTGACCAGAGAGAATTCGGCGGCGACGAAAAAGCCGTTGGCTAAGACCAACAGTACGAGCGCCAAAAAGTTGAGAGCGATCATCTGCAAAAGGGTCGCGCAAGGCGCGACCGGCTAAAACCGTGTTGCTTTCGGGAACATCAACCCTTCAAGCTTATTGCCTTGCGGCGCATCTGTGCAAGGGATGAAAGCAGAAGGTAGAAGGCAGAAGGCAGTGAAGACACGACTGCTTTCTACTGCCTACTGCTTTCTGTCTTCTGCCTTCTGTTTCTTTCAAAGACCAGTTGGCAAAACTCGACGACGCGGTTCTCGGCCCAGAAGCGATCTTCTTGGCCGTTCGCATCGGCGGCGACGAAGCCGACATGCCCGCCGTGTGGCGGCGTGAGCAGGATGACGAACGGATTGATCGTCAGACGCGGATCGCGGAATGAAGCGAAGGGCACAAAAGGATCGTCTTGCGCGTGGATGACGAGCGTGGGGCGGTGTATATCCGTGATGCGGGACAGGGCACTGGCGCGCGCGTAGTAGTCGTCCACGTCGCGGTAGCCGCCGGCGGGCGCGGTGAAACGAGCGTCGAACTCACGAATAGTGCGCACCGTATGCAACGCACGTAGATCGTAACGGTCTGGGTAGAGCTTGTGTGCGATGCGTAGGCGGCGACGCAGCCGGCGCAGGAAGTCGTATTGATAAATCCAATTAGCGCGCCATCTGATCGCCTCGGCGCAAGCCGCCAGATCAATCGGCGGCGAGACGGCGAAGACGGCGCGTAGCTCACGCGGCAATCTCTCGCCCTCATCGCCCGCGAGTTTGAGACTCATGTTACCGCCGAGCGAATAGCCGCCGAGAAAAATATCTGTGAGACCGTCCTTAGCGATCAATTCACGGACGACGGCGAGCAGGTCGCAGGTCATGCCGCTATGATAGAGCGTGGGCGTTAAGTGTTGTGTGTCGCCGCAGGTGCGCAGGTTCAGCCGCAACGTGTTGAAGCCTGCATCGAAAGCTTTATGCGCCGTACCGAGCACGTGCCTCGATTCGCTTGAACCTTCGAGTCCATGCACGGCGATGAGCGTCGGGTGCGCGCGCCGGTCTATCTGCCAACGACAATGCGCGAGCACACGCACGCCCGGCTCGACCTCGAAGGTGCGCGCCTCATCTTGACGGGCAGCGCGCAAAATACGACGGCGCGGCCAAGCGAACGCGGCGATGGTTTGTGCGTGCCCGTTCGTGAAGAGCGAATGTGGCTGAAAAGGTTTCTGTTTGAGCGTGTGCTCGATCTCGCGCAGGCGCGAGTGCGCTTCGCTGTGCGCGTCGGGTGGAGTTTGAATGTCAGTTGCTGTTGACAACGTGCCCGCTTGATTCATCGCCTTTAAACGCGGGCCGCGCCGGAGGATGCTCGCGGCCACGCAATGAACACATTGTACACAGATGCGCGCCGCAAGGTGAAGAGCAAATGCGCCGTGTGTGCTTGAGACCGACGCGGCTCGTTCAATGTGTGGTGGGGCAAGCCTGCACGGTCACGATCTGCCAGCGCCCCGCGCGCTCGGCATAGACGTGGATGGTGCTGTACTGGCCCTCGATGATGCGCCCCTTGTAACGCCAACGGCACGTATCGCGGCAGGTCAGCACGGCGGTCTGCCCATAGACGCGCACGCTGACGTGATCGCGGATCAACTCTTCGGCCGTGAGTTCGCCCGATTCGATGTCGGCGATAAACTGTGCGCGGTCGTCGCCTTCAAGCGGATAGGTGAAGACGCAATCCTCCGCCATGATCCGTTCGAGCGTCGCCGTATCGCGCCCGACAAACGCACGCACCCATTCGTCGTTTAGATGCCGCACCGTCTGCGCCACCTGAAAATTATCGGCCGCTCGCTGCTCATCGTTCTGCTCGCTCATCGGGCCAACTCCCGCGCTGTGAAGTTTGACAGAACCAAGTAGTCTTCTATGTCAAATCGAAAGGCGAGTCAACAGGGCAACGCCCCAACTCTGACGATGAAAGCGATGCTATCGAGGCGTCGGATTCAATGAATTGTTAAGCGCGCCCGCTAGCGATTCGATCTTTGATCGAGGATGCTTCGAGCAGTCGAGCGAAGACGCTCTACTGAGAAATGGCCTTCCAGTTTGGTCGGTATTTTGTGCGCCTCGCCTTCGTAGAAATAAAATCCGCCTCCACTAAAAACTGGTATGTCCTTCAATTCAAGCACCCGCTCAAGTATGCGGCTTGACACATTGTCTAGCACAACCCAAAGTGCGGCAGCAGACGAGGCGGAACGGTCATTCATATTTTCTAAGGCTGTTTTGGCGACCAAGTCTGGATCCAACCTTGCTAGGCACTTTGCCTGTTTTACCACTAGATCAGTATAATTCCCCCTGATTAGACCCTGTAAGTGTTTGTGAAGGGCAGCGATAGTACTAGGCCCACCAATCCTCGCGAGAGCTTCGCGAACTACGTAGTTGTCAGGATCCTTTTTGACTAGGTAGGGGATCGCCTCCTCTCCTGCGGCTACGACATACGAAAAGTCACCTAGTACAATGGAATATTCGATGGCTTGCTCCACTGTTTGGGGCTTCCAGCCAGTATCCTGAAGGGCCTTAGCCGCAACCGAGGCTGGATAGTTATGTCGTCCCCAAAGGGCATCTTCAAGTAGCTTTTGAGCTTCCACCCGTCGCTTTTCATCAAGCCGAGGATTATTGATAATCTTGATTAGTTTTGGGAGCAGTTTTATTCTTTTGAAACCACTTTCCCGCAGTTTGTAATTGCGTAGTACCATGTCAGCACTCCGCTCAATTGCGTTTCGACTCCAGCGGAAATGATAAAGCAGTAAAACGATCATGACCGCTAAGGCAATTGTGATGATTCCCGCGATATAGACCATATTCGATCTCTTCTCCGCGCTTAACTACTGCTGAAACCGAAAGTATCCAGATAATACGCCGATTTGTAGTGTTATCAAGATGAATTAGGTTTAATAACGCTTTAGCTATTTAGCACGTCAGCGCCGATGGCTCTATTCGTGATCGGTATCGCTGTGTTGCGCGGCGCGTT
>QHXQ01000117.1:13238-32716 GCA_003223935.1 Acidobacteriota bacterium | reverse complement strand
AGGGCCGCCTTCCTGGCGGGAGTGTCGGCTTCATGGATGAACGCGATCTGCTCAAGCGGAATCTGAAAGCGTTCATTCAATTTGCGCCTGATCTCGTTATAGACGCCGTTCTTGAGCGAAATCTGCTCAGCCGTTTCTACTTCGTGCGCAGCTTCACCGTCCGGGTCCTCGTCTGCATCTTCGATGGCTGCGATCTCCTCCGGCGTGACGAGTTCCAACGCCCTCTCCGGCGCGTCGCCGATGGTGACGAAGCAATTTGCGACCGCGTCCTTGATCATCTCGGCGCTGACGATTTCGGCGTCCATCACTTCCGTTTGCTGAAGTTCAGTGCTCATGCTAGCGTCCCTGCCTGGGCCGAAGTTGTGCTGGAAGAAAATGAAAGGAGCGAAGTGAAACCACGTCACCTCGCTCCTTTTGCTTACCGTTATCTTTTTCGGATTGATCAGGAAGGCATCAACAGAAACCTCTTCCCCGCACTAGGCAGCTTCATCAAGAGCCGTTTCTGTTTTAGTCACCCCGCCGCGCCCTTTGGGTGTGGCCAGGTCGCAGAAGATCATTTGAGCGCCGCGATTGGCATTCGTCCTTTGATAAATTCTTCCGACCCGCTCGACCAACGCCTCGATTTTGCTCTCCGGCGACTCTTCGAGCGCAGGGTTAATGAGCCGCATGTCGAGCGCGGCCTTCCTCCCTTCGGACGTGATCTTCAGCATGTTGTCTACGCTAGGGTGAACCTCGCGCGACCGCACCTTCTCGCTGCGTTCGGAGAGCTGTCCGACGAAGTCGATCAGTTCCTCGCTCGCCGGCACTGAGACGATGATGGGGCTACCACCAATGACGGAAGGGCGAGGCAGGTTCAACTGCTCGGGCGTCCGCACATCCAAGCATTGCCGCCAGAGGCGCGATAGCTCTGGCAGGTTGACGAACTTGTTAAAGCGCGTGTGGACGCGGAAGCCCGACCCATCCGGCTTCATCTCTACACCTGTAGTCGTCTCCGCGAACGCTTGCGCCCACGCATCGAAGTGATCCATGCCGAGTTCCTTCAACAGGTCGAGCTGCAGGTAACGCATCATGATCCAGACTTCGCACAGCGTGTTCGAGACGGGAGTGCCTGTAAGCGCGACGACTCGCCCGCCTTGGCCGATGAGCCACTGAATCTTTACGAACATATCGAAGGCCTGCTGCGATTCGGAATTCGAGAGTCCGGCGATACGACTCATCTTCGTCGGGAAGTAGAGGTTCTTGAAATGGTGGAACTCGTCCACGAATAGGGCTTCGACACCCAGTTCTTCAAAGGTGATGGTCTGCGCGTCGTCACGTTTGATCTCCGAGTTCTGCGATTTCAGCTTCGCCTCGAATCTTTTAATCGTCTTCTCAAGCTGCTTGATAGAACGCTTATTCTCGCGGCTGCCTTCGTCCGTCAGCTCCGAGATGTAATCGCGCAGGCGCTCGATCTCGTCGTTGATGAACTTGTTGGCTGTCTCCGCGCTCACGGGCAGGAGCTTGAACGAGGGGTGCGGCACGATGATCAAATCCCAGTCGCACGTCGCGATCCGGCTCAGTGTCTCTCCCCGATTATGCTTGGTGAAATCTTTGGCGTCGGTCGTGAGCATCCTCAGGCCCGGGTAAAGGCGCTGCGCTTCCTGCGCCCACTGCGGGACGACGTGCTTTGGGACGACGATCATGCTCTTGCGCGCGATATTCAGCCTGCGCATCTCGTGCGAGGCAGCAATCGCTGTCAAAGTTTTTCCAGCACCTACGCAGTGACCGACGAGTGTTGTCTTCGATTGAAGGATGCGCCAAACGGCGTCCTTCTGGTGAGGTCTCAGTTCGATCCGGTTGGACGCGCCGGGAAGGGTCAGGTGGCTCCCGTCGTAAGCCCTCTCGCGCGTGGTGTTGAACTGCTCATTGTAGATGCGGCACAGTTCGCGCTCCCGCGCCGAGTCCTGCCATACCCACTCCTGAAAACGCTCCTTCATGTCCTGGAGCTTGGCCTGCGCAGCGACCGTCTCCGTCTGGTTGACGATTCGCGTCTTCTCGTCTATCTGGTCATAGACGACCGTGCGCCGCAGGTTCAGAGCGTCGTCAAGGATGTCGAGAGCGTGAACACGCTTCGTACCCCACTGCTGCGAGGCTTCGGGCGTATCGATCACGTCGGCGTGCGGCAAGTCCACTACCCACTGTGCGGTCGGCTGAAGGTACTTCACACGGCCCCGGTAGCGGGGCACGAGGAAGCGCGCGTAATCGTCTATAACCTCTGTCGGAATCCAAGCCGCTCCCAGCCGGGCGGTGATCTCGCCTGCGCCGAGCGGGGCGGGCTGTGCGGCGCGCAGGGCTTCCACGTTCTCGTTGAAAGATTCGTCGAACTGCGCTGCGGCTTCCGCCTCTTTGAGCCTCGCCCGCACGTTGCCTGACAGGTATTCGTCGCGTGTGACCCACTCATTCGACGGCGTGCGAAAGACGAGGCCGCGAAGCTCTTCGCGCACCTGCTCCGCCGTCTTGCCGCAGACTTCGGCGGCGTAATCAAGATCAACTCCCCCGCGCTCATTCAGGCACAGGAGCAGCGCCTCCTGCGCCGTCTCCGCGTTCTGCTTCCCGCGCAACGGGCGGATCGTGCGCGTCGAGAAGAGCGGGGCCTTGCGGTACTGGCCGCCCCAGCCCACGGGCTCTTCCAGCGCGCGCAGGAATTGGAGCAGGCCGTTCCCTTTACGGAAGGCGTTCAGGTTCTGCTTCGAGTTGATGTAGCCGTAGCGGACGCGGAAACGGTCGTACAGGCGGTTCAACTCACGTTGCGCCTCTCCAAGTTCGTCGTCACCTGCGCCCTCCATCTGAAGCGCGATCACACGCTTGGCAGCGGTGTAAATTTCCAAGAGAGTGGTCGCTCGTGCCTGCTCGAACCCGGCGCGGGCTGTGCTCATCCCGGCGAGTTCCTGCTGAACACTTTGTTCGAGAGGGTCAGGCTCCTCCTGTTGTGGCTTTTTATTTGCGGCCACACTCTCCTGCGCTACGGATGTGGCAGGCTTCGAAGCGGCGAACAGCGCCTCCGGCAGCACGCGCCGCAACGTCTCTCCAAGACTCGCGGCCAGGTCCCGACCGTCGCCTTTGACGGTGAACTCGTTGCGCCCGTACATGCCGTGCGCGCCGACTATCGGCTGGCCGAGCATCAGGCTCGCATCCTGAATGTAGGCACGGTTCAGCATCACGTTCATCGGCGCGCCCGACTCGTGCAGGACGGTGGTGTCCTGCGCCTCGACCCATGCGGGGCGCTCACCAGCGTCTTTGAGCGGCTCGCTCCTTTTTCTCAGGATGATGATGTCGGTAACGACCTGCGTGCCGGCGTTCGCGGTGAAAGCGTTGTTGGGCAGGCGCACCGAGGCCAGCAGCTCGGCGTGTGCAGCGAGGTACGAGCGCAGGCGGTTGTCCTGTTTGTCGAGCGTGAAGCGCGAGGTGATGAAAGCGATCAATCCTCCGGGCCTCGTGACGCGCAGGCCCTTCGCAAAGAAGTAGTCGTGAATCGAGGCGCGAAGATAGTGTTCTTTCACCTCCGGGTCGCAGACTTTGTAGTTGCCGAACGGCACGTTCGAGATCACGAGGTCGAACCAGTTCGACGGCAGGTTTGCTGACTCGAAGCCCTCTGCGAATACTTTCGCGTTCGGGTAAAGCATCTTGGTGATGCGCGCCGAGAGCGGGTCGAGTTCGACCGCCGCCCATTCGCTCGCATCTCTAAACTCCTTCGGCATTGCGCCGATGAAGTGGCCGATCCCCGCCGCGGGTTCCAGCACACGCAAGCGTGACCCTCTAACTTCTGACAGGCGATGCAGCCCCGTATGACCGAGGCCGGCGTAGATCGCCCGGATTACAGCCAAGCTGGTGTAATGAGCGTTGAGGCTGGAGGCGCGCAAGGCTTTGAGTTCTTCGCCGGTGAGCAGCTCTTTCAGTTCTTCGCTGGGCGGAAGGTGTGAGGAGATGCCGTGCGGGAACGCTCGCTTGAGCAGAGTGGAATCTCCCCAGCCCGTGTAGCGCGAGAGGACAGTCTGCTCGTGCAGCGTCGCTTCGGTTCGCCCTTCGGCTTCGAGTTCCTTGAGCAGACGGAGCGCGGCGACGTTATGATCGTATTTGGTAGCTGTCGAGCCGAGGTCGTCGAGATTGTCGTCGGTGGCGAATGAGAAGTCAGACATCGTGCGCCCCTGTGGATGTTTGGCATTTCCAGAGCGCGCTCTGCTGACCGCCTTATTTTCGCGCGTGAGGAACTGGCATCATCAGAGGTGACAGTTTGAGCATAAATTGTGCATCCTGTTATTACGTTGATCACTCGACCTGTGAGGCGGTTTCCCGAGTGATATACTACGAACTCAAAACCATTTCTGGACGAGCATCAGGTGAGAAGGATTGCAGAGATAGCGGGGCAGGAGTTGAAGTGGTCGCAACCGAGCGCGCTTAGAATGGAGTATGAGCTGCGCGCCAGAGATGAACTCGCAGCGGTGTTGCGCTTTCTGAGTTCCTTCAGCTCACATGCGACAGCGGAGAGTGCCGACGGCTGCTGGACATTCGAGCGTGTTGGCTTCTGGCGCAATAAGACAGTGGTGCGCGCCTGCGGGAAGCAGCCCGCACTCGCAGTATTTAAGAATAGTAGATGGGGCAGCGGCGGGACGCTGGAACTCCTCGGCGGTCGAAGATATCCGGCAACCACCAACTTCTGGCACACGGATTTGGAAATCAGGAATGAGATAGGTGAGTCGCTCTTCCAGCTTTGGAGTGGCGGCGTTTTGCGCCTGTCAGCGACGACCATCGTTCACCCCAGAGCCGCCCGATTACCGGAAGCCCCGTGGTTGGTGTTGCTCGGCTGTTACTTATTAGTGATGATGAAGGTGGACGCCGCCGCCGCCGCGGTGTGAGTTGGTCGGCTGCGGCTCGTCAACCGCTTTTCTCACTGTGTGTCGCGTAAACCTGCACAAGTAGCAAAGTCGCGCAGCCGTTGTAGGTCTTCTTGCCGTAAGGTGACTTCCGTCTCTCCGATCTGCATCTCCACATCACGCCCGCCTAAGACCTCTAGGAAGCGGCTCGCAGGGATAGCCAAGCGCAGCTTTTCGTTCACCTGCCGCATCGCCTCCCCGCCCATCTTGTAAGCCGTGCCTCCTTCGATACGCTTTCCATCAACGATGAAGCGCACCTCCGCGCTGTTGCCGTAACGCAGCCTGCTGGCCGTCGAATCGAAAAGCAGGTCGACCTCTCTCGGCGCGGCGCTCTCACCTTCGGCGGCGGTCGCGCCCAATTTCAGTTCATCCGTTCCGGCCCGATATACAGTTCGCGGCTCAACCGTCACCGTGTTGCGATTATGAAAACGGTCATACTTCTTAGTGCATCCGCCTTCGCTCGAAGACGCTTCCCTTCCCGTTTGCCCCGCTGCAATGATGACGTATGAAGAAAAGATGACAGCTAATGTGACTCCCACTATGATTTTAATTGAGCGAAATGTTTTCATGAAATACACTCCAGTCGCTAACTGACGCCGGCGGAAACTGACTGCCGCCCCTCATTGTCATGCCCCAATGTGAAATCGTATTCAGCGTCCGGAACATCCACTTCCTCACTTTTAATGCCCCTGAGCAGTCTATACAAACTAGGCCGCGATATCTTGAGCGTGCGCGCCGCGCGCGTGGCATTTCCGTTGTGCCTGGCTAACGTTTCTTTGACGATCTGTAGTTTGAAACGATGAACCTGCTCTTCTAAGCCTTCATCGGTTGAAAAGACATTCGGTGTTACTGGATTTGAGCCCATTGACCCGTTTGAGCACTTCCCCTCGGCGTCAAGTCGTTCATCCATCAGCTCCATGTAAGAGCATAGATCAACTGCATACACTACTCCGTCCAGTGTTTTTCTCGCAGACCCGCGCACGATGTTCTCCAACTCGCGCACATTACCCGGAAACGGATAAGACATAAGCATGTCCAAAGCGTCCTGAGCGAAGCGAATGTCGCGTCTGAAATGTCGTCTTGCGAAATGTTCGGCGATCAACGGCACGTCTTCGATTCTATCTCTGAGCGGCGGGAGGTGCAGCCGATGAAGGCTCAGGCGGTGATACAGGTCGCTTCGAAATCGCCCCTCTTGAACCTCCTTTTGAATGTCGCGGTTTGACGCGGCGATGACCTGCGCGTTCGTCCGCCTCCAGCGATTCGACCCCAAGCGTTTGACCATCCCGTCCTGCAAAACGCGCAGCAGTTTCGGCAACACCGACGGCGGGGCTTCCGTGATCTCGTCAAGGAACAGAGTGCCGCCGGAGGCCTCCTCCCACAGACCCTGTCTCTTTCGGCTCGCTCCGGTGAACGCTCCGGGTTCGTGCCCGAACAGTTCGGACTCCGCCAACTCAGGCGTGAGGTTGCTGCAATTGACGGGAACGAACTGGCCTTTCGATTGGCTGCTGCGCTGATGGATGATCTGAGCGACGAGTTCCTTGCCGGTGCCTGTTTCTCCGGTGATGAAAACGGAAGGCAGCCGCGCCGTCGAACTTCCTTCGCCCACGCTGTCGAGATAAATGTTTTCGACGATCTCAGCCAGCCTTCTGAAGACTTTGATGATCGCTTCGGATTCGCCAACGAGTTCCGGCAACGTCGGAGGTAATTCCGAGGTTCTTAGCAGAGCAGTAAGTTGCGCTTCTTTAACTTCTCTCTCGGCGGCGCGCAAACGTTCGACAACCTGGCGAGAGTAATCCGCAATCTTCTCCTCTCGACACGGCTTGCGGAAAAAATCGAACGCGCCATTCAAGATGGCTTCAAACGGATTGATTGAGCTTTCCTGCTGCGCCGTGATGACGACGTGCAACTTCGATCCGAATCTTCTTTTCAACTCGGACAAAAGAGTTGTGTCGCATGATGAGTTGGCGTATCGCGCGGAGAGGTTCGCGTCACAGAAGACGAGGTTCCACGAGTGGTTGTCGATGATGCGCATCGCCTCTTCGTCTGAAGAAGCCTCGCATACTCTCCACTGTTGTTTGTATAGGGCGTGACGCACGACGCTGCGCTCTTCCGCGTCGGCGTCAATCACGAGTGCGTGTAAATCCATCTGGCCTTCCCGCTAGTTCGGTAATACTCCTACCTAACCGATGCGGCGAAGGATACAGAAAATCCTTCATTTTTCGTATGTCTTTATTCGACTGTGTCGAATTCCGACAAAACACCGCTTAACGATTAATAATGGGTAAGCTTTCAGTCGCTGAGGAAACTCTCGTTCTCCTCACGAATGAGACGGTAGCACCCGCACGTCACGGCCTCTAGCTTATTACCATCAAGAATCGTGATCTTGCCCCTGCGGTACCGAATGAGTCCCGCCTTGTCCAGAGCTAAGGCAGCCGTCGTAACAACGGAGCGCGTCGTCCCTAGCATGTAGGAGATGAATTCGTGGGTGAGATGAAAGGTGTCGGAGTGTACGCAGTCGCGTGTCATCAGCAGCCAGCGTGAAAGTCGCTGTTCGACCGTATGGTAGCGATTACAAGCAACGGACTGAGAGATCTGCGTCACCAATGCGTGCGTGTAGCAGAGGACCACCTCCTGCAATTTACCGCAACGACTGAACTCCCGTCTGAGAGATTCAGCGGGAATCCTCAACGCCGTAATGGGTATTTGCACCACCACCCGTAGCGGAGCGCGCCTGTTTCTTAACACGGTAGGGATTCCGACCATACCTTCGTAGCCAACTGCTCCCACTTCGATGACTTGATCTTTGTTCGTCACTGATAGGAGTGAAATCATCCCGCTTTGTAGAAAGTAAGCGTGGTTAATTATGTCGCCCGCGTCGTAGAGAGTTCCGGTGGGAAGCTTGACTTGTTCAAGATGTGGAGCGAGCCTCTCGAACTCGGGGCGAGGCAAAGCGGCGAGGAGCCAATTAGCAATGGAAGTTTGTTTTATTGCTGCTTGCACGTGACCCTCCTTTGATTAGATACAACTTCAAATGTGGGTCATCGAACTACTGAATTCGACTACCAAATTTGTTGTCTCATCAATTAACGCTTGCGCTCCCTTCGTGAAGTAGACGCTCTCTCGGCCATCTCATGTACGGCCACGCTCGGGAGTTTCTCCGGAAGATTCCAATCATCATTAATAAGTACGTCAACACATACGCCTGTAACCTGCGCATACTTTAAGAGTATGGGTAGGGGCGGCTCTCGCGTGCCGAGTTCATAGCCTGAGATGCTGCCTTGATAAAGCTCTTCGGACAGCCCTAGGCGTCGGATCATTTCGTTCTGTGAAAGTCCAAGAGAAGCGCGGATCTGAAGAAGTTTTTCCGGAAGGCGCGCCGGCTTTGGTCGCGGGATTTTTCCCATCAGGATAGTCCTCCTGATGGGAGCAAAGCCTTTTTACAAGATTCACAGCTAAAACGAATTCGTTTTAGCTTGCTACCATGTCTTGTTTCCGCCGGGAGTCCGTAACTACTTAACTCCCTCGCGGCGCCCATCATCCTTGATGTCGGGCCGCTTTACGCATGAGTTGAACACAAACAGTGACTAGCTGAGACTTATCACTTTGTATGATGCCGAATTATCCGATTACGATCACCTCACTGACCTTTATGACCGGATAAGATTTCTTATAAGAACCTTTAAAGTCGGTTACGAGCACCTTTGCGCTTTCATCCATCAATCATCTTTGATATAGCACCTGTCCCATTGCGGCGTCGTGCGATGGCGGTACTGTGAAGGTCTCGCTTGACTGCGATGCGCTGCACGTACACGGTCGTCGTACTCAAGTTGGCGTGGTCGAGCGCGTCCTGCGTCGCCGTCATCGAACCGGTCTCCTCCGCCACGATGCGCCCGAAGGTGTGCCGGGTTTGGTGCAGGTGGACGTGCTCCATTCCCGCCTCTCGCGCGTAGAGTTTTAGGTTGCGTACGAAGGCGTGAGAGGTTAGCGCCTCGCCCGCAAGTTTCGGATGGTCGTGGCGTGTCCACACAGGCGCGTCCGTCTTCAGCACATGCAGGCGCTTGGCCGTCGTCAGGTAGTCCAGAAGCGCGGCTTTCGTATCCTGATCGCGCACTTCCCTCGCCCGGTAGCGCCCGCCTTTAACGCGCCCGCCGATGATGAATCCTTCTCCGGTTATCTGAACGTCGCGCCCGCGCAAACCTATGACTTCCTCACGCCGCAGACCCGTGCTCGTGTAAAGCAGGAGGAGCGCCAAGTCACGTTTGCCGACGAGGTCGCCGCCCGCCGCGCGCGCAACGACGACCGAGGTAATCCGCCGCAGCTCTTCGTCCGTCCATGACTTCGTTGACTCTGTCTGGTACGGCTTAAGCGCTTTGGGTCGGGCGAGCAGCGCTGGGTTGGTGCGAAGCCCCAGTTCGCGCTGCGCCCAGGCGTAGAAGGAGGAGAGGAAAGAGACCCGCGCGTAAATGGTTGCGGCCGCCGGGCGGTGGCCGTCCTCCCTTCTCATCCCGTCGCACCACTGCTGCACATCCATGGGCGTTACCTCGCCGGGGTCACGTCCTACATCTGCGAAGAAGCTTACGACCACCTTGCGCTTCTTGGCGATCAGTTCCTCACGCCGGCGCGTGGTCCCGCTCGTCGAACTCGCCGCCCACACTTCAATCGCCGTGCGCAACGCCACGTCGTGCCTGTCGGAGACGGCGAGAGCCGTCTGTTCTATGATCTGGGCTTCACTCGTCGTCATACTTGCTGACATACAGTTCGCCATCGTGCTCGATGAGGCATAGGCGTAATTGGTCGATGAAGCCGCGCCTTCCGAGCACGCTTCTCCTGATATTTTCATCAGCTGCAAAATAGACCATCACGTCGAACTGGAAGCCGAGCGCCGTCATCGTTAGCCAGTGTCCGAAAGCCTGAAACGTGCTATTGGCCGTCGAGACGAGCGCCTGCGCCCCGCCCTCCACGTTCAACCCCAACATCTCCCCGTAAGCGCGCTCGAAGATACAGAAGCTCGCGCCCGTGTCGAGCTTGGCGTCAATTTGCACGACGTTCGAGCCGTCGGTCAGCTCTACGGGGATGGTGATGCCGGTCTTCGTCGTGTCGTAATCGTGCTTGATGCGGAAGGAGAAAGTGTGTGCCACAGGCCTCACCACCCCGCGAACGGCAGTTCGTTCGCCGACTCGACTCTGGTGACAAACGGGCGCTCGTCGCCCGCCGCCCGCGCCGCCTCGTAGACCTCGCGCCCATCCGTGCCGTTGCTGAGAAGCCGGTCGCCGCGCACGGCCACCCATTGCCCGGCGTATTCCGAGCGATGCTCCTCGATCCAGCGCAACTCGCGGGAAAGGTCAACGGCGCGGTCGCTTGGCTGGACTTTGGCCTGCTCTTCGCGGTCGAGCGCCTCGCGCAGTCGCCGCTTCTCATCCGGCGGGAGTCGCCTCGCTTCTTCAATGATTCTGTCCACGTCTGCTGATGCCATAGCCTTCGTACCTTCTTCAGAACGGCTCTACCGACCGAAATCGGACTATATCACACTTTTACTAAGCGTTTACAGAAATGAACTCTTCCTGTAAGCCATAGGTGCTCAGGATGCTATTTTTACCCTTCAGAGTGGCAATAATCGTGTAGAATGCTCTGGCTGTGAAACATTCCGAGATTCCGAGGCACAGTTTCCGCCATGCGCGCCACACGTCGCCGCCAACGTACGATTGACCCGCTCGCCTCCCCGGAGGCAGTCCGCTCTATTTGCGACAGACTACGAGCGCGGCTCCCTGATCTTATTCCCACCTCTGAGAAGCAGTTAATGCGTTTCCTCTATTCGGTCCGGCACGTCGAGCGGCGACCGGCGACGGACACTTTGCGGGGCCGCCCCTCGCGCTGGCCGCGCGAAAAACTGACCGAAGCGGCCAGCGTCCTGCGTGGGCTGCTGGAGCGTGAAACATCGGGCCGCGTCTCCGTGAGCAGCTTTATCGGGCAGTATCTTCCCCTGCTTCAATTCCCTTCTGATGTCACCGACGCGCTCTCCGCCGGCCATATCAATCTTCAAGAGGCCGCGCAGCTCGCCCGGCTCACAGCCGAGCGTTTGGGCTCGTCGCCCGCGGCGGCGCGCGCGCGCCGCACGGAGATTCTTCAGCAACACCTCGCCGTACAAGGGTCACAGACGCGCCTGCGCGCGCGAGTTAAAGATCTGCTCGGCGAGACGCAAGAGCTAGATATCTCCTCCGAAAGCATGACCAGGGTCGTGGCCCAGGTGGATGAACTGCTGGAGATAGACCCTCACGACACGAGGCACATGTTCTGGGAGGAGATGAAGCGTATCTTCTTCGCCATGCGGGAGATTCAGCCCGAGGATTTAGACGATGAGACGATGGACGAGTTCATGTCGGCAATGGACCAGCTTTCAAATATCCTTTATCGCATTGAGAAAAAACGGCAGAAGCGCGAGCGACCAACCGCCGCGCTAAAGATTTGATATCTAAGGTCATTGGGCGCAATTTTCAGTACGGTGATTCAGCCGCGATCACTGATACAGATTTGATAATAAATAAGAATATGTAAGAAGTTATTGACGAGGAGAGCTTTATCTGCTACAAGACTCAACTCATGAACGCTACCCCGCAGCAAGAAAGCATTTCCGCACCGGTACAACTTATGTCTGACAACGGCAAAAGTAATAATTCCGCAGACGACTCGAAGAAGATCAACCTGACACAGGCGCGCAAGATTTTGGGCGTCAGCCCCAACAAGATGTCTAAACTGGTCACGGACGGAACGCTTCATTACGAGCTTGATCCTCTCGACCAGCGCGTCAAGTTGGTACTCCTCAAAGAGGTGGAGAGATTGAAGCAGCTCAGCCAGAAAGGCCTGAATTAGCCGCATTTAGCGGCGTTTTTTGTAGAAGGAGTGAGTTTGATGAGAGCAGTCATCTCGATTGCGAACCAGAAAGGCGGCGTCGGGAAAACCACAACAGCCGTGAACCTCTCCGGCTGCCTCGCCGGGCGCGGGGAGCGTGTGTTGCTGATCGACCTGGACGGTCAAGGTAACGCCACCTCGCACCTCGGAGTCGAGATACCGGAATCGGAAGATTCCACCTCTTACGCCCTGCTCGCCACAGCCGAACCTGATGTTGAGAAGCTGGCGGTGCCGGTCGCCTCAAATTTACTCCTTATTCCGGGCCATATCGCTCTCGCCGAGGTGGATATCAAGCTTTTCTCACAGATCAACCGCGACACTCGCCTTGCGCGCGCCATCCAACCCTTTGCCGACGACGTGGACTTCGTCATCATAGACTGCCCGCCGTCCTTAGGGATGGCAACCGTTAACGCCCTGAGCGCTTCGACCGACGTCGTTATCTGTGTGCAAACAAACGTCTTCGCCTACGAGGCCGTGCGCCGGCTGCTGGCGATCATCAAGGTCGTGAAGAAGGAACTGGCCCCGGATTTAGCCATCCACGCGCTGGCGACGCTGCACCGTTCCACCGTGAATTTGAATAAGAGCGTGCTGGAGAAGATCATGCAGAACTTCCCCAACCAGACGCTCCAGACGACCATTTGCCAGACGGCGGCGCTGACCGAAGCGGCTGCTGCGGGCCAAACAATTATTGATTACGCCAACGGCAGTCGCGGTCATCAGGATTATGAGAAATTGACGGACGAACTGCTTCGCATCATCGGCGATAGGCAAAAGAAGGCCGATGAGGTGACCCTTCGCCGTGAAGTGGATGAGCTGGAAACCACTTCATCGGCAGTTAATTAGCGGCGCTGGCTGGACGCCCCTCTATGATGCCTGAACAGAAAGGCCGAAGCGGAAAAAAGCCAAAATATCAGATCCCCGACATCGGGGGCGCTGACCTCACGTCTGAGGATATTTCGACCGAAAGAGTCCTCAATTTCTTGATCAAAGGCGAGGCCCCATCACCTGAGCAAACAGATTCCTCTGGTGCGGCGGCGGCGGATAGCGATTCACTCTTAGCTTCTGCTTCTTCCCAACCCATTGAAAATAAATCTCCTAGCGCTTCCCTTCCCCCCCCGGAGCCGACTCCTAAAAAGAGCCTTGCTGGCCTTTTTGAGCGGTCAAAAAGCGGTGGGAGTGTCGCTAAGGAGCTACCCCTTCAACTCCCTGTAGAGGAGCAGCCCGAAGCCCCTTCTCAAATAACAGCGCCCTCAGTACCTGTTCCATCTACTGAGGAAGCTGGGCACGTTGCCCCTCCGCCAAGTGTGACTGTAGAACCGGCGGCCAAAGAAATCGAACTTGTCGCCCCCCTCACCAAAAAAATAGCTCCGACAAGCCCCGAACTTGCTCACTACATTGAGCTTTGGAAGAACTTTTACCGCTTAAAGTCAGGTGAAGTCGATGCCCTCAGCATAATGTACCAGCTATCACATGAGCAAGGCCGCGACGAGTGCTACATTAAAATGCATAACCTTTCTGAAATGAGCAATTTAACCTACCGCTACTGCCAAAAGGTCGTGCGCAGCCTCGAACAACTGGGTTGGATCACCAAGCTGAAAGACTACGATCCCTCGGACCAACTTGGCGTTCTATACCGTGTAAATCTAAAACCTTCGGCTCCCCTTCTCTAAATCCAACCCTT
The DNA here is from genome assembly GCA_003223935.1 of Acidobacteriota bacterium. Classification (GTDB taxonomy): domain Bacteria; phylum Acidobacteriota; class Blastocatellia; order Pyrinomonadales; family Pyrinomonadaceae; genus QHXQ01. The sequence goes on along the minus strand of QHXQ01000117.1, from coordinate 19,219 downwards.
GGTCTAAATCCTGTTTTCTCTGTAAGTTGCAAGCTTTATTTTGGGCTGTCTTATTCAGGACAGGGGTGCTCTATCCAGGACACCCCTGTCTCAGTTAGAGCACCCCTGTCTTAGATAAGACACCCTGTCCTGATTATGACACCCCTGCTCTGATTAAGACACCCTGTCCCAAATAGAACACCCCTGTCTTAGTCAGAGCACCCTGTCCTAGTTAGGACACCCCTGCTCTCAGCAGAGCACCCTGTCCTATAAAAGACACCCTGCTCTGTTCCAGACAGGTCTGTCCTATATATAGCAGCCCTGTCCTGATCAGGACAGGGTGTCTCAGCCAGAGCAGGGGTGTCCCAGAAAAGACAGGCTTCCCAGAAAAGAAAATTTAGTGTAGGTATGCGAAATGAATTCGAGTGGAGGCGCAAGGGAGCCTCCACAAAAGAATTGACCCGCAGCACCTTCAGTTTGGCGACCGGAGTGCGACGGGTCAATCGAAAACTCGCTCGACTAGCGAGCCGGTATTTGTGTGTTTACCGAAGCACATTATATAACGCCGGTCGGTTGCTGTCGAGCAGAAAGTTAGAAAGACCGATGGCAGCGCAACCAAATTTCTCAAACAGATTCGTTCGCAAAACTCAGCTCTCGGCGAACGAATATCATAAAAACTTTTCCAAGCTGGACGTGGAGATCATCACGGCGATCACCTCCGCAGAAGCGGACAAAATAACGCCGCTCATGAGCAAAATCTATCTCCGGCTGGTCAACACTCCCGACCAGTATTGGGAGCGTGAAGGCGTCCTTCGATTTGAGGCTGAATGCAGAGAAGGGAAGCAGGTCAAAGCTTGGGACGTGCTGTGCGAGACGCTCGGCGTCGCCAGTGCCACAGCCAACAAGGCCGTCACTTGGTTGCACGATTCTGGCATCATCGGTTATTTCGCAGGCAAGAACGGAGTTGGAATAAGGATTTTTCTCAATCGCGCGAGCTCTTCAATCGGCGTGCGCGCAGCTTCGGCGGGTCAAAAAATTTTGCACTTTGCTCCTGCTTCATCCGGTGAGGCTCATGCTTCACAGAATGAAGCAGCCTTTAATGACAGCTTCGCTGTTCTAGATGGATCAGACTCAGATTTAAATCCGCACGCGCCAAAAAACGGCGCGGACACAAAAACGGTTGATAAAAAAGTCTCCGACCCGACCCCACCCCTTGACACCCAATCGCACGCACCGAACCAGAGCGAGGGAAGGGAAGTCGAAGCTACCGCACAGCATCCAAGCACGGTCTCGGTGGACGAGATCGTTGAGCGTTTGAAGAACGAACTTGAGCCGTGCGTGAGGAGCGCCGCGACACAAGCTGCCACACAAACGGCCGCCCGCGAGATGGCGCGCACGCGCGAGTGGTTCGAAACGAAAGCACTGCCGAAAGCCGTGCGCGTAGCGCAGCACGAAACTTACGATCTGTTCAGAAAGCACGGAAGCCTCGACGAACGGTCACGACGAGCGCGAGCTGATTTAGAGGTCGGGCGCACTACTTCTGATTCCTACACGCCGCCTGTCGCGCACAAGCTGATGCCGGAAGAAATCCGAGAGACCGCCGAGACCTGCGTGGCGCTTCTTGAGACGCAGGGCAAGGCGATTGATGTGACCCTATCCGAGATCAGCTCTGAAGGCGGTGGTTGGCTCTTGCCGGAGGACGCGCCACGGGTGCGCGAGGCGGCGCAAACCTTGCTCAGTGAGAGAAGCGAAAGGGGATGAGCTGTAAACTATGTCGGCACAATTAGCGAAAAACTATCAGCTCTCTGTTATCTCCGATGCTGCCCCCGCATCAAACAATACTTCTGAGGTCGCACGGCAAGACTCACCAGAAGTTTGCGCCTTCTGCTACGGGACAGGCATGGAAGTCGTGCCGGGCAAGGGTGCGCGCCATTGCCGTTGTCGCACCGAAGAGCGACAGGCAAAGCTCTTCGCGGCAGCACACCTTCCTCGCCGCTATGAGCAATGTTCATTTGCCAACTATCATCCTGTGCCGGGCAACGGCACACAGCTTCAGGCCTTCAACTATGCTTTCAAATTAGTAGACGAATATCCTGCGATAGATCGTGGATTACTTTTCATGGGGCCAGTCGGCACGGGCAAGACGCACCTGTCAACGGCGATCCTGCGCGGCCTGATTGAGAAGGGCATTCCCTGTTTGTTTTATGAATTTGGCGCGCTCCTCAAAGAGATTCAGAATTCATACAACCCGATCTCTCAGACCTCGGAGTTGAAGGTGCTCGCGCCTGTCTATGAAACAGAAGTGCTGGTGCTTGATGAACTCGGCGCGGTGAAGCCTACTGATTGGGTACGTGACACGATGATGCAGATCATCAACACACGCTACAACGTCAGCCTTCGGAAGAGACACTGGAAGATCGCATTGGCACGAGACTCAGAAGCCGCCTCTATGAGATGTGTAAAACTGTGATGATTGAAGGCGAAGATTATCGTCGCCGCTTCGACCAAGCCATGATAATCACAAGGGCGGAAACTATCGAGTCATGAGCAAAATCTCAAAGATGCGCGGTTACTTTAAACTTATGAGCGACGTTTCCTTTTAGATGCACTTTTCTTTTTCGCAGGCGAGTTCTCAATAGCGCTCCTTTTTATTGCCCCATTGATTAGTTGCAGTGGCTCATCTTGCGGCTTTAGTTGCCCAGTCAGCGATAGGAGATAAAGTTTGAGCGCAGCCCTGTGTGCATCAGTGTAAAGATAGGCTGACTCAATGCCAGCTAAGAGCGCCTTGCTCGCTTGTTCTACTCCACCTGGTCCGTTTTCAATTGCCTTTTTAATCGTGAATAGTAATCGCGCCAGACATTCGACGGCGGCTGAATCCTGGCATAAGGCGGGCTCAAGAATATTAACCCAATCCTCATGGCCTACGAGTGATTCATACTCATTACCAGTTGCGCTAATAGGTGATTTCACAGGACACCAGCTCACATATGAGCAACGAAGATTGATACAGCAGTATTGATATATTACCAACCTTAGTAATTTTTATCAATGTAAGGAGCCTCTAATTATGTGCGAAATAACCATATTGCCCACTTACAGGTAATTGCACCCTTACCAAGTTTAGTAAGTCGTCTAAAATCAATATCATAGCGGTGTTATAGTCACATGCCTATGGCACTGAAACTACAAGTCCAAGAGATAGCTAGAAAGCTAGGAGTAGAGAACGCAGCCCAATTGGCGAAGATAACAGGTCTTGGACTGACCTCCTGTTATCAATTATGGGAGGGAACGTCTCAAATGATCTCATTGAGAACATTGAATACACTTTGCAATAAACTCAAAGTTCATCCGGCCCTGTTGTTTGAGTACAAGCCTGATCCAGAGGAGGGAACTAGACGTTCGGTCAAGGGAAGAAGCAAGTAAGAACTGTTGTAAAGGTTGAAGCTTTATCCGAAAGCCGGCGTGGCTACTTCCAACATTAAATCGAAAGACGAGCCTTCAATGATTTAGTCTTGCCTCAGCCTGCTCAATCAACACTTCAGCCTCCCGGTTACCATAGCGCAAGCCGTAAGCGCGGTAGCATGACCAGCAGGCCACCAAGCCTGCTTCTTTGTGTCCCTTGCACAAGGGACATATGCTGCTCGATCTGACGTGAGGGTAATCCTCTTCAGCAAGCATCGGTTTGGTCATGAATGTTGTTACCTCTATTCCGGCACCGAAGGATAGGAAAAACCCGCCCATACCTCTTTTACTTCTTCGAGCGAATTACCTTCCAACGTCTCGCGCCACTCGCTGATACTGATGACGCGCAGGCTCAGGTTTTGAAGGACGGCTTCATCAACACCTTTCGCGCCGTCCCACACGACGACGCGTGTGTTAGTCTCAAGTCCGGCTAAGCGCGCGTCCTGCTCCCGCTCCGCAATCAGCTTTCCCAGTTGGCGACAGACCTGCGCGTTCTGACGGTGATCGCTGTCGAAGGCGATGGCGACTTCCTCTCCGCGCATCGCTTCAATAAGCGCCCGGTGCGCGACCGCGACGCCGGCGGTGGCTATCGCGCGGCACGCGGGGCGCAAGGTGACGAAGGCCTCGGCTTTCAGCGCGCCTTCGGTGACGACGACGGGTAACTCCGGCAGACACTTCCCGCCGCGAAGCGCGAAGTGGATGGGGCTGCCGGAACTTGTGCCACGCGGCTCCTTCTCAAGATTATCTTCAGAAGTGGAGAGCCAAGTGTAGATTGACTTGCCGCGCGCGCCGCTGAATCTCAACTGGCACGCCTGAATCAAGCCTTGACGGTCGCGGTAAGGAATAAGGAGCGCAGGGCGTTTGTAGTCACTGGCGCGGCCCAGTCGAGGATGCCCGCCCGGTCCTTCCCAGAAACCCGGCACGCCGAGAATAGCCGCACCATGCTTTTGTCCGGCGTAAACCGGATGTTCGTCGGAAAGAAGTTCGTTGATAACTAGCGCGAGCGCGTCACGTTCGGCGACGCGCGGCGGGAACGCGCCGAAGCGCGAAATCTCTTCCGCGCCGAAGCCGCGCGCGAAAAGCCCGCGCTCCCCGGTGACGAGTTCACGCTCGTACTTCCAAGCCGGAGAGAGTTCGAGCAGCTTGCTATAGACCGAGTCTTTGATTTCGAGCGGCGCAAGCTCGGAACCAGGGCTGTGGTGATTGTTCAACGTGGTCGGATAGTAGCTAAGGGTTGATTCTAACGAATTGTCATGGACAAGTATGTGAATATACCCGTCATCTTTCGCGCGCTTAACTGAACCTCTCGCCTCCCACATGCAGTGCGCGAGACGGCCGTCGCGCGTCACCTGACACCACTTCTTGCGCCCGCAGACGGGGCAGGGTCGGCGAGCTGTGACTCTCTGAAAGCCGACGTTCACACGCGGCTCATAAGCGAGACTGAAGATGCGTTTGGCGTTCGGCATCCTGGTATTGAGCATAGAGCAGTCACGGGCTTCCCTTCAGTGATTTCTTCTTGCCTATCGCTCAAGGGCGCCCGCCGCTCATTTTCTTTCAATACTTTCAACCAGTTCGTTCAATGGTTAGAAGCGGTATTGCCCCATTTCTTCGATACGACGTGTCATGTCGTGCGTGACCTGGCTGATGATCTGGGCCATGCGGTGATACTCTGCGGCCTGTAAGCCCGCTGCGCGCACCTGACTGATAGCGCTCTCTGAACCGGCGAGCCTGATGCGTGCGGCTTCATTCAACATCGAGGTGCTCTCAGTCGCTGCCTGCGACGCGATCCCGGCCTGCGTGTTCACCGCCGCGTTAACACGCTGCTGCCACGCGGAAACCGCGCCTGACTGACCCCGGTACTGCTCAGTGAGCGCACCTTCCTGGGCGGTCGCGCGCGTCTGCTCTATCTCGGTGCGTGTATCCGCATAAGTTCGGTTGTTCTCAGCAGTGCGGCCCAGATACTCGCTCGACAGACCGAGTCCGCCCCTCAAACGGGTGTCGATGTTCACCTGATCGGTCATGATCTCTCCCGGCCGCGCAGCCGTCCTTCCCACCGAAGCGCCCGGACCCGCGCCGGGCGCGCCGCCCGCGACGACGCCACCGCCTTCGCCGACAGCCTCCGTCCCAAACGACCACCACTGCTGGTCGTTCGAGTTCTGCGCTGTCTGGTTGTCAACGAGCACCTGCCCCTGCTCGCGCGCCGTAGCGTTCTGTGCGCCGCGTGTGGCGACGGAGCGTTCAGCTTCGATGATGCCGACTTGCGCGTCGCGGCTGATCGAGACGTTCGCCATGCTGTTCCGGTAAACGGAGATCAGGTTGGCCTGCTCGCGCGCTGCCGCCGCGTTGTTTGACATGATCCCGCCCACGCGGCTAGCGTTAATCTGTCCGAGTTGATTGTGCAGACCCGCCGCGTTGATCTCACTCGTCGCGTTGTAGTCGGCGCGCGCCGTCGTCAATCCAGCGGAGGCAGAGGATTCGACTTGCAACCGCTCCGCCGCGTTGTTGAGCGCAGAGCCGATGCGCGCGCTGACGAAGTTGAT
>QHXQ01000117.1:0-13218 GCA_003223935.1 Acidobacteriota bacterium | reverse complement strand
GCGCCGCGACCGCCATCATGAAGACGGCGACGCCGAAGCAGAACGTCGGGTCAACGTCCGGGCGGGCGATGAGCTGCGCCGTCTGCGGGTCCACGTTATACATCGGCGTGCCGTCGTAAATCGCCAAGCCCAGCGTGCCGATCTTGTAGGCGATGAGCATCAATATGTGCGCGACGATAGGAAAGACGAGCGTGAAGACGACGACACCGCGCGCGAACTTGTAACTGACTTCGTGCGCGAGCGACTTGTCAATACTCATCGCGATCATCCACGGGACGGCAAGCCGGAAGGCGATCATCAGGAAGCCTGTCAGGACGACCAAAACGAACTCGCCGAAACTTAAGATGCCTCGCACGATGTTGAGACAGGTAAAGAGCTTCGTCATGTCCCACTGCGCCGGGTCGAGCATCTGGTCCACGGTCTTCACTGTGCTCTCGCGGTCAGACAGGACGCCGACTATTCCGGCGGTGCCCGTCGGCATTGGCTGGTAGACGCCGCCGCGATCCGTCGCCGTGAACATCCCCATCGTGAAACGGTAATAGGAGTCGTCAAACTCCCGATAGGCCTCGCGCAGGGGAACGCGAAGCGGGAAGACGAGTTGGCCGCCCAGAGTGTAGAGATAGCTGATGAGCCACGGCCCCAAGAGGATGAGAGGCAGGATAATGATCGAGCGCCCGCACTGGCCGAAGAAGTCGCGAGTCGCGCCGGGCTTGTCCGCCTGCAGCTTGAGAAAAGCCGCGAGCATGATGATCTGCGCGAAGACGGTCGCTAGGAATGTGTAACGCTTGAGCATCGCGCCTTCGACCGTGCGCTTGACTGCCGGAACGAAGCGCACGGCGATGTCCGAAAGGTTGCGAACCTGCTGCTGGGGCACGGTTCCTTGGGCGGAAGGCGTCGGAGTGGGTGACGCCGATTGAGCTAAAACGACGGCGGCACAATCAAATAGCGAGAAGCAAAGGATGAGCAGCAGGAGCGCTTTCCGCATCGTGCTCCGGCTCAAGCCAAGGCGCGCACGCATTGCCGCGGTGTTCCTTTTCTTGATGCTGCTGTTACTTCGCGCTCGTCTTATCTTCATCTCATCCTTCGCGGGTTATTCCTGTATATCGCCCGTTGGGAATAGTCCTCACTTAATCGCAAACGGCTCGTACTCGTCTTCGGGGAAGTCAAAGACTTCCTCCACCGGCTCGTCCGGGTCGAATAGAACGTCGAGGCTCCTCAAGGTCTCTTCATTCACGCGCGTCATCTCGCGCCACGCTTCCGTCTCGCGCACGACTGCCTGCCCGAAGCGCGCATGCGCGTCGATGCGAACGCCGAACTTCGTCATCTTGTCGTTGATGATCTTCGTGTAATCAGCGATCTGTTGAGTGAGCGTAGCGATGTACTGCTTGCAGTCCGACAACTGCTGTAAAAGACTCTCTACGCCCTGTTGCTCACCCGGAGGCTTCGCCGTTTCAGCCGTAAGTGCTGCTTCAAGTGCTTTCTGCGCTTCTTCAGCCCGCGCGAGCCTGCCATAAGCCACCTCGCGGTTGTAAACGGCCTCTCCGAACTCTGCGTCCTGTTCGAGCAGCAGCTCGTGGTACTCAATCTTCTGCTGCGACGCCTTGCCGATGGAGTTGCGCATGTAGTCTTCAAGGTCGCGCATGTTCTGCTGCGGGTCGAAGATGCCTTGCTTCATCCGGTCCCAGACGCGCCGCACGGCGAGGATGCGGCACGTCACCATCGTGCGGATGTCCTGTTGGAGTTGAAATATTTGCCGGATAGTACGCCCGAAGCCCGCGACGGTGTTGATGAGTTTCTTGTTGCGCGCGAGTTGCTCGTCAACCGTGCGCAGGATGTTGCCGAGACTGGTGATCTGCTCCACCTGCTTGTCAATCATCGTCTCGTACTTCTTGATCTCTTCGAGATAGTGATTGACGGTCTCCATCCACCGCGCCGCGTCCTGAGCCATCCTCTCAAGTTGTGTGGTGTGATTCGCCGCGTCGTACACGGCCCACTGCGCCTGTACGCTTTGCGCCGGGACGAGAAACAGTCCGACGAGTAGCCCAAGCATTACTTGTCTGGCGCGAGCTTTCATCTCTCGTGTCATCATCACCTCAACGGTCCCTCCGTCCTCGGCGCTTCACGCTGCTCGTTGTTCTTCAGCAAATAGCAACGCTTCATCAATCTGCGTGACGCCCGCGCCCACCAGCCCCTGCGGATAGTGTTCGGCGAGCCACATGTGAACCTGCACCGGATGCCAGTCGGGGCGAAGGAACTGCACGCGCCGGCGTGCGTTGCGCTCGTCCGGGTTCGACGTGTACGTCCAGAGTTTCAGGCTGGAGTTCAACACGACGCGGAACTTCTGCGCCTGCTGGTGAGCGCCAGCGCCCCAGACGCCGACGAACTCCGAGTAGTGACCCGGCACGTTCTTAATCGAATCAATGGCGTCAACCACAGCCTCGGTGAACTTGAACTTCTTCACCATGTCCATGTAGTCGCCCGACTGCACACCGATGAATTTGACGCCGACGTTCGACATCAGCGAATGGCCGATAGGGTTCGGGGCTTCCGGCGTGCCGGTGATGTCCTTGAAGGCTTGCGTCGCCAGAAGTGTGAGCACTCCTTCCTTGCCGCCCGTGCGCGCGTAGCGGTCAATGGCCGCGACGATCTTCGGGTAGTTGCGCGTGTATTCCCACATCTCGTCAAAAGCCAGAAGCATCTTCGTGCGCGTGCCGTCAGGCTCACGCTGGCCCTCGCTCTGGATCACTCGCGCGACAATGCGAAAAGCCAAAGACTGCCTCACGCGGTCTGAAAAGTTTTCCAAGGTCTTCATCTCATAGACATCGAGCGGAGACTCCTGGGCGAATTGAGGTGAAGTCGGAGCGTCAATGAACGGATCGTTCCTGAAAGTCTCAAGGGCAATGCGGAGCTGAGTCCTGACGGCGTCCGCCTCCGCGTTGTCGAACTCGTAGGTGTCGAGCATCTCCAAAAGATGCTCGTGGCGCGGCTCGTGTTTGGGCTTGCCGGGGGCGTTGCGCGGCACTTCATTGTTATAGACCTCGCGCACCATCAAAGTGAGAATGTCTTCGGCGAAGCGCGCGTATGCCGAGCCGCTCTCTTTAGCGTCCACGCGCGCGAGCTGTAGCGCGTCCTGGACCACGTACCACTTCTGAAGCTCGGAAGGCGGCGTACCGTCTTTCAGCCCTTCGTAGTCCCAGATGTTGATGGTGGCTTTTGACTCAGGATCGAACTTGAGATGTCGTCCTCCGAGCGCGGCGACCAAAGGCTCCTGCGAATGGCCGTAGTCAACGACACGCACGCGGAGCTTCTTCACGGTCGCCAGCGCGTTCGTAATGATCTCGGAAAGCAGCACGCTCTTACCGCCACGTGAACCGGCCAGGAGCAGCCCGAGTGGCGACGGCACTTCCGAAGCGTCGAAAAGATTGAAGCCGATCAGGTGATTCGACGGCGTGGTGACGAGTGTGTGCGGCTTGGCCGATCCGCGCCACACGGCTTCGAGCGGCGCTAGGCGGGAGAGCGAGCGCGTCGTCTCTTTCCACTCACGTCCGGTCGCCCGCGCGCTCAATTCTCCGGCGATGCACTGTGGGTAGATGGCGCGCAGTGCCTGCGACGACTCGCGCGCAGCGTCCGCGCCGGGCATTTTGCCCAGCGCTGAAGCGACGCGGCGGCAGCGTTCGTCGAGCTGCTCGACCGAACGGCGAAGTGTCGAGCGGTTGCGCGCCCTCTCTCCGTACACGACGACGTAAGCGCGGGCCTCGATCAGACTCTCACGCCCGCCCGCGATCTCGGCGCGTAGGTGCTTGATGTCCACTTGCGCGGCTTGCGCATCAGGGTCGTCGTCCATCGGCGTCGGAGACTTCCGTGAAGTGGCCGTCTGCGCGCGGCTTAAATCTTTATGCTGGCCCTTGAGTTGGTCTTTGGCTTTAACCTGGTCGAGCGTGATGAACTCGACGACGGTGGTGTGACGAAAAGCGAGCGTCGGGTTCGCCGTCATGACGCGCATCATCCCGGCTGAGATCATCGGTGTCGGCGGTCGGAACAGCGTTACCGATGCCACCGGGTAATCGCCGTGCATCAGAAATTGCTCGCGAGCTTCGATCTCTTCGCCGCAAAGAGGCTGCCTGATGTCCGTACCCTCTACAGATGATAGCGCAGGGGCCGCGCGTTCATTCTGCCGATGCGCGAGATAGACTTCGCGCCACATCTCGTCGCGCGAGAAGGCGCGCAAGTGCAGCGGGCACATCTGCTCTATAGTGGCGAAGATTTGCGCGGCGGCCCGCGCAGCTTCACGCTCTGCGGCGCGCGCCCGGGCGAACGCCTGTTCCCGGTTCGTCCGCGTCCAGCTCATCGCGACGGCGCTCACAAAGCGAGAGACACCTTGCCGCCGAAGCTCACGCGCACAGGCCGGGAGGAATCTGATAAGGCAACTGAGCCTTGCTCGTGAAGGGTCGTCTGCGTGCCGGAGCGGAACACGCACCCACAGCGTCAGCCTATCGTCCTGATAGAAGCCATCGCGTGCCGCGCCCTCCGTTCCGGTGAGTCCGACGGTGTGAAGCATCCGCGCGGGCATGTAGGTGTCTGCCGTGTGCGCCTGTGATTCGAGGTGCTGGCGGAGCGCGCGCCCTGAATCAGACCACACGTCGTGGCGGGTCTGGATCACGACTCCCGCCTGCCGCACGCTTTGCAGCATCCGCGCCCAGTCGTTGTAGAGACGATCTACATCTGTGTCATCGGCATAGAGCGTGGTGGGCATCACGACTTGATAGGCTTTGGTGTAGCTTCCGTCAGTATGCCGTAGGAAGCCGTCGCGGTTGACACCGTGGATCGTGCTCGTGCGGCGACGCCCGCGCGCGCCCGTGAGACGCCGACGCCATCGCTCATCATCTTCACGCTTCGACGGTTGAACTGAATCATTGTCTCCGGCGACTTGAGAACTCGCGCGTCGAAGCTGCAAGAGACGCGTGCCTAAGCCAACCGCCAGCCCAGCGAGGATAAGTGAAAAGCTAATGCCGATGATCGTCGAGATGTCCATGAAAGCTATCCTCACAGGTGTTCGAAGCGGAAGATCTGCGCCGGGCTAGTTTTCCGTTCGTCGTGCCGCGTCATGCCTAGACCCCCGCCATCCGTGTCTTCGAGCCAGGCTTCATTCAAATCATCAACGGGCAGCGCGGCGCGCTCCCGTGAACTCACGAGGAGCGCGCGTGCGCTGTGCTGAAACCACAGGGGCCGCCGACCAATGCGGATGAAGTTGAAGAACGCGACCGACAGCGCGAGCGCCGACACTCCCGTGAACATCGGCGCCGGCACGCCGTAGAGCTTGATGTTCAGCACGAAGGGAAGCACGAACCCGATGAACGTAACGATGAAGACGTACTTCCAGTCGGTGTGCGGGACGCCGAAGCGCACTACGGGTAGGTAGATGCGCTCGCGCATCGGATACTCCTGCATCTTTTAGAACCTCACTTACTCCGGGGACGTGCGCTCAGTTGAGCGTGCGGTCAACGGTGACGCCGCGACCCGAAGACAGATAGCTGATGAGCGCGATCACGCCGCCGATGGTCATCAGAAGGCCGCCGCCGATGAAGCAGTTCATGCACTCCTGCCGGCGCGAGTATTGAAACGCGCCCCAGATGACGGTCAGAGCGCCGACGAGGAAAGCGATCCCTGCGGCGAAGATGACGGTCTGGCGGATGGCATTAGGCACCATTGATTGATCCTGCCCGAAGATCGTGCCGCCCGTCTGCGCGAAGCAGGGGACTGAAGCAAGCGCCATCACCACGACGACCGTGACTAAAGGTTCGATTGCTTCGAGCACGATGCCTAACATCATCGCTGCTTTACCCAATCTGGCCGCGCGTGTGTTCTTCGCGCTTCCGAGTCCGATGTCAATCATGCTCAGTCCCTCACTTGCTTTTCGAGAGCGTGCGCGCAAGCGTTCTCTAATTCTGTTCATGAAGAGTTCTCCTCGTAATTCTTAACTCTGGATTCACTCGCCTTTCCTCCCGCGCGAAGTGTGCGTCGTCGCTTGAGAGGAGCAAGGCCTCGGTGTCTTTACGTGACGCGAGAGGCCGTGTGCAACGCGAGTGCCAAAGCTGTTTCCGCTTGGGCCGGAGATCGTCGAGAGGTAATGGCGGCATCGCTCTTGCAATACGGCGGATGGCCAATGAGGAGAAGACCCAAGCGTGAGAAGACCACTTATCTCGAAAGCAGCACTGATCCTGTTAATTACATGCGCGCTGTACGCTCCGGCGCATGGACAACAAAGCCGCGCTCGCCGGAACTCTTACTCCGGGCCGGTGAAGATTCGCGTGCGCGCGAATGAGACGATCCCAATGCTCGCCGAGCGGTATAACGTCGCGGCAGCCGAGATCGCACGCCTCAATAACCGCGCGGTAGACGCCGCGTTGCAGCCGGGCGAAGAAATTTTTATGCCCTCCGTCTCCTCGACTGTCGCGCCTCTGAAGCGCACTGCCGCAGGGATCACTAATGACGTTCGCGCACGCGCCGCCCAGTATGAGCCCGTGATCGCGGCGGCGGCTGCTCGCAACGGCGTTGACCCGCGTCTGCTATGGACAATCGCGTTTTTGGAATCTCGTTTCCGGCCCGGCGTAGTCAGTTATAAGAATGGTCAACCCTGCGCTTACGGCTTGATGCAATTCATCCCTTCGACCGCCGGGCAGTACGGGTTGCAGAACCCGTTCGACGGTCGCGCCTCGATTGAGGCGGCCAGTCGCTATGTGCGCGATTTAGCGGAGCGATTCGGGGGGCGCGCCGACCTTGTGCTCGCCAGTTACAACGCCGGGGAAGGGGCGGTGGAGGCCTACCGGAAAGGCATCTCGATCAAGCTTCCGGATGGCCGCGTCATCAATCCCAACCGCCTGCAAACTGGCGGCATTCCGCCTTACACGGAAACGCAAAACTACGTGTCACGTGGATTCGCCGTCGCGCAGGAGATTTCTCAAGCGAACATCTTTTCACAGGCGAACCTGGCGGCTGCCGGCGCGCCTTCGATGCTGCCGTCCGGCAGCGAAGTAAATAACTCAACAGCAGAAGGCACAGCCTCTTCAGGTACTGAGGTCGCGCAACCTGAGTCCGTGCCGCGGACGCCCGTATCAAGCTATGCGTTCAGCATTCAACCAACAACGGTGACGAATGAGGCGAACACTCAAGCATCTTCAGGATCGAACGGAGCTGCGCCCCGACCGGCCATCACGCGCTCATTCAGAATCACTACAGCGGTAGCACAGAATGATTCGTCACGTCGCGTCGAAGAGCGTCCGGGTGATTCGCGCACCTCTACAAGCGCGCCGGCGGTCGTCGTAACGACGCAGACGCGCTCGACATACGTCGGCGGCGCGCAGCAGCGATGAAGAGTGAGAGGCTCGCATACGAACCCGCCGGGTTCAAATACGAGCCTGCCGGGTTCGCATACGAACCCGATTACCCGAAGAACAAAGAGCCGCAAGCTTGTTATGCGAATTGAAATCATCAGTCGAACTTCCGTCAAGCAGTAGCAACACGCGCCCGTTTGATCACGAGGCGCATGGCACAAAGATTGTTTCCACCTAAAGCTTACTCCTGGTGGGTTCCCACTTGATGAAAAGTGTATTGGCGAGGGCTAGGAATCAACCATGACGAGGACGAAAAAAATGACAGCCCACCACGAACCATCAACCGAAGAGTCCCAACCGCAAAAGACACGGGCGCAAACTACGGATGATGAATTAAAGAGACAGATGCAGAGCGCGCTCGAAGATGTTTACGAAGTTCTATTGATTGCGGATGGAAGTGAAACGGAAACGGGGTGGGCGGGGATTGAGTTGGTTAACGACCTGACTCACTGAATGCAAGCGATGAGGTCACCGGAAAGCTGATGGCAACTGCGACTGAAACAATCGAAGCGCAAAGGGCTGGCGCTGGTCTGTTCGACAAAAGAAGTCCAGACGGGGATGTGACACGAGCACGCCCTTTACTTCCGGCAGATATTGAGGACGAAGATGCAGGCAGTGCTCAGACTAACTCCGTAGAGCGGATTGTTGATTACGTCGCCGACCCTGACACCACAGAAGCGAACCGCCGCCTCATTGGTGCACTCGGCATCTGCGTAATCATCATCCTCGTGCAAGCCGCCTTCAACCTGACGCTTTATCTCAGGCGGCCCGACAGGATCGTGGTTGATCGCACGGCGGGCGGCGACCGCGTGGTGGTGATGAACAATCGCGAGTACGGCCTGACGGACAACGTCGGTTTCTCGCCTGACGAGCCGACCGCCGGCGACAAGAAATATCTCGTCTCGCGCTTCCTCGAACTCTACTACGGTAACAACCCGGACATACGCGACCGCCAATTGAACGAGGCGATCCAGTTGATGGTGGCATCGCGCGGGCGTGAATTCTTCGAGTACCTCCGGCGCAACCGGGTGCTCGAACAGCAGTCGGCGGAGAGCTGGCAAGCGCGCTGGACGCAGCAGCAAATCTGGGTTGACCAGTCTGACCCTTTCACGGTTCACGTCATCGGCACGCAACACCTGACCCGCGTCATTAATCAACGCCCCGTTGAAGAGACCCACCAACTGAATCTGACCGTGAAGGTGGCGCGAGACGAACTGGGCCGCGACGACCGCAATCGGCGCTCAGGCTACCAGATCACTTGGTTCGGTTGGGAAGAGCTTCAGAACGCGGAAGGTGCATCGGCCAATCAGCTTCCGAACCAGAGTGTCGGCGCTCCTACAGCGCCGACACAACCTTCTGGCTCTCCGTGAGTCATAAGTGGCTGCCGGTCTGACCGGGGCGACCCGATAAGGTGGAAAGTTTTAATCGCAATAGTTACATGGAGGATGAGCAATGCCGATCTCCCGTCAGAGAATAACCACGATCTTTATAAGTGTCATCGTCAGTCTCTCAAGCCTTTCAGCGGTGAGCGCGCAGACAGCCACGCCGGGACGTAAATTTCGAGGGGTAAGAGGGCAGGGGATTAATAGACGACCAAGCACACCAGCGCCTGAGCGGGTCGCACCCGTCACGGTCGTGCCCCAGCCTAAACCGCCCGAATACCTCTTTGGACAAGCGCAGGTCACAGTGCGTGGCAACGAAGACCCGATCATCAGGCTGGGCCTCGCGCAGCACGGCCCCATCGTCGTCGAGTTCCCGGCTTCCGACAACTTCTTCGCGGTGCATCCGGGTGGCTCGAACATCGTGACATACGATGAGTCGCCGACCTTAGCCACAGATCACTACCTCGTCTTCCGCGCAGGTGGGGGATTCATGACGGGCACTGAAGCGGAAGGGAGTAACGAAGCACGCGCGTCCATCTCAGTGCAGATGCAGTCGGGCATGTTCGTGACCTTCCTGTTCTACCCGGTGCGCGACGTGGCGCGTATGGCGCACCGCTGTGTGGTCAGCTACTCGCGCGACGAGATTGTTACAGCCCGGCGCGCGGCGGGGCTAGCGGTCAACCTCGACGGAAGGACACCGCCGCCGCAGGCGAATACACAGCAGACCGGGTCGCGTCGCATTGGGACGGGAGCGAATGGTAACGAGTCTCCGGCGCGCGACGAAACGAGCACGGGCGTCGGAGGGCAGAACGTAGCCGTGACGCTCGAAAGCGGAGAGCTGATCGTGGCTGCGTCTCGCTCCTCAAAGAAGAAACTCAAGACGAGTGACATGCCGAAAGAAGCGCAGCGCGCCTTGCGCGAAGCCATCGCCTCACCAGCACGATTCAACCGCTGGAGCACGCCAGCGCACGGCCTGTCTATCTCGGTGACAGCTCCGATTGACCTTGATGACCAAAAACGGATGACCGTCGTCGCTGTTAAGAATACGACTCAGGCGGGCCTGCGCATTCTCGCCGGAGGCCCCGAACTTGATGTGCAGACGCTGAGTGAAGGCGGGCAGGTCGTCCAGGTTCGCTCCATCAAGCTCCTGCAAACAGCAAGCTCGGGCACTGGGGGCGCACTCCCCGCGGGCGCGACCATCTACTACGCCATCATCTACGAAGCGCCGGTGCTGGACGCGGCGCAGCGTGTGCGCCTGTCGGTCGCGCAGGATACGGCGGCGGATCAACCGGCTTCTACCGAACTGAGCAGAACGAATTAGAGAGGAGCTAGGGCGAGGTGTACACCAACGGCGGCAACGGTAACGGAAACGGCAACGGAAGCAAGCGGACTAAGTTGACGTTGTCGGATTTGAAGGGCGGCGCGAGCGACGTTGCGACGGCTGACGAAGATTTCCCTGAGTTGCTCAATGAGCGCGAAGGCACTTCGTCAGAGAGAACAACTACGTCCGCGAAGCGGGAAAACACAGACAGCGCGGAAGATATTGATGAGGAAGATGTCGGTGTCGAACTGCTGGAAAAGGATGAGAAGCGTGGCACGTTAAAGCGAGTGGTCGTAGCTCTCGGCGTCGCGGCCTGCGCGCTCTTGGTGATTGCTGTAGCAGGCTACCTCTGGCTGTTTTCGGGAAGCCGTGACGATACATACCGCGTCCGCAACCCGGCCTCGCGCAATCGCGCCGAAGCGGGGGCGATTAATGATAACTCTCCTCAGATGCCCACAGCCGAAGAGATCGCGCGCGAGCTGAACAAAGGCGGCAATTCAAACAGCGCAGCGAATACGAATCAGGGAGTCATGCCTGACGCTGCTACAAACAATAACTTATCCCTAAATGGCAATAGTCCCGTCACCGACCGCCTGCCTCTCGGCGACTTCTCTGCGACCGTCACTCCACAGCCGAACGCGGGAACGCTTCAAGGTACGGCCACACAAAACGCAACAGGGCAGACGACCCAAGTTGATTCGACACAACGCGCGACAACGAATCGAGAGGCGATAGTCACAAGTGCCGGCTCGGAACTCGGAAGTCCGAACCCTGAGCGTTCGATTCGCGTCAGCGCGCTTCTAGCTAATAACGGTGGCAACGCAAGGGTCGCAGGCTCGGAGAATCTTTCGGTCAGCACGCCCACCCAAGCTGAGCGCACAACCCAATCGGTGCCGCTCCCGCCTCTGGGCACGATGCTCCCCGTTCGCACGCTCGGCGCTGTGTACACCCTGCGCAGCGAAGGCTACGTGCGGATGCAGCTCACCCGCGCCATGTCGGGTCAAGGGTGGTCGCTCCCGCGCGGCACTGAAATCTACGGCGTAGTCCGTGGGAGCGACTTCGAGATCGGGCGTGCTTACATCCAGCTCGTCGGCTTCATTGACCAGGCGAGCGGCAAACTCGTGCGCAACTCTGGCTGGAGCCGGGCGTTGAAGATTGCTGGCGCGGGCGTGGTCCAGGCGCTCTATACAGTTGCAGCGACCGTCGGCAACCGACCCGTTAACGCCGGAGAGAGCTACGGCTACAGCGCGCCTCACATGGCTTCTCCGCTCATGCGAGAGATAAACGGGCTGGCTTATCGTCAGGGGCGCGCCGGCTTCGTAGAAGTCCCGGCCAATACTGCCGGGTACATCTTCGTGATGACATCCCCGCGTGAGATACAGGGCGTTGACGCCGGAGATGTGAATACGGATGAGCTGCGCCGCATGTCTGACACGGGCCAAGCGCGCGCGGGCGGTCAACTGTCAGAAGCTGAACTTGTCGAACTGATGACGAACGGCAACCCCGATGACATCCGTCGCGCTCTGCCGCGTATGACGCCGGAGATGCGCCGCGTTGCGGAGGCGGTCTTAGCGGAACAATGAGCACTCGACGCTCGGTTGATTTAACACGCATTCTTGATAAGGAAAACGTAGGAGCATGATCCCGCCGCCCGCATCCGATAAGCCGCAGCTCAACCCGCGCGATGTATTGGAGCAAGAGGGGGTGAGTGGGATCGCGGAGCGCCTGGCCTCGACCGGCTATTTAATACAGCAGGGGTTGCTGAGCGACTACGTGCAGGTCTTGCGCAGCGGGAAGATTTGGATGATTGAGGGTGAACCGGGGAGCGGTAAGTCGGCGGTCGCACTCGCAACGCAGTTCGGCTTTAACATGACCATGTTCCCGATTCAGGGCATGAGCGAGTTGAGGCTGAGTGACCTACTCTACGAGTGGGACAGGGAGGCGCAGAACCAGTCGGTAATTCAGGCGGTCACTTCGGGGGCGAAGACGCTTGACGAAGCGCAGGCCGAGCAGTACCGGATGAAGTTCTTAAAACTCGGTCGCGCGCTTAACGCCTTCCACTGGGCCGGGGCAACGGGACAAGTGCCGCTCCTGTTCTTCGATGAGGTGGACAAACTGCCTGAACACCTACAAGACATGCTCCTGGGACTGTTGGAATGCGGCTACGCTTACGTGCCGGATTACAACCAGCCCGTCGGCATCTACGACACGGAGAAGGGAAGCGCGGATCGCTGCTTGTTCCCGCTCGCCATCTTCACCTCGAACAACCTGCGCTTCAAACTCTCGCCGCCGTTCCGCTCGCGCTGTTTCTACTCGTGGCTCGACAAGCCGACGCCGGAGGAGGAGGTGAAGATCCTGCGCGCACGCGTCCCTGACGCATCGCCGGAACAGGTAAGAGCTGTCGCTCGTATCAACGAATCCATCAAAGCCATTCCCGGTGTGCAGAACAAGCCAGGCCTACGCGAGTTGATTGATCTGCTCGCGGCGTTTGTGCGCGACGACGTGCGTGCGGTCAGCGAAGGCACGCTCGGCACTTACGTGGGCTACCTGGCGAAGCAGCAGAGCCAAGCGAAGAGTCTCAGGCTCGCGCTCGCGCGCGTAGCATCAGACACGCATCAGCCGGACGCGGTGATTGATGCTTGGGTGGCGAGCGCCTTCGGGCGAGAACAGATGGTTCTGCGGGAGGCAGCATGATGCGTGACCGTCAACGAAAAAGTCGAAAAGTAAATGAAAGAAAAAGTGAGCCGCTACGCTTTCCGAAACTGAAGCCGAAACAAGTCGTCGGCTTAGTGGCAACAGGCGTCGTGCTTCTGCTGCTCTACGGTGGCGACATTAGGCGCGCTCTGACTGGGCATTACAATCCGCGCATCTCTTTCGAGCGTAACGCGCAAGCGCGGGCGAAGCGCGCCGCGCGCCGTGCGAATGAATCTTCATCGCAGGCAGCGGTCTTTGACGGTGAGGTGTATCGCACCGAAGGGCGGCTGCGTGAAGCGAGCGCCGTTGTGATCGCCGCGACACTCTCCGGCGTAGCCCGCAGCACCGAGCGTCGCTCCGTCACGACGGTTGACGAATTGCTGGAGGAGATCGCGGCCCGCGGGCTTCTTCCACCCGGAGTTGAACTCGT
>QHXQ01000047.1 GCA_003223935.1 Acidobacteriota bacterium | reverse complement strand
AGAACGGCATGGCCAAGATTCTCGACTTCGGTTTGGCCAAGCTGACGGACGAGAGCGGCGCGGACAAATCCGACATGCACCTGACCGAACTCGGCATCCCTTACGGCACGGCCACCTACGCTGCGCCCGAACAAGCCACGGGCGGGCGCGTGGATCATCGCGCAGATATTTTTTCGACCGGCGTCTTGCTCTACGAGATGCTCACGGGCATCTGGCCGTTTCAGGGCAAGACGAGTGTCGAAGTGCGTTACGCTGTGCTGCACGACACACCGCACCCCGTCAGCGACTACCGGCAGGACGCGCCGCCGCGCGTGCAGCAGATACTCGACCGCGCGCTCGCTAAAAAACCGGCCGACCGTTATCAACGAATGGCTGAGATGCGCGACGACCTGCGCGCTGTCCTGCGCGAAGTGTTGGCGGGCGGCGGGCAATCAATTGAAGACACGTTCGCGCCCGTCGCGCCGCGTCATCAACAGACGTCCACCTTCGGGCGCACCTTCAAGCGTTGGCTGCGCAACATAACGGGAACGGGCGAGACCAGTTCACAGCCGCCCGCCGCCAGCACAACGACGACGAGCGGCGTCGTCTCCGGCAGTCCCGTTGACGATACGCCGCAGACGAGCGTGCCCGACGGGCAGAAGTCAATCGCCATTCTGCCGTTTCGTAATCTGAGCGGCGACCCTGCGGTCAGCTTCTACGAGTTCTCGCTCGCCGATGCGGTCATCACAGAACTGGCGCGTCTGCGCTCGCTCATCGTGCGCCCCAGTTCGCTCATCGTGAAGTATCAAGGGCAGCAGGTTGACCCGCGCGAGGCTGGGCGCGAGATGAGCGTCGGCGCAGTCTTGTCCGCAAACTTCCTGCGCGCGGGCGATAAGCTCAGGGTCAATGCGCAACTGCTCGACGTGGAGACGGGCGATCTGTTGTGGAGTGATCGCATTGACGCTTCGGCCGCAGACCTGATCGCTGTGCAGGACATGATCGCGGAGCACATCGTCGCAGGCTTGCGGCTTGAGTTGACGCCCGACGAGAAAGACGGCCTCGCGCAACGCGCGAGCGACAACGCCGAAGCTTACGAAGAGTACCTGCGCGGGCGCGACGCGATGGGGCGCTATATCTATCACACGCTCGCCAATGAAGATGTCGAAGCCGCCATCGCACACTTCAAACGCGCCCTCGAGCTTGATCCAGATTTCGCGCTCGCGCATTGTGCGCTTGGCGGTTGCTATGCGAACCGCGTCATCAAGGCGATGGGCGATGCGGACGATTACGACCGTGCCGAAGAGGAGTTCAACAAAGGACTCGCGCTCGATCCGAAAAATAACGAAGCGCGCATGCACATGATCTTCATCTATCTCTGGCGCGGCGAACGCGCGCAGGCGCGCGCGGAGGTCGAGCGGCTGCGGCATGAAGCGCCGAACGATGTCGGCGTGCAT
This sequence comes from Acidobacteriota bacterium, assembly GCA_003223935.1. Lineage (GTDB taxonomy): Bacteria > Acidobacteriota > Blastocatellia > Pyrinomonadales > Pyrinomonadaceae > QHXQ01. Next base: position 46,633 of record QHXQ01000047.1, on the reverse strand, counting down.
TTCATCAGCGCCTACTTTTACCGGCTCGACGGGCAGTACGATAGAGCCTTGCGCAGTCTCGAACGAATGCTGCGCTTGAATCCGAACGAGCGCGTCGTCGTCAGCTACAACCGCGCGCGCGTCTTTATGTATCAAGGTCGCTACGCAGATGCTTTGCTCGAACTGCAACAGGGCGCGGCCGTCGAGCCTGATCATCCATTGATTAGAACCTTCACCGCCGTCTGGCACTACCGGCAAGGCGAACCCGAAAAGGCCGTCGCGATCTTAGAAGGCGTGCTCCAGAGCCATCCAGAGATGGACGGCATCCGTCCGCACCTCGCCATCGCCCTCTCGATGTTGGGCCGGCACGAAGAGGCCCGCGCGCAGTTGACCGACCGCGTCAAGCAATTGGCCGACGCAGACCACGACGCGCCCTACTGGCTGGCTTCCGCCTACGCGCTCGAAGGCATGAGGGACGAAGCGTTCGAGTGGCTGGAGCGCGCCATTGACATCGGCAATGAGAACCTGCCATGGTTTGAGGCCAATCCTGTGTGGGCTGGTTTGCGCGCCGACGAACGCTTTCGCGCGCTCATGGCCCGCATCGCGCAGGCGCAATCTGAAGCAAGAGCGAGCGCATGAAGACCTACGTCATCGGCGACGTGCACGGCCGCCGCGCCCAACTCAGACAGTTGCTTGAGTTGATCCCGCGCGACGGCGAGCGCGACATGCTTGTGCTCTTGGGCGACCTCGTAGATCGCGGCGAAGAGATTCCCGGCGTCGTCGCAGATGTGCTCGCGCTCCAACAAGCGCAGCCAGATCGCGTTCTCTGTCTGCGCGGCAATCACGAGCAGATGCTGCTTGATTTCGCGGACAAAGGCGAACTGCTCTGGCTGCACGTCGCCGTCGGCAGCGAACAGACAATTCGACAATACACGGGCGCGGCCATACAGATTCGCACCGAGCATGACTTCGTCAAACTGCGGCAGACCTTCAACGAGGCCGTGCCGCCCGCGCACCTAGAGTTCTTGCGCGGGTTGCCGCTCTGGCACGAAGACGAGTACGCGCTCTATGTCCATGCGGGTCTCAAGGCCGACCAACATCCGCGCGACACGCCCGCACAAACTTTGCTCTGGGCGCGCGATCAAAACTTCTTCAAACACTACACGGGCAAGCCCTGCGTCTTCGGCCACACGCCCGTGCCCTTGCTGCCCTTGCGCGGGCGCATCGGCCGGCACGGCATTTACATCTCACACAGCGCCATCGGCCTCGACACAGGTTTCTCCGACACCTCGCCGCTCAGTTGTCTGCAACTGCCCGACCTGATTCTTTATCAATCCTTCCCCGACGGCCACACCGCCAACTTCCACTTGACCTCCTTCATGCCTGACCCTTTGCGCGCGATGCAGAAGACCGCGACTCTAGCGCAACCCATTGCCGAAGTGTGAAGGCGCAAAAACGTGCGCCTTCAGCTTCAGCGTGCGCTTCGTGCTAACATGCGCGGTGCAATCTTCTCATCACAACAGACGGAGGATCGAACGATGCTGCAAGCAGGCGATACTGCGCCCGATTTCACGGCGCGCGACGAACAAGGCAATGAGCTAAAGTTGTCAGATTTGCGCGGCCAGAACGTGGTGCTCTATTTCTATCCGAAGGACGACACGCCGGGTTGCACGAAAGAGGCTTGCTCGTTCCGCGATGCGCACGACGTCTATCAACAGGAAGGCATCAAGGTGCTCGGCGTTTCGCTTGATGATGAGGCGTCGCATCAAGCGTTCGCGGCGAAGTACAGACTGCCGTTCACGCTGCTCGCGGACACAGACCACAAGGTCGCGGCGGCTTACGGCGTCTATGGCGAGAAACAGCGCGGCGACCAGACGTACATGGGCGTGGAGCGCAAGACGTTTCTGATTGACAAGGAAGGCAAGATCAAAAAAGTCTTCGACAAGGTCAACGTCGAACAGCACGCCGACGAAGTGCTCGCAGCTTTTCGTGATTAAGCCTGCCGCTCAAGAATGAAGCGCGCGAGCGCCCGCAGCATGACGGTCGGGTGCGCGGTCTGATCGAGCGCGCCCAGCGCCCGCATATAGACGAGGCGCGCACGCGCGCGCGCGGCTTCAAGCCCATAGAGCGCCGGATATGTGGCCTTGCGCGCGCGCGCGTCTTTGCCGGGCGTCTTGCCTAAGTCGGCGGCCGTCGAGGTTACATCGAGCAAGTCGTCGGTGATTTGAAAGAGTAAGCCGAGGTGTTCAGCGTAAGCGGTGATCACGGCGAGTTTGATTTTGTTGGCCTCCGCGATATGCGCGCCGGCGCGGGCGGCGGCCGTGATGAGCGCGCCGGTCTTGTGCTGGTGAATCGCTTCGAGTTCTGCGTCGTCAACCTCGCGCTCTTCGGCTGCAAGATCGAACGCTTGCCCCGCGACCATGCCGACGGGCGTCCCGGCGGCGCGCGCCAACTCGGCGATGAGCCGGGTGCGCACCGCATTTCTCAGCGCTTCATCCTCGGCGATGATCTGAAACGCTAGCGCTTGCAGCGCATCGCCCGCGAGGATGGCCGTGGCTTCACCGAATTCGACGTGACACGTCGGGCGACCACGCCGCAAGTCGTCGTCGTCCATTGCAGGCAAGTCGTCGTGGATGAGCGAGTAGGTATGAATCAGTTCGTAAGCGCACGCGGTTGTGAGTAGATGTTCTACGTCCGCGCCGCAGGTCTCGCCCGCCGCGACGACGAGCGCCGGGCGCAGCCGCTTGCCGCCCGCAAACAGACTCCAACGCATCGCCGCATGCACTTCCTCTGGCGCAGCCGACTCTGCGGGCACGAGCAGGTCGAGTTGCTCGTCCACCAACTCGCGTACGCGCGCGAGGAATGCGCCCACATCAACCCGCGCCTGTGGCGGGTATATGTTAGAAGACGGTCTCATCATCTTCGCGCTCATCGGTCGTGAGCCGCGTGAGTTCATCTTCGTCGAACGCGCCGACCACAGGTCGTCCCTCGCCATCGCGCAACAGCACTTCGATGCGCCGCTCCGCCGCTTGCAGACGCTCTTGACACTCGCGCGACAGCCGCACGCCCTGCTCGAACAACTCAAGACTTCGTTCGAGCGGCAACTCGCCCCGCTCCAACTCACGCACGATCTGTTCGAGCGCCGCCAGCGACGCCTCAAAGGTCTGCGCCTGTGTCTCTGCTTTCTTCGTTCTCATCGTCGTTCAAATTATCTCACTTGCCCATCGGATAGACGCGCGCCAAAGTCTCGGCGGCGCGTGCTGCGAGTTCGTCGCTCTTGACGCCAACAACGCGCCAATGTATGTCGCTCGTTCTGTTGTTCGGCTCATCAGTGCGGCGCAGGTCGAGTTCAACGGGGCGACCGTTGACGCTAAGCGTTGCGGTCGCCGCTGTGTCCGCGTCAGCGCCCTCGCCTGACTTGATCTCTGCGACGCGCGACACGCCGAGCGCAAGCACGACGAGCGAATCGTCGGCCGCGCCGCTCCGCGCCAGCACATCTCTGATCTGCGTCAGCAAAGTCGCGCGGATTTGATCGCGTGCACCGGGCAAAAGGATCGCCGCGTTCGCTTCGATCTGCCGGCGCACTTGCGGCGCGAGCGTGTTCGGGCCGTTCGGATTATGCATTTGATCGATCACTTGCGGCACGAGGCTGCGACTGACCGAATCCACGTCAACGAGCGCCTCGAAGGTTTGCGTATCATCGCGGCGCGCGGCGTCGAGTACAAGCGCGAGCGCGTAAGCCGGCTTCGATTTGTAAGCCTGCCACCAGAGATATGGAACTGTGACTAGCGCAAGCAAGACGAGCGCGATGATGCCGAGCGGCACGAGCAGGCGCGGATTACGCAGGCGAGACCGGCGCGGTCGGCGTGGCGACGCTTGACTGCGCGTCGGCTGCGGCTGCGGCGTCTGCTGTCGCTGCTCGACATTGACGACGATGCGGCTGCGCTTCGGTTGTTTGCTCTTCTCGCCCGGCACTGTGGACATCAAACTTCGTCCTCCACATCTTCGACGCGACAACGCAACACACCGCGCGCGAGCCGCACACGCACGCGCTCGCCGCGCTTGACGGCTTGCGCCCAACGCAGCGTGCGCCCCGTTTCATCTTCCGCGAGCGCATAGCCGCGCTTGAGCACGTCGAGCGGCGAGAGCGCGGCGAGTTGCGCGACCGCAACTTCGAGCCGCGCCCGCGCGTCGTCCACGTGCGTTGCGATGTTCGCTTGCAGGGCCGCCCGCGCCGCGATCAAACGCCCGCGCGCATCCGAAGCACGCGCGCTCGCACGCGTCGGCGACAGCCGCCGCACCGCGCTCTCCAAACGCCGCCGCGCACGTTCACTTGCGCGCGCCATCAACTGTTCAAGTCGCCGCGTCGCCGCGCTCGTCTCCTCATTCAACGCGCGCAGCCGCTCGCGCACTTCGTCGAAGCCGTAAGACATCGCCGCATCTTGCACGCGTGTCTTGTCTGCGAGCAGACGATACTTGATCGCGCGCCAGAGATCGCGCGTGCGCGCAAGGACGAATTCGCTCACTTCATCTTCACGTGCGGCGACGATCTCTGCCGCAGCCGAAGGCGTAGCAGCGCGCACGTCCGCCGCGAAGTCCGCGATGGTCACGTCGGTCTCGTGTCCAATGGCAGAGATGACCGGAATCTGCGAAGCGCGAATCGCGCGCGCGACCTCCTCTTCGTTGAACGCCCACAGGTCTTCAACCGAGCCGCCGCCGCGCCCGACGATGATCGCATCAATCGTTTCGTCGAATTGTCCGGCGGCGAGCGCCGCGCGATGGTGCGCGTTCAAGAGCGCAATCGCGCGCGCGATCTCGCGGGACGCGCCTGCGCCTTGCACGCGCGTCGGCGCAACGATGACATTGACTGTGCGCGTGCGGCGCGTCAAGACGTGCAAGATGTCGCGCAAGGCTGCGCCGGTCGGCGACGTGACCACGCCGACCCTTCGCGGCAAGAGCGGCAGCGGGCGCTTCAACGCTTCGTCAAACAGACCTTCCGCCGCCAGCCGCGCGCGCAACTGCTCAAACGCCACGCGCAGTGCGCCCGCGCCTACGGGGTCGAGTCCTTCGACGATCAATTCGTAATCGCCGCGCGGCTCATAGACCGTCAGCCGCCCGCGCACGCGCACCTGCAAACCGTCGGCGGGACGAAAACGGATCGCGCGATTGATGCCGCGAAAGCAGGTCGCGCGCAGTTGTGCGCCTTCATCTTTGATCGTGAAGTACCAGTGCCCCGAAGTGTGCGCCTTGAAGTTGGAAATCTCGCCCTCGACCCAGACGGACGCAAAACGGTTCTCCAGCGCGCCGCGCACCTGTGAGGTCAACTCCGAGACCGTCAGCGGCCGGCGCTCCACGTCGTCGAACAGAGAGAGCAGGAGCGAGCGTGTCATCGGTGAGAAGGATGCAAGATGTATGAAGAAAAGTAAACCGCCGGCCTCGTAGTCGGCGGTGCAGGCAAACAGACGAGGCCCGGATGGTGATTACTCAGGCGTGGATTCAATTAGCGCTTGAGCATTATGCAGCGCAGGCTTGAGGGCATAGGAAGCGGACGGGCGTCGAGCATTTGCGCTCGACGCCCGTCCGCTTAAGGTGACGATGGGAACAGCCCGGCGGCCCTTATTCAATATCGGCCCAAGCCTTGCCGTTCTTATAGTGCAGTGTGACCTTGGAGATTTCGAGCAGGTTCAGGCTCTCCCACTCAATGCTGTTACCGCCCTTGTCCACGACCTTCAAGTCCCACAGCTTGGCTCTCTCTTTGGGCGAGAAGTGAATAGTTACGCTATCGCCATCGGGCAGCGTGTCCTGTCCCAGAATATCTTCTTCCCAGTCGTTGCTTTTGTGCGGGGAGACGTAAAGCTCGTGAATCTCTACGCCGGTCGCATTGACGAGCGTGAAATCCTGCTTACCCTGCGCGTTTGCCGGCAGGCTGACCAGCAGCGAAAGCAGGCAAAGCGCAACTAGCGCCCGCAATGGGCGCAGACCATTAAACCGCGCGTACTTCATGTTCGGGGGACTCCTTTGTCTAGTAGTTGGTCAGTCACGGCGCTTGCTTGCGCCGAAGATGCAGTTAGCGCCGACGGGCGCGACTTGAGTTGACCAGAGGCCGGGGCCTGTCCGGTGCGCTCCCGCGCTATTCCGTATCAGCCCACGCCTTGCCGTCTTTGTAGTGCAGCGTCACCTTGGAGATTTCGGGTAGGTTCAGATTCTCCCACTCAATGCTGTTACCATCTTTGTCTTCAACCCGCAAGTCCCACATGGCGGCCTTCTCGTTACGGTGGAATTTAATATCCACGCTTTCGCCGCTGGGCAGAGTGTCGCGGCCGAGAATGTCCTCTTGCCAATCTTTCGCTTCATGCGGCGTGATATACAGACTGTGAATCTCTACGCCGGTCGCATTGACGAGCGTGAAATCCTGCTTAGCCGTTTGCGCGTCGGTCTTGGTCTCGCTCGTGTTTGTTGTCTGATTGGTATTAGCCGGTGCGGCGTTGTTGCTGTTCGCCGGCGGGTTCGTTTTGTTGGTGTTGCTGGTCGAAGTCGTGGTCGTGTTTGTCGTCGTGCTCGTTTTATTAGCGGGGGCCGGGGACGAGCAAGCCGTGACGACTAGTAACATGGCGGCCAAGCCGCCGATGATTATTTGCTTCTTCACTTGGTTCCTCTCTTTGGGGTTAGGCGCAGTGCCTTGCAGGGTTGAATACTGATCAGCTGGCGGTCAGCCGACAAGACCTTACGATAAAGTAAGGTGAATCAAACGTAGAAATTTAATAGCAGGAAAACTGCGCAGGCGAATAGGAAGTGCCGCCCTATCGGCTTATGCGGCCCGAAGGCGCAGAAAAATCTAAGCTAATATTTAGCCTAAGTCAACCGCAGCGACAAGCTTTTGCAGTTTGGCGCTTGACCAAACATTGAAATGAAGACGGCGGCGCGGTTGGCCGTAAAACCTGATGGGCTGATTACTACGGCTGTGTGGTCACGGCCGGACTCAGACGGATCGCTGCATCCTCACGACGCGCGAGGCGGACGCGGACGTGACGCGCGGCCGATGTATCAGTCGCAGCCGAGTCGTAGGTGATCGTGTAGGCAGTGCGGAGTTGGGCGACCACTTCGTCGTAAGCGCGTTGCAGTTCGTCGAGGCGCGTGATCGGGTAATAGACGCCGCCCGAAACGGTGGCCAGCTTGCGCGCATCCTCTTCGGCGCGCGAGGTCAAGGTGAGATAACGCGAGCGCGTCGGGTCGAGCGTCGTCAGAGGGTCGGGCGCGGCGTCTGTGGGAATCAGACCCGACGGCACGTAGAGCGGATAGATGAGCGCGCCGGATTCGACGACCGATTCGAGCACGGAAGGAAACGGCACGAAGGAGCGATTGTCGTCGCCGTCTGAAAGAATGACAACCGCCGTGCGCTCACCGCGCAGAGGCTTCAAGGTTTCGACGAGCGTGTAGGCGAGCGCGTCGTAGAGCGCGGTCGCGCCGCCCGCGTCGATCATCTTGACGCGCTCGTTGAGCAGATTGCGGTCGGTCGTAAAATCCGAGACGAGTTGAATGTCGTCGCGGAAACTGATGATGGCGATGCGATCCTGCGGGCTGACCGTCTTGAGAAAATCGAGCGCGGCTTTGCGGATGAAGTCGAGCCGTTCTTCGACGCTGCCCGACACATCCAACAAGAGTACGATATTGAACGGCGTGCGCGTCTGTTCGACATCGGTCACGGGCCGTTGTTGCCCGTTTTCGTAAACGAGAAAATCTTCGGCCTTCAGATCATGGATCGCACGCCCGTTCGTGTCGGTCACGCTCGCGTGCAGACGCATGACGTGCGGCGTCGTGCTCACGGGTGTGACGACCGCATCGGGCGCGTGGAACGTGCCGAGCGTGGGCGCGGCCATGCGCGGCGGCAGCGTCGCCGCATACTCGCCGACGTAGCGCGGCACGACCTTGCGGATCGCGTCAATCAAATCTTCGTTGCCACTGCGGATGATGGCGCGGGCGGCTTCCGTCAAAGGTCGTTCGCGCAGATCGCTCGGCACCATCGCCGGGTCAACGCCGAACAGCACCACGCCGCGCTCGGTCTGCAAATCCAAACGCACGCGCGTCTCTTTCGCGGCCTTTTTGTCGCCTATGCGCCCGCTGATCTCGAAGCGCCCGCCCGCGTGCTCGCGGACTTTGCCGAGTGTGACCTCGCTGAAGTAACGCGGCCGGCTCGCCAGCCAACGAAAGCTGTAGCTTAGGGAATCTGTCGGCACGTCGGCGCGGATCGTGCCCGTGTTGGTTATGACCGCAGCATCGCTCAGCGGCCCCGACACATCAACCGCGCCGCCTCCGGTCTCGACGCGCACACGCGCGCGTGGCGGCACTTGCAGCGTTAGATCAATTCGATCATGCTCGGCGCGTTGGCGCACCTCGACTGTCACGCGCCCGCCCTCAGCCTTCGTCTGCACGTCCGCATCGGTGACAGACGCGCCTCTCGACTCGGCTTTGAGCGACACGCCCTTGCGCTCCTCGTCGCCCGCGACGACCGTGACGCGCCCGCTCGTGTTGTGGACGATGATCTCGGCCGGATTCGAGGCGCTGCTCGACACGTTAAGCTCGCGCGTGAGCGTCTGCGCATGCGTCTGCTGCGACGCGCAGACGCAAATAATGAACAGGCAAAGCGCGCCGAATAATTTTGCTTGCAGGTTAAACTGGCACGGGAACGAGCCGCGCGGGGACGTACTGCGGTACAACATCGCGCGCCATCTTGCCTAAGACGCGCCGCGCCCGTCAAGCGCCGGCCTGCACACCGAGCAGTCGGCGTAAGCGTTCGGGCAGATATTTCCAGCCGCGATGCCTTATGATATGCGCGGCTGTCCTCGCACGGTTATCAATTCAAAGGACGAGGTGAAACTAATGCCATCATTGTGGTTCGGGCGCGAGTTTTCGTTTGCGGTGCCGGTCGAGTTGTTCCCAAATATTATTGAGCGCGTGCGGGGGACACCGGCGCGGCTCGAAGATCGGCTTGGCGCGTTACAGCGCGAGGTATTGACGCGGCGCGATGGCGAGCGTTGGTCAATACAAGAGCACGCGGGTCATCTGTTAGACCTTGAAGCGTTGGAGTTGCAGCGCCTAGACGACTACGAACAAGCGCACGAAGTTTTGATGCCCGCCGATCTGGAGAATCGCAAGACGTATGAGGCGCGCTATAACGAGCGCGAGCTTGCAGACATCCTGCGCGCCTTCCACACTGAGCGGATGGAGTTCGTGCGCCGACTTGAGGGTTATGATCAAGCGTTCGCCGGACGCACGGCGTTGCACCCGCGCCTCAAGCAGCCGATGCGCGTCATAGACCTAGCGTTGTTCACAGCCGAGCACGACGATCATCATCTCGCGCGCATCAGCGAATTGATACGGCAGTTTGTCAAATAGACTGCGCGCGGCCGTTCAACCTTTACGACGCGCGCCACATCTGATACGTTGCAGCAAGCGATGCGCCCCTTCGCGTCCGTGCCGGTTCAAACATTAAGACAATATGATAGGCAATAAGAAAGACCTCTTGATCGTTTCCCTAATGCTTGCGATCCTCGCCACGCTCGCGTGCGTCTTAGCTTGGCCCGGCTACAGTCAGGGCATGGCGCAGGCGGTTAAAACACAACCTGAGCCCGTCGGCAGTACGACAAACACAGTCAAGAAAACGATCCAACCGCTTGCGTCTGCGCCGAGCAATTCTGGGTGGGCTAGCGCCGCGCAACAGAATGCCTTGCTCAGCCTGCAACTGACTTGGGTCTTCGGCGGGCAAGAGCAACGCGGTTGGGTGCTCTACACGCCGCTCATCGCGCGCACGCTTGACATAGAAGCCGGTGCGGACACGGGCGACTTCGCACAGGCGCTCGCGCGTTGGCAGCGCGGCGCGAATCTGCCCGCCACCGGCACGCTCGACACAGACACACTCTATCAGTTGATTGCCGCGTGGCAAGCGCACCGGCTCAAAGACCACACCTATCCGACGCCCGATCAACTGATCACCGCGCCGCCGATGGATTTTTACGCGCCGGAACGGCCCGCCGAGTTGCGTCAAGTTGAAAAGAACACTTACGCCGCGTACAAGCGCATGGTCGCCGCCGCCACAGCCGATCCGTCGCTCGGTCTGGCGAAGACCGCGACGGGCGAGCTTGCGCCGACGGAGAAGTATCTGAAGATCATCTCGGCGTTTCGCTCGAAGGAGTATCAAGACCAGTTGCGCCAGCAGAACCCACAGGCGGGGCGCGCGCAACTAGCAGTCAACAGCCCGCACGCGACGGGGCGCGCGCTCGACCTCTATGTCGGCGGCGAGCCGGTCAGCACACGGGACGCGAACCGTGCGCTGCAAACACAGACGCGCGTCTATCAATGGCTCGTCCACAACGCCGCCCGCTTCGGTTTTCAGCCTTACTACTACGAGCCTTGGCACTGGGAGTACACAGGGCAGGAAGCTGCGGCTCGCTGAAAGAATTCAAATGCAGAGAATGCAAAGAGCGCAACGGGCGAAACCGTTGCGCTCTTTTTGCATCTTGGCGTGAGGCTTTGTCTTTGGTCAGCAATTACCTCACGCCAAGACGCCAAGACGCAAAGCAAGGATGCGAAGCGATCTTTACCAACGAATCGCGCGTTGCGGCGCGGGGCGCGGCTTGCGGGCTGCTGGTTGTCTGACCGGCGTGACAGTGAGCGGGCGTTGTTCGCCGTCCGTTAAAGCGCGGCCGTCCTTGATGCTCGCGAGGCTGACGACGTATTCGTTGTGCGGACGTACGCGCGCAAGCAAACCTTTAAGCATGCTGTCGTCAAGCTCGATGCCGTTGGCTTGCAACTCCGCGCGCAGCCGCGCGACCGTGTTCGTGCCGTGCCCGTACACATCTGGATACAAGTGCAGCGCACCGCCTTCGACGACCTGTGTGTCGTAGTTGATGTCCACGGTGAGCGGCGTGCTGAGCGGCGCGACGAGCGTCTGTTTGCTGTGCACGGCCCGTTCGATCTGTTTGGCGGAGACGGGCCAACCGTAAGCCGCGTTGATCTTCTCGGCCAGATCGAGCAGGTCGGTCTGCAACATGCGCACGCAGCCGTGCGAGACGAGATTGCCGAGATCGCCCGTGCCGTGCGCCTGATGGATCAGGTAGCCGTCGCCAAGCGGAATCTTCACCTTGCCGATTGGGTTGCGCGGATCGGTCGCTTTGATCACGTCGCCGGGATGGACGCCCTTGTGCCCCGTGACCCAATCGCTGTCGGGCGGAATCCACGCCGGATTCCAGATCACTTGATTCGTCGTGCGCTGCCCGATGGCGAGCGGATATTTCTGTTGCCCGACGCCGATGTGATAAGACTTGACCTCCTTGCCGTCCTGCCACAGCGTCAGCCGAAACGACGGCACGTCCACAGTGATCTCTATGTTCGGATCGCCTTCGATCAACTCCGCGTGCTCGACGTGCCCACCCGTGAACTTATCAGACCAAGCGGACTTGTTGTACTGATCGACTTTTTCAGACTGTCCCGGCCCCGGCCGCACAGGACTGGCCGGCAGCTTCGGCACACTCGCGCTTCCCTCGACTGCGGCCGTCGCCTGTTGCTGCGCTCGCACCGGCAGCAACAACAGCATCATACTCAAACAGAGCGTCAATATGTTGACGCCAAGATGGCTCCAACGAGTTTTCATATTCCGTCCTTCACCGGGCCGCACGGCGCGCGTGCCTAACGTCTGCCAGCGCAGGCAGCACGCGCCGTGCGGCGCTTATCCGTCGTCCTCAAATTTAACTTCGAGGCGTTGTTAATTGGTATTGGCAGACGCGCTAACCGTTGCTCGCAAAATTCATCCCGCGCGCTGTTCGTACTTACGTGTGTCGCCCGCCTAGTGGTTGCCGAGGTAGTATTTGATGCCGAAGTAGAGCGCCTGCGAGACGCCGAGGAAGAAGCCGATGGCTGCGCCGAACAGTTCGATGGTGCGCAGGTGCTGCTGCGCGACCGAGAGCACGAGCGCCTCAAGTTTGACGACCGGATAATTCGCCACCTTGTTGCGCACGATGCCGCCGATGTCGAACTCTTTGATCGCAACCGGCAGACGCTCGCGCGCGGCGGCCGTGATCCGTTCTGTCAGCGCGTTGCGTGCACGTTCAATCGAGCGTTCCGGTATCTGCTCGGAGAGCCGGCCGATGGGCGCGATCAAGAGCCGCTCGATCTGCGCCGTTAGAATAGCATTAACCGTGCGCGCTGTCTCGGCCCGCGCGAGCACGCCGAGCAGGGATTTCGAGAGGAAATTTTTGAGCCGTTGCGCCGAGTCGGGGCTGGCGTGCTCTAAGAGCGCGCGGACTGTGTGCGGGCGGATGCGCGCGAGCGCGTCGGTTGCGTAAGCCGAGACCGCGTTCGACAATTCAGGCGCGCGCGCGATGGCGAGGATGCGCATTGTGATCTGCTCTTTGATCAGGGCAAGTTTGTCGGGTTCGAGGTTGCCGACGAGTTCGTTCAAGGGGCGCGCGAGCACGTTGTCAATCGTCTGATCGAGGAAGGCGCGCGCCTCTTGCTCGAACGCTTCGCCGTGCAGGAATTCTTCGACGCGGCGCGGCAGAGTCTTATTCACCATCTCATCCACTTCGCGGTGGATGCGCTCGCGCGAGACGAAGATTTTTTTGAAGAAGCTGAGTTGCGCGTAGTAGTCATCTACCTCGCGTTTGATGAGCGCGCCGATCTGCGTGCGCGTGCGTTGGTTCGTGGCGATCTCGGTCAGGTGTTCGGCGATGGGGCCAAGCTGCGCGTCTATGCGCGCCTTGACGAGCGCGACCGTGTCGGGCGTGAACACTTCGGCGAGCGTCGCTTGGCTGTGCGCGAGTTCGTCTATGCGCGCGCTGATGAAGTCGTGCACCTTCTGTTCAAACCCGCGCTCGGTGACGAGACCGCGAAAGCGTTCTTCGACGAAGCCGACGATCTGTTCATAAGTCTCGTCGTCAATCGCATCGCTTAGACGGCGCGCGAACAGTTCATCTACGCGCCGATCAATGAACGAGTCGACGGCCGCGGCCGTCTCTTCGCTGCGCAAGACGGCGGCGATGTAATCGGCCACGCGCAGTTGCAAGGCGCTGATCGCATCGAGCACGGGCGCGCGCACGCCCGCAGGGATCGCTTCAACGAGCGAAGGGTACGAGGTGTTCAGCAGATCGTCCGTGTAGCCGCCGATCAAATCCGCGACCTTGCGGCGAAAAAAATCGGTCTCAAACAGCGCATCAACGACCGTCTCCTGCGCCAATAATTCATTGCCGACCGCGTTGCCGATAGACTGCGCCAAACGCTCACGGTGGCGCGGGATCATCCCCTGCGGCCAGATCGTGAGGCCCCAAAGTTTCACGGCCCGGTGCGGGCGAAACAGCATCCGCACCGCCAGCCACGCGGCGAAGTAGCCGTGCAGCGTGGCGTAGATGATTAGGAACGCCAACTCCCCGATTTGTCTTCCGGTCAGCGGCAAATAAGACCTCACCCTCGCGTCCGTAGCGAAATTTGATTTTGCTCATGGGAATGCTAAACGCGCGTGGCGAGGCGCGTCAACCGCGAGGTGCGGCGGCGCACGGAGCCGCATTAGCTGCGCACGTCAACAAGGCTGAAAGTATCTATTTCGACTCACGGCCTGTGGCTGGACAAAAATGAATCGGTCAAGGCGCAACATAGTTGCCGCGATCAGTAGCGGGGTGATAATGCGTTGCTCGTTTCCAACCAGCGCATGTTTATAACGGAAAATTTTCAGCAACGCACTCTTAATCCCAATAGTCTGTGATCATTAAGCATTGATTTCAAGCATTCATTATGTTAAGGTGCGCACGCTCGTTGAACGAATCAAGCTTCGCCTCCTCTTTTAATAGGTCCCATTATCTGACAACGTGCTATATCTTTAATTCAGTCTGCCTGAAGGTCTCACGAACACGGGTCAGTGTCAGGGTTCTACGTTAGCAGTTGGCTTACGGTCAGGCTATCACCGGCCGTTGCAACAACCTTATATGACGTGCTCTCAAGCGTCCGAACGACCCGACCTGTCCGAGCATATTCCGAATCATCCTCGTTGAGGATAACAGCGTAGGGGAAGGCGCGCGCCGATGGCGCTGGCGCGCCCCCTTACATCACAGGCGCAGAGGTTGCGGCGCAGGAACTAAACAGGCAAGTCCAAACTTAGGAGACCTCATTATGGAATTCAACACATACGATAAAGATGTGCTGCAACGCCGCTCAGAGCTGGCCACCAGTCTCAGATTCGGCGCTGAAGCGGAGAGCACGGCGAAAGCCATAGCGGCGGTCGCGGCCCCAAAGGTCAAGAATATTCCGTTTCCGAAAGGGCTGGCCCCTGTTCCCAAGCCGATTGATCCGGCCCCGGACCCCAACGACTCGCTGCCGCGCGTGGACGTGATCGCCATGGTGGACACAGCCGCCGAATCCCAAGCGATGGCTGACGTGCTGACACCGGGCTTCGATAGAACCAGTTGGTATCCCTACGCAAAGAATTTCGAGAAACATTATCTGCCGCAGATCGGGCCGCGCGGCCCGTCAAGGATGAGCAAGCGTTTGGGCAGCTATTTCGTCGTCGAGATCAACAAGTTGAAAGTGTTGATCTATAAGACGGAACTGCACATGCACGAGGACGCCAAGAAGTTGCCGGACGGCACCATGTCGCTACCGATCAAAGATATGTTCGCCCAGATGATCGCCGACGCGCGGCCCAAGCTTTTCCTGACGACCGGCACGAGCGGCGGCGTCTATTGCAGCATGTCCCTCGGCGATGTCTCGGTGAGCCGCGCTGCGCGCTTTACTTGTTTTAAGGACTTCAAGTCAGCGCCGTTTAATGGCAAGACCTTCAAGTCGAATTGGACGATCCCCGTGAAGCACATCCCGCAAGCCGAGAAGCTAATGAAGTCATTCGCCGAGCATCTGACCGGCAAGATCGTGCCTAAGGGTACGCCGCCCGATAAGCACTGCGGCTGCTCGCCCAACACCTATCCGACGAAGATTCATCTCGACGGTGTCAGCGGCATCCCGGAATTTCACCCGATTCTCACGACCGACATTTTCGAGTTCGGCACGAGCACCAACAATCTGGACAAACTCGGCATGGCCGTCGAGATGGACGATGCGTGCTTGGGGCTAGCGTGCAGCGAAATATCGAAGCCGCCGCTTTGGGCCTGCGTGCGCAACCTGTCCGACCCGACCATCAACGGGCACTTGGATAACAAGATGCAGGAGCAATGCGCCGTCTATTACTACCAGAAGTTCGGCTACTGGACGACGGTGATGAGCGCGTTGACAACGTGGGCGATCATTGCCGGCTTTGGCGATAAGAGTTGAGAAGGGAGCGACGCGGCGATGGCCAAGAAACAAGAGAAGTCGATCATTTACTCGGTCGCGCAGACCGACAATATCAACCAACTGACGGTGAAAGAGGTTGCGCAGCCGACGACGCTCAAGGCGAGCTACGCGAATCTGACGCCGGTCACGGTGCAAGGTAAGACCTACCTGCTCGGCTATAACGCGACCGCCGACGCGCCAGACTTGTACGAGTTCACCGCGAGCGCCCCTTGGTTGCAGACGGCGACGGGCAAGTTCAAGGTTGGCGCTGGCTACGACATCATCGAGCCGTTCACGCTCGGCAACAAACCCTTCGTGGCCTGTTATAAAGCCAAGGACGGCGTGTTCTCGATCTTCTCCATCGCCAACGATCTCTCCATCTCCGGCCCGTACAAATTTTTCCGCAACCATGAGCCGGCCCTGACGCAAGGATTTACGACGCTCAAGGCCTTCGTCTGCTTTGGCATTGTGGTTTTTCTCGGTTACAACGGCGCGAACGGTTATGTGGCGACCTACACGATGTCCACGATTGCCACCTCGCCGCCCAATACGCCGCCGCTCCTGATGACGCCCCAATGGTCGCACGTCTGGGCCAAAGGCTGGACGCGGTTCGCTTTCTTCCAGCTTGGCGGCGAGAACTTTTTCTTCAAAACGAACACGTGGAAGCCGAACGTGAACATTGATCACGTGCTTGACAACCTTGCGGCCGGGACCACCGAGGTCGCTTCCAATCTCAACGCCGCGCTCAAGGATGCGCAGACGCTCGACATCGTGCAACCGCTCGTCCTCGGCAATGGCGATCCGTACTTCGTCACCTACATGAAGAACGGACAGATGACGCTCAACCGCTTTCACAGCGATTGCATGGGGTGGACGACCGTCGCCACGCTGACGGCCAAAGCCAACGCAACTCAGGTCGTGCCGCTCGGCGCGGGCGACAATGCTTTTCTCTTGGTCACATAAAGTATGTGTACACTTGTGAGGACTGATTGATGCCCCCAGCAAAAAAATCCAACCGCCGGAAGACGACAACGAAGGCTGCGGCTAAAAAGCCTGCGGCTAAACCAAAGGCTGCCGCTAAGAGTGTTCCGCCCGATGCGGTCAGAGTGTGGCGCGGCTACCGGCTCTCGACGCTCGCGCCCAAAGATTTTCTTACGGCCTTGGGCAGCGTGTTCATCCCCGTCACCGCGCAACTCCAACGCCTCTACGGGCTGACCGCCTATTTGCCGACCGTCTCGCCGCTCGATAAACCGGCGGGCGTGCCCGACGAGATCGCGCTCGTCTTTTACGAAACCCAGCAAGCCTACACCGACACCAAACAGGTCGTAGCGGGTCGCGCCTATTCCTCGCTGCACTCAACCGTCTTTGCGTTCCCGGCCAGCCAGAGTGGCTTTCCCGTTCTGCTCGCTGACGAGCTTGCGTTCGATACGCCTTATCATCTGTTCACGGATGCGGCCGATTGGCAGTCCGGTTTCACCCAGCTCTTCGTCGGCACGCGCAAAGGCACAGTCGCGCCCAAAAGCTTTGCCGCGAGTCTGCTCAAATTTCTGAAACACGTCAGAGAGCATCGCCCGAAAGGGCTTGAGGGCGCGGTCGTCTGCGTCAACGCAGATTGGGTGCTTTACTGGGAACACTGGACAAATGAAGCGGCCTCGCTCAAGGGCCAAATCTCTGATCTGGCGAAATTGGCCGAGCTTGTCTTGCTGCAACCTTACGTCTCTACGCCCGTCGAGTCTTCGCTGACCGCACATTATCCGGGTCTCAACGTGACGGGCGGCGAGAGTTTCAACATACGCTTCCCACTGGTAGGTAACTCCAATACTTGACCGGGCACACGATAACACTACAAATGGAGCAATCAATTCTATGTACAACCCCCGCCCCGGCGTGGACGACAATCCCGCCGACTTTATGCTTCTCGTCAAGCTGAACGCGCCGTTCGATGACCGGAAAAAGATCATCACGGTGCTGAAAGGTCTTCAAGCCGTGCAGGACGAGAAGATGAACCCTTTGCGCACCTTCGCGCACAAGCACGCGCCGGACGGCAGCCGCGAACCGCAGTACGTCGTCGGCGACCTGCACCTGAATCTGCTCGTCGGCTTCGGGCTGCGCTTCTTCCTCGGCCCCATCGGCTCTAAGGGGCGGCAGAACGAAGAACCGGTCCCGAACTTTCCGCCGGGCGGCGTCTTCACGCCGCGCAAGCCGACGCGCTTCGGGATGAAAGACCGTTACGTCCCGCTCTACCTGCGCACGATGAACGCGGCCGGCGATCAAGGTTGGATACAGACGTTGCTCACCAAACAGACCGGCGGCAAGACGCCGACGCCGGAGGCCGTGCAGGCTGCGTACAACCAATGGCTCGCGGCCGGTGAAGCCGACATCCTGTTGCAGATCGATTGTGAGAACCTCTATCTGGCGATTGACTTCTGGGACGCCATCCGCAAGCGCGTCGTCGATCCGAACGGGCTTGAGGTCGCAGGAATTCAACAAGGCTTTTCGCGCGGCGACGGCAAAGCGCACATCGGTTTCTTCGATGGCACGAGCGATCTGCAAGAAAAGTTGAAGACCGATCCGCTCTGGTATCGCAGCAAAATCTATCTGCCGACGCCGAGTGCGGTCTATCCGGGCCAGCCTTCGGAAGTTCGTGACGACCCGCGCTACGATGGCGGCACGTATCTGGCTTACCGGAAGTATCAAGAGAACATTGATAAGTGGTTCTCAGACGACTTTGAGATCACTGATTTTTACGGCAAGAAATACAAGGGCGAGGAAGCACGTCGGCACGCCATCGGGCGCAATCCACACACGGGGCAAGCGATCAGCCGCGCGTCGCACAAGCCGCTTGAGAACGAGCCGGACCACACGGAGATCAATCTGACCTTCAACGAGGCGCACGCGCTCAAGGCGCGCGGCGGCGCGACCGCGCCGTTCATGGGGCCGTTCCCGCCCGTGCAAGTCGGCCACTCGAACGTCTTCAACACGCAGGACATTCGCTTGCGCCGGCGTGGCGTAGCCTACTCAGAACTCAATCCGCAGACCGGCGAAGTTGAATACGGCATCCACTTCATCTGCTTCCAGAACAACATTCAACAGACCGGCTTCGAGTTCATCAACAACATCTGGCTCATCAATCCCGACTTCCGCCGCAGCACGGACGGCTTGCTGAATCCGGTCGGCGAGATCATCACCCCGATTGAAGGCTGCTACTTCTTCGTGCCGCCGGAGCAGCACAGCTATCCCGGCGACGTATTCTTTGAATAGACGGAGACAGAATCTTTCATGGCCAAGAAAAACGCCGCCGCCGCGCCTGAGCAAAACACCGCCGCGCCCAATATTACGCATCACGGGATGATCGCCTTCGATATGACGAAGGGCGTGTACACGCGCGCCTCCGGCACAGAGAACTGGAGCGTGCGCCCAATTGACTGGCCCGGCGTGCCGGGGCCGCCGCCCGTCGGTCAAGTGCTCGTCACCTTCGATAAACCGATCAACGGCCCTTACACCGTGCTGGTCGGTGCGTGCCGCTCGCTCGACGCGCCCATGCTATCGGCGAATTACGGAAAGGTCAGCCCGACCGGCTTCGTCGTCATACTCTTCAATCCCGTTGCCGATCAGTCTTACCGATCTGTGCGCAATGGCGATTTCTCTTTCATGGTTGTTCAGTGAGTCCGGTGTCTAGCTGCAAGGAGAGATGACAAATGGTCATGCCTATGCCAGAGAAAAGCAATCATGGGTTCAGTCTGCTGGGCAAGCGGTCGTTAGTGCTCTCGCACATCCCGATGTTCATGGCCCCGCATCAGGCGCAAGTCTTCTTGGAGGTCGGCCTCTCGACCACAGACGGGAGCGATCCCGTAAAGACTTATCTCGACGATCAGAAGCAGACGAAAGCAACAGCTTATGTGCTCGTGAGCGACCCTCTCGTGCTGCCGACCCTTGCGCCCGACGCCAAAACGCCCTTGCGCACGTTCACGGGCAAACTCTACAGAGGCGCTTGGCCCTTCGATGATCTCGCCAAAGCACCGGTCGTCATCCCCGCGCTCACGGTCAAAGTCACCCGCGCGATCTTCTATCGCAGTTTCGTCAATGCCGCCGCTTTGAAAGAGCTAACCTATTACTGCTTTCAAACGCCGGAGACAACTTACCTCGCACACGTCATCACGCGCCCGCCCGACTTCTATCAGATTCTCTCCGCGCACGTGGCTGGCTTGGCGGCTAAGGCGCAGCAAGGCATAGTCGAATTAAAGTTTTCCAAAGTGGCCAACACGATGGCCAATAAATTAAAGCCCAAGCAGGAAACGAGCGCCGTCACAGACAATCGCCGCGTGCAGGTGCAGACCAAAGCGGAGTTGATCTACGACGACGACCCGAAGCACTTGGGCGAATCAATGCCCGCCAAGAAATAGGAGAAAGACCATGTCATACGATCCACCACGCGAACTCAATCCCAAGCCGACGAAAGACCCGCTTGAAGTCGAATTGGTTTACAACGTGCGCACCTGCGGCACGTGCAACTTCTTCTGGCCCGAAAATACAGCCATACAACCTTACGGGCCATATCCGTCCTACGACTTCAACTCGAACACGCCGAAGGAGCAAGAACCCGTCGGCGCTCCGAAGTCATTCGTCTGGCTGCAAGGCACGACCCGTCAGCCCACATTCCCTGACGCAGAGGTGATGGACGGTTGCCGCAAAGCGCCGATCATGACCATCGGTATCAATCCGAATCTGACGGCGTTTGCGCCGGGCACAACCGGCGCTTCTTGGTGCTATCCAAGTTTTTCGAGCGACCACAACACCGATTCGTGGACGAAGTACGCTTACTATTATCGCTATCGCTCGGTCTATCAAGAGCACTTCGACTTAAAATTCGCGGAGAAGTTCCTGCTGCCTGAAGGGCAGATCAAAGCCGAGAAAGCGGGCGTCATGCTCGACGCGACCCGCAAAACGGACGCGCCAGCTTACGACCTGCGTGTGCAGTATGACGGCGAGCCGAACCCGACCGTGATCCATCTGGCCGGCAAGTTGGGCGAGCCGCGTTACGTCGTGCTCGTGAACACGCGCGACCATTTCAAACAGGGCGACGTGTTGGCGGCGCGGCTCAACGTTCCGGCCGGGCACAAGACAGACGTGTACGGCCAACCCATCGGCTACTACATGCAGATGGTGCCCGTGCTTGGGAGCTTTCAAAAGTTTCTCGTGCAGAAAGGGCACAAGGATGCGCACCTGCGTGTGGGCGAGGACGTGGGCCAACTCGACATGGTGGCGTGCGCTTCACCGCACTGGGGGCCGGAGTGGTTGGGCGGCACGAGCCAGAGCGTCAACACGGTGATCTCAAACTGCACCCAGAAGAACGCTTGGGCGCTGAAGCAACTGGTGCAGACGCGCCCCGCCATTCTGTTTCTCGTCGGCCAGTCTTCTTGGAATATGTTCCACAAGGCTTATGGGCATTTAATTCAGGCGCACCCGGCGCTGCCCAATTTTCCAGAGGACGGCCCTTACACGTTGTTGCGGCTGATGACGCAGCACGAATGCCGTCTGGAATTTAAGACCAAAATTGACGGCCACAGCTACAATATCTCGACGCGCTTGGTGGTCACGCCGCACTTCTCTTACGACACAAACTTCCTGCCGCAGTTCCGTATGAGCGCCGAAACGTTGAAAGCTTTCACGACGGCGCACCCGGACGCGGCGAAGTTTCTGCACACGGATGCGCGTATGCAGGTCGAAAAACCTGCGGGCGGCTTTGCCGCGTTCGGCATCGTGAAAGACACGGCGGCGGTGCTCGCGGAGATCAAGACGAAATTCGCTTCGGCCGCAAGCGAGTTGCTGGCTGCCTACTACGATCCGCATCAGATGATGGCCGGCTTGTTGGCAGAGATGTTCAGCAAAGGGCAGATGGCCTATACGCCGGCCAAGAATGGACATGCGGGCTTCCTCTCTCGCAGCGACGGCCCTTGCACGTTCTGCGTCAATGATCGCTGGAGTTTTCCGCAGGGCTGCCCTTACGGCAAGCCGGAAGAGAAGCAGTATCCGGCCGGTTTTCTGAACAAAGTAGCCGCCGCGATGCTCGGCGGCACGTAAGCACGCGCGCGTCTCTTTCGGGCGGCGCCAACTGTTACGCTAATAATTTCCTAGCCACGCATGTCAACTGACTTGCTGCCGCGCTCGGAGGCGAGCGTGAAGTTTGGTAGGACGCGGAAGAGCTTGAGGCCGACGGCGACGCGCAGGCCGACTTGCAGCCGCGCGACGTTGGCGTCAGGCTTGGGGCGCGTGACGATGATGGGCACGCCGATGCGCCGGTCGAGCGTGTTGATGGTCACGTTGTAGAGTGGCGGCTCTTCGGCTTGCGTCTGCCGCGCGATGAGATCGAGGCGCAACGTGAGCCGCTCGTAAGCGCCGACGAAGTTGATCTCTTCGATGATGCCGTTGGTCAAGCGGCGCACACCTTCGGGCAGCGTGCCCGTCTCACTCAAGACCACATCTTCGGGCCGAAAGACGAGCTTGACGGATTGACCGTCGCGGAAGCGTTCGGTCTCTGCGCGGGCCGGAATCGCGGCCGTGCCGATCTCGACCGCGCCGTGATAGACGACGCCCACGAGCAGATTCGCCGCGCCGAGAAACGTGGCGACGTATTCGGTTTCAGGCCGGTTGTAAACCTCGTCGGGCGTGCCGATCTGTTCGAGCCTTCCGCTATGCAGGACGGCGATGCGGTCGCCTAGTTCAAGCGCCTCTTCCTGATCGTGCGTGATGAAGATGGCGGGCACTTTGATCTCGCGCAACAACGCGCGAATCTCGCGCCGCAGACGCACGCGCGTCTGCGCGTCGAGCGCGCCGAACGGTTCATCGAATAACAAGACCTGCGGTTGATAGGCAAGCGTGCGGGCAATGGCCACGCGCTGTTGTTGCCCGCCCGATAGTTGCGCCGGATATTTTTTGCGATGCTCTTCGAGTTTGACGAGCGTGAGCAGGCGCGCAACCGTCTCTTTGATCTCTTTGCGCGGGCGCTTGCGGATGCGCAAGCCGTAGCTGATGTTTTTTTCGACGGTCATGCGCGGAAAGAGCGCGTAGTCTTGAAAGATCACGCCGACGCCGCGCTCGCGCGCGGGCAACTCTGTCACGTCGCGCCCGTGTAAGACGATGCGCCCCGTATTCGGTTCTTCCAATCCGGCGATGATGCGCAGGATGGTCGTCTTGCCGCTCCCCGACGCGCCGAGCAGCACGAGCGATTCGCCTTCGGCCACATCGAACGTGACATCGTCGAGCACCTGCGTGCCTTTGAAGCTCTTGCTCAAGCCGACAATGTGCGCCGCCACTTCCGGCGTGGTTTGCGCTGCCGACGGCGCGCGCGCTTCGTCCGGCCCATTCTGCTCGCTGGCGCGCGGCGGTGCGTCGGTTTGGTTCGGCTCGTTAGCTTTGGCTTTCTCTGCTTGCATGAGTCCAGAACACCTCAGTCGGCTTCGAGCCAATCGCGGGCGAAGAACAGGACGCTGAAGATGAAGAACGAGAAGAGCGCGAGCACGATGGCGACGGCGTTCGCCGCTTCGACCTGCCCCTCGTTGAACTTGGCGAAGATGTAGAGCGGCGCGGTCTGTGTCCGCATCGCCAGATTGCCGGAGACGAGAATCGTCGAGCCGAACTCGCCGACCGCGCGCGCAAACGTTAAGAGCGCGCCCGTCACAATCGCGCCGCGCAAGGATGGCAGCGTCACATGCCAGAACGTCTGCCAGCGCGTCGCGCCGATGGTCGCCGAAGCCTCTTCAAGCGAACGGCTCATCGTGTCGAACACGGGTTTGATGACGCCGAACGCGAGCGGGAAGGTGACGAAGATATTGGCCAGAATGATCGCCCAAGCCGTGAACATCAACTGGATGCCGTGTGGCGCAAGCAGCCGCCCCAACACGCCGTAAGGGCCCCACAACAACAAGAGCGCAAAGCCCGCCACAGCCGTCGGGATCGCGGTCGGCAAAGAGATGGTCACGATGATCGCGTTGCGCCCGTAGAAATCGTAACGCGAGAGCACGTAAGCCGCGAACAGCCCGAAGAACACGTTGAAGACTGTCGCCCAGAAACTCGTGAAGAGCGAGAGTTGCATGGCGAAAGTTGCTTCGGGCGCGGTCAGTGCCGCCCAGAAAGTGCCGAGGCCCTTGCTCGTGCCGAAGATGAAGATTGACAGGAGCGGCAGCAACACCAACGGCAACATGATCGCCAGCAACGCGACGACGCTCAGAGGGCGCACGACATCGAAGCCGCGCACATGCCGCATGGTGGAGATGGCTGTACTCATAACGCAGTGGTCAGTGGTCAGTGGTCAGTAAAAGCAACTGTTTTTTACTGATCACTGACCACTGACTACTTTCCTTTTTGTACTTGCTCGCGAAAAACTTTTTCGATGATGTCGGGATAAGCCCTGTCCCAGCCGCCGAGGTCGGCAACGGTGAAGGGATGATTGATGTGCGCAAACTCCTTGTTCGCGCTGTTGAATGAATCGTGCGTGATTGAATGGAAATGGTATTGCACAAATGCCTGCTGCGCTGCGTCCTCCCAAAGATATTGCATGAAGGCATCAACGATGGGCCGCTCCGCAGCCGTCACGTTGCGATCCACGACGACCGCCGGATGCTCGCTGTAGATCGTCGCATCGGGCACGACGACTTCGACGGCTGCGTTCGCTTGCTTCATCAATAAGCCTTCTAGTTCGTAAGTAATGAGCGCATCGCCGAAGCCGGTCTCAAACTGCGTCCGCGCCTCGCGCGCCGAGCCGGGTGTGGAGATGACGTTATGCCAGACGGATTTGAGCAAAGCTTCCGCGCGTTGCTGGCCGACGTTTTCGATTTTCATTCCTGGGTTGCTTTCCATCGCGGATGAGCTTGGCTGTTGTTGTGCCTTTATTATTTCTGAGCCGTAGATGGCGAGGATCGACCACTGCGCGCCGCCGGAACTGATCGGATCAGGATGGATTAGCTTCACGCCGGGCTTGGCGAGATCGGCGAAGTCGTGAATGCCTTTCGGGTTGCCCTTGCGCACGAGGATGATGAAGGGCGTCTTGTTGATGATGCCTTGGTGCGGCAGACTGTGCCAATCGGACGTGACCGCGCCGCCTTGTTTGAGTCGCTGCGCATCGCGGTCAATCGAGAGGATGGCGATGTCTGCGGGTGTGCCCTGCAAGATTTGATTCGTGACAGTCTCAGAACCGGCAAACGATGAGACGAACTTCACCTCCTGCCCGTGCTCCTGTTTCCACTTTGCCGCAAAGCCCGGAAAGATCGACTTCTCCAGCGACTCTTTCATGATCGAGAAGCCATAGACGGTCAACTGCACGCTACCCGCGCCCGACGGCCCTTTCGGCATGCAACTGCTCAACGCCAACAAGACCGGCAGCGCGAGCGCCACGCCGACCGCCATGCTTCGGCTGCTGAGTGTGCGTCTCCGCTTCATGGTCGAAGAAGTCTCCTTATCGAAACTCGCGGCCACGAACCTTTATGCCTCTCACCTATGCGGGGGTTTCGTGCGTCTATAACATAGTTAGGGCCATTTCGGGAAGGGGCAAAAGCAGTGACGAGTGCCAAGTGACGAGTGCCGAGCCGAGAACAAGTCTTCAACTTGGCACTCGTCACTTGGCACCAGTCACTGTAGTTTTCGTTTCGTAGCCCGCGCTGATCCACGCGCTCGTGCCGCCGTTGACGTTGAGTAGGTTGATGAAGTCATGCCGAGCGAGGATGGAAGTGGCGGCGCTGGAGCGATAGCCGCCGGCGCAGATGACGGCGAGCGGACGCGCCGCGTCGAGATGCAATTGCTCGAACTGCTTTTCGAGTTGCGCAAGCGGCGCGCTCTGTGCGCGCGGCACGTGCCCGCTCGCGTATTCAGGTGGGTGGCGCACGTCGAGGACTTGCAGGTCTGGTCTTGTCTCGATCAGTTCTTTCAACTCGGCGACGGAGATTTGCGGCACGGTCGCCGTTGCCCGCCCCGCCGCGCGCCATGCCTCCACGCCGCCGCGCAAGTAACCGCGCACGTTCTCCAAACCGACGCGCGCCAGGCGCATCACGCTCTCGTCCACCTGCGCCTCGCTCTCGCCCACGATGATGATCGCCGCAGTCGGCGCGATGAGACTCCCGGCCCAGATGGCGAACTGTCCGCCCAAGCCGACGTTGAGCGCCCCGGGCACGTGCGCCGCGCCGAACTCTGCGGCCGGGCGCACGTCTAAGAGCACCGCGCCGCTTTCAATCTGTTGTGCAACCTCTTCGGGCGCGAGCGCGCGGGGATGCGGCAGTGTGGCGAGCGCGGGCGCGCCCGTGCGATTGATCTCTGCATCGCGCGCGAAGTAGGCGGGCTGTTCGGGCAGGTCGGTCGTCATCATACGAACGAACTCAGCGCGCGCCATCGGCTTGAGCGCATAGTTGAATTGGCGTTGCTGCCCGATGGTTGAAGATGTCTCCTGCGACATGTTGCGCCCGCACATCGAACCTGCGCCGTGCGCCGGATAGACCTCGACGTTGTCAGCCAATTTTAATAACTTGTCGTGCAGACTGTCGTAGAGCATCCCGGCCATCATCTCTGAAGTGTAGCCGCGCGCGCCCGCCAGATCGGGCCGGCCCACGTCGCCGATAAAGAGCGTGTCGCCTGTGAGCACCTTCTGCGGTTGGTCGGAGACCGTCGTGTCAATCACGAGGAGCGAGATGCCTTCGGGCGTGTGCCCCGGCGTCTCAAGGATGCGCAAGACCACTTGACCGACGTGCAACTCGTCGCCATCACGCACCGCGCGATGCGGAAACTTTGCGCCGGCTTGCGCGCCGATCACGACCTCAGCGCCGGTGCGCGCCGCAAGCTCCGCGTGCCCGCTCACAAAATCCGCGTGCAGGTGCGTCTCGATGACGTACTTGATCCGGCAGCCCTGTGCTTCGGCTTCCGTGATGTACTGATCAACGTCGCGCTGCGGATCGACAACCGCCGCTTCGCCCGCCGCTGCGATCAGGTATGAAGCGTGCGCGAGACAACCGAGATAGAACTGTTTGAAGTACATGGCGACCTCCTGCGGGGCGGTATGTGTCGGTCAGCGACGAAAAGGAAACGTGCGTGCTGTCAGCTTATCTTGCGGCCGAGATTTTAATCATCGTTCAGCATTTAGACAATAACTGTGAAGCGACTTAACTGACGGGGCGCAGCACGCGGCGCAGGGCGAGCGTGCCGACTTGCCAGAGGAGCGCGGCACGCAGGAGTTCGTGCGTGATGCGCCGATATGAGCCGCGCCCGTCAATGACGGCGTAGAGGATGGCGTAGAGGTCTGGGTTAGTTTTGGCCAGTTCGATGAGGCCGTCAATCATGCGGAAGTCCATGCCGAAGCGCAAAAATTGGCGCAAGAGCCGGCCGTGACTTTGATCCTCTGTGAGTTCGACGGTGCGGCGCGCGTAAGCTTCGAGCGCGACCGCATCAATGCCGCGCTCAAGCATCACGTCGGCGGCGGCGATGCCGGTCTGGAGCGCGGTCGTGATGCCCATACCTTTGAAGGGCCTGAGCCAGCCGGTCGCGTCGCCGACAGCGACGAAGCGATCCCAAGAGACGTTCACGGCGTGGCGCACTGGCGCGTGCCCTTCGTAAAAATCCAACTTTTGCAGATCGAAGCGCGGCAAAAGCGTCCGCACTTTGCGATGGAGTAGGAAATCTTCCATGTCGAGCGAGGTGACGTGCCGGCCCATGACGTTGACGAGCACGTGCGTCTGCTTCGGCGTGATCGCGCCGAATTCTATGCGCCGCAGATCGCTCAACAGAAAGGCGTGAATCTGGCCGCCGAGTCGCTTTTCAATATAGCGTTCATCGCATGGCAGTTTGACGATGATCGAATGCATCGTCTCGCGCGGTCGTTCGTAACGGCGCGCGCGCGGGCTGACCTGTTCGAGCACGGACAACAGCCCATCATCCAAACCGCACGCCGCCACGACCATGTCGGCCGAGCGCGATACGCCTTCGGAATAGACGCGCACCGGATGCTCAAGATTTTCGGGATGAAACTCCAAGCCCGTCACGCGGTCGCTGATCACTTCTGCGCCCGATGCGCGCGCGCGTTCAAGTAGCAGTTCATCAAACTCAGAGCGCGAGACCATCAGCGCCGGTTCTTCGGTCGTCGGCGCGCGCAGTTCGATCTCGTTTGCGTCACTGTGCAAGCGATAACCTTTAATCGTGCGCTTGACGAGCGCCGTTGGTAATTCGAGGTGCAACTGCTCGCGCAAGATTTCTGCGGTCGGCGGCGCGAGCACGCCCATGCACGGGTTGTGTTGACGCGGAAACTGTTTCGGCTCGTAGAGCAAGACGCGCAGACGCATGCCACGCCGTTTTGATTCTTGCAGCAGCCGCAGCGCGCACGAAGCGCCGCCGGGGCCGCCGCCGATAATGGCGACGCGCGCATCGTCGCGCAGCCGCAGCCCGCGCGCAGTCGTCCGTTCGGCGCGCGTCACACGTGTCCGCACTTGATCGAAGACGAGCCAACCCGCATGACCGGCCATGCGCGCGGCCAGACGCGGGTGCATGGCGCGCAGCAAAATGCGTTTGTAAGATTGATCGCCCGTGAAAGCGGCGAGCAGTGCGTCGGAAAGCAGCGCCTTTTGTCGGCCCTGTTTGCGCTCGGCGTCGAGCACGGCGAAATAGACGGGCGCAAGCAGCGGATGCGGGAAGACGCGATCATAAATCTTGAAGAGCGCGCGCCCGTACAGATTGTCGCGCCCGAAGACGTGCTCGCACTCGCGCCAGAAATGCTTTTCAAAATCCTCAGCCGTGACGCCGTGATTGACGACGCAATCGGCCGCCAAACGCGCCGTCACGAGCGCCGACTCGACGCCGTTCTTCAAATATCTTGAATCGGATGCGTCGCCGACGATGACGAAGCGGTCGCTATAGGGCAGCCGCGCCGCGCCGACCGCCACGCGCGGATGACAATGACAATCAAGCCGCCAATCGGCGGGCAAGTAGTCGCGCATGTAAGACTCGCGCAGCAGTCGCTCGGTTGAGACAACGTCAACGTTCTCGCCGATGGCGGTCACGGTCACGTGCTCGCCCTTCGGAATGAGCGCGACGTAGCGCACTTCGGGCTGCTTCAAGACGAAGAAGTGGATCAGATTGCCCAGCTTCTCGCGTTGAAACTCTGCGGCGACGCGTGCCTCGATCACGCAGGTCTTCCACGTCGGCGGCGGTTGATAGCCGTAGATGAGGCGTTGGCTGAGTTGCGAGTTGACGCCGAACGCGCCGACCACTAAGTCGTATTCCGTCGTCTCGCCGTCATTGGTCTTGATCGCCGGCCGGCGTTCGAGCGTCGCGGGCACGTCAATGTCTTGCACGTTTACGGCGATGTGGCGTGCGCCGAGTTTGATGGCTTGATCGAGTAGGAACTGATCGAAGCTGCGCGCGCCGTCCGGCGTCTCCGTGCTGACGGGGCCAGCGCCGCGATAGACGCCGTAAATTTTTCGTCCCGGCTCGGCCTCAAGCCGCGCTGTCGCATCCTGATAATGCACGGCGTAGCCTTCGATCTCGTAATGAATCACTTGCGGCGGGATGGTTGTGGTGGCGTGTTCGATCTCTTCGATTAGACTGTGGCCGAGCGCGCCCGCGCACATGTTGCAACCGGGCGCACCCTTCTTGGCGAAGCTCTTGCCGTCGTAGATGTCAACCGTGAGACTGAGGCCCAGAGCGCGTGCGCGGCGCAAGAGTTCGATGGCGAAGAACGAACCGGCCGGCCCTGCGCCGACGACTGCGACGCGGCTGCCCGAAGTCAGATAGGTTGGCTGCGACATGCTGACCGCTCACCTCTTGCGCAAACATTCGCGGTCGGGTCAATCGAGGAAGAAAAGAGACGCGCCAGTTACGGTCAAGCATAGGCGCGCGGTGCGGCGAGTGTCAACGACTCGGCCTTTCGGCGCGAGTGACATCGTGCGGGCACGCCCGTTAAACTCTCGGCGGCGAGGTGCTAATGAATTTCTGGCAGGGCAAAAAGGTGCGCTTGCGCGGCGTCGAACCGTCTGATGCAGAGACTTTCTTTCGCTGGAATCTCGACAGCGAGATGGGGCGACAGATGGATTTTCTGTGGCCGCCCATCTCGCTCGCACAGATCACAGAGCAACTCACAGCGGAGGCGCAACAAAAATTGGAGCGCGACGAATTTCGTTGGATCATTGAAGATGCGGCGGGCGCAGCGGTCGGCTCGATTAAATCGCATCACTGCAATGCGCGCACGGGCACGTTCAGCTACGGCATTAACATCGCGCCCGAGCACCAACGGCACGGCTATGCGAGCGAGGCGATCCTGCTCGTTGTCAAATATTATTTTGAGGAGTTGCGTTATCAGAAAGTGACGGTCGGCGTCTTCGCGCCCAATGCTGCTTCCATCGCGCTGCATGAGCAGCTCGGCTTCCAACCCGAAGGCACACTCCGACGCATGGGCTTTACGCGCGGCGCGCATTTCGATCTGCATTACTACGGCTTGACGCGCGAAGAATGGGCCGCGTCGCCGCTCAAGTTCTGACATCGTACCGTATCGGCCCGACTTTGGCGGCGTCCGCGCTTCCATTCCGGCGGCGTTCTATGCGATGCTACGTGACGATGAGCGTCGCACTGAACCGGCGCGAGTTGAAGTTCAAGAGGAGACTTAAAAAGAAGCTTATGCGTCTATTGTTCACGACGGCCGGAGCGCTCGCGCTCAGCGCGTTGCTCTTATTAGCGCTGGCCTGCAATCCTGAAGCGTTCAATAATCAATCTGCAAAAAGTGCGCCGCCGGTTGCGGCGCAGCCCTCGGACAGCATCCGGCGCATCTCTGTGACTGAACTCAAGCAGGCGCTCGACGCGCAGCAAGCCATCGTCATTGACGTGCGCGGCGACGCGGCCTACAAGTCCGGGCATATCAAAGGGGCGCGGATGATCCCGGCCGCAGAGATTGACAAGCATGTGGACGAGTTGCCCAAGGACAAACTGATCGTCACCTACTGTTCTTGACCGAACGAACATTCAAGCGCCAGTTCGGCGCAAACACTCAAGAGCAAAAACATCACGAACGTCGCAGCCCTCCTCGGCGGCTACGCCGCTTGGCAGAACGCCGGATTGCCGATAGAAAAACAGTAGGCAGTAGGCAGTTCAGGACAAAGCAATAAACAGCCGGTTGAAAGGACACTCACCTGCATGAGTGGAATTCAACCGGCTGTTTTCTGCCTACCGCCTACTGCCTGCTGCCTGCTGTTCTTTCACACTTCACTCAATTCACAAACAAGCTGTTCGGCCGGCGCGGCGAGGCCGATCTCGTACTTGCCCGCTTGCCGCGCGAAAAAGCGGTTGAGGAATTCGATGCCGGCTTCGGGCTTGAGCGTGTGCAGCACTTCCATGTCTTCGTTGAGCCGGAACTTGGTGCGGCGGTCGGCGCGTTCGAGATAGCCGCGCCGGTAGGCTGTCGTAGCCGTGAGCGCAGGCACGGGCGCGATCTCTTTGGGCACTAGAAAAGCGTTGTTGTATTCAAGTTCGATGAGCGCGTAAGTGTGGCGCGCGCACAACTCCGCAAGGCTCTCGATGCTGTAGCCGTAAAAATGGTGGCGCAACTCGAAGACTGGATCGTACTTGACGACGAAACGGATCGGCGGCGGAATCTTCTCGTTGATCTCTGTGACGATGAGGCGCGGGCGAAACTCGGTGAGCAGCGCGTCGAGCACCCAATAATCGTAACTATCTATGTCGAGGCTCAGCAGCCCAAACTCCGGCGCAAGCTCGTAAGCGCTGAGCAGCGGGACGACGTTCTGCGGCGTCACGCGACAGCGACAGACGAATACGTTCGAGTGAGCACGATAAGTGCGCGCCAGCCGATACGCGCGCCGGCTATCGTACTCGACCGCCAGCCCGCGCCAACCCGAAGCAAATAGCGCGTGCGTGTTCGAGTGTCTGATCCCGTCGCCCGCGCCCAGATCAACCGCCGTCTGATCTTGCTCATCCGGCAACAATGCAGCGACGTACTTCCTTATGATCTGCTCTTCATCAAAATTAGAGAAACCACTGCCGCCATGCGCCCGCCGCCCGCGCAGCCAACGAGAGAAAGGTGTCGCGTCCAATAAACTCATAAGAAAGTAGTGACGAGTGCTAAGTGACGAGCGCCGAGTTAAAAACTTTCTTCTTGCTTGTCACTCATCACTGTCTTTTCACGTCCAGCGCAGGCCCGCGATGCGTTCGAGTTGCGCGGCGAAGCGGAAGCGTGCGAGCGCCTTCGGGCGGCGTTCGGCGAGCGCGGCGAGTTCGCGCGCCACTTCGCGCCGGACGCCGCGCCCTTCCCGGTCGAGCGCCGCCATGCGCTCGACCACACGATTGAGCGCGAGACACACGCCCTCGACAAACTGATTGATGTTCGTCTGCCGGCTGAGCCGCGCTTCGCCCTGCGTATATTCGACGCAGCCGCCGAGCGACGCGAGGAACGGATAATCATCGGCCAACTCTTCACGCACAGCGCGAAAGTGCGCGGCGAAACTTTCCGGCGACGAGACCGCCAGCGCGCGCTCAACGGCCGCGATCACGTCGCCGCTCAACTGTAAGACTGTGCGCCGGTCTAAGTCGTCCTGTGCCGCACGCCCAGTGCCCGACGCGCGTGCGCGCAAGTCGGCGAGCGATTCTGCGGTCGGGTGTTCATAGACGCTGACAAGTCCGCCCTCGTCGCGCGCGCGCACGAGCAGACGCTGCAAAGCGGCCTCGCCCGCGGCCTCGCGCCCCGTCGCGTGGTCGCGCTCGCGCGCCTCTAGGCCCTCACGCGCCGCCAGATAGATGTCGCCGTCATACTCGTCCAACTCGACGTGCACGCGCCCCGTGAAATCGCGTTGTTGCAGATAGCGCACGAGCGCGGGCAGATTCACGAACGCGGTGTCCAAGTTTTCATAGACCACGCGCGGCTGTTCATGACGACGTGACGACATGACTTTCTCGTTACTCTTAGCCCCT
The DNA here is from genome assembly GCA_003223935.1 of Acidobacteriota bacterium. GTDB lineage: Bacteria > Acidobacteriota > Blastocatellia > Pyrinomonadales > Pyrinomonadaceae > QHXQ01. Next base: position 14,407 of record QHXQ01000047.1, on the reverse strand, counting down.
CGCGGGCGCTGGCGTCAAATCGGGGCCGCGCCATTGTACACGATGCGCGGCGGCAGTCGGGGCATTGGGCGGGCGATTGAGAGACGATCTATGGTTTGGATTTTTTGGCCACGATCTTGGGCACGGCATTGGGCGGCAGGAGACGTTGCCCGAAGTTCATCCATCTGTTGCGTCGTCCCGGAATGACGAGGCCGCCGCCTGCGTCGAATTTGCGCAGCGTCTCCGCGACGACCTCCGCATGTCCTTGTTCGCCGCCGGGAACTTTCTGCCGCCCTGCTTGACTCTCATCTGGATCGGCGCGCAAACGCCCCGGACAGACGGTCACAACTTTAACGCCGACGGGGCGCAACTCTTCGCGCAAGGCCATTGAGAAGGTGGTGAGAAAAGATTTCGTGGCGGAATAGAGCGCCGCATATGGGACGGGTTGAAAGCCGGCCATCGAAGAGACATTGATGATGCCGCCCGTCTGCGCTTCGATCATCGCGGGCAACAATTCGTATGTCAGCTCGACCGCCGCCGCGTTGTGCAACTGAATCATGTTCAGTTGCTCGGCAAGCGAAAGTTTCCAGAACTCGCCGCGCAGACCGAAGCCCGCGTTGTTGATGAGCAGATCAATGCGGAGTTCGCGCGCGCGCAACTCTGCGGCGAGGCGTTGCCCGGCGGCGGGCGCGGTCAGATCGAAGGCCAAAGGCTCGACTTGAATCGCATGCGCGGCGCGCAACGCGGCGGCCAGTGCTGCGAGTTTCGCTTGGCCTCTGGCGACGAGCACGAGACTTTGCTTGCGCGCGGCGAGCGCGCGGGCGAAGAACTTGCCGAGGCCCTTTGAAGCGCCGGTGACGAGGGCGTAGCTCGGCGCGTTCATGTCTAGCGTGTCCGTGTGTTGGTGTTGAGTGTTGCGGTTTCGGTTGCGCGCCGGGCGCTGCCGTACATGCGTTGGCGCACTTGCAAAGGAAAGCGCGTGCCGAAGACCATATCCCACATCCCGCTCGTCGTGCCGAAGCCGCGCGTCATCCCTTGCGAGGTGTGGTGATAGAAATGGTGCTTCTTGATGTATCTGAAATAGGGGCTGCGGAAGTTGTAGTAATGCACCGAGTGATGAATCCACTCTTCAGCTATATAGCCTTGGGCCACGGCCGCCAGCAACAGCGGCGCGGTATAGACGGGGAAGAGAAAACTCACGGGCGCGGCGACCACAAAGAGCGGCAGTAGGTCTTTCAACGAGCCGTTGATGTGCAAGCCATCGAAGGGACGTTCGTGATGCTCCCAGTGCAGCGGATCGAGATACTTGTTGGCCAGACTCTTGTACCACTTCTTATACCACTTCTGCGATTTCTTAAATCGCCCGTGCAAGACGAACCGATGCGAGAGATATTCCACGAACGTCCAGACCGGAATGCCCGCGAGATAAAAAGCGATGCCTAAAAAGGGATGCGCCGAACGAAACGCCAACACTAACGTGAGCACCGAATAGCCTGTGTAAAAGGCGGTCAGCGGATAGAGACGATGGCGAGAGATCGCCGCCTGTTGCCGTTTGTAGGCAGCGAAAGGAACGCCTTGCGGTCGTGTCTGCACAAATTGATCTGACGTCATTAAATAAGCAGCCTCTTAGGGAACGCGATGGCAACTACGAAGAATGTGGATTTTGAATGAAACAGCGAGCATAGTCAATAGAAGACGAGCCAAGTGCGCCGCCATTTTTGTTGCGCGGGCACGCGCGTGTGTGCCAAACTGCGCGCCACGTCAAGCAAATTTCGCGGCCGTCGGCTCTAACACTTCTGCACCACTTCGGGAGGCGTCACGCACGTGCTTAGAGGCATCTTTCGCACCAAGAATCTGGACGACATACTGGCAACCGCCGGCGGCCCGCAGTTCGCTTTGAAACGCACGCTGGGGGCGTTCAACGTCACACTGCTCGGCATCGGCGCGATCATCGGCGCTGGCATCTTCGCCACCGTCGGCACGGCCGCCGCAGGCGACGCGCATCGCCCCGGCGCTGGCGCGTCGCTCATGCTCTCGTTCGTCATCACGGCGGTCGTCTGCGGCTTCACCGCGCTCTGTTACGCCGAGTTCGCTTCGATGGTGCCGATTAGCGGTTCGGCCTACACCTACTCATATTCGACGCTCGGCGAACTCGTCGCGTGGATCATCGGCTGGGATTTGATCATCGAGTACGCCGTCGGCAATGTCGCCGTCGCGATCAGTTGGGCCAACTATTTCCGCACACTGCTCGATAACATCTTCCACTCGCTCGGCAGCACGGCGCACGTGCCTCTGTGGCTGGCGACGGACTACCGCACAGCACGACTACTAGCGCAGAATAACCCTGCGCAGTATGCGCAGGACTTCGGCGGCGCGCCGCATATCTTCGGTCACGCAATTGTCTTCAATCTACTCGCCTTCCTGATCGTCGCGGTCATCACAGTGGTGCTCGTCTGGGGCATCAAGGAGTCGGCCGAGTTCAACGCCGTGATGGTGATGATCAAAATCCTCGTGCTGCTCTTCTTCATCGGCATGGCGCTCTACTACGTCTCGCCCGCGAAGATGACGGCCAACTGGCATCCATTCCAACCAAACGGCTGGCACGGCACATTCACCGGCGCGGCGCTCGTCTTCTTCGCTTACATCGGTTTCGACGCGGTCTCGACCGTCGCCGAAGAGTGCAAGAACCCTGCGCGCGACTTGCCCATCGGCATCATCGCGTCGCTCATCATCTGCACCGTCCTCTACGTTATAGTCGGCGCGGTCTTCACCGGCATCATCCCCTACAACGAGTTGGTGCAGAAGCTGACGAACGAACAAGCTGAACCGTTGACGATGGCCTTGAATCACGTCGCGCCGCCGAATGTGACGTGGCCGTCAACCATCGTCGCCTTCGGTTCAGTCATCGCGCACACGGCCGTCTTGCTCGTCTTCCAACTTGGTCAGCCGCGCATCTTCTTCTCGATGGCACGCGACGGTCTTCTGCCTTCGACCTTTGCCAGCGTCCATCCGCGTTTCAAGACGCCGCACGTGACGACGATCCTGACGGGCGTGCTCGTCGGCGGTTTCGCCGCCGTGATGTCCATTGACGAGATGGTTGACCTGACCAACATCGGGACGCTCTTCGCGTTTGTGCTCGTCTGCATCGGCATCATCGTCTTGCGCTACAAAGACCCGACGCGCACGCGCCCGTTCCGCGTGCCGTTGGGGCCGTGGTTGCTCCCTTCGCTCGGCGCGCTCTCCTGCGTCTTCCTGATGTACTATCTGCCGCCCGCCTCTTGGTGGCGCTTTGTCGGTTGGCTCGTCCTTGGCTTGTCAATCTACACCGCTTACGGTTACACGCGCAGCGCCGTCGGGCAGAAAATCGGGCGGCCCTATCGCACGCCGTTCCCGCTCAAACTCGCCTCGCTCGGTTTTCTACTGACCGCCATCGGCCTCTTCACCATTCCGCACGACGCCGGCCCGCTCCAACTCTGGCGTGAAGCGGTCAACGCTGCGGCTGAAGATCATAAACGCGCGCTGGTCGGCTTGATCTTGATCGGCCTCGGCATCATCAGCGGCATCCTCGGCTCATACGCGGGCGCATCGGCCGGCGCAAACGGCGAGAACCGTAACGACGAGAACCATGCGGCACGATAACAGGGCAGCGCGATGAAGATACTCATCCTCGGCGCGGGGCGCATGGGTCTCGGTGCGGCTTATGATCTGGCGCACAACTCGCCGGATGTCGAAGCGATCACCATCGCAGACATTGACGCCGAACGCGCGCGCGCCGTCGCCGCAACCGTCGGCAGCACGAAGCTCACGCCCGTTCCCGTTGACGTGACTAACGCTGCACAGGTCGTTGCGCTCATGCGCGGGCATGATGCCGCGATCAGTTGCGTCACTTATTTTCACAACTTGCAACTCGCGCGCGCCGCCATTGAAGCGCGCACGAACTTCTGCGACCTCGGCGGCAACAACTCAATCGTCGCCGCCGAACTCGCGCTCGACGCAGAAGCGCGCGCCGCCGACATCAACATCATCCCCGACTGCGGCCTCGCGCCCGGCATGGTCTCGGTGCTGGCCGCGCACGGCGCAGCGCGCTTCACAGAACTCGAAGCGATTCACATCCGCGTCGGCGGTCTGCCGCAGGAGCCACGCCCGCCGCTCAACTATCAGATCATCTTTTCGGTCGAGGGTCTGATCAACGAGTACGTCGAGCGTGCGCGCGTCATACGCGATGGGCAGATCATCGAGATCGAATCAATGACCGAGATTGAAGCGCTCGAATTCCCCGCCCCCTTTGGCACGATGGAAGCGTTCCAAACCTCCGGCGGTACTTCGACCTTGCCCGACACGTTCGCCGGTCGCCTCCGCGAACTCGACTACAAGACGATCCGCTATCCCGGCCACTGCGCGCAGTTCAAGCTGCTCATTGATCTCGGTCTCTGCGCGAGCGACGCGGTTGAGCTTGACGGCGTGCGCGTCGCGCCGCGGCGGCTGCTCGGCGAAATGCTCGTGCGCCATCTGCCCGCAGACGAACCCGATGTCGTCCTTATCCGCTTGGAGTTTCGCGGCACGCTCGACGAGCAACAACGGACGCGGCGCTACGACATCATTGATCGCTTCGACGCGCGCACGGGTCTCAGTGCGATGATGCGCACGACCGCCTTCCCCGCTTCGATCATCGCGCAGATGATGGCGCGCAACGAGACGACCGCGCGCGGCGCGCTCCCGCAAGAGCGTTGCATTCCGCCCGCGCCGTTCGTGGCTGCGCTGGCCGCGCGCGACATCAAGATCAACGAAAGCAGTTTTTAACCGCGAAGGACGCAAAGACGATCTCAGATTTGAAATTTGGGATCAACAGATTCTTTGCGTTCTTCGTGGCCTCTTCGCGTCCTTTGCGGTTAAATTTCCCTACACGCCACTCTACGTTTATAATCTGCCCGCTCCCGCGCGAACACTAGCCTGCACCTACGGAGGGACATGCAATGAACGCTCTGCCCATCATCGTCGGCGCGCTCTGCGTGATCGCGATTGCGTATCGCTACTACTCTGCGTTTCTCGCCGCGAAAGTCTTAACGCTCGACGACACGCGCCCAGTGCCTGCGCAGACGATGTACGACGGGCACAACTACTATCCGACGAATAAATGGGTGCTCTTCGGTCATCACTTCGCCGCCATCTCCGGCGCAGGGCCACTGATCGGGCCTGTGCTCGCCGCACAGTTCGGCTTCTTGCCCGGACTGTTGTGGCTCGTCATCGGCGTAACTTTAGGCGGCGCAGTGCATGATTTTATGATCCTTGTGGCAAGCGTGCGCCGCAAAGGCAAATCGCTCGCTGAGATCGCGCGCACGGAGATCAGTCCGTTGTCGGGCGTGGTTGCAGGGCTGGCTATATTGTTCATCGTCGTGATCGCGCTTGCGGGTTTGGGTCTCGTCGTCGTCAACGCACTCGCGGAATCGGCTTGGGGCACGTTCACTGTCGGCTTCACGATCCCGCTCGCGCTCTTGATGGGTCTCTATATGTATCGCTTCCGCAAGGGCAAGATCGGCGAGGCGAGTCTGTTCGGTGTCATCGGACTTTTCTTCGCCGTGCTCGCGGGCGGCTGGGTCGCAGAATCGAGTTGGGCGCACTCGTTCACCTTCTCGCGCGGCACGATCACGCTGTTGATGGCCGCTTACGGTTTCATCGCTTCAGTGCTGCCCGTGTGGATGCTCCTGTGTCCGCGCGATTACCTATCGTCGTACTTGAAGATCGGCACGATTGCGTTTCTCATCATCGGCGTCATTGTCGTGCATCCGAATCTGAACATGCCGGCCTTGACGCCGTTCATCGCGGGCGGCGGCCCCGTGATTCCGGGCAAGGTCTATCCGTTCGTCTTCATCACGATTGCCTGCGGCGCGATCAGCGGCTTTCATTCGCTCATCGCTTCGGGCACGACGCCCAAGATGCTCGCCAAAGAGACAGACGCGCGCATGATCGGTTACGGTTCGATGTTGATGGAGGGCGTCGTCGGCGTCGTCGCTTTGATCGCAGCCACGTCGCTTTTTCCCGGCGACTACTTCGCCATCAACACGCAGCAAGGCACGGACGCGCAGAAGGCCGCATACGTTCGTCTGGTGGACGCACATGCGGGCGGCAATTTTGACTTGCAGCCGAAAGAGATTGATCGGCTCGAACAGGAATCGGGCGAGAAGAACTTGCGCGGGCGCACGGGCGGCGCGGTCACGCTTGCGCTCGGCATCGCCAAAATCTTCGACGCGATTCCGGGGCTGCGCGGCTTGATGAAGTATTGGTATCACTTCGCCATCATGTTCGAGGCGCTCTTTATTTTGACGACGATTGACACGGGCACGCGCGTCGCACGTTTTCTCGTCGGCGAGTTTGGCGGCCGGTTCTATAAAAAATTTGAAGAGCCGACGTGGATGCCCGGCGCAGTCGTCACTACTGCGCTCGTCGTCACGGGTTGGGCCGCCTTCATCTGGTCCGGCTCGATCTCTACGATCTGGCCGATGTTCGGCATCGCCAATCAACTGCTCGCGGCCGTGGCGCTCTGTGTGGCCACGACGATCATCATCAACATGGGGCGCGCGCGTTACAGTTGGACGACGCTTGTGCCGCTCGCTTTCGTCGGCACGACCACGCTCGTCGCCGGTTGGGAATCAATCACAGGCATCTTCTGGCCGCTCACGCACGCGCCCACGACTGCCGTGCAGGGCTACATCAACTCCGCGCTCACCGCGATCCTGATGGTCGCGGCCGTCATCATCATCTGCGACTCGCTGCGCCGTTGGACGATGAAGCGCAAACCTGAAGGCATTGGATTGAAGGACGAGAGCATGAGCACGCAGCAAGCGTGATCGCGTTCTCATCTTTCAGCCGCAGCCTTGCTCTTCAATGGACAGTTCGGGGCAAAATCAGCAATAATACTCGCCTTTAAGCGCGACTTGCTGACGAGCTGTAACGAGACGAGACGCCGAGCGCCTCCGGCGCGCTTTCTTGCGTCCACTCGTGTGCCGCCCGCGTGTCGCCATTTTGTTTGCTGACCACAGGGGTTAACGAAAGGAATCGCTCAATCGTGAAGTTGCAAAAGATGCTGCTCTTTGGCTTGAACCTATTAACATTCGGCTTTGTCCGCCGCGCGGCGGCACTGCGCCGCACAGCTTTAACCGTTGTGACTTGCGCCGCGATCTTTCTAGTCTCGGTAAACACATTCGCGCAGCAGACCGTCTTACCGCCCGACGCACGCGGCAATGGCCCTGCGCCGCAGGCGCAAGCGCACGACGTGGGCAGCGAAGCCAACCTCGTCTTGCCCGATCTCTCGCGCGTACAGTTTCTCGGCTTCGATGGGCACACGCTCTTGCTCATCGGTTTGATCATCTGCTTTCTCGGTTTCCTCTTCGGGCTGGCCATCTTCGTGAACTTGAAGAACCGCTCGGTGCATGCGTCCATGCGTGAAATCTCGGAGTTGATCTACGAGACGTGCAAGACCTATCTGATCACGCAGGGCAAGTTCATCCTGATCCTCTGGGCCTTCATCGCTGCGATCATCGTGCTCTACTTTGGCTTTCTGTCGCCTGTGCCCGGCAAGTCGGCGGTGGTGACGCTGCCGATCATTCTCTTCTTCTCGCTCGTCGGCATTGGCGGCAGCTACGGCGTCGCTTGGTTCGGCATCCGCGTCAACACGTTCGCCAACTCGCGCACAGCCTTCGCCAGTCTCGAAGGCCGGCCCTATCCGATCTACTCGATCCCGCTCAAAGCGGGCATGTCCATCGGCATGCTACTGATCAGCGTCGAACTGCTGATCATGCTCTGCATCTTGCTCTTCGTCCCGCGCGACTACGCCGGCCCCTGCTTCATCGGCTTCGCCATCGGCGAATCACTCGGCGCGGCGGCGCTCCGCATCGCCGGCGGCATCTTCACCAAGATCGCAGACATCGGCTCGGATTTGATGAAGATCGTCTTCAAGATCAAAGAGGACGATGCGCGCAACCCCGGCGTGATCGCCGACTGCACCGGCGACAACGCGGGCGACTCAGTCGGGCCTTCAGCCGACGGGTTTGAAACCTACGGCGTGACGGGCGTCGCGCTCATCACTTTCATCTTGCTCGGCGTCCGCAGTCGCGTGCCCGGCGTCACGAGTGAGACGATTCAGGTGCAGTTGCTCGTCTGGATTTTCGTCATGCGCATCATGATGATCATCGCCAGCGCGGTCGCCTACTTCGTCAACGAGTACGTCGCCAAAGCGCGTTATGCGAACGCCGCCGAGATGAATTTTGAAAAGCCTCTGACCACGCTCGTCTGGCTCACCTCGATCATCTCAATGGCGCTCACCTATCTCGTCTCGTATCTGATCATCCCGAACATCGGCGGCGACCCGACGCTCTGGTGGAAACTCGCGACGATCATCTCTTGCGGCACGCTCGCAGGCGCGGTCATCCCCGAACTCGTCAAGGTCTTCACTTCAACCGGGTCGCGCCACGTCAAAGAGGTCGTCACCTCTTCGCAGGAGGGCGGCCCATCCTTGAACATCTTGTCGGGCCTCGTCGCCGGTAATTTCTCCGCCTACTGGCTCGGCATCAGCATCGTCGCCTTGATGGCCATCGCATACATCTTCAGCACGTTTGGTCTCGACATACTGATGGTCGCCGCGCCCGTCTTCGCCTTCGGTCTCGTCGCCTTCGGCTTCCTCGGCATGGGGCCTGTGACGATTGCCGTTGACTCTTACGGCCCCGTCACAGACAACGCGCAGTCGGTCTATGAACTCTCGCTCATCGAACAGATTCCCAACATCGAAGCCGAGATCAAACGCGACTTCGGCAAGGACGTAAACTTCGCGCGCGCGAAACACTTGCTGGAAGAGAACGACGGCGCAGGCAACACCTTCAAGGCAACCGCCAAACCGGTCTTGATCGGCACGGCCGTTGTCGGCGCGACCACGATGATCTTCTCGATCATCATGGCGCTCACGCAGGGGCTAACCGTGAATACGCAGAATCTGTCGCTCCTGCATGCGCCGTTCGTCTTGGGCCTGATCACAGGCGGCGCGATCATCTATTGGTTCACCGGCGCTTCGATGCAAGCCGTCACCACCGGCGCACATCGCGCGGTTGAATTCATCAAAGCGAACATCAAACTCGAAGGCGTCGAGAAGGCTTCAGTCGAGGACAGCAAGAAGGTCGTGCACATCTGCACGCAGTACGCGCAGAAAGGTATGTTCAATATCTTCCTCACGGTCTTCTTCTCGGCGCTCGCCTTCGCCTTCGTCGAGCCGTTCTTCTTCATCGGTTATCTGTTCTCCATCGCCATCTTCGGTCTCTATCAAGCGATCTTCATGGCGAACGCGGGCGGCGCATGGGACAACGCAAAGAAGATCGTCGAAGTTGAATTGAAACAGAAGGGCACGGCCTTGCATGATGCGACGGTGGTCGGCGACACGGTGGGCGATCCGTTCAAGGACACTTCATCGGTCGCTCTGAATCCGGTCATCAAGTTCACCACGCTCTTCGGCCTGCTCGCGGTTGAGTTGTCTGTGAGTCTGACGCGGAACAGTCACGGCGATACGACGTATGCGCACATCCTCGCCGCTGTCTTCTTCGCCGTCTCCATCTTCTTTGTCTGGCGCTCCTTCTACGGCATGCGGATCGGGGCGCAGAAATGAAAAGCAGTGACGAGTGACAAGCTTAAACTTGTTCTTGCTCGTCACTTGTCACCCGTCCCCTGTCACGGTCTTTTATGCTTCGCGCGATCATGTTTCCGACGGACTTTTCGGCGGTCGCGAATAGCGCACTGCCGCTGGCGGCTGTGCTCGCGCAAAAATTGAACGTGCCGCTCTTGGAAGTCCACATCATGCATGGCGGCGACCCGCACGTGACGGAGACGACGCGCTACGAGTTTCCGCCATTGCCTGAACAGGCCGCAGGCGTGCGCGTCGAGCGCGCGATGATTCCGAAGGGGCCGAACGAAGACCCGGCGGAAGTGTTGATGCGCACGGCGCGCGAACGCGACTGTGATCTGATCGTGATGGCGTCGCATGGGCGTTCAGATGTGGCGCAGTTCTTTCTCGGTCGCAGTGTGGCCGAACGCATCGCACGCGAGTCGCAGATTCCGGCCATCGTCGTGCGCCTCTACGGTGCGCGGCGCACGACGCGCCCGATTGATCGCCTCGCGCGCCTGCTCTACGCAACCGACTTGAGCAAACGCTCGCGCGCCATTCTGCCGGTCGCTGCCGCGATTGCGCGTGCGACGGGCGCGCGGCTCGACACGCTGCTCGTCTTCGGCGAAGGCGACGTTATGCCGCTCGACATGGACGGCGCGCTCACCAAACATTTTGCCGAGGCGGAGGCATCTGATCTACTGAGCGCGCCGCAGGTCATGCAAGGCGGCATCGCTGAGTCGGTCATCAGTCATGTGGCCGAACAACAGTTCGATCTGATCGCGTTCACCACGACGCTCGGCTCCGGCGGCGACCCAAGCGCGGACGACATGGCCGACTACATCATCCGCAACGCGCCGTGCCCGGTGCTGTGCATGAAACCTTAAACCAGAGCCGTGAGGGTGAGACTGCTTATGACTGCTTATGCTAGAACTGAGACGTTGACGGGCGCGCTGCTTGCGCCGTTGGATTGGGCGCGTGCGCTCGCGCTGGTCGTCGCGTTTAGTCTGTTGACCGCGCTCGCCGCGCAGGTCGCAGTGCCGCTGCTATTTACGCCTGTGCCGATCACGATGCAGACGTTCGCGGTGCTGTTGACCGGCGCGCTCTTGGGCCGCCGACTCGGCGCGCTGGCGATGCTCGCCTATCTTATCGAAGGCGCGTGCGGGTTACCCTTCTTCGCTATGGGACACGGCGGCATCTGGCATCTGCTGGCCGCGCCGACGAGCGGCTACTTGCTCTCGTATCCGCTCGCGGCTTTCGTCACCGGCTGGCTTGCGGAACGTGGCTGGGATCGAAAATTCTTAACCGCCGCCGCTGCGATGGCGCTCGGCTCAATCATCATCCTCGCGTGCGGCTGGCTCGGCATGATGCGCTTCTTCTCGCCTGCGCTCGCGTTCGTGCTAGGTGTCGCGCCCTTTATCGTCGGTGACATCATCAAACTCGCGCTCGCCGCCGCCGTTCTGCCCACCGGCTGGGCGCTGCTCCGGCGCACAAGCGCACGACAAAACTAACAGCGACGCTCGCTGCGTGAGCCTCTGACCGCGCGGCGCGGTCAGAGGCTTTCGCTTTAATGTTCTCTCTGCCAACCTCCGTTCGTCGTCGCTGTGAGCCGGCCGCGCGCCTGCGTTATAATCGCGCTGACCTTTGAGCCGTCCCCGTTTGAATTTTATGAAAGCGCCACTCCCCCAGAACGAAGCCGCACGCCTCGCCGCCTTGCATCAGTTAGCCGTGCTTGACACCGCGCCAGAGGTCGCTTACGACGGCATCACACGCCTCGCCGCGCACATCTGCCAAGCGCCCGTCGCGCTCATCAGTCTCGTGGACGAAGACCGCCAATGGTTCAAAGCACGCACGGGACTTGAGACGCGCGAGACGCCACGCGATGTAGCCTTCTGCGCGCACGCGATCTTGCAAAACGATCTCTTCATCGTGCCCGATGCGCTTGCAGATGAACGTTTCAAAGATAATCCACTTGTCACGTCGCACCCGCGCATCAGGTTCTACGCGGGTGCGCCGCTCATCAATGCGGACGGGCACACGCTCGGCACGCTCTGCATCAACGACACCGTGCCGCGCGAGTTGAGCGCAGAACAGCAAGAGGCGCTGCGCACACTCGCGCGCTTGACCGTCACGCAACTTGAACTGCGTCGCGCTTCAGTTGCACTCGCACGCGCGAATGAAGAACTTGATCGTGAAGTGGCGGAGCGTGTGCGCGCCGAACGAGAGCGCGCCGAGTTGCTCGAACGTGAACAGGCGGCACGTGCTGCCGCCGAAGCGGCCAACCGCGCGAAGGATGAATTCCTCGCCACCGTCTCGCACGAACTGCGCACGCCTTTGACCTCGATGATGGGTTGGGTTGAACTACTGCAACTCGGCATGCTCGACGACAAGGGGCGCGCGCACGCGCTCGAAGTGATCGCCAACAGCGCACAGGCGCAGGCGCAACTGATCGCAGACCTGCTCGACATCTCGCGCATCGTCTCTGGTCGGCTGCGCCTTGACGTGCGCGCCGTCGAGCTTGCATCAATCATCGAAGTGGCGCTCGACGTGGTGCGCCCTGCGGCCGAAGCGAAAGCAATTCAACTGCACGCAGAGTTTGGCGCAGAGACGGGCGAAGTCTCAGGCGATCCCACACGCTTGCAGCAAGTGATCTGGAATCTACTCTCAAACGCAGTCAAGTTCACGCCTGACGGCGGGCGCGTCACGGTGCAACTTGCGCGTGTCAACGGACAAATTGAGATCAACGTCACAGACAACGGCGCAGGCATCGCGCCAGACTTTCTGCCGCACGTCTTTGAACGCTTCCGGCAAGGCGACAGCACCACGACGCGCCAACACAGCGGACTCGGTCTTGGCCTCGCCATTGCCCGTCACCTTGTCGAACTGCACGGCGGCACGGTCACGGCCGAGAGCGCAGGCTTAGGGCACGGCGCAACGTTCCGTCTGCGCCTGCCCGTCTTGTGCGCACGCGCAAAAGCGGCCGACGCCGCGCACATCAAACAAACAAACGCGCCCGCTTCATTCGCCGATGCCTAAAACTTCTGTCGCGCTTCCCGCCATGATCTACACACTCAAAGTGCGCTCACGCGAACGCGAGCAACTGGTCGAATTCACCGACGCGGTGCAGCAGCAACTAACCGAATCCGGCGCACGCGAAGGCGTCTGCACGCTCTACGTCCAGCACACCACGGCCGGTCTCACCATCAACGAGAACGCCGACCCCGACGTGCCCCGCGACATGCTCCATCTCTTGCGCACACTCATTCCGCAACACGGCATGGGCTTTCGTCACGGTGAAGAGAACTCCGACGCCCACATCAAAGCCACCCTCGTCGGCTCAAGCGTCACCATCCCCTTCCGCGATGGCCGTCTTCTGTTGGGCCGCTGGCAAGGAATCTTCCTCTGCGAATTCGACGGCGGACGTGAGCGGCAGATAGTGCTGACCATAATGACGGCTGCGCAGTGAAATACAATTGGACACCTTCGGTGCGGTTCAATGGAAGGAGCAATCAGTAAATCGCATGAATTGGCAAGATCAGCTACGAACTCAGGGCTACGCGCAATTTGCGGGCATTACGACAGAGCCGCTAATGATAGCCGCGCGTCAAGCCATCGAACTTGATCTTAGTAGCAACTATGAGCCGGAGCGCCAATTAGAATACGACAATCAGTCATACTGTCCTGCTCTGTTGGGCACGCCGCCTATCATGAATCTGCTTGCGTGCTCGCCCGTAAGCAATATCCTCGACGAGGCGTTGGGGCTGGACAATATCGCTTGGGATGATGGACAAGTCGCCATCCGCCGGGCGCATAATCATCCTGAACCGGCCCCGCCATGGCCGCACATTGACGGCTTCGCGAGCGACGCGAACGGGCTTGACGAAGGGAAGATATATAGTCTCACGGCCTTAGTCGGCGTGTTTCTTACGCCGATTCGGAGTGAGTTCGCCGGAAACTTTACCGTCTGGCCCGGCTCACATTACATCTACGAGCGTTACTTCCGAGAGCGCGGGCGGCGCGCGATGTCTGAGCCGATGCCGACGCCGGAGATCGGGCAGCCAGTTCAACTCTTATGCGAAGTTGGAGACGTTGTCCTCGCGCACTACGAACTCGCGCATACGGCGGCAGTCAATACTGCCGACATAGATCGGATCGCCGTCTATTTTCGCATCTGGATTCGTGGGCTTGAGCTAGATAGATGGCATTACTTAACGAACATCTGGGAGGGCTGGAAGATTTGAAATTCAAGGCCGCTGAATCAATCATGCTAGCCGGATAAACTCTCACCACGCCCGCGACCAGCGCGGGCCTTCGTGTTCATCATTACGCAGACTTGAATCAACACCGGCGCGCAGTTCCAACAAGCGACTAAAGAGCCAGAGCAGGTCGGAGAGGCGGTTGAGGTAGGCGATGGTTTGGCTGGGGAGACTAGCGCCGGTCTCTTCGAGGCGGACGATGGCGCGTTCGGCGCGGCGACAGATGGTGCGTGCGATGTCGTAGGCCGCCGCCGCCGCGTGCTCGCCGGGCAGAGACCAGTCGGACAAGATGCCTTCCAGTGCTTCGATGCGTGTGACGTGCGCGGTCAGCGCCTCGACCATCGCGTCGGTCACGTAAGGCGGCTCGCGCTCAGTGCTCGCAGGATTGGCGACCGCGCCGCTCACGGCGAACAGTTCGCGTTGAATCTCCTTCGTCAACTCGCGCACCTCTTCGTCCGCGCAGATCGCGCGCGCGAATCCGAGCGCCGCCGTCAACTCGTCAATCGTCCCGTAAGCTTCCACGCGCGGATCG
>QHXQ01000116.1 GCA_003223935.1 Acidobacteriota bacterium | reverse complement strand
GCGTAAGCTTCGGCGTGCCGTGATCGCGAATGGCGGTGTAGGTTGCGGGCGGGACGGTGTTGACCGTCTCCGGCCCGATCAAGTTGTCCACGTAGAGCACGTCCGAGTAGTTCGGATTCTTCGTGCCCGTGGAAGCCCACAACTGGCGCTGCACCTGCGCGCCCTTCGCCTTCAAATCAGCGAAGCGCGGGCCGTGGAAGATTTCCTTGAACTTGGCATAAGCGATCTTCGCGTTGGCAATCGCGGCACGACCTAACAAGCCTTCAAGCCGTGCTTTCTCTTCAGGCGTCGCGGCATGGCGGGCCATGTATTCGAGGTCTTTGTCAATCGCCGTGTCCACGCGCGAGACGAAGAACGAGGCGACCGATGCGATGTGATCGACGTTCTTCCCTGCCGCCGCGCGCTTCTCTAAACCTTGAATGAACGCTTCGGCGACCTGCTCGTAATTTTCAATCGAGAAGATCATCGTGACGTTTACATTGATGCCGCGCGAGATCGCTTCGGTGATGGCCGGCAAGCCCTCTTGCGACGCCGGAATCTTGATCATCACGTTCTTGCGCCCCAAACGATTGAACAAACGGTCGGCTTGATCAATCGTCTCTTGGGTCTTGAACGCGAGGCGCGGATCGACTTCGAGGCTGATGTAGCCGTCAATGCCGTCGGTCTTATCGTAAACCGGGCGCAGGATGTCGGCGGCGTTGCCGATGTCTTCGATGACCAAGTCTTCATAGATGTCCATCACGTCTTTGCCCGATTGAACGAGCGCACGCATCTGCTCGTCGTAATCGGTCGAGCCGGTGATGGCCTTCTCGATGATGGTCGGGTTCGAGGTGACACCGCGCAGATCGTCCTCTTCGATCTTCTTTGTCAGGTCGCCGCTCGTCAGCATCGCACGACGAATATTGTCGTACCAGATGGACTGGCCCAACTTCATAATTTCAACTAGCGGATTACTCATTAGCTTTGCTCCTAAGGCTCAGTGGTCAGTGATCGGTGGTCGGTGATCAGTGCAGACGGTTTTTAACTGCCCACTGCCCACCGACCACTGCCTACTAGCTGTTGTTTCTTTCGATTTCGCGTTTGGCTGTTGCCACGACGTTCTCGACCGTGAAGCCGAACTTCTTGGTCAACTCTTTGAGCGGGGCGGATGCGCCGAAGGTCTTCATGGCGACGATGGCGTCGTTCGAGTTGACATAGCGCCGCCAACCGAACGTGCCCGCCTGTTCGACGGCGACGCGCGCCTTGACGGCCGATGGCAGCACCTCTTCTTTGTATGCCTCGTCTTGATGCTCGAAGATTTCCCACGACGGCATCGAGACGACGCGCGCCTTCATGCCCTCGGCGACGAGTTGTTCATAAGCCTCGACACACAAACCGACTTCCGTGCCCGTGCCGATCAGGATGACATCGGGTTGGCCGCCATCGCTGCTATCTGCCAGCACATAAGCGCCGCGCTGCACGCCTTCGGCACTGGCGTACTTCGTGCGGTCGAGCGTCGGCATCGGTTGGCGGCTGAGCACAAGCACGGCCGGCTCGTGTTTCAGTTTCATGATCAAGCGCCATGCTTCGGTGACTTCGTTGCCGTCGCCGGGGCGCAGAACGATGAGGCCGGGGATCGCGCGCATCGAGGCCAGTTGCTCGATGGGTTGGTGCGTCGGGCCGTCTTCGCCGACACCGATGGAGTCGTGCGTGAAGATGTGTATGGTTGGAATCTCCATGATCGCGCCGAGGCGTATGCCGCCGCGCGCGTAGTCGGAGAAGATCATGAAGCCCGAACCGTAGGGACGAACCTTCGAGAGCGCGAGGCCGTTTAGGATCGCGGTCATCTCGTGCTCGCGGATGCCGAAGTGGAAGTTGCGCCCCGCACGATTCTCGGCGGTGAAATCGCCCGCACCCTCAAAGGTCAAGCGCGTCTTGGTCGAAGGCGCAAGGTCGGCCGAGCCGCCCAAGAGCCAAGGGACATTCTGCGCCAGCGCGTTCAAGACCTTCGCCGATGCATCACGGCCGGCGACGCCTTTCGCGTCAACGGGGAAGGTCGGGAGGTTTTTGTCCCAACCGTCAGGCAGTTCGCGCTTCTGCATCTTGACCAGATGGTCTGCGAGTTCGGCATTATCTTTCTTGTACTCGTCGAGTTTCGCAAACCATGCGTCGCGCGCCTGCTTGCCGCGCGCGCCGATGCCGGCTTGGAAGTAATCATAGACGCCATCGGGCACGAGGAACTTGGCGTCTTCGGGCCAGCCGTAGTTGCGCTTCGTCCCTTTGATCTCTTCTTCGCCGAGCGGCTCGCCGTGCGCGGCGTGCGTGTCCTGCTTGTTGGGCGCGCCCCAAGCGATGTGGCTATCCACGATGATGAGCGTCGGCCGCGACGTCTCTTTGCGCGCGACCTCGAAGGCGCGGCGGAGCATGTCGAGGTCGTTCGCGTCGCCGACGCGCGTGACGTTCCAGCCGTAGCCGATGAAGCGCGTGGCCACGTCTTCGGAGAACGCCCAAGCGGTGTTGCCTTCAATCGTGATCTTGTTGTTGTCGTAAATCCAACAGAGGTTATCGAGCTTGAGGTGACCGGCTAAGCTTGCGGCTTCGTGCGAAATGCCTTCCATCATGCAGCCGTCGCCGCAGAGTGCATAGACGTTGTAATTAAACAGCTCGTAGCCCGGCTTGTTGAAGTGCGCGGCTTGCCACTTCGAGGCGATGGCCATACCGACGCTCGTGGCGATGCCCTGCCCCAGCGGCCCCGTCGTCGTCTCGATGCCAGATGTCCAACGGTACTCAGGGTGACCGGGACAACGGCTGTCGAGTTGGCGGAATGATTTGATGTCGTCGAGCGTGACCGAAGGATTGCCCGGAATTTCATACTCGGCATTGACCGCTTTGACGCCGGTCAAGTGCAGCATCGAATAGAGCAGCATCGAGGCGTGTCCCATCGAGAGCACGAACCGATCACGGTTGGGCCAGATCGGGTCGTCTGGGTCGAAGCGCAGGATTTCGTTCCAGAGCAGATAGGCCACCGGAGCCATAGCCATCGGCGTGCCGGGATGCCCGGAGTTGGCGGCTTGGACGGCGTCCATCGAGAGCGTGCGAATGGTGTTGACGCAGAGTGTTTCGAGTTGCGCTGGGGTCGGCATCTGGGCGGTCGCTTCCATCGTGTTTCGGCTCCTTGCTGAAAAATTTTGTTGGCCGGCTGAACCGCTTGGGATTATGGCGGCATTGCGGCGCGGGCAGTATTGCAGCGAGCGACCTCCGAAACCCGGCTGACACTTCAAGCACGGGGGAGGTGCTCCGAACGACTTAATTCAGCCTGATGTCAGAGATCAAAGCTTAGGAATGGCGGTCGTCGAAGAGACTTGACCGCACAGATAAATCAAGGATTAAAACCGCAGGACAGTGTTCTGGAGTTGGTCATCCAGATAGAACGAAGCGGCGGGATACTAGCACAGAAGTTCCGACTCGTCCATAACCGCGCGCAGAATTTGCGTGCGGCAAAAATAAACCACCCGGCGAACTTGCGATTTGCCGGGCGGTTCTTTTGTTGATGGATTCTACTAAGCCGACTATTGCCCCGTGACAAGGATCACATCCCACGCCCAACGCCCGACCTGTGCTCCGTGCTCGTCGCGCACTTTCGCACGATAGCGGAACTGATTGCCGTACTGGTCTGTGCGCCGCGATTCTTTGTAATCGAGATCGATGCGCAGCACGCCAAGCGATGGTAGCGCGTGCAACTCTTCGGGCTGCGAGACGCCATCGTGGTTCGTGTCTTGCCATAGACGTAATTGTGAGAAGATCGCATCCTGCGGCCCGATCCAGCCGTCGCCGTTGCCGCCATTCGCTGGCTTGTCGTACTCGGCGAGCGCAAGGAAGCCGTTCTTCTCTTGCCCTGCGGGCGGATCGGGTTGGGGCGTGTAGTTGCCGAACATCTCCTTGCCATTATCGATCGTGCCGTTGCCGTTTCGGTCAAGCGCGAGCCATGCGTCGTCTGCTCCTGTTGATGTCCACGAGAGTTTTTCCGCGCTGCCATTGCCATCAAGATCGAAATTGACGCCGCCCGCCGTGCCCGTCAACGCGAAGCCCTTGCCGGTTACGTCAATGAGGATGGGCGAGGCGGAGCAGACACACTCGCACCAAGCCCCGCTCCACGCCGAGCCGTAGGGACACTCCCCACTTTCAAAACACTCTACGTTCTGCGGCGGGTTCTCGCCGAAGTGGTTTGCGCAAGTGCTATCTGGCGGAGTCGATGAGCAAGTGTTATCCGCAAAGTTCCAATACCAGCCTATCGCACTACAACTATTTATATCGTCGGGTAGCGTACTGCCTTCCGTTGATCCAATCGTCCCATATTCTTGAATATCGCTAGGGCAAGGATTACGTTGTTTATAATCCGAATGTTTAATTCCAGTGCAATAAATATCTCCATAGCCATCACCTAGTCTTACGTCATAATCACCCGCATCTGCATTAGCCTCAATTTTACCGTATATTCCAACTATACCGATGGTTTCACCCGTCTCAGCATAATTGACAACAGAATTATGAGGGCACGCTTGACCAATTGTAGCAATCATTGTCACTCTTGCTATGGGTCTATTATAAAGCGCACAGGTGCCAGTCGTAGTACATTTAGCTCTAAATGGCGTGGCTGTACCTGCGGCATTAAGTACATTGTCAGAACAAAATCCTGTAGAGAAGATCACATCTGCCATGACAATCCATAGAACAGTAGATGACAGAATTAATCCAGCAATAGCTGTGATAAGCGCTCTTCTTAAAGAAAACCAAGCCAGTGAATTAGTTGCTATGCTCTGAGGTTTTTTATATGTCTTCACTGGACTCTCTCCTCACAAAATGTTGTCTCTATAATCTTGAGCATCAAAGGACGAATCTAACCATACGAGCTTCTCGCCCAGCGAATGTCCGAAAGCCAGCAAGTCATAATTTATGAATAACAGGCCATGTTCTCCCTAGCCGCATGCGAACGTGCTCGAAGGCTTTTGCATCTCCTTTGTACTTCCTGATATTAAGTATTTCTTGTGCTGATAATTTCTTTTCGTATAGGTAATGATCTCTTGAAGTCGATGCCGAGCTTAATCGTATGTCAGGGCCATTTGCTGCCTCTTCAATAGATTTGAAGATTTCGTTAGCGGATTTCCCCTCCTGTATTCCGCTTTCAATCTCTTTTAGCACGTCATTACTAGCGTCAACACTAGCTTTAATTTCGCCGTAGTATTTATTATCAGTTCCAATGAAACTGCCGTCATCAAAGAACAGCCCATCGAGGTTTACAGTAATCTCCGTGTAATTTCGTAGCTCTGTCTTTAGTATTTGTAATTCTTCTTCACTATTCTGATCAGTATCCGACACTTGACCTGTCATGGATTCGGAGGGTGCTGCCAAAGAGATAAATCTATAGGATTTTGGCCCAATCACGCGGTCTGCATGCTTTAGTGCAGATTCAGTATTGGGTCCTAAAATATTTGTTAGTGCCCAAAGGGTGGTTTCAGTTACGACCTTATCTATAATCGTCCCATCAGTTTTTTTGCATGCCCACCTTAGTCTATATCCCACTACAGTTCTATCAGTTGAGTTTTCGATAAAGATAGAAAAGAGCTTGAGGTCGTTAATTGGAGTTTGAGGGTGCCGTCGGGAATAAGCTGATATTAGCGCCTCAAAATTAGGATCAGCCTCAGTAATTATGAAAATTCCGTGCTCAGGTAAATCCTTTTTATTGAATCTCATCTCTGCCTCGACCCGCTTATAACTCCAAGAGAAGATAGTAACAATGGTCAAAGCATAAATTAACAAGGCCACAACATAAAATCTGTTCTTCATAGTGCTTCCTCCTTAACATATGGAACTTAGGATAACTGCATTAACTATGATGACATTATGAAAACAGCGTGAGTTGATGGAATCCTGCGAGAAGTATGTCAACAAATAGGCCGACTAGGTAAAGGTTTCATCAACAGGGCTGCGTCACTACCCGTGTTTGATGCAGCGCCTTATATATCTTATTCCATTCGACTGTCAATCGTGTTGACAAATAACTTGCTGGCGCTCTATTTCCCTTAGAATAAATAATAACAATGCAATCTTTCAGTCTTGTCATGCTGGTTTAGGCATTTCTACTGTATGTAGTCACATCCAGTTTGCGACCTTCCACGTTGAGAAGAGTAAAAGATTTTTGCAGCAAGTAGCTTACACATTTACCGCCAGCATTGATTTTCTGTTAATTCTGTTTCTCCCTCTAGCCAACCAAACGCTAAAGGCGTAATCTTACGGGCGCTAAACGCTATGGACTCTCTGGTCGGCTCAACCCTACTCAATTACCGCATCACCGAAAAACTCGGCGCGGGCGGACAGGGCGCGGTCTATAAAGCCGTCAACACGAAGCTCGGCCGCACGGTCGTCATCAAAGTGCTGCCGCCGGAGTTGACCGGCAAAGAGGTGAACCTCAAACGCTTCGAGCGCGAAGCGATGCTCGCCTCTTCGCTCGACCATCCGAACATCTGCACCATCTACGATCTCAACGAGACGGACGGTGTGCTCTTCATCGCCATGCAGTACGTCGCGGGCCGGAACGTGCGTCAACTCGTCAAAGGCCGGCCGCTCGAATTGCGCAGTGCGCTCTCCATCGCCATACAGGTCGCAGATGCTTTGGCCGCCGCACACGCGCGCGGCATCATCCACCGCGACATCAAGGCCGGCAACGTGATGGTCACAGACACAGGCCAAGTGAAGGTCTTAGACTTCGGTCTCGCCAAACTGCTCGACGATGAAGAGACACAAAAGGCCGGCATACATCGCACAGAGCTAACCGAGGTCGGCGTCCCCTACGGCACGGCCACTTACGCCGCGCCGGAGCAGGCGCGCGGCGACAAAGTCGATCATCGCGCAGATATTTTCTCAACCGGCGTCTTGCTCTACGAGATGCTCACGGGCATCTGGCCGTTTCAAGGCAAGAATATGGTGGATGTGCGCCACGCTGTCCTGCACGCCGCGCCCAAGCCGCTCGCCGAGGCACGCCCTGAACCTGCGCCGCCGCGCCTGCAACAGATACTTGATCGCGCGCTCGCAAAAGAACCGCGCGCCCGTTATCAGAAGATTGAGGTGATGCGCGACGACCTGCGCGCAGTCTTCAACGAGATCACGAGCGGCGGCGCACAGCAGCCGGGCGCAGGCGTCACGCCGGCCGCGCCGCGTTATCTGGGCGGCGCGAATCCGGTCGCGCGGGCCGTGCGCTGGTTGAAGCGCGGACTCGGTGGCAGTAGCAGCGCAGACTCGCATACCTCTGCGCCGGTGGCGACGACGCACACATCGCAAGACGTGCATCTGACGCCGACGAATATCGGCGAGCAGAAGAAGAGCGTTGCGATCCTGCCGTTCAAAAATTTGAGCAACGACCCTGCGGTCAGCTTCTACGAATTCGCGCTCGCCGATGCGGTCATCACGGAGTTGGCGCGCGTGCGCGCGCTCACGGTGCGGCCGTCTTCAATGATTGTGAAGTATCAGGGTCAACAGATCGATCCGCGCGAGGCGGGGCGTGAGTTGGACGCGAGCGCCGTGCTCTCGGCCACATTCTTGCGCGGCGGCGACCGGCTGCGCGTCACGGCGCAACTACTCGACGTGCTCACGGGCGACATGCTCTGGAGCGACCGCATTGACGCAGACGCAAGCGACATCATCGCCTTGCAAGACACCATCGCGCAACGCATCGTTGATAAGCTCCGCCTCGAACTCAGCCCCGACGAGCAAGCGGAACTCGCGCAGCCCGCGACCGGCAACGCCGCCGCTTATGAAGAGTACCTGCGCGGGCGCGATCTCTTTGGGCGCTTCATCTTCCGCACGCTCGCGCCTGAAGATTGCGACGCTGCCATCGCGCATTTTCAACGCGCAGTCGAACTCGATCCCGGTTTCGCGCTCGCGCACGACGGCCTCGGCGCGTGCTATGCCAACCGCGTCTTCAAAGGCTATGGTGGCGGCGAGGATTACGAACGCGCCGAAGCGGCCTTCAATCAAGCGTTGGCGCTTGAACCGGAGTTGGCTGAAGCGCGCATGCTGTCGGTCTTCATCTATCTGTGGCGCGGCGAGAAGCGCAAGGCACGCGCGGAGGTGGCGCGCTTCCGGCGTGAAGCGCCGCATGAGGCGGTCGTCTTTTTCGTGAAGGCTGTGCTGCACCGACTCGACGGCGAATACGAACGCGCGCTCCGCAGTCTCGACCGGCTCGTGCGGCTCGATCCGGCGGCGCACGTCGTCGCCAGTTATCATCGCGCGCTCATCCGGATCGCACAACAGCGCGCCGACGAAGCGCAACGCGAACAGGAACGCGCACACGCCAACACGCCCGACAGTCCCTTGATGCAGACGGCAAGCGCGCTCACGCTCTTCTACACGGGCGACGCCGGGCGCGCTGACGAGTTGATGCGCGCACTGCTCGTCGCGCATCCGAACATGCACGGCGTCCGGCCTATTCTCGCCATGTGTCTGAGTGCGCAAGGCGCGCATGAGCAGGCTGCGCAGGAGTTGACCGAACAGGTTGAGAAGAACGCCGACGCCGACCCAGACGCAGCCTATTGGCTTGCCTCAGCCCACGCGCTCGCCGACCGGCGCGACCAAGCCCTCTCGTGGCTCGCGCGCGCCATCGCGCTCGGCAACGAGCAACGCGCATGGTTTGCCGCCGATCCGACGTGGTCAGCTTTTCACGACGATGCGCGGTTCAAAGAACTGCTTCGGTAATCCTTCAACTGCCAGTTAAGCGGTTTGATCTCGATCCAGCGCAGTTGCCTCTACGCATAAAGAGGCTTCAGCGCAGGGCGGCGCGGCTTCGTCGCCGTTGAACGCTGTCACATCTCCGCGCAGAGATGAAGCTTCTACGGGCGGCGCTGAAGCTTCTCCATGCAGAGAGGCAGCTTCTCCGTACGGAGAAGCTGCCTCTTTCCTGAGCGCTGTCGCCTATTGTTCACTGTCCGCTTGCGGCGGCTTGCGGGTTTTGGAAATATGTGTCGTCCATGCGGATGCCGTAGGTGACGGTGAGGATGCGCGTCTCTTCGGTCTGTTTGTCGCCGGCGTAGAGCACTGTGCGATAAGGGACGAGCGTGTTCTGCACGTAGCGATAGTCGTGGAACGTGCGCCGGTATTTGACCGGCTTGTCCGCGCCGGGCGGCGTCTCTTCGTATTCGAGTGCGAGCACGTGCCACGTCTTGGCGCTGATGTAGTAGCGCGTCGTGTTCTTATCCTTATCGGTCAGGTCAATGATGTAGAGGTCTATGTTCTTCTGCTTGTCCTTGTTGATGAAGGTGACGGTCGAGCCGTTCTCCTTGTAGCGGAGCAGCGCGTCGAGGCCGTGGCGCGTCTGCGAGAGGAAACCGGCCGAGGTCTCCTGCCGGGGCGTGAACGCCGTCCCATTGATGATGCCCCAGACCTGTCCTTCGTTAAAGACCAACGCATATTCATTCGCGGGCGTCTTCTGGTCAAAACGTATCTTATCTTTGGCGGCCGTGTCGCCATGCACGAAGCGGTGATCGTATGTGACCTCTTCGGTGCGCCCGTCGGCGGTGACGCGCGTGATCTGTCCGTGCTCGACGCCGTTGCGCCGAATCTGTTTGAGCACGGCGCGGGCGTTGGTTGACGGCGCGGTGGCGAAAATAACTGCTTCGGCGACGCCTTCGGCCGTCGGGGCCGCGCTCTTATCAACCTTCGGCGGCGCTTTCTTCTGCTCTTTGGGGATGTCCTCTTTATCCACATGGCCGAGCGTCCGCGCGGGCGGCGCGGTTGATTGCGTCGGCGTCGGATAGGTCTGCGCGCGCAGACACGGCGCGAGGCTCGCCACGAGGCCGAGCGCCGCGATGGAGGTTAAGACGTTGCTACGTCGGCTCACGAATTGGGTCTCCTTAGAAAATCTTCTTCTGCTCTAAACAGCCGCCGCACGGGAGAGGGGCGGGCACGAATTCGATGTCGGGGATTGTAACACAGGTGCGCCCTTGAAGCGTTTCACGCGCGCCATGCCGTGCGTCCATTTTATTGATGCCTGAACCTTGCGCCGCAGATGCCCGCCGCCCGATTGACAAGCCGCGCATGGGGCGGTAGATTGCTTCGTTTCCAACAAAGCGTAAATCGCGAATCGTAAATCGTAAATAGATGTTTTCTTCTATTCACGATTGACGATTTATCATTCACTAATTTTGAAAGGAAGTTTAAGGCTGTGAAAAGAGTAGGCATTTTGGTCGGGCGCGAGAAGACGTTTCCGTCGGCGTTGATTGAGCGGATTAATGAGCGTGGCGGGGGCGCGGTGGAAGCCGAGTTCATCAAACTCGGCGGTGTCCGTTTGGATGAAGCCAGCCACTACGACATCATCATTGATCGCATCTCGCATGAAGTTCCCTTCTATCGCGCCTTTTTGAAGCGTGCCGCGCTCGAAGGCACATATATCATCAACAACCCGTTCTGGTGGTCGGCCGATGATAAGTTCTTCAACTATTCGCTGGCCACGAAACTCGGCGTTGCCATCCCGCGCACTGTCTTGTTGCCGCAGAAGGACTACATCGAAGGCATCACGAGCGAATCTTTGCGCAATCTGGAGTTCCCGCTCGACTGGCAAGGCGTCGTTGATTATGTGGGTCTGCCGGCGATCATCAAGCCATTCGACGGTGGCGGCTGGAAGAACGTTTCGCGCGTCAACTCGCTCGAAGAGTTGTGGCGCGTCTATGACACGACCGGCACGCTCTGCATGACCTTGCAGGAGTTCATCCAGTTCGATCAGTTCGTGCGTTGCTATTGCATCGGACAGGAAGAGGTCATGATCATGCCCTATGATCCGCGTAAGCCTTACCTGTCCGGCGAGCAGTACATCAACGACCCGCACTATCTCTCGACCGAACTCGCGCAGCGCATCGCCGAAGACGTGCGCAAACTCAACCGCGCGCTCGGCTACGACATCAACACAGTCGAGTTTGCGATCAAAGACGGCATCCCTTACGCGATTGATTTCATGAACCCCGCGCCGGACGCAGAACTAGCTTCGGTCGGCGAGTTCTATCACAACTGGGTGACGAATGCTGTGGTCGAACTCGTCTTCAAACGTCTCGCTGAGCCGCAAACCGCGCCGCGTTATCGTTGGGATGCGATGCTCAACCCGCGCCCCGTCAGCGAACCGCAGCAAGCGCTCTCGGCTGTCGCATCTGCGGCCGAGCAAGCGGCGCGCACGATCATCGCGCAGCCCGTGCGTGAGATTCCAGCCGACATCGCGGCCGGCGCAAGCGATCTGGTCAACAGCGCAGTCGAAGCCGTCTCGGATTTAATCAAGCCCACTGAACCGGCCGAGCCGAAGCCGACGACCAAACGCGCGCGCCCGACGACGAGCAAAGAACCGAAGTCGGCCGCGAAGAAGAGCGCGACTAAGACGGCCGTGCGCGTCAAGAAAGCGACCCCGGAAGGTTAATTCGCAACTGGCTTGTTAGATCGCTCGCAGGGTTTAACCGCAAAGGACGCGAAGTAAGACCGCATAAGGCCGCAGAGAATTTATTGATCTCAAATCTGAAACCTGAAATCTGAGATCGGCTTTGCGTTCTTTGCGCCCCTCTTCGCATCCTTTGCGGTTAAATTTCTTTCGCCCGCGCGCGCAAATCATTTCGGAGCATCCCGCATGATCGAGATCTACGTCAGCACCGATGTCGAGACTGATGGGCCGATACCGGGGCCGCACTCCATGCTCAGTTTCGCTTCGGCCGCTTATCTGGCCGACAAGACGCTCATCGGCACGTTCGCTGCCAATCTCGAAACGCTGCCCGGCGCAAGCGGCCATCCCGAAACGATGCTGTGGTGGCAGACGCAGCCCGACGCATGGAACGCGAGCCGCGAGAACCTGCAAGCGCCAGAGCGAGCGCTGCCAGATTATGTCGCATGGCTCAAGGCGCTGCCCGGTCGCCCCATCTTCGTCGCCTATCCGGTTGTCTTCGATTACATGTTCGTGCAGTGGTATCTGCACCGCTTCGCGGGCGAGAGTCCGTTCTCCTTTATCGGCCTCGACATCAAATCCTACGCGATGGCCATACTCAAGACGGACTTTCATCGCGTCGTCAAATCCAACATGCCCGCGCGCTGGTTCGACGCGCTACCCCACACACACAAGGCGCTCGATGATGCCATCGAGCAGGGCGCGCTCTTCTGCAACATGCTGGCCGAAAATTTGAAGCGCGAGAAATAATGTCCGTGTGCGCGCAAACTTATGTGGCGTGACTGCGCTGCTGTTTAAGCCTCGCGCTGTTGTTTGTGACCAGCGAAGGTGATGAGAGGTCGCAGGGGTAGCAAGACCCCTGCGACCTCTCAGTTCGCCCGCCTGCCAACACGAAGGCCACGGACGAAGGTTAAAACATTACGCCTCCTCAGATAGGCCCCGCTGCCTTGTGCTTAGTTCGGCGCAAGCGTTTTAGCTACCGGTTGCGGCTTCAGCTCTTTAGCTCCCGTCGGCTTCGACGCATTGGTCGGCGGCGAGGTCAGCCCCTCTATGTTGACGAAGAAGCGGAAACTGCCGCCCGTCTGCACGCCTAAGAGGAACTGCACGTCAATCGTGTTGCCCGCCGCAAGCCCGCCGCCCGGCAAGGTCACGGTTGCGCTTGAGTTCAAGCCGCCGCCCAAAGATTGGACGGGTGGCTGCTCCAGCAGCGTGCCTTGCACGTTCAACGTCCCGAGACTGGTCGTCACAAGTGCGTTGCCCGACGTCAGCAGACGTACGTCAGCCTGCGGCGACAGGGAGACCGGCGTGTCCAGTGTCGTCGTGTTGACGACGCGGAAGCGCAGTCGCGTGATCGTTGCGCCCGTCGCGTTCTTGAAGCGCCGACGGATCGTGAGCGTGCCCTGCGCGCCGTTTGTGACCGGCGTCATGTCGCGCACGCGGTTCGGCGGGGCGAACGAAGGTTGGAGCGGTTCGATCAAAGAAGCCTTGATCGTCGCGTTGCGCTGGATTGGGCTGAAGAGATTCTCCGGCCCCGGCGCACCGAGTTGCGCGCCGTTGCCGACCGCGTTCGGGTCTGTGGCCACAAGCACGAAGTCTTCGGCGTTGTTGTTCGTGTCCTGCGGGAAGCCGGAATCGAGTTTGCGCACGAAGCTGAACTGGGAGTTGGTGGAGATGGGCAAGGTCAAGCCCGGCCCTTCACGGAAGAGCGGGTTCGTAACGCTGCTGAAGCCAACTGCGTCAAGCAGCGTCCCGCCTACAAAGCTGGTTTCAGAAGTAAACAGCCCGACGCCATCGCCGTCCGGAATGTCGGTCGTATAACTCGCATCGCCGACGGCATTAATGGCCGTGCCCGCCGGATAGCCGTTCAAGCTGTAGCCGGTGCTGGCCGTCGAGTTGACGCACAGGTAATGCCCACGAGCCGGAATGACTGTGCCGTTCGGGATGGTGCAGCGGGCCGTCGCATCAATGGCTGCCACAATCGCCCAACCGCCTGACCCGTCCGTGTCTTGCACGGTCAGCGGCAGATTCGCGTCGTTATAGAGTTCGATGAACTCGTCTTGCGCGCCTGCGGGGCCGTGGAAACGGAACTCGCTGATGACCACGTGCGTCGGGTTGGTGATCGTGGTGCTGGCGGTACCGACGTTATTGCTCATGTTCGGATCGGGCGTACTGCTTGACGCGCTGGCCCCATTGGTGATGACCGTGCCGTTAAGGACGTTGCGCTTGACCTGCACGATCAGTTGGAAGGTGTAAGTTCCGGGATTGACCGTCGCCGCTTGCGCGGTGAAGGTGTCCAGCCCGTTGAAGCTGAGGCCGAAGGCGGTGCCACTCACCTGCGTGAAGACTAGCGGCGTCATGCCCGGCGGCACTTGGTCTGTCAGCGTCACGTTCGATGCGTTGCTCGGCCCGTTGTTCGTCAACGCGATGGTGTAGGTCAGCGTGTCGTCCGTGTTCGCCGTCGCCGGCCCCGTCTTGGTGACGGCGAGGTCGGTGCTGCCGGTAGCGGTTGAGACCGTTGTCATCTGCGTGGACGAGTTGTCGCTCGGATTCGTATCCGGTTCGGCGGCGCTGATGGTCGCCGTGTTCGAGATGGTCGTACCATTGAGTACGGTGTTATTGACGTTAAGGACTAAGGTGAAGAAGACGGTTGAGCCGGCGGTAAACGTTGCTTTGGTGGAGGTGATCGTGCCGGTACCGCCCACGCCGGGCGTGGTGTTAGTCCAACCTGCGGGCGCGGTGAACGACTGGAAGGTCGTGCCGGTGGGCGTGGCATCTGTCAGCGTGACGTTATGGGCATCGTCTGGGCCGTTGTTGGTCACAGCGATTGTGTAGGTCATATTCAGGCCGGGATTGACCATCGCAGGGCCAGACTTAGTCACTGACAGATCGACCAACGAGTTGAGCAGCAGCACGGTGGCTTCCGCATCACCGCTGCCTCCCAAATAGCCTACTTCGTGGAGGAACCCGCTCGTGGGTTTCGTGAGGTTGAAGGTTAAAGTGCCCTGTGCGCTGGTCATAGTCGAGCCTTGATTGACCCCGTCAAGGAAGATGTTGCCCGAGTCGCTCGGCGTCAATCTGTCGAGTAGGACGGGGACGGTGCCGCCGGGGCGCACGATGGCGGGCGCGACGATCATGCCGCGCAGGTTCGTCACGTCCGCGTGCAGGAGAACGGAGGCCCGGGCCACTTGTCCGCTCGTCGTGCCAGTGAGCGTGAGGTTGCCGAGTCCGGCCCCCGCGCTAAAGTTGATAAAGGCGGCGGCCCCGCCGTTAGCATTGGCAATCAAGACGGTGTTCGCAGCCCCGGAGAGAATCACCTGCTCACCGGGCTGAAAACCTTCGCCGACGAGTGAGATGATGCCGCCGACCGCCGAATCCAAGACCGCGCGATCAAGGAAAGCGCGCGCAGTGTTCTGATCGCCGACGGGTGGCGTGCCGGCGTCGCTGCGCTCCTCGACGGTCATGCCGGCCATGCTGCCGGCCGTGGCCGTGACATCGGAGCTATAGACGGCGGACGTGTTCCCGTTGTTCGCCAGTATGACGCTGATGTATTTGAGTTGTTGCCCGCGCCGCGTGATGCCGAGTTCGCGGGCTGCGCGCGATGTTGCTGCTATGCTTGCGCAAGGCGACCGCGATCATCTGTCGTTCAAGTTCTTTGACCGCTTCGGTCAACCGTAACAGCAGTGGTCAGTGGTTGGTGGTCAGTGAGTCGTGGTCAGAAAAAAGTCCAAAGTTTGCAACCGCAAGCTGCAAACTTTGGACTTTGTGTTTTAACTGACCACCGACCACTGACCGCTGACTACTGCCTAAGGCTGCTGTTCGTGCCATTCCGGTATGCGGCCCGGCGTCCAAGGCGCGCCCGCCGCTTCCATCTGCTTCTCAAGGTTCTTGAGATCAACCTCGACGAGTTGGCGCAGTTGCCCGAGCACGCCGTCAAACTCTGCGGCGGCGGCCTTGTACTGCTCCTCTTGCGTGCGCGTCGGGCGCGCGGTCGAAGAGCTTTGATCGCCGACGATGCCGAAGACGCGGTCGTTGATCGAAGGCGGCGTGTTCTCGTTGCGCGAACGCAGGACAACGTCGCCGCGCAAGGCGCGCAGGATGTCGTTCGTGCGCTGATCAATGCGTGACGCTTCGTCTAACAGTTTGTCGCCCGCGGCCGGCGTGAGCAAGAGCGCACGTTTGATCGCGGCGAGGCGCGGCTTGAGCGCGTTCGCAGTTTCGGTCGCGCCCGTCACGGCGCGTTGCAGGCGCGCGACCTTCTGTTGGAACTGTTCGAGCGCCTCGCGGTCGGCCGGATTCATCCCTTCGCGCCCGTCAACCATGACCGCGAACTGTTGCGGCTCGCCGAGTTGTGTCAGCACACCGTTCACGCGCTTCGCCATCGTGACGCGATATGTGCCCGGCAGGACGAGCGGGCCGGTCGGGCCTTCAAAGAACGGATCAGGTTCGGGCGGCGGTGGCGGCGGCACTATTGCAGGAGGGAAACGCAAATCCCAAGCGACGCGCGAGAAGCCTGCGGTGGTCGGCCCCGTCATGCGCCGCACGACGTTGCCCGCCGCATCTGTGATCGTGAAGATGATCGCGGGCGGCTCTTCCTCTTCTTCGGCGCGCAGTTGTTCGGCGGTCAACTGTGCGGGCGCGATGTTCTTCTTCTCTGCCTCTTTCTCCGATTCTTGTCTTAGCTGCTTCTTCGTCTTCAACGCATCCTTCAGATAGTAAGTGAAGGTCGCGCCGTAGGGCGGATTCTCGGCCTCAAAGTACGACTCGCCCTGAAAACTTTTGCCGCGCCCGCCAATCGGTTCGGCTTGGATATACATGAACGAGTCCTTGACGGGATACAACATAGCCTCGCGCGTCAGCATATCAGGTCGAAGCTGTCGCAATGGCGTGTAGTTATCGAGAATATAGATGCCGCGCCCGAATGTGCCGACAACCAGATCGTTTTCGCGTTGTTGAATCGTCAGATCATGCACGGCGATGGTCGGCATGTTGCCTTTGAGTTGCACCCACTTCGCGCCGCCGTCAATCGAGAAGTAGAGACCAAACTCCGTGCCGACGAACAAGAGATTCGGGTTGACGTAATCCTCCGCGATGGCGAGCACCGCGCCGTTCTCCGGCAGGTTCGCGCGCAGAGAAGTCCAAGTGCGCCCCGCATCCGTGCTCTTAAAGATGTACGGCTTGAAGTCCGAGTTCTGATGGTTGTCGAACGCGGCATAAACGGTCGTCGCGTTGTGATTCGACGCCGTCAGACGGCTCACGTAAGTCCGCTCCGGCACGCCCGGAAACGTCTCGATCCTGCGCCAGTTTTTGCCGCCGTCTTCAGTCACACTGATCACGCCGTCGTCCGTGCCGACGTAGATCAGACCTTCCTGCTTCGGCGATTCCGCGAGCGCCGAACCGTTGCCGTAAAAGGCCGTCGAAGCGTGCCGCGCAACCGCATCGGCGCTCCACACACGCCCCATTACTGGCAAGATGTCGCGGTTGAGATTGCGCGAAAGTTGACCTGAGATGACTTGCCAACTGTCGCCGCGATCATCACTGCGGAAGAGTTTGTCGGCGGCGAAGTAGAGGCGCGTGTGCGAATGCGGGCTGATGACGAAAGGCGAATCCCAGT
>QHXQ01000046.1 GCA_003223935.1 Acidobacteriota bacterium | reverse complement strand
CTGACTCCAGCCTTCACCCTCTCGGATTCGGAAGTCGAGTATTTCTTCGCCCAACTGACCCAGGCGCTGCGCGAAGGGAAGAAAAGGGTCAGATAGGTGGCGCTGCGAGTATACAACTCATTGACTGCGCAAGTATGTTTCATAGGTCGCGTTGCAAATATTGCTATGAGATAGAATTCTCGTTAACGATTGCCGAGGGAGGTGCCTGCTTCCATCACAACATTGCGTTCGATATTTCACTCAGAACCTATCCTCAGAATTTTCACGATCAAGTTCCTTATTCAAACTAGTAGCTATGGCTCTGCGTAAATCCGCCTGATCTCGCTCCCACCAAGTCCTACCTGGCGTCGTATTCTCCCCGAAACAGTTCACGTTGGAACGGCATCTTGGCGAACCTTTCCTCCCTGAAGATGATGCAAACGCGCTATTCGTCGGGATGGAAACCTAATTCCTACTTGAGCAGAACGGGACACCTGTGCTTACCACCCGAACCCTCACCCCTCGTCGCCATTACTTCGCCCCATACTCATAACGCCCTCTGGCGCGGTGTACCTCGTACAGGCGAATTCAACGGGCAGTGTTGCGAAAATTATTTTCAAACGCAGGAGACCACCAGCGACCCTTCTCAGCCGGCGATCTGAAACAGCGAAGCCACGAACTTCGCCTGTCCCTGCGCATCACTCCCCGCTACTCTTTTGACCTGCCCTTTCCTCATCATGTTTATCGATTCATGCCTTCCAGTGTTCGCTCCGCCGGGTGAAACCTCTTGAAGCACTGCGAGGCTCGCACCTTCTTCTTGATGAACCTGTGATCTTGCTCAACCACATTGTTCAGGTATTTCACTCGCCTGAGCTTGCAGTCCTTCGGCACAACCCGCTCCGCTTGTGAAGTGCTGAATGCCTCAGGATAAGCCGCATTCTTATCGACAGAGATGGAGAATGGAAGTCTGCGGTGCTCGGCTCTCATCAGCTTCTTAAAGAACCGTTTTGCCGCAGAAACATCGCGCTTTGCGCTGAGCATAAATTCGATAGTTTGCCCTTCTTTGTCCACTGCGCGGTATAAATACTTACATGCCTTCCCGACCTTGATGTAGGTCTCATCCACCCGGTATGAGGTGCCGCTCATCTTCAAATATGGACGCACGCACTTATTGATTTCGGGAGCGTATCTTTGGACCCAGCGAAACACGGTCGAGTGATCTACGTCTAGTCCGCGCTCACGCATCATCTCCTCAACATCGCGATAAGAAAGTTGAAAGCGACAGTACCAACGGATGCACAGAAGGATGAGTGACGGCTCGAAGTGCCGCCACTTGAACGAGGATTTGTGTTGCTTCAAGAGTACGATGCCCAAGGAGTGATGGCTGAGCTGAAGGGTGGATTATAAGCTTACAGGCAATTCTTACAACAGTGCCCTCCCGTCCGCAGCAGTGTACTTCTACCGGAGACAGAACCACGAACGATCGCAAAATGGAAAGTTTCACTCTTCGTCATATTGCAAGAAGTTGGCCGCGTTCAACTCCAAGTTCTCCCGTCCGTGGTCGTAGCGCATCACGGTCTTCGGGTCTTTGTGCCCCGACATCATCTGCACCTGTCTGTAAGACAGCCCTTGATCCAATGCTCGCGTGATGGCTGTTCGGCGCAGGTCATGCGGTGAGAGTTTGCCTATGCCGGTAAACCGCCCCCATTTCCTGACGATGTGCCAAGCCATGGTCGAGGAGATAGGCTTATTGAATTCCAATGTGCGGTAGTTGGTGTGTGGCTGAAAGATGAATTGGTCTGCGCCATCTGAATGTTGAAGTCCCCGCCACTTCCGATCCATCCGGAGGTACTCGTCAATCGCCTGCTTCACCTCGCTTGGTATGGGCTGCGTGCGTTCCCTGCCCCCTTGACCTTGACCTTAATGACCCAGCGCCCGTGACTCTACTTCACCTGCGAGAGTCGAAGGTTGCAGGCCTCCGATACGCGAATCGAAGTGCGCAGCATCAGCAGCAAGAGCGCGTAGTCACGCGCCCCTTCGGACCTCTCCCGATTAGGGCCGCTCAACAAGTAACGCACCTCTTTCGCCGTGAGTGCCCGCCCGCGCAAATCTTCCGGGATAGCGGGCGGCGGCACCAACTTAGAGAGCGCCGGGTTATGACTGATGTACCCTCCAACCTGAAGATAATCGAAGAGCGAGCGCACAATGGAGAGCTTAAAGGCGACTGTCGAGGCGCGCTCTTCTTCTGTGAGATCAGTTGGTCACGCCACCGCTGCACGTCTTGCGAGGTAATCTCCGCAGGGTGACGCGGGCCCGTGAAGCGGAAGAATTCGCGTGTAACTCGGCGATAAGCGCGCCGGGTCTCTTCGGATACAGATCGTTCGCAGAAAGCAGATGTCGCCCGAGAGTCGAATTGCCGGGATAAAGAGCGGTCTGTCGGCTCAGCATGGTACTGCTTTTGGAGGCTGTTTTCTTTGGGCATTGAGAGAGTACATCCCTTTGGACAGACTTTACCGAGCTAAACGGTAGGAATCATGCTCCTCTTATATATAAGGAGTCAAGGGTAACTATTCAGCTAATTAGCATATCTCGTTAGACTTATCGGTGCCCCTCGGCATGCCTTGTCGAGTGCTCGCAGAACACCTTTACCTTGCTTTCTCATCGTTGAGATGTAACCACGAATGCGGCAGAACTGACGCGCCTACTTCAGAGCGGAAGCACCCACTGGTCTTCTGTTGTAGCTTTACCATCCTCAAGTCACGCTCTGCTTGGTTGTTATCAAAAGGTACAGCGAAGTCGTTGAGGAACAGCAGCACTTCTTCACGCCTGCGCTCCAAGCGCAGCAGCAGGTTGCGCCCTTGTTTGCGCACCTGCTCAGGCACATCGGGCGGCGGCTGCCCTTCCAGCCCCGTAGCAACCAGCCGATCATAGCTCTCGGTCAGCGACCTGAGATCATCCTCGGCAAGACGCTTCCCACCTTCTCCCCTCTCCCGCTCGACTTCCCTCTTCATCTCCAGCAGCAACTCTTTTAGAGGAGCGGCCCACACTTTCGTCTCGGCTGAAAGTTCCTCGAAGTAAGTCAACTCCCGCAGCAGATGCACGCCGCACAGCGCATGCCGGCATTGGTTATAATAGCTGTAAGAGAGAAGCCCATCATGCACGCACGTCCCTCGATAGCTTGGTAACACATTGATCTCGTCCATGGCAGTATGCCCGCGGTGAGCCGCCGTCGCATAGTGCGTTAGCGCGGATGTGCTCGCCACGTGTACGTACTCGAGCCGCTTGTTAATCCGCAGCCCCGTCTCGTCGGCGTGGATGACCGAAGCGCGCCGCAGCTTCTGCTTGATCTTCAGTTCAGTCTCGACCAACCCTGAGGCGCACTATCTGACGATGTTGGCGACCGTGCCCGCCGAGAGATGGCAGCCGAAGAGGTCGCGCATCGCCTCACTGGTGCGATGGTACGGGAGCAGTTGGTACTGCTGGAGGTAGAGCACACGAGCCTTCACCCCTGGCCCATACTGCACTCGCGAGCGAACAGCGCCTGAGAACTCTCCCTGCGTCGTCTTTCCACAAGCCGGGCACCGAATCAGCGCGATCTGGTGCTCGGTCACCTTGAGATGTGCCGGGACAACCTCCCAGATCTGCTGCCGGAGGTGGCGGACCACCTGACAGTCGGCTAATCGGGCATGGCATCTTCGGTATTCTCGCGGCCGATGCTCAACGACGCGCGAGGGATGTGCCGCGAGTCGGAGCGTTGAGCCACGATGCCCTGCCTGCCCACCAGGTCGACGGCCTGAGGGGCGACGCAGGCTCTTCGTTCTCTTGGCCCAGGGCGGATCAGTTGAGGGCGGGCGCGAAGAGTTATGCGAGTCTTTGGCGAGCACCACCTCCAGTTCTGCGTTCCTGCGCTGGAGTTAAAAGTTGCGGTAGTGCAGTTGGCTGACCTCCGCCTGTAACTTCTCGATTTGTGCCTTGAGCTGCCCGATGTGCTCGGATAAAGCATCGATCTCGCGTTGCTGCATATCCGGGTCAGGTGGGCCGTAAAGAGCTTGCCTGCCGAAAGCATCTTCAAAGAGCCTGAGGAGGGCGCTCGGCCCTCGTAAGTAAGCCTGGTAGATCTGCTAGGGCATGGAATCAGGCAACTTCGGCGGCACCGAACACCCCCTTCTGAAGCGAAAACCAAAGGCATCAAGAGAGGAAGTGGTATATTGCCGACAAATGATGCCCTTGTCTCACCGGAATCACCTTTATTTGCCAGCCTTTGTACGATAGCTGAATAGAAACCGTTAAGAATTATATTAAGAAAAGGATGATTACCTTAAATGGGACAATGAAGCCGTGAAACACGTTAAACATTTGAATAGATTGTTCTTATTAACTTATCATTCAGACGATGAGGCGGGATGAAATATTTCAGCGGGACGAACTCTGACGTTCGACAACGAGGAGTGATCTTATTGGAAGGGACCGAAGCAGTCCTGCCGTCTTAGCGAACACTCTATCAAGGCACGATCTGGCCTACGAGTTTCACCAAGCGCCAAATTGAGCATCAGGAAGTCCCCTCAATGATCGATAAGGGCCGGGAGTTACAAGTTGATAGGTTGATTCGACAGACTGCCTAAACATTAGACCTCTTGCAAAAGTCGCGTGACTGATGCGACAACGTAGCTCGGCAGGAGTAACACTGATGAGCTACGGACAAGTCAAAGATTTACCAGCCGCAGAGTTCAAGCGCTACTGCGGGGTTCAGCCTCAGACATTTCAAAAGATGGTCGAAGTCGTCTCCAACCACCTGCATAAGAAGCGGCGCGTGCTGGGGCGTCCGACCAAGCTCTCGGTCGAGGATCAGGTGCTGATGACGCTCGAATACTGGCGCGAATACCGCACCTTCTTCCACCTCGCCACGAACTGGGGCCTGCACGAGTCGAGCGTCTGGCGCACCATCCGGCGGGTGGAAGATATTTTGACAAAGAGCCGCGCGTTCAAGCTGCCGGGTAAGAAGAAGTTGCAGCCCGCAGACCACCAGATCGAGTTCATCGTGGTCGATCTGGCCGAAACACCTGTCGAACGTCCGAAAAAAAGCAACAGTCTTACTACAGCGGCAAAAAGAAGCGGCCCACGCTGAAAAGCCAAGTCGTCGTCAACGGCACGAACCGGCAAGTGATCTGCACGGCTATGGGCCGCGGCCCGACGCACGACTTTGCCTTGTATAAGCAGAGTAAGATCGAGCCGCACGAGAGCCTTGAGGTGCGCGCCGACAGCGGCTATCAAGGCTTATCGAAGCTGCATGAAAAGAGCAGGCCGCCGCAGAAGAAGCCGCGTAAATCTGAACTGACGGACGAGCAGAAGCAAAGCAACCGGGCGCTGGCGCGGCGTCGGGTCGTGGTCGAGCACGTCATCCGCAGCTTGAAAATCTTCCGCATACTCGCGGAGCGCTACCGCAACCGCAGGAAGCGGTTCTCGTTACGTTTCAACTTGATCGCCGGGCTGTACAACTATGAACTCGGTCTCGGCTAATCACTTTCGCAAGAGGTCAATTGTCTTGAAGCCACCGAACTCGATTCTGGTGTTTTTCGATGTATGACTTCCTGCGGCCATGTCCGTGGAAGAGATTGGTGATCTCATTATCCATCTCGTGCGGAGTGCGGGCCACGGCCAGATCCTTACACTCGATCGGCATCAGCCGTCGGCGGCGACGATCAGCAACTAAAACATCAATGTCCCCGAGTGGCCTAGAGGGCATTGCGAGAGGTAAGCGGCCGATACGTTTGACCTTGCGCCTGACGACCAATTTCGTATTCGCCTCAAGCATATCGGCCACCCGATTGTTGAAGGCGTCACCGCGTTTAACGTTAATCTCGCCCATCACCTCCCGCATCTCTTTGCTCCGCGTCTCTATGAGCCGACCGTCCAAGCATAAATTCATGAGGTTGATCCAAGCGACATAAAGGTGCCGGGGGCCCCACAACACCTCGGTCACGCCTTTGGTCGCACGCCGCAGGAACGGTCGGCGCACGTAAGAGAATGACCGGTTGAAGCGCCAAGGATGCACTGACCAATTGGGGTGCGGGGTTGGCGGTTTGAGGAAATCCGCTCGCGGCCCGAGAGATAGCAAGTCGAGCGCGCTCGTGATCTTCTCCCGCGGCCACTTCAGCCCGTCCGCGAGAGCGTCAATCAGTTCTTCTAACGGTAAGCGTGCGACCGCCAGATCAATCTCTTGCCCGAACTTGGCCGCATAGAACATCAACCTTCCGAGCTCTGTGATCGAATGCCCGAACTCGATCTGGGCGGCCTCATCTATGCGCTCGAAGGGGGTAGGCTCTGCGGCTGCTTCAGTCGCATCTATATCGGTTCTTCTCTCATCCCAGTGACGGCCGAAACCGCGCGACGAGCGAGCTATCCTGCCGGCGGTAAAGACGGACAGGAATTCTTCGCGCGCCTGCTTGAATAGCTCTCTGTCCGCGCCCAACCGCCCGGACGGGAGCAACAACATCTTAATGTCAGCCAAGTTGAAATGGATGAGGTCGCTCTCAAATCCGAAGTTGATGATCTGTATGGCGAGGGCCTGAAGGCGATCATAAAGGTCCAGGCTCAGCGGACGCAGACCGGAAGGCGGTTGGGCGACCGTGTATTCGATGACGAAGCGGCTCGCAAGCGCGGCGTTCGTATCGTCCGGAAACTCTTGCTCTATGACCTCAAAAATTTCCGGCACTGAGCTAAAGCAGGCTAAACGGGTGGGGAGCGACTGCTTGTGATTAGCCGTGGCGTTGACGTTGGCTTCATGATACCTGATCAGCCATTCCTGCAGACCCTCAGGCCGGAGTGAGGCCACCAATTTCTGGAGTTCCGCGTAGTAAAAACCCACTACCTTCTGTAAGAGGTTCGTCCGCTCGCCGTCAGGGATGGGGCCGACGTCTAACCTTTCTTTTGTTCGCAAGTGCTTCCCCAGTTCATCGAGCAACTCGTTATCGTCACTTTTTTGCAGCTTACGAACGTGGGGGAGCCCCCGCGGATCAAGATCGAGCTCGGAATCAGGGGCGATGAGTAACATTTTCTTCTTGAGACCCAGCGGCGCATGAAGCTCAAGAATAGATGAGATGGCTTCCTCCGAGAGCGCGGGGCCCTCTTGAGTTGGCAGCAGTTCACCGATCGCTCGCAGGAGCGCGCGCATAAGGTCGCGCTCGCCACGGTTGTCGGCAGAATAAAA
This sequence comes from Acidobacteriota bacterium, assembly GCA_003223935.1. Lineage (GTDB taxonomy): Bacteria > Acidobacteriota > Blastocatellia > Pyrinomonadales > Pyrinomonadaceae > QHXQ01. Next base: position 43,533 of record QHXQ01000046.1, on the reverse strand, counting down.
GAGTTCAGTTACGCCGGCGCGTAGTTCTACCGTAATGACTCCTGTCTTCGGGTCAGAACGGGTGTTGATTACATGCTCAAGCGCGCTTAGCTCAGAAGACTGCCGCCTTCCCCATGCTTCCTCCGGATGAAGATAGAGTTGAATTAAGACATGCGAATGTTGCGCTGTTAAGGAAGCTAGAGGAACACTAAGTGAAGGAGTGAATTGCCACAGCCAATAGGCAATTAGCTCGGCGAAATTTACGTAATAACTCTTGGTCGGTGAACTCAGGCCGCGCATTATTGCTCAGACGTTGAAAACAAGTTTCTGAGCGGGTATCGTAAACGTGACAGGCAAGCAAATACAGTTCAATGAGTTGATTTTCCATGGTAAGAAAATTCTACTCATGGGCTTGTTTGCCTGTCATCTCAACTCCTGATTCACATAGATGTGCAGCCAAGCGATGTCGTGCCAGGGCACTAAATAGACGCCGTAAGGATGCGCTTGCGCCAGCCAGTGCTGGCCGAACTGCGTCTTGCTGCCGCCCATCGGGCCTGTGAACTCTTGATTCACCTGTTGCGCCACTTGTTGCGGGTCGCCGTAGCGTGCCAGTTGCTTAAAAGTCGGATGCGCGTGCGGGCTGACCATCCGCCGCAACCAGACGAAGAGCATGATGCCGCCGATCAAGGCGATGATCAAAGGCCCCACGAAGTTGACTCCCACGGCCAGCCCGACGCCGATAATCGTTAGCACCAGACCGAAGATCAACAGGTTGCGATTGCCGCGCGCGACGTGCGCCTCAAGGAATCCTTTCTCCATTGCGTGCCTCCTCCTGCTCCTTTGCTGCTTACATCGGCGTGCCGCTTCCGTGCGTTTGCGCGCAGGCCAGCGCATGCCTGTGTGAGCGTGCGGTTTAAGTATGCGACTCGGCCAACTTTGTCAATCATTTTGCATGCACAGTGCAAATTGCGGCCCGAAACTCGCCTATTCACTGTGCGACTGCCCCCGAATGTTCTAAATGCTTCCACCGGCCGGCGGGTCGCTGACCTGTAACGCTGCCGGCGCGTAAGCCAAAACCCTATGGCGCGCCATGGGTGGGCAGGAGTGTACAGACTTTTAGCAGCCGGCCGGGCGCGATGTATGGCAGATGAGTTTTGTGAGCTACAACCGGCCGCAAGCGACATACGCTAGAAAAGGAGATCAACTATGAAACTCTTAGACTTTGCTAAACGGACGCCACTCTTGGCGCTCGCGCTACTTTTAACCATCTTGCCGCTCACCGTTGCAGCGCAAAATAGCAACACCAGCAACACCGGCGGCGGCACGACGACGCAGACCACACGCACAACTGAAACAACTCAACAACCGACCAGTGTGCAAGTATCGCGCACGACGCAGACAATCGATCCAGTCTGGCTTGGCGTCGGCGCGGTCGTCCTGTTAGCGATTCTGGCCATACTCTTGATGAGCGTGCGCGGACGCACGACAGACAATACGTCGGTCGTACATGAGCGTGAGACTGTGGTGCGCAGAGAATAGAGACGGGAAACAATCAAGTCAGCGGCATCGGTGGCGGCTCTGAAGCGTGGAGCTGCGGCGGTGCGTCATTGCTTTCGGTGAAGATGGCGACGCCGTACCGCAGCTCTTCGTCTAGGTAGAAGTTGAGTGCGTGGATCGTGCCGAAGTAGTCTTCAAAGGTGTGTGGATTAGTGGCGGCGCGCAGTTGTGTCTGGATATGCTCAATGAGCGTCAGGCGCAGGAGCGCGATTTCGCGGACGAGGTCGCGGGCGCGGTAGCCTTGCCGGAAGCGCGTGTAAGCGTGGACGCGCGCCTCATGCATGTTGTGCAGCCCCGGCCTTTGCTCCGCGCGCAGGAGCGAGCACACTTCATCGAGCAGCATGGGCACATGATCGATCAAGCCGCCTTCTGATAAGTCTGCATCAGATTTGAGCGACTGATCGGCGCGCACCGCAGCGACCCACTGTTGGACTAATTGATCCTTGTGAGTTTCGATCAATCGAGCAATGTCAGCTTGAGCCATGGGGGAAGCCTGCAACCGCACATCTAATCGGGTCAGCGCCTTCGATGATCTCTTCAAACTCCTTTCCTTGCGTCAGCTTCACGTGCTCCAGAAAGCCATAGATGTTGGCGATCTCGTGATTGTTGAAGCCTAAGCTCTGCAAGAAAGGGTCGCTCGCGCGGAACGTCAACGGATAGGCCACGACGCTGAAGTTCAGATGCGTCGTGTCGTGCAGTTTGATGATCACGTCGTAGAGGTCTTTGAGGACACGGAACGACGAGATCAGACAATCGTAACTGCCACTGCCGGCGCGAGTCAGCAGGTAGATGTAATCGGTGTTGAAGCTCTCAACGAACTTGTCGAAGTCCTCTTGACTAATCATCAAACGCTCCCCTTAGCCGGCTTGCGTGCAAGAGTATCCAAGCGGGGGAGCAGAACTTCCACTTTCCGTGCGCACATAAGTTGGGGAGAATATCGAGTCAAGTGCGCCGCCCGCGCCGGTGCATTAAGGGGGCATGGCTGCTCAACCGGCGCTGGCAACGACATAGCACTATTTATGCTTTTCAGGTTGAAATGTCAACTGGGACAGAAAGCAGAAGGCAGTAGGCAGAAGGCAGTCAGTTGAGATTTACTCGCCGCAGGGAGTGAAAATTCAACCGGCTTTTTACTGCCTTCTGCCTACTACTCTGTCGGGGCTGTGCCTGTGCCGCCGGTCGGGCCTTGATTGCCGCCCGCGCCTGCATGCGTCGAGCTTGCGCCGGCAGCCACGTCGCCTGTCTCTGTCGCGCCCGTGCCCTCTGTCGTCGCTCGCTCGCTGTCTGCGAGACCGCCGGGGCCGTACTTGTCCGTGCCGCCCGTGATGTCTGTCCCGCCTTCGCCGCGCACGGCGACGACGTGCAAGCGCGGCTCAGCTTCAACTTCAGTTTCGGCCGGTTCGCTCGTCGCGTCTGTCGGCGGCGGCAATATATCCGTTGCTGGCGGAGTGGCTACGCCCGGCGTGTGCGCGCGCACGGGCGCGCCCGCTTGATACGCCTCCGAGTCGCCGAACATCTTCTGCTGCTCGTCGTTGAATGTGCGCGCTTCCTTTTCGTCGTCGTGCATAAACCCTCCCTTGTCTAAACGCCCAGCGTGTGCTCAAAGCAATTAACCGAACGCCCGCGCGCGGCCTCACTTCGTGGCCGCGGCTGCGCGCGGTTGTTTGAAGTAATAGAGCAGATAGACCATGCCGGTGCAGAGCGCGAGAAAGCCGCCGGTGACGAAGAGCAGCATCCCTAGTCCGAAGAACAGACCGTGCAGAAAACGCAGCAACACCGTCGTCGGCACGGCGATCAGCCACCAAGCCACAAGTAACACGACGCCCAACGCGAAGCCGATGAGGCCGACAAAAAAAGGTGCGCGAATCGGTTCCATCTTTTCACTCACTCAAGCGATGAATTTGACTGCAAGCCTGCCGGTCTTTTACGCCGTTTCGCTAGCTAGAGTCAATACAAAATTTGGCCCATCTGCTATATCGGTTTGAAATTATAGGGCCTTGCGCTGGCAAGTGACCACTGCCCGAGCGGGGCCAGTTGAGTATCATCTGCGTTAGCAGTTATTGACTCACCCACTGGCCGCACTTATTTACCGGCATCTCATTTTGACCAGCCGCGCAAGTCAGTTTGAATGAGCGATGATGGCGCACTGAATCCCCTGCTCCGGCGAAAGTCGTCAATTCCCTTGAAAAAATGGTCTCAGCCCTAACAACTGGCGCTGGCATGTGCCTTGCCCTTGCATGCAGGTGCGCAGGTGTAGCTGACGCCCGCGCGTGGCTCTTACTGGTTCGCCCCGCCACGTTAAATGCTGTCACCACCAGTTCGCTTCAGCTTCGACGGATCAGCCCATGTCTGAGACACGAAGCTCACATCCTCTATTCCGGCCCTTCATCTCGCTGGTTATTGCGGCCGGCGCTTTGGCCTGCGTGTGGGCCGCCGTGCGCTTGCCCATCAGTCACCTCGACCTGCGCTTCCTGCTGCTCATCGTCGTCACACTGACCGTCGGCGCGCGCACCATCGTCCTGATCCCGCGCGTCCGCGGCCAAGTCTCAGTCTCCGATACTTTCATTCTGCTGACGCTGCTGATCTTCGGCGGCGAGGCGGCGATCTTGCTCGCCGCCGCAGACGCCTGCTTGGCGTCGCTGCGCTTCAACAAACGGCGCACGCTCGTCTTCTTCAACATGGGCGCAGTCGCCGGCTCAACCGCGCTCACGGTCTTCGTCCTGCGCTCCCTGTTCGGCCCGATGCCGACGCTTACAGCCGGCGAGTTGAACGGCCGCTTTATCGTTGCAATTACGCTGATGGGCTTTGTGCAGTACGTCGCCAACTCCGGCATCATCGCGACGGGCACGGCCCTAAAGACGCGCCAACCCATCTGGCAGATGTGGCGGCAGAATTTTCTTTGGACTTCGATCACCTATTTCGCCGGCGCTTCGGCCGCAGGTCTCATCGCCAAGCTCGCGAGCGTCGTCGGCTTCTACGCGCTGCTCGCCGCCGCGCCCATCATCGCTATCATCTACTTCACCTATAAGACCTACTTGAAAACGGTCGAAGTCTCAACCGCGCAGGCCGAACAGGCGCAGCGCCACGCCGCCGAAGCACAACGCCACATCGAAGCCTTGCAAGCGAGCGAGGCGCGCTTCCGTAGCTCGTTCGACTACGCGACCATCGGCATGGCGCTCGTCTCCACAGACGGCCAATTCCTGCAAGTCAATCGCTCGCTCTCCGAGATCGTCGGCTATCGTGAACAGGAATTGTTGCTCCACAAATTTCAAGAACTGACGCACCCGGACGATCTCGGCGCGGTCTTAGCCAATCTCAGTCAATTGCTCGACGGCAAGCTGGCCTCTTGTCAGACGGAGCAGCGTTATCTGCACCGGCACGGGCACGAGGTTTGGGTACACTTGGGCAGTTCGCTCGTCCGCGACGCACAAGGGCAGCCGCTCCACCTGCTCTTTCAACTGCAAGACATCACCGACCGCAAACGCGCCGAAGAGCGGCTGCTGCACGACGCCTTCCACGATGTACTCACGGGGTTGCCGAATCGCGCGCTCTTTATGGATCACCTCAAGATGGCCATACAGCGCGCCAAGCGCAGCCCCGAACGCTTGTACGCCGCGCTCTTTCTCGACCTAGACCGCTTCAAAGTCATCAACGACAGTCTCGGTCACATGGTCGGCGATCAGCTTTTGGTCGGCATCGCGCGCCGCCTTGAGACGTGCTTGCGCCCGGGCGACACCGTCGCGCGTTTGGGCGGCGACGAGTTTACAGTCCTCTTGGAAGAGTTGACCGACATTGACGATGCGATCGCGATTGCGCAGCGCATTCAGACGGAACTCACAATGCCGTTCAACTTGGGCGGGCACGAAGTCTTCACGACCGTGAGCATCGGGATTGCGCCCAGTTCCACCGGCTATGATCGCGCCGAAGACTTATTGCGCGACGCAGACACGGCGATGTATCGCGCCAAGTTGTCGGGTAAGAACCGGTACGTCGTCTTCGATAAAGCGATGCACGACCGCGCCGTCAATCTGTTGCAGATGGAGATCGATCTACGGCGCGCGATTGACCGTGAAGAGTTTTGTCTGCGCTATCAGCCGATTGTCTCGCTCGCCGACGGGCGCGTCATGGGCTTTGAGGCACTATTGCGTTGGCAGCACCCGGAGCGTGGTTTCATCTCGCCGTTGGATTTCATTCCGGTCGCCGAAGAGACCGGCCTCATCGTGGCTATCGGGCGTTGGGTGCTCACACAAGCTTGCCAGCAGATGCGCGCGTGGCAAGAGCAGCAACAACTGCCCGCGCACTTCACCGTTAGCATCAATCTATCGAGCAAACAGTTTGCGCAGCCGAACTTCATCGAACAGATGGCCGGCAGCTTGCGCGACGCCGGCCTTGAACCGAATCGGCTCAAGCTAGAGATCACCGAGAGCATGGTCATCGAAAACATTGACACGACCGCAGAGATGCTCACGCAACTGCGCGCGCTTGGCGTCGAGTTGAGCATAGACGACTTCGGCACGGGCTATTCCTCTCTGAGCTATCTGCACCGCTTCCCCATCAACACGCTCAAGATTGATCGCTCGTTCATCAGCCAGATGCACAGCACAGAGAACGCAGAGATCGTCCACACGATCATCACGCTCGCGCGCAGCCTTGAGATGGACGTCGTCGCCGAAGGCGTCGAGACGCCCGAACAACTCGAACAACTGCGCACCTTGGGCTGCGACTATGCGCAAGGCTACATCTTCTCGCGCCCGCTCGAAGCCGGCGATGCCACACGCCTCATCACGCACACTCAGACCATCCTACTCAACGAGCTACTCACCGTTGACCCACAGCAAAAGCAACCCGCCCTTAGCGCCTGAGCGCGCCGGTTCTGCCCGCAATTCTGTTTGACTCGCCCGCGCATTAAGTGTAGAAGCGTCTCAATTCGTGGTGCCAAAATTCATTCGGGTGGAGACGGCGGATGGCAGAGCAGACGACGGCGCAACCTCTCTGGGTCAAAGTGATCGATCAGACACGTTGCATCGGCTGTCACGCCTGCACCACAGCCTGCAAGTCTGAGAACGACGTGCCGCTCGGCGTGACGCGCACCTATGTCAAACACGTTGACGTAGGTGTGTTCCCGCAAGCCCGACGCGCGCATCAGGTGACGCGCTGCAATCAATGTCAACACGCGCCATGCGTCGCGGCTTGCCCCACGAGCGCGATGTTCAAACGCGCCGACGGCATTGTTGATTTCGATAAGTCGATCTGCATCGGCTGCAAAGCCTGCATGGCCGCCTGCCCTTACGACGCGATCTTCATCAACCCCGAAGACCACTCAGCCGAGAAGTGCAACTTCTGCGCGCACCGGATTGACATGGGGCTTGAGCCGGCCTGCGTCGTCGTCTGTCCGGTCGAAGCGATCCTCGTCGGCGATATGAACGACCCAACGGCGAAAGTTGCGCGCATCGTACAGCGTGAGCCGGTGAACGTCCGGCGACCCGAAAAAGAGACGCTGCCGAAGCTGTTCTACAAAGGCGCGCACCAAGCGACGCTCGATCCGCTCGCCGCACAGAGACCACAGGGCGGCCTCTTCATGTGGAGCGAACAACTGGAGACGGCCGAGCACGTCGTCGCAGGCAATCCGACTTACAACAACACTTCAGCCGCCGCGCTGCTTGCTTACGACGTGCCGCACGCGCTGCCTTGGGACTGGCGCGTCAGTCTCTACACTTGGACGAAAGGCATCGCTGCGGGCGCGTATCTCGTGCCGCTCCTCTTCGTCCTGTTCGGCTTGTTGCACGCCGATAGTCCCTTGTGGCTCTGGGTCGCGCCCGTCATGTCCGGCGCATTCCTCGCCGCAACCGGTGCACTACTCATCTGGGATTTAGAACATCCGGCGCGCTTCCTTATGATCTTCACGCGCCCGCACTGGCGCAGTTGGCTTGTGCGCGGCGCATTCATCATCGCCGCTTACACGCTCGTGCTGGCCCTTCATTTTTTGGCAAGTCTGCTCGGCGCAACGACCATGCAACTTTGGTTGCTGATCGCGGGTCTGCCGCTCGGCATCATGACTGCGATCTACACGGCTTATTTGTTTGCGCAAGCGAAGGCGCGCGACCTCTGGCAGAATCCACTGCTCCCGCCGCATCTACTCGTGCAAGCGCTACTCGTGGGCGCGGGCGCGCTCGTGCCGTTCGCGTTTCGCTTTGAACCTGAGTTGGTCAATGCCCTGCTCTGGACGCTCGCGGCGACGACCATCACGCACCTGCTCTTGATCTTTGGCGAGCTAACGCTCACGCACCCGACCGCGCACGCGCGCCTCGCCACTTGGGAGCTAACGCGCGGGCGCTTCAAGCCATTCTTCTGGACGGGCATCCTGTTGACGCTCGCCGGCTGCGCCGCGCCTTGGCTCGGCCTCGCTGCCGTGCCGCTTGTCTTGATCGGCTTGTTGCTCTACGAGCACGCTTACGTCCAAGCTGGTCAAGCTGTGCCGCTCGCTTGATGACAAGCTGTGTGCAAGGTCATATCTGGGACAGACGAAAGGAGACTACAGTGCTGCACAAATCCCCAACCAAACGTTTTCGCGTCCTGCTTGAAAAGGACGAGCACAGCGAAGCGACCGGCATCAAAATCCCTTTCGACGTACAGAAGGTCTTCGGCTCGCGCGCCCGCGTGCCCGTGCGCGGCACGATCAACGGCTTCCCTTTTCGCAGTTCTATTTTTCCAATGGGCGGCCAACACTTCATGGCTGTTAACAAAGAAGTCCGCGCAGGCGCAGACGTCAAAGGCGGTGAAACGATCACCGTCGTCATGCAACGCGACGACGAGCCGCGCACCGTCACGCCGCCACTTGACTTCGCCCGCGCGCTCAAAGCAAACAAGGCCGCGCAAGCCACTTGGGACAAGTTGAGCTATACAAATCGAAAGGAACATGTCCGGGCCATCGAAGCGGCCAAGCGGCCGGAGACGCGCCAGCACCGCATCGAGCGTGCGCTCGCGGAGCTTGCCGCCGGAGAAAAACCGTAGCGTTGATTACTGACAATTGAGTCACGCTGATCGCAAGGGAACAGGATGATGAGATCAGACAAGCTGGATGAGCGCGTGAGCGCCGCGCGGGAAGAGACAGAGGCGCGGGGTGAGACCTTTTATCAAGGGCCGAGTTGTGTGCATCTGGCATCGTTTCCGCCGAAGGAGCGTTGGGACGATTGGGTTGAGCTTGAGTCGAAGGCGTGGCCGCGGCGCGAGGAGCATCATTACAAGCTCGTGCCGACAACGTGCTTCAACTGCGAAGCGGCATGCGGGCTGTTGGCTTATGTGGACAGAGAGAGCGGCGCGGTGCGCAAGTTCGAGGGCAACCCGGAGCATCCCGCCTCGCGCGGGCGCAACTGCGCGAAGGGGCCGGCGACGCTTAATCAGATCACCGATCCAGACCGCATTCTTTATCCGCTCAAACGCGCAGGTCGGCGTGGCGAAGGCAAATGGACGCGCGTTAGTTGGGACGAAGCGCTCGATGACATCGCCGCGCGAATTAGCAAAGCGATCAGCGAGGGCCGGCAGAACGAAGTGATGTATCACGTCGGGCGACCGGGCGAAGATGGCTTCACGGAAAGGATACTCGCGGCATGGGGCGTGGACGGACACAACTCGCACACGAACGTCTGTTCGTCGAACGCGCGCGCAGGTTATCAATATTGGATGGGGCTTGACCGGCCGAGTCCCGATCACGCGAACGCGAAAGTGATCTTCCTCATCAGTTCGCACCTTGAGACCGGCCATTATTTCAACCCACACGCGCAGCGAATCATCGAAGCAAAAGCCGCAGGCGCGAAAGTGATCGTCTTCGACACACGACTCTCAAATACAGCGACGCACGCTGATTACTGGCTCGCTCCCTATCCCGGCTCAGAGGCGGCAATCGTCTTGGCGTGTGCGAACTATTTAATCCAACACGATCTCTACAACCGCGAGTTTGTGCGCCGCTGGTGGAACTGGGAAGAATACTTGGCGGTCGAGCGGCCTGAAGTTGAAACGACATTCGAGAATTTTGAGACGGCGCTGAAAGAGATTTATCAAGCTTACACATTCGAGTTCGCTGCCAAAGAATCAGGCGTTGACGCGCGCATGATTGCAGAAGTGGCAGAGGTCGTCGCCACTGCGGGCACGCGCTTTTCAAGTCACAACTGGCGCAGCGCCGCCGCCGGCAATAGCGGCGGCTGGCAGGTGGCGCGCACGCTCTTTATGTTGAACGCGCTCTTGGGCGCGGTCGCAAGCGAGGGCGGTGTGTTCCCGAATGCGTGGAACAAGTTTGTGCCTAAGCCGATCTATACGCCGCCGCATCCGCAGACTTGGAACGAACTGACGTGGCCGCGCGAGTACCCGCTCGCAATGAATGAGTTGTCGTTTCTGCTGCCGCACTTTTTGCGTGAAGGGCGCGGGCGTTTGGAAGTCTATTTCACGCGTGTCTATAACCCTGTCTGGACAAACCCGGACGGCTTCTCTTGGATCGAGATGCTGACCGACGAGAAACAGGTCGGCTGCTATGTCGCGCTCACGCCGACGTGGAATGAGACCGCTTACTTCGCCGACTACATTCTGCCGATGGGTCATGGCTCGGAGCGGCACGACATACACTCCTACGAGACGCACGATGCGCAGTGGCTCGGCTTCCGCCAGCCCGTGCTGCGGGCCGCACGCGAGCGCGATGGCGAAGAGATCACAGACACGCGCGCGGTCAATCCGGGCGAGGTCTGGGAGGAGAATGAGTTCTGGCTTGAGTTGACTTGGCGCATTGATCGTGATGGCAGTCTTGGCATACGCAGTTTCGCCGAATCACAGCAACGACCGGGCGAGCGTCTGGGTGTGGACGAGTATTACGGCTACATCTTCGAGCATTCCGTGCCGGGTCTGCCTGAAGCGGCGGCGCAAGAAAACTTGACGCCGCTTGAGTTCATGCGGCGCTATGGCGCGTTTGAAGTTAAGAAAAAAACAGGCGCGCTGCACGAGACGCCCGTGCCCGCAGAAGAATTGACGGACGTGCATGTGGATCGTTTCAAACGCGTCTTCACGCGCACGCCGAAGCCTGCGACGCCAAACATCGTGCCTGTGCCGACGCTCGACCCGGACGAAGATGGCCGGCGCATGGTCGGCGTCGAAGTTGACGGGCGCATCGTGCGCGGCTTTCAGACGCCGAGCGGCCGGCTTGAGTTCTATTCGCGCACGCTCGCCGATTGGGGCTGGCCCGAATGGGCTTTGCCCGTCTATATCAAGAGCCACATACACCCTGACAACCTCGCCGCGGATCAGACCGTGCTCATCTCCACCTTCCGTCTGCCCGTGCAGATTCACACGCGCTCAGCCAACGCCAAGTGGCTCGACGAGATCGCGCACACCAATCCCTTGTGGCTTCATCCGACGCATGCTGCGCAGCTTGGCATCGAGACGGGCGAGCTTGTGCGCGTCGAGACAGAGATCGGCCACTTCGTCCTGCGCGCATGGGTGACGGAAGGGATCAGACCCGGCATCGTCGCTTGCAGTCATCACATGGGGCGTTGGAAGTTGAAGGACGCAGGGCAGCGACAGTTAATGGCCACGGTCGCGCTTGAACATGAAGGCAGCCAGTGGGGACTCAGGCGCGAGCGCGGCGTCGCGCCTTATGAGTCGAGTGATGCGGACACGCTGCGCATCTGGTGGACGGACGTGGGCGTGCATCAAAATCTGACCTTCCCTGTGCATCCCGATCCCGTCTCCGGTCAGCACTGCTGGCATCAAGCTGTGCGTGTGATCAAGGCTCAGCCGACGGACAACGCGGGCGACATCTTCGTTGACACAGAGAAGGCGCGCAAGGCTTTTCGCAACTGGCTCGCCGAGACGCGCCCCGCCGACCGTTACTCGCCCGACGGCACGCGCCGCCCTTACTGGCTCTTGCGCCCGCTTAAACCCGCGCGCGAATTTTTCCGTCTGCCAGAAACACCAGTGATGACCTAGACGAGTTGAGTGAACGCGCTCCCGGCAAAAGGGCCGCGCTCGATCCGCAAATTGCTTTATTAGTGTAACGCGAGCGGGAAGCTTGGCTCGATGTCCACTGGCACACTGCCGAGCCGGTCGAGCGCATGCTGCATCTCAGGTCGTACAACGCCGTAATTGTCGAGCAACGCCTTCGCTTTGTCGTAAGAGCCTTCGGCTTGCAGGGTCATGATGTCGTGCGTGAGATCGCGCACGGCATCTTTAATCCGCGCCGGGTTGACGCTGAACGTACCGCTGCGTTCGTCGTATTTGATCGCACCTTTATCGGTCAAATAGTTGAACTGCACGGCGATGCCTTTGCCGTGCGCTTCCGACGTGCCGAAGCGGACGGAGCGGAAGGTGCTCGCCAGATAGGTCGTGTAGAGCGCACGCTCTAAGCTCTTATCAACGACGCCCTTGTCAATCAAATACTGCAAAGCCCACAGCCCGCTAATGTCCGCCTTCGCCTCTTCAATCGCCGAGTAGTTCTCTTTGAGTTGCAAGCGGACGGTTGTGTTCTGGCCGTTCACGCTGATGTTGTGCGGCCCCAATCCGTGCATCAGTTCGTGCATGAGTATGTGCGTGAAGAAGGCCTCGAACGAAAGGTCGCGCTCGTCGGCCGGCGCGAGTACGACATGGGCGATGGGCACGAGCGTCTGCTTGAACTTTGCCTCCTGCACGTTCTTGAGCATGACGCGCTTCGATCCTTTCTCTTTCACCACCCGCTCGTCGTTCGGCAGATTGAACGCAGCCGTCTGCACGCCGCTCGTTGCCTCGCCCGCCTCGAAGACTTCGTTGACCACGCGGATGGGCGAAGCCGAGCCGAGCTTCGGGTTACGATAGCGCGCATCAATCGGCAAGTGATCTTCAAGCTCTTGCAGGTAGCGACTGAAGCGCGCGAGCTTGGCCGACTCCGCCTCATCGCGCAAGGTGACGTAAGCCTCGAACGCGGCTTTGTAATTAAAGACTTCGTCCTCGTAGGTCTCATACGGCCCGATGGTCACGTCAATCGGCGCGTCCAAACCCATCCACGCGACATCGCTGTCGTAATAATCATTCGACAGAAATGCGGCGGCACGTTTCGTCAGAAAATTTTTAAGCGTGCGATTGGTCGTCAACTGTGCGGCCTCGCGCAGCAGTTTCGCTGCCGGATCAAGATACTCTCGATACTCTTCACTGTAGGGCACGGCTTTGAGTTGATGGTTTGCATCACGGCGGATGACATAGAAGAAGCCGGTCGCGCGGTCGCGGTCGGATTCAGAGAGTCCCTGCGTCCAATTGTTGAACTCCTCTTTCGTCATGTCATCGGGATAGAAACTTCCTTGCGGTGGTTTCGGCGGCACGCCTGCGATGAACGGCTCGTTGTTGTCGAGCCGCGACCAAGGCCCAGTGTTGATGTGAAAGTAGTGCAAACGCTCGCGCCCTACGGGCGACGTATCGCGTTCAAGTTGGGCTTCGAGCGCAGGGTTGCCGCGCCAGACTTGACGCAGGAAGATCGGCTTGAAGTAAGCGGCGGCGGCGATGATCTTATCGAGGGCGCGGCGGTCTGCGGGCGCGAGGTGCGCGGCATCGGCCGTGATGACGGTTGGGGCGAAGCGGCGAATCTTGGCCGCCAAAGATTGCTCGGCCGGCGGCTTACGCACTTGCTCGCTCCTTCGCTGTGCGCCAACCGGCAATACGAGGCCCGTAATCACGACGAGCCAGACGAATCTCGCAATTGATCTGCTGCTCATTATCTTCTCCGCTGCTCAAAGTGTATCCTTGCGCTCTTAAAGTTTTGCGGCGCAAAGTTTATTGGCCTGCGCTGTCGTCTATCAGTTCCGACCAAACTTCCTCTGCTTCATCTGTCACGCTCGTCGCCGGATCGTTTAGCGCACGGCGCAGGGCGACGAGTTCGCGCTCCAGTTCGGCGATGCGGCGTTGTTGCTGCCGGTTCGTCGCCTGCAAGAAGATGAGATAGCAAAACTGCACGCCCGCGAAGCAGGTCACGCCCAGCGCGATGATGAGGATTAAGTATTCCATCGCGCAGATTATAGCGATCCGTCGCGCCTCTTACGCAAGGCGCGAACGCCGGCGCATGCGTGACAGAGATGACAGACGGCCTTTGCGGCTCATATTATTTGCACACGAGTTGCGCTTGCATCAGACTGCACGGCTGTTAACTGATCTGACATGCGACGTATGCAGATGAACCCACGTAAACCTACTAAAGCTGAGATCGCAGCGGCTGTCGGCCGGACTGTGCCCGACGTGATCGCGCCGAACTTGCGCGTGCTCCTCTGCGGCATCAATCCGGGTCTCTATTCGGGCGCGACCGGCTATCACTTCGCCCGCCCCGGCAATCGTTTCTGGCCCACGCTCTACGCCGCAGGCTTCACCGCGCGCTTGCTCGCGCCGCATGAAGAGTACGAACTGCTCGACAACGGCTACGGCATCACGAACGTCGTCGCGCGCGCGACGGCGACCGCCGATGAGTTGACCAATGAAGAGTTGCTCGCGGGCGGCCGGCGTTTGCAACAGAAAGTGCGCCGCTACCGGCCGCGTGTTCTCGCCGTGCTCGGCATCGGCGCTTACCGCGCGGCATTCGCACGGCCGAAAGCGCAGTTGGGGCTGCAAGCCGAGACGATGGGCGCGACCTTGATCTGGGTGCTACCAAATCCCAGCGGTCTCAACGCACACTATCGCGCCGCCGCGCTCGCGCAACTGTTCCGCGAATTGCGTGAGGCTGTCGAGCGGCTGGAGAACTGATCGGCTGGACGCCCGGCGGCGACGAAATTAGTTGCTTCGGCGGATAGAAGAATTTGGCACTTTGCTCTGCGGCGCGCGTTAGATTGACTGCGTCGGCTAATCTATATCTGAAAGGATAACTCTGTATGCAGAGAACAAACATCTTGGCGCTGGCCTTAGCGCTCGCAATCGGTCTGCTCGCGGGCCTCATGCTTAACAGCTTCACGGCTGGCGCGGTTCATGCTCAACAGTCTGACAGGAGAGCGGGCGAAAGATGGGAATATTGTGCGATCACCGATGTGTCGTCTATCGGTCAAGAAGGGAAAACTATTGGCTCAGCTAAAATCTGCTACTTTCAAGCTTCCGGCTGTCGCAAAGAAGCTGTAGAGACTACCGTTGAGGGCAACGCGAATTTTGCCGAAGCAACGAAGGCTGCCTTAGCCAGAGCGACGGCCAAGCTTGGCGCTGAAGGCTGGGAGATGCTCGGCGATGCAACGCAATTCGCCTTCCAAACCGGCGATATTGTTGACCCGAAGGCTTTATACTTCAGGCGGCAACAAAAATAGACGGTTGGCTTTGCCCGGCGCAAGCACAGACTCAAGCTTGTGTGCGCGCGCGGTCGTGCGTCACACGATAATCATCGAGGTTGAACTGCTCGACGCTCTTCTCTCTGGTCGCATCGCAAGTCAGATATTGATGAGACGCAGAGACGCGACTGCTAACGATCACATCATAAACGCTTCTATTCATCGGCGCGGCGAAGCGTATGCGCCAGCTAGTCTCCGCGAGGCGCTCACGCGCGAGCAGACGCAGATCATCAAGGCCGTCTAAGTTCGCCTCGGCGCGGATGAAGTATT
Organism: Acidobacteriota bacterium; assembly: GCA_003223935.1. GTDB lineage: Bacteria > Acidobacteriota > Blastocatellia > Pyrinomonadales > Pyrinomonadaceae > QHXQ01. Next base: position 28,429 of record QHXQ01000046.1, on the reverse strand, counting down.
CGGCGGCCTGAACGGTATGCGGATAACAAGCGCGCCCGCGAAATTTATTTAAGACGAGACGCCGTTCGCGATAGGCGGTCAAGATCGTCTGCGCGTCTGTGTCGGTCATATGCGCGTAGAAGAGTCCGTGCGGAAAGCAGACGAGATTGGCCGCGAAGCGGTCGCCGCCGACATGCGAAGATTGCCAGACGTTGGCCTCGCCGCCCGCGCGCAAATTTTTATAGAGCAGATAGCCGAACTTCGCGCAGCACTTGTCGCGGCGGCCATGCGTGCAGACGAGAAAGAGCGGTTCGGTTCGTCTGACACCGGCAGCGTTCAGTTGGCCGCTGGCCGCGGCCGCGATGTCGAGTTGTAATAACTGTTCGTATGTATCGAGCGTGAACTCCGCGATGAACGGCTCGCGCGGGCGTGAGCGCACGACGAAGAATTTTATCTGCGCACGACGCGGATAGTCTTGTTTGATAAGGAGCAGGCGCGCGCGCGGAATGCTTGCGAGCGCGGCCGTCAGATACGTCTTCACTTCGTCTGTGAGCGCGCTATCGTGGAACGCTTGCGCGCCCCACCAGAACGGATACTCGACGAGCAGCCACACGTCGCCCACCGAAGCCGTACCGTACTTCGGCTCGCCTCTCTGCCGCGACAACTCGGAACAATAAAAGAATGGTTTACTCACTTCTTCAACTCAACCTGCATGACTGATCCACGACAGAAATAAACCACAAAATCACACGAAACAGCACGAAGAACAAAAAGTTGTGCTTGTTTGATAGCAGTTGCTTCGTGTGATTTCGTGGTTAATCTTTCCGCGCTTAAATTCCCATGCTCAGATTAAGGCTTATTCAAACCTGAGTAATCAACCCGTGCGCGCTCAACTCAACCAGCAAAGCGCGTACGGTTCGCTCATCCAATCGTTCGCGCGCCGCCGTGCACAACTCGGCCAACGTGTGCGCGTGTCCATCGGCAAGCGGGCGCAGGACGAGCAACGCGGCCTCTGCGAAGCGCCAGCGTTTTTTAAGACACGAAAATTCGACGACGCCGTCCTTAATATGAAACTCAAGCGGGCGCGGCGCGACGAGCCGCACACGCGCATCGTCTGTGAGCGGCGGCGCATCAGGCATCGCGCCCCAAGGTAGATTGAGGCGCGGGCGCGGCACGGCTATCGCATCCTGTGCGGCAAAATATCGTGCGAGCAGATCGTCATTGAAGGCAGTGGTGAGTTCGCTGCGCAGACGTGCGGCGTGTGCGCGTTGCTCGGCTGCGCTAGCGAAGCGCGGCAGGTCGCGGCGCGCGGTTTCGCTGGTGCGCAAGTTGTCAACGAGCCAACGCAGGAGATCAATGCCGGTGCGATTGTGTATGCCGACCGTCAGGTGCAGCGTCGGCTCATCAAGCGGCAGCGCGACGTGCCACCAACCGCGCGGGATGTAGAGCAAGTCGCCGGCTGCGAGTGTGGCGGCCCAGAGCGGCTCGCCGGTTGGCTTCGCGGCCGGCTCGATGTCTTCAACAAGCGGCGCAGGTCTCGTCTCGCCATAGACGCGCCAGTCTTTGCGCCCGGCAACTTGCAGGATAAAGACGTCGTGGTCGTCCCAATGCAGATCGAAGCCGCGTGAGGTGCGCCAGCCTGCGTAAGCGTTGATCTGCACGTGGACGCGAAAGAAGCGTTCGAGGCCCGCCGCAAGTTGTTCGAGCGGCTCGAACAGTTCGTCAACCGCATCGAGTACGAGCGTCGCGCCTTGCCGCAACTGCTCGGTCAACTTGTCCGCGAGCAGACGCGGCACTGTCGTCTGCTTGCGACTGTTGCGCACGTGGCGCAAGTAAGCGGACGCAGGCAGACTCTTGCCGTCGCGCGCGAGGCGCAGACGCGGGAAGTCCAAGCGATGTTGCCGCAGGATCGTGTTCAACTGCGCCCACGGCAACAGGTGCGCGAACTTCCCCGGCTGACCTTTGATAAGCTCATGCGTGCGCCCCCAAGCGTTGGCGATGAACTCGTCCACGCTCAGTGGGCGCAAGGTTTCGGCAAGCTGTTCACGGCCAGCGTCCGTCGTGCGTTGACGTGCGCTCAACTCGCGTCCTTGCCGTCGGAATCAGAGGTCGAATCGGTGCCGTCCGTATCAGCACCTGTGTCTGTGCTGTCGGCATCAACTAACGAATCCGCGCTGTCGCCATCCGTGCCGTCTGTGCCATCGCCGTCTGTGCCGTCCGCATCGCCTCCGTCCGTCCCGTCGCTATCGCTCGTGTCGGTGCCGTCGCTGCCTGCGTCGCCGGTCGTGTCCGTACCATCCGTGTCCGAGTCAACGTTGTCGCCCTCTTTAGCGCTGAGCGGCGGACTCGCTTGCAAAGGATCGACCGATAACAACAGCCCCGAACCTTGCGCATCATGCTCCTCGACTTGGCCAGATCGAATCTCTTCTGACATGCCTGTACTCCTGTTTGTTAGATTGTTGCTTGCGAGCGAAAGCTTAGTACGAGACGGCGTGCGACAACAAGCGCACGGCGACGGAAACAGCAAACAAAGATGTGAAGAAAGAGTTACGGTCTATCGCATGAGGAGCAGATGCTGTTGCTATTTGCCTTGATAGATTAATATCTTAGCTGCTTACTCATCTTCTAAGGAGCAAGATCATGCCTCAACACCAACCTTCAATCTTTGACATCTGGTGTCCATTATGCAAAAAGCAAGTGAAGCTATTACGGGTTTCACACGCCGCACGGCTTGTTGATGTTTCTAGTCGGACTATCTATCGGTACATTGATGAAGGGTTAATCTACTCGGTGAAAGTTGTTGGCAAAACGTACCGCGTTTGCGCCGACTGTCTCTTCCGCCAAAGCAACTCAGAATAATAACAGTGACAAATTTGACATTTAAGCTTGAGGGCATTACCGGCCCGGCTTATCTTTTCACAGTAAAAATTTTGCTTGGACACACGATGCTTAGGAGGATTACTGCTCATGACTAGATTATTCATAGTGAACCGCAAAACGATCATAGCCGCGTGCGGACTATTACTTTTACTGTCAGCCATAGCTGTGGCCTTGAATATAAAAGCGATTCATCAACGTGCGCGAGACACTGCGTGTGAGGACGCGCTCAAGCAAGTAAATGACGCACCGGATCAATTGTTGCGAGTCGTGGGAAATGAAGACTGCCCGCTTCGGATCGTTGACGCAAAAGTCAAAGAAGTTCCCGGTGCGCTCTTCACTAAGCTGACAGGGAAAACGACTGATCTGGCAACTATCAGTAGCGCCCCGGAGGTTACATTGATAAATGCGTCAGGCCAAACAATCACAGGGTTTCTACTGGTGGTCAGAGATCCGAAATTACAAAAAACCCGCGGCGTAATTCAGCACGATATCTCGATCCGGCCCGGCGAAACCTATCTCATCAGCCGCGATCTATTCGTCACTCCCGATAAGGTCACGATGTTGGACGCCAAAGGACAAGCACAGCAAACGCTGGTCAATCCGAGCATTAAGTCAGAAAAGGGCTGGATCGAATTTGCCGCTCGGCCGGACTTAGTTGTGACAGTCGCGTTAGTTAACTTTACAGATGGAAGTAGCTGGAAAATTAAAGAAGGAGGAGAAGTCAGATGAGAAAGGAGCTGCTGAGGCTAACAGCCTTACTCGTGATTAGCGTGTGCAGCTACGGGATGCTCACGCCGCAGATAACTCAAGCGCAATGCGGCTGCTCTTGCACCTACGTCTGCCCGCACACCTGTAATCTCAGTTGTGATGGCTGCGATTATGAGGGCTTGATTGCGGCAGCTTATAGATGCTGCCATGAAGAGAGAAACCGCACGCCTTGCGTTGAGGAGTCGGACTTTTCTTAAAGGAGTCCGACTTTTGATTGCGCATCTCCGTAATCGTTTTGCGCACCAGTTGCTTTGCAGGCTTGAATATCGTTCTTGGGGTTGACTCAACTCCGACATTCTATGACAAAGGATTTTCCGGCCAAGCATGGCGCGGGTAACGACGCGAGAGTTCGCGGCGCACCTGCGGATATTGCCGCGCCCAGAAGCCCGCGAGATCGGTCGTCACTTGCACGGGCCGGCGGTTCGGCGCGAGCAGATGCAGCACGACCGGCACACGCCCAGCCGCCACGCGCGGCCCTTCGCGCATGCCGAAGAAATCTTGCAACCGCGAAGCGAGCCACGGCGCACGCTCGCGTTCATAATTGACGCGCACTGGCCGCCCCGTAGCGAGTTGCACGCGCTCAGGGGCCAACGCTGATAACAAGCGCGCTTGTTCGGGTGTAAGTTGGCCGCGCAAGTCTTCGATCAGTTCACCCGCGCGTGCGGCCTCGCGCAACTCTGCGAAGCTGCGCCGGCCTGCGCACATGCGTGCGAGCGCGGCACGCACGTCGTCCTCATCAAGCGTGCGAAAATTCTTTTCGGGAAAGTTGCGCGCCATGAATTCGACGCGCGCGCGAAAACGCTCGACCGTCTCCGGCTCGACGAACGTCTGCCAGCCCGCAGCCTGTGCTGCTTCAAGCAGAACCTTTTCAACCTCTGCGCCGTGCGCGCCGCTCGCGCGACTCTCCGTGAGCACGAGCTGATCATAAAGCAGCCGGCTCACAGCTTCGACGCGCTCGGTCTGTCCGTGCCAATGCGCATCGGTTGTTTCGACGATGCGCTCAGGAAACAGCTCGAGCAACCACTCCGGCTCAATCGCGCTCGCCAAACGCACCCGTTTCCGCAGCCCGCGCCCGCTCGCGCGGCCTACGTCGCGTCGTTCTTCAGCTTCAACAGCCACGAGAAATTCAGCGCGCTGCACCACGCTCTCACGTGCAAGCTGCGCCGAGCCGCCATTGGCGAGCAACAGGTCGGCGCTTGTGTGCTTATCTTCCGCCCCAATGTTTCGCCGACGCGCCACGCGGTCGGGATAACCTGCGAGGATCGAGATCAACAGCGCCGTCTCTTCATCGTGCGTTTGCGTGCGTAGTTGCTCATGCGTTCGACTGCTAGCGTGCCGCGTTTTAGTCTGCGCTGACGTGAGCGTTCGTTGTAGCTGTCGGCGCACACGATCAACCGCACGCACAGCGCTCGGTTCGAGTTCAAGCGCGTGCAGACGCGCGGGCGCGAAATTTGCGCGCTCGGCTTCGAAGAAGAGATCGAAGCGTGCGAGCAGATCGGATATGCCGTGCGTGCTGGCGACTCGCGGCTCACGTGTACGCTCACTGAAGAGTTGTGCGGCGCGTATGTCGCGCTCGCTGATGAGCGCCGCAAGCAGACAACCCGCCGCGCCGACGCCGCGCGCTTCTGTCTCACACACAAGCCGCGCAAGTCTTGGATGAAGCGGCAGACGCAACATGCGTCCACCCAGATCGGTAATGCGCCCGCTCTCATCAATCGCGCCGAGCCGGTGCAGTAGCTCATCGGCGGCGGCGAGTGCGGGCACATGGGGCGCTTCAAACCAGTTGAAGTTCGCTAGATCATTGATCCTTGCGGCGTGCAGTTCGAGTGCGGCGGCGGCGAGATCGAGGCGTTGAATTTCGGGTGCTTCATGTGCGGGACGTGCGGCGTAATCCTGCGCCGTGTAGAGACGCAGACAGCGGCCCGCTTGCGTGCGGCCGGCGCGACCCGCGCGCTGCTTGGCTGAGGCTTGATTGATGCGCGCCACTTGGAGCGTCGGCAGGCCAGACCAAGGCGAGTGACCGGCAACGCGCGCGAGTCCTGAATCAATCACCGCGACGACGCCGTCAATCGTGATGGAAGTTTCGGCCACGTTCGTTGACAAGATGAGCTTGCGTCTATCGGCCGGCCGCACGGCGCGATCTTGTTCGGCGGCGGATAACTCGCCGTGCAATGGCAAAATGATCAGATCGTTGCGTGCGGCCAACTCTGCGCAGGCTGCTTGCGCGCGGCGGATTTCGGCCGCGCCGGGCAGAAAGACCAACACGTCGCCGGTCAAGCCTTCGGTCACAACCCGGTTGACGGCCGATGCGACTTGTTCTGCGAGCGGTCGTTCGGCGGGGCGCGTTTGGTGTTCGATCTCAACAGCGAAGCGGCGACCTTCAGAACGCAGCACCGGACAGTTGTCGAGGAAGCGCGCGACCGGCGCGGCTTCGAGCGTCGCGGACATGACGACGATGCGCAGTTCAGGGCGCGTTTCGTTTTGCAGTTTCCTGAGCAGTGCGAGCGCGAGATCGGATTGCAGATGGCGTTCGTGAAATTCGTCGAGTACGACCGCGCCGACATTTTTCAGTTGCGGATTGGAGAGCAAGCGACGCGTGAACACGCCTTCGGTCAAGAAACGCAGACGAGTCTGCGCGCTTGAGACATCTTCAAAGCGCACTTGATAGCCGATTGATTCACCGACCGATTCGCCGCGCTCTTCGGCCACGCGCCGCGCCGCCAAACGCGCTGCCAAACGTCGCGGCTCAAGCACCCAGACTTCACCGTCAGCCGCGAGGCCAGCATCGAGCAGCGCCGGTGGCACGCGCGTCGTCTTGCCTGCGCCGGGTGGTGCTTCGAGCACGAGGTTCGGCATGCGCCGGAGCGCGGCGACGATCTCAGGCGCGAGCGCATCAACGGGCAGAGCGATCATGTTTGCTCATTAAACGCGGATTCGAGATCGGTTACAATCGCGGCGGTCAAACTTCCCGGTGCAGGTGCTCAAAATGAAACGTGTTGCTTTGCGTCTCTACGTCTTCGCGCTCGCGCTCTTGTTGACGCCCGTCGGCGCGCTGCCGCAAGATGCGCCGCAGGTGGGCGGCAATTATCATATCTACGATGCGGCGGGTAAGACGGCGACGCTCGATCAAGTCATCGAAGCAGTCACCGCGAATGAAGTCGTCTTCATTGGCGAGACGCATAACGATCAGACGGCGCACCTCATCGAGCGGCAATTATTGGAAGGCGCATACGCGCACCTCGCGCAGGGTTCGGACAAACAGAACGAACGGCGGCTCGTGCTCTCTCTGGAGATGTTCGAGCGTGACGTGCAGACTGCGCTCGATGAATATCTCGCGGGGTTAATCACCGAACCGCAGTTTCTCGCCAGCAGCCGGCCTTGGAAAAATTATCAAACCGATTATCGGCCGCTCATTGAATTCGCACGCGCGCACGAACTATCGGTCGTCGCGGCGAACGCGCCGGAGCGTTATGTGAATCGCGTCGCGCGCTTGGGTCGTGATTCGCTCAAGGCGCTCTCGCCCGACGCGCTCGCGTGGCTTGCGCCACTTCCCTACCCCGCCGCTTCGCCCGCTTACACCGCTAAGTTTAATGAAGCGATGGGCGGCGGCGAGATGCACGGCACACACGGCAACCCTTACCTGCTCGACGCGCAAGTCTTGCGCGACACAACGATGGCGCACTCGATTGCCGCACAGTCGAAGCGCCAGAAGCACGCGCTCATCCTGCACGTCACCGGCATCTTCCACACAGAAAGCCGGCTCGGCACACCCGAACAACTCCACACTTATCGCCCGCAGACGCGCGTGCTCGTGCTAACAATCGTGCCCGCGCAAGCAAACGCTGCAACTGACATCAAGCAACTCGCCGGGTTGGGCGATTTCGTGTTCGTCACCGGATCGGGCGCGTCGGCCAATTTTTAAGCCTGACCGAAAAAATTATCCGGCCCCATGCTATGCCGCCGAGCGCGGCGAGCAACGGAAAGATTTCGACGACGTAACGCGGCTCTGGATTTTCCAGCGTCGAGATAAAGATCAGACGCGGCAGCGTCAACAGTGCGGCGAGCAAGAGCCAACGCCAGCCTGCGCCTGTTTTGTCGCGCCACAAGCACCACGCGCCTGCAAGTCCAAGCAGCGTGTAAGCCCAAGTCAACAGCGCGAACAGCGGCAACCAGATTTGTTGATGCGTCTCGTGATCAAGTTCGGCTAACGGAAATAGCTCGCCGCCGAACGGATAGTATTGCGAGTGCGTGTCGAACCAGAGCGCAGCGGCGCGTTTGAGCGGTAGCCAAAAATAGAAACGCAGGGGCGCACGGCTCATGCGCGCGCGCGCGATCTCTGCGAAGCCGGCATCAACCGTCGGCGTCATCTCTACATCGGCGTGCGCTGTCTGCTCAGCTTCGTCGCTTTGCTCATCCGGCTCATCGCTCGATTGTGTGTCCTCATCGCTTGACTGATCTTCGTCCGTTTCATCTGCGGCCTGTTCGTCGTCGGTCGCGCTCGAAGAGTTAGCTTTATCGTTTGCCGCCGCGTCTGTCTCTTGCGTGTTCGGTGGATGATTGTATTGCTCCAGCAGTGCCGCGACGCGCGCCTTCTCTTCCCCCGAATCGAAGGCGCGTTCGGGTATCTGTTCGAGTTTGATCGGCTGATCATCGAGCGCCCACAACATCGGCCCGACGTAGCGGCCATCATCAATCCAAGTGCGCAGCCAGAGATTGTAGCCGCGCGGCACGAACTCATCCGGCATCTCTCCATGGGCCGGCGCAAGCGGCTGAAAGACGTGGAAGAGTCGCCAGTTGCGCCAAGCCCAAGGCGTCAGGATGAGCGCGAAGATTAACGAGAAGACAAAACCGCGCGTTGAGACGTGCCAGAGTTTTTGCGCCCAACCATGCTCGTTTGCAGTTGCTTCAACCGATGTGCGTCCACGTCGCTGCAATAATCCGACCAGCACTAACGTCACACCTGCGCCTGCGGCAAACAGTCCGCTGTCGGGGCGCATGAGCACCGCGAGGACTGCGCATAAGCCTGCCGCTGCCCACCAAGCATGAGCCGCCTTGTTTGTTTCGGCCTTCAGTGCATAAGTAGCTGTGAGCGTGAGCGCCGTCATTAGAAATATCGTCAACGTCTCGGTCAAAATCGTCGCCACGTAGATCGTCGTGAAGGGGCACATGGCGGCGAGCACGAAAGCGGCCATGGCGCTTGCACGTCTGCGCCGCATATCACTTGTCCAATTGCAGGCGATGAGCGCGACGAGGACACACGTGGCCGTGTCAATCAGTGCTTGCACGAGCCGCACGGCTTCGTTATTTCCATGACCGAAGATTGCATAGACGCTGGCGAGGAAAAGCGGATAGCCCGGCAAGCGGATCAAAGTGGGATTGTATGGCGGCTCCGTGTCAACTGAAAATACGCCCTGCTCAAGCAGGTTGCGCGCAAGCTGCGCGTATGCGCGCCCGTCATCTGGATCATCATTTGCGAGATAGTGCGCTACGTTGAGCCGGAAGGTGAGCGCCGCGACGAAAATGAGGAGATAAACGATCCACCTATGCGAATGAACCTGCATAGCTATTGTCTCTTAATTACTGTATGCCGCCCCACAATTCACTAATAGTGTTCCTGCTTTTCACTGCATGGCCCAGCTTATCTTATGAGATTAGCCCGCACTTTGCTTTGAGGACAACTGTTCTATTCTTAGTTTGCTAGACTTTTATTTGTTGCTCATCAGCCGTCTTATACCAACTCGCCAAGCAAAGTGAGGCGGGCATTATTCTGGCATGGTCAATAATGCTAGGGCGCTACTTAAGTCTCCTTCTTGGGGGCCATCGCTTGCGCCAGTTCGCGCACTTTCAAAACGTCCTCTGGCAGCAAGCAACCGCCGTCTGCAATGCTCAGAGCCGAAAGTGTCACGTCAATGCCCTGCCCGTGTACCTCCAGCATCGCAATGCACGTTTCTGCTAATTCTCTCAACTCCTCTGGGGGCAGGGGCTGAGCCATCGCCGGTTGAGGTGCTTGTCGCTCCGCGTCTGGGTCAGCTTGTAGGCGTCTTGGCGTGTTCTTAATCAGCCCATGCTGGCGGAGCACATTGTAGGCTTCTCGTTGTGCAACGCGCGCTGCCTTAGGCAAGCCTCGATGCTCTAGCCACTCGCATGTATTTTCGTGTGCGCGTTTTGCGGCCGTTGTGGCTGCTACACAGACCGCCGGCTCAAGTTGACGAAGCAAGTAGTTAATCATCTCCTCGTCTGCGGGTGTTTGGCGCGCGGCGTAGCTTACAGAGTTTATCACTGCACCATGTGTTCGGTTTGGGAATTGTGGGCTTAGGATGTGTTCTGGCATAACATCGTAGGTATTGTCCGCGCCGATTTTTGGCGCGGGCGGATCACTTAAATCTAAACTCTCTGAGACAGCGAAGCTGTCCTTAAAAGCTGGCTCAACGGTTGAGCCATGAGGTGAATAATCTGAGCCACGGGCAAAGGGTAAAATTTTTTTGCCCGCTGCTTGGTTGCGCACGCCGATTGAACTCACAGCGCGGTTCAGGAAAATGCGAATGCCAACGCCGTTCTTTCCCGCGTAGTAGCCGATAATACCCTGCCCGTGTAGCCATCGGAGTGCCTTGTGTGCAGTTGCAGATGCCACGCCCAATAATTCGTAGAGCACCTTTGACGCTTTAATCGGATGACTATCGTTGGCCCGTGGGGCGAAGTAAAGCACACCTGCTCGCTCCCAGAATTCCGCGGGTGCCGCAACCATACGTAGATATATCTTGCTCATCATTGGCGTGACTCGATCAGCTTCCGGTGAAGTGATGACGGCGATGACGTCGCGGTCGATCTGGTGGAAGTTTTTACGGTACTCGCTGGGCGCGAGCTGTGTTCGGCGGATAAAGCGAGGGTTCGCAAGTGGCTCTGCCTTCATGGTCAAATCCTTGTAAGCAAAAGGCTTGACAGTGATCGCTGGAATTTGTATACTGTTTGATAGATTTAGGTACACAAATACCGGCTCGCTGTCAAAGCGAGTTTTCAAATGACCTGAAGCGTTCGGTCGGCAAACTTGGGCGCTTCAGGTCGTTTACTTTGAAGACGCAAGAGCGTCTCTATCTCTAATGATTATTCCTACACTATTAGCTGCAATCTGTAAATTCCCCTGCAATCTTCATTGCATCCCCTGTAATCTTTAGTGCAGCCGCTGCAATGATCATTGCAGCCCCTGTAAGAAACGTTGCAGCCCCTGTAATAATCATTGCAGGGGGGTATAGTACCCCTGCAATGATTATTACAGGGGCTGCATTGGGCGTTGCAGGGGTATGACTTGGACGGATTTTCTGGGTCCGGGCGTTATCATTCAAGTGAAGGATGATGAGACAGATTGAAATCCATACCCCTGCAATAAAGATTGCAGGGGCTGCGCTGAATGTTGCAGGGGTATTGCACACCTAAATGTTCGTGGCGTATATACGCTCCGTATAGTAATATGTGGCACTCTGAAGGGACATTCTTTAATGACGGGCACACAAATAAGAGATTTACGGAAAGCCTTGGGATACACGCAAGCACGGCTCGCCGAAGAGATCAGCGTCACAGCCAACACCGTTGCGCGTTATGAGCGCAACGAACTGCGACCCTCGCCGCCGGTGATGAAACTGCTCAAGCTACTCAATATGCTTTTAACGGAGAAGAAGGCGGCTTAAGAAGATGAAGACGATTGCCGTTGCCAATCAGAAAGGCGGCGTAGGCAAAAGTACCACTGCAGCCTGCGTAGCCGCGGAACTCGCAATGCGTGGGTACGAGACGCTGCTCATTGATAGCGACCCACAGGCAAACGTCACTTCTCATTTTCTCGCCCCCGACCAGATCAATCTCTCTATCGCTGATGTCTTGATCGAATCCGAGCAACGCGAAAAGATCCCGCTCGAAGCAGCCGTCGTGACCACAGAGATGGAACATCTCGACTTGGTTCCCTCGAAATTGCGTTTTGCGCGATTCGAAAAAGAGCCAGCCATTGCGATCAACCGCCTGCGATCAAAACTCGCCCCGCTAGCTTCGACATATGACTTCGTCATTATTGACACACCGCCCACATTAGGGCAGATCTTGACCACTCCGCTGCTCGCTTCAACATACATGCTCGTGCCCGTTGCCGCGTCGCCGCTCGCCCAAGACGGGCTAGATGATCTGATGGGCACTTTCGAGGAGGTAAGGAGCACTAACCCGGAACTAGAGCTACTCGGCATGGTCTGCACCCTGTTCGACGGACGTACTTCGGTCTCTGCAGAGTCCTTCCGCAGCCTCAAGGAGCGCTATGGAGTTAAGGTATTCGAGACGATCATCCATCGCAACGTCAAGCTAGAGGAGTCACCGGCCTTTCATCAGCCCGTGCAGCTTTATGCCCCGGCTTCGCGCGGCGCGTTGCTCTACGCAGAGCTGACAGATGAGATATTGAAGCGGCTCGGTGCCCGCAAGAATAAAGGGAAGTTAAAACTGGCCGTTGAGGAGTCGCGTGCTTAATGGCAGAACCGAAAACAAAACCTCAACGTAGGGTGGCTGGCAAAAGCAAATTTCGGCTGCCCGACCGACAACCGCGCGTCAGCGAGATCAATCCACTCCGTGAGTTGCTCCATGAGGCAAAAGCTCAGGAAGAGGCGCTAGCGGCGACCTCAACCCCTCAAGTGCGAACGACCCCTGTAAAGCGGATTGCAGGGGTAGGGCAGTCACCCAGCACAACATCGCGTAACACCCCTGCAAAAAAAATTGCAGGGGTGGCTCGATCTGGCACAGCCCCACCTTCTTCCGCATCGAGTAATATTCTTTCAACCTCTTTCGGGGATTTTTCCAAACGCTGGTCGCCGATCTTGCGTTCCGGCCAGATGAGCGTGTGCCGGATATTATTCGAGATGACCTACGAGGTGGGCGAGGCAGAGTGCTTCACCTCAATGCCGAAACTTGCCGCCGCCGCAGGTCTTAAAGAGCGCCAGTGCTACAACGTAGTTGCGCAACTCGAACAATTGGGCTTCATCGAGCGGCCTGAGATTTTCAACACGCCGACGAAAAAGGGAACGGTCTTCCGTCTCTTCTTATCGCCACAGGATTTTCCTGCCGAGCCGAATCGCCGCTATCACATAGGGGAAGAGGATTGATACCCCTGCAATCTTTATTGCACCCCCTGTAATGTAGGTTGCAGGGGTAGCTCAGTCTTTTAAAACCATAACATGTGTCTATGATTAGTAAGATGTTTGAGTTCTGACAGCTTCAGCTTAATTCTTATTCTTATCTGTCTGTTTAGGCGGCCTGCGGTGTGCCGCTTGAGACCCTGTATAAGTTGCTGTAGTTGTGGGCCAATTAAATTTTAGATCTGCAGCGTTAATTACACTGCGCCCGGCAGTCCGGCAAATAAGTCTGCTTCTCTAGACTAGCTGTAAATCTTTATTACTTTTACTAAAGAGGTAAGGTGAATTCAACTTTGAAGTGCAACTTTGAACTTGGCAGCTAAAGGGCAAGCTGCGATAGCATCGGTGCTGCTTTAACGACCAAGTCAAGGAACCACTGATGACCTATCGGCAGCTTACCCGTGAACAAAGATACCAGATTTACGCCTTGAAGAAAGCCGCCCACAGCCGCACCGAGATCGCGACCATCATCGGCGTGCATAAGTCCCGTCTCACGCGAACTTGCGCGCAACTGCGGGCGGCGCGGCTATCGCCCCAAGCAGGCGCATGAACTGGCGACGGCGCGCCAACAGGCTGCCTACCGCCCGCGCATTAGCCCGCAAACGTGGGCGAGGGTCGCACGGCTCTTGCGCCAAGAGTGGAGTCCCGAACAGATCGCTGGGCGGCTCCATCTGGAGCGGCAGCCTGCGGTGAGCCACGAGCGCATCTATCAGTACATCTACGCGGACAAGCGGGCGGGTGGCACGCTCCACCTTTGCTTGCGCTGCCAGAGAAAGCGGCGCAAGCGCTACGGCAAGCACTCGCGGCGCGGGCAGATTCCTAACCGCATGGGGGTCGAGGCGCGCCAAGCGGTCGTGGCCGCCAAGCGGCGCTTAGGCGACTGGGAGGCCGACACCATCATCGGCACGGCGCACCGGCAAGCCATCCTGAGCCTCACCGAGCGCAAGTCGAAACTCGTGCGGCTCAAGAGAGTGGAGCGCAACACGGCACAGGCCGTGACCGCCGCCAGCCTCGTGCTCTTAGGCGAGTTGGCCGCGCGTCCACACCATCACCAGCGCCAATGGGCGGGAGTTCGCTGCCCACGCGGCAATCGCGGCTGGGCTTCAGGCCAAATTCTACTTCGCGCACCCGTATGCGGCATGGGAGCGCGGTCTGAACGAGAACACCAACGGGCTGGTGCGCCAATACTTCCCGAAGAAGACAGACTTCTCAAAGATCACTGACGCGGACATGCGGAAAGTCATGGAGCGCTTAAACAACCGCCCGCGTAAGACGTTGGGCTTTCGCACCCGAATGAGATATTTTTCAAACGACGTTCTGTTGCGCTTCAAACTTGAATCCGCGTCCTGTTCCAACAATTTGAAAGAGCAAAACAGATGTCGGTTCGACCATAAAGTGATTCCAATTCGACCATAAAATGATTCCGACAATAGCTTTGACTTCTCATCTCAAATCTTCAGCTTTTGCGCCGCTCCATCTTTCCGCCGTTGAATCCTGTTCAGCATAGCCAAGATCGGTTCGCTTGCCTTCAATAGTTCCTCGATCTCCTCGTCTGTCACGTCCGCCCTTCGGATTTCCCTAAATGCGAATCCTAATTGCTTGAGTTGCTCCCAAAATAGGTGCGTCGAATCATAAGGGTCGAAATCCTCCAAAGCCTCCAATTCCGCAGCCACTTCGCCATTTGTGCTTTCTCTTGCTTGAGTCGTTAAAGCACGAAGCAGTTCATTAACCCGTTGCCGGAGCCTTTCGCCCGATGCCTTAGTTTGCAGGTGAGAGGAGAGTAGCTCGGCGCGTGTGCGTTTCGCTTGACTGGTCGTGACCCCAAGCCGTTCAGCGGTGATACGCGCGAGTTGCTCGGCCTCGAAGAGATTGATCCCTTCTTTTGCCAGTGCCTGAACGATGTCGGCAGGGAATTCGAGCAGGCGCAGGTAGTGATCAACAAAGCTGGCGACAGAGAGGTGCGAGGATGTTTCACGGTCAAGGATGTCGGTTAGCCGTGCTGCTACTTTCAATAGGTCTTCACGCCGCCATTTGCTGGGGCGGCCACGTTTCGTGTCAGTCGCAGGGTAACGTTGGACATGGCGCACAGCGCGCAAGAGCCGCACCAACTCTTTATCCTGCGGTGAGATAATTTCAGGCAGGGCAGCGCGCAGTTGAGCGCAAATAGACCTCACATCCTCAGGCGAAGCGAGCGGGTCAGCTTTACGCTGACGACGACGAGTGGCTTTCAAATCGAATCTTGAACTCCCAACTCAAAGATGTTACACAGCTTCGCATAATACATATAGAAAAAGTGAAATTCCATAGGAATTAGATATTGGATACACAAACTACTCAGTTGTGTTGTCGGCTAGCGCATAAAGTGAATCTGCTAGAGCATAAAGTGATTCCAAATAGACCATAAATGATCACGGCATACCTCATACACCTGTCGTAGAGCAAACCTCCACAACCATTAAATGTCCCAAGCTATATTCCCGATGCCACCCGCCTTGCATAGTTCCACAACGTTTCACGGGCAGACAAGTTTTTGAAAGAAGAGGAAGTTTTTAAACATGCTTGATAGGGTGAATTGGCATTTCCGGTAATCAATGTTTTCAGAAGAACATTATTGACGATTTCGATCTAACAAGGCATTATTTATAGCGATTTGATAGGAGAAACCGCTCTTAGGAGCCGATCTGTTCAATGGTTAATAAGCTATTGCCTGCGGTGCGCCCGACTGATGATAGGGAAGTGGCCCAACGCTTTGACTTTCGCATGGCTGCGCCTTTCTGCGCCAAGAGTGTCTCCGAGGAGACCAGAAGGGTTTATAGCCGTGTCATCCGTGAGTTCTTCCAGTTCGTCGGACAACTTCATCCATCTGACATCACGCCGAACCATGTGCTGTTGTGGCGCGATGCGCTGACACATCGTCGGCGGAAAGCTGCCACTATTACCTTAAAGCTAACAGTCGTGCGCTCATTCTTCGAGTACCTGCGAGTTGGCGGCTATGTGCATCTGAACCCGGCGGCGACCAAAGTAGTGCCACCACCACCGACCTCTGACGAAATGAAGGGAAGGGCATTGAAGGCAAAAGAGGTCAGATACTTGCTCTCCGGCCCTGATCGGAGTAAGTCAGAAGGTGCGCGAGATTACGCTTTGCTCTTGGTGCTTGTTCGCTTGGGTATGCGGGTGAGTGAAGGATGTTCCTTGCGCTCGTCCTCGATGAAGTGGAGTCATGGGCGGTGGGTCTTGAAGTTCAAGGTCAAAGGCGGAAGAGAGCGGACGCTGCCATTGCCACAGGATGTTAGACAAGCCATTGATGAATACTTGAAGCTGGATCAGAAACGAAGAGCCACCTTGCATAGCGACGGGGCAGAGGCTTACTTGTTCCAGCCACACACAAACTACCGGACATTGGAGTTCAGTAAATCACTCTCAATAAGGATGGCGTGGAATATTGTGCAGCGATGGGCGAGCTATGGTGGCATCGGCAAGGTGTCGCCACATGACCTGAGACGCACGGCGATCACGAAGGCGTTAGATCAAGGACTCTCGTACCGGCAGGTGCAGATGATGAGTGGGCATAAAGACCCGAAGACCGTGATGCGTTATGATCATGGTAGAGAGAACTTGGAACTAAATGCCGTTAACTTCTTACAGTATGATGATGAGTGAAGCCTGATTGCAGTACCCCAATTATTCTAACTATAAGCCTAAAGCCGCCGCGAAGTGCCATGCGCGTAAAGCTCATCTTGACCGCTATGCAACGAGCGACGCTACTGCCGCTCAACTACCAGCATGCTGTCGCCGCGATGATCTACGCCACGCTCGGTCAAGCCTCTGCTACTTTCGCCGCGCGCCTGCACGACACAGGCTTCCAGACCGACGGGCGCACCTTCAAGTTGTTCACCTTCTCGCGCCTCACCACCCGCCGTGCCCGCGTCGCTGACGAAAAGCCGCAATCATTCGGGGCAGCACGGGAAAATAGGCAACTTCCAGATAACTTTCTTGTTGACACAATTCGACATCTTCGTTAAAGTGTTGTCTATCTCCCGTTGCACTGGCTATTGGGAGCTGAAGTTGCTGTTAATCGAACCCATGGGGTATTGAAATTTGCACTGGCTCTTGGGTGGTTTCATCCAAGGAAAGCTCTCAATCGAACCAGTGTGGAAGAAATAAAAACGGGCTATGTGTTGCGAGCACATAACCCGTAATTCAGCAATAGCTGCTTGGGTCGTGGGGGTGTAAGGCATAGCCGACAGTCTCCAAAATTGGCTCGGCAAAGGGTTCGAATCCCTTCACCTCCACACCACCACTAACGATGTGTATAACACATTTAGGTTAGGTGAGTCTATTGAACAGCGGCAGGGCACATCTTCTGTTATCGCCCAGCTTTATCTTGACGGGTCGGATGAACCACAACTAGAATGTGCCCGTCTTAGATTCTTGCAATCGTCAACCGGGTTGAGTCCTCCCGACCTCCCGCGTAGTTTAGCCGGATGCGCTATCGCTTTTTCATTCTCATTAGCTCCTAACAATCCGGTTGGCCACTCCTACAACGGCAACCGAACAGCACTTGGCCTATGGCGTAGCCATTGCTTTACCAACGACTCGCCATCACCTTTGCATATTAAATCTAAAGAGACTAACCATCATGAGACTCCACTTCACTTTGTCCCCCAATCAGCAGCCCGTGCCCTTCGCTTACCAGCATTTCTTGACGGGCGCATTCCACAAATGGCTCGGTCACAATCCGCAGCACGATGACATCAGTCTCTATTCGCTAAGCTGGCTTGACGGCGGCTTTATGAAGAATGGCGCTCTCGAATTTCCATGCGGCGCACGCTGGTTCATCAGTTTTCATGATGACACGCTTGCGGGCAGCATCATTGACCATACGCTGGCTGACCCAGAAGTTTGCTGCGGTATGCATGTCGCCCGCATTGCGCAACAACAGACACCGGAGTTTGGTGATAACTACACCTTCAAAGTTGGTAGCCCCGTTCTCGCCAAATCAAAAGAGATTGATGGAAAGGTCAAACACTATATCTATTCCGACCCCGAAGCCGATGCCACGTTGACTGCAACACTTCGCCATAAATTAGACCGCGCCGGATTCGGAGGGCCGCACAATCAAGCGACCGTCAGCTTCGATAAGACTTATCGTTACCCCAAAACCAAGCTCGTTGCTATCAAGGACACTCGCAACCGCACCAGCGTCTGCCCCGTCACCGTCGAAGGCACAAGAGAAGCTGTCGCCTTCGCTTGGAACGTCGGCGTGGGGAACGGCACGGGCAGCGGATTCGGAAGTTTGTTGTAGTCACCTAAGATTTTGAACTTATGAAACTCGATCTCAACTCTCTACTTCAACCGCCGGAGTTCTCGACACGGGCAATACTGACCATTGACGCGCTCGCGCCGCTTTCGATGGTTACGAGTATGCCGGGCAAATACTACCGCAGCCAGCCCGAACCAACCGATGCCATGCTTTACGGGTTACTAGAAAACGCGCTCGGCTGGCACATCGCGGAGGGAGAACGCAAGGTGCTCGTCAAAAAGCTAGAAAGGAGGTTCGGCACACAGGCAACAACTACAAGGGTTGGTTATACAAGTCTATTGCAGTTTCACGTTCGATTCGCCGTCAAGTCTTTGCCGCCGCTTTCGCATTACGACGACCTTTGGGCGCAGCATTTGAAAGGCGGTTCATTCCTTGATGGTAGCCGTAATTACGACAAACGAGTGATTCCGCTCATGAATGCTTACCGTGATCGTGAGAAGACAGGCGTCATAATCAATGACCGCGCAAACGCAAGCAAGGAATCGGAAAAACTGCACGAGTTTAGGAATGGCGACCAGATTCACGTCAATGTCGTGCGTCGTTACTTTCCGCAGTATTACGCGAGTCCAACATCGCGCGAGTATGTTATCCCGCAGGGCGTATATAAGTACGTGATTGAGACTTCAGCGGAATTGGCGCGGATGCTCGCTATTGCTTTCGCTGACCCTGCCGCGCCGCTTTACCTCGGATCAAATGACGGTTGGGTAGATGCCGTTTGGGAGGTGCTGTCATGACTTCCATGTTTGATCTCGCGCATCCGTATTCACGCTACGGTCTGGCGACGGCATTACTTCAAAAGCAGATTCAGCCCGATGAATTAAGCGACGTGGAGATTCATGAAATATTAGCGCAGGCGATTGAAACCGGATTGAATCATTTTCGCCTGATGACAACTGACGATCCGGCAGTATCAGATAGTTTGCGTTTTATGAACGTGCCGCTCGTCGAGCTTCAGCGCGATGCAAAGCTCATTCAATCTGCGGGACTCGCCGCGCAAGGCAAATATCTTGCGCCGAGCATAGTCACGACGGATGGCGATGCGAAAGGTTCGTATGACAACGCAAGCGCGATAATCGAAGGACTGAGGGATGGGAAAGACTTGCAATCTGATTTTGTATTCAGCCGCTCGTTTGCGCCGACAACCGCCAAGATAAATAACGGCAAAAGCTCACAGTCGCCGCCGAAAGGAAGTCTGCTCGAAGCAGCTTGCTCCGCGATTACGACTCTGACACCAAACAAACCTGCTGCGTGGATTGAAGGGCGCAATACAGTTATCGTTCCCGATCTGCCCTTAGATGAGTTACGCGACTTCATCGAGTTATTTGAGAGCATGATGATGTCGAAAATGGATGGCGATCTGTACGAGGCTAAACTAAAGAAACTTTCATCAGACCAAGCGGACAAAAAGACTGTCAAACGTAAGAAAAAAAGCGAAAACGAGGGCGAAGCCAAAGTTAAGTCCGAATATAAACGCCCGCGTGTCTTTAATGGCAATTACCCGTTTGCGCCGCGTCAGGCGGCGTTCGGCGCTGCGGGTCTTTTGGCAGCGATAGGGCGTTGGGGTGTTGAAGCGAAACAGACAGGCTGGGCAGAGAGAGTTCTAGCCTCTATCGCCGGAACAGAAGGACGTTCTGGCAAGCCGCTCTACATCGTGAGCTATGACGACATTAGCCAAGCTCAATTTACCCACCACATCGTGGGGCTGGCGAGCGCGGGTGAACTATCGCGCATAATTGATGCGCTGACCTTTGACACGCAGATTCTTTCCGAAATAGAAGGTGGGAGGCGTTTCGACTCGCCTGCTTACAAACTGTTCTACCTTATGGCAAGTCGCTTTCTGCAACTTTTTACGCAGGCGGCTTTCCGTGATTTTCTCGCTACGCGGGCAGAATATCCGTCCGCGCTCAAACCACTCTTCGAGGTGTATTTCATGCAAGCGACCAAAATACCCAAAGACATTGTTGAATCAGCGCGGGAACTCGGTCAGTGGCTTAATCGCACGGCTTACTTCGTCGCCGATTCTGAGATTAAAGCCGACGCACCCGACCGCAAGGCGAAAGTGCAGAAAGAGAAGGCAAAGATTCTTGTTGAATTTGAAAGCGCGGCGATGAGTGCGAAAACACCGCAGGATATGTTGCATCGTATCTCGACGCGCGCCGGAAGACTCCTACAACAAGACGCGCCCGCGAAAGCAACAAGATATATGGACGCGACCGCAAGCGGCGAAATCGAGCCGCAAGATGCGCTGCATTTACTCGTCGCATACCTGCGTCTGCGCTCAGAGAAAGCGGACAAGCTCGAAACGGACGGACAAGTTGCGCCACAAATCAGCGATGGCGACTACAACGCGACGGGGAGCTAGTGCGATTAAGATTCGTCCGCTGAGATGCAAAACCTGCAAAGTTTGGAACGGCATAGGAGGCTACTAGCATGGAAATCAAAGGCATTCTTGTTACGATGCTCGCGCCGATGAGTGACCACATCGCAAACGGCGGCGAAAAGATTCTGGGAAACGCTTCTTCTATCAAACAGCGCCCCGACGGGCGCGTGTACATCTCCGGTCAGAAGCAGCGTCACGCGCTCTTCAGCGCGATGGAACGTTTGAATTTCGAGGAAAGCAAGCGCAACGGGACGTATGTTTCAAACGGTGATGGTGTCACAACCATAATTGAAAAGGATTTGCGCGCTGATCTGGGCGGTTTTCTGCAAACGAAGAAAGAACACTATTCAGGGCGGAGAACCGCGCCCCTGTCCGCCACGCCCGCTGTCGCTTACAACGAACTGCGTGCAAATGTGAACGGCGACGAAGCTAAGGCGACGAGTGAGGTCGGACGTGATCTTTTGATTCGGCTTAAAGTCAACGAAAACAAAGACACTCGCGATCAAGCATTAGCCACGCGCGAATACAGCCAAGAAGACTTGATGCTGATGAACTTCTTCATTGATGTCGGCGCGGTCAGCATTCGCAAGCGTTTCAAATACGAAGACGAAATGCACCTTGATACCGAGTACGTCAAGCACGTTGACGAACCGGAACGCCGCCGCCGCATCCGCCTCGCGCTTGAAGCGACGAATTCTCTTACCGACTACGCCAACCAAGCACGCAATGCCGTGAGCGGTGAACCGCAGAAAGTCTTGATTGTGTTCGACACGAAGTTGAGCCGCAAGGCGTCCCGCTACTTCCGCGCGGGAGAGACGGAGCAAGCAAACATTCTAAAAGAACTCGACAAGCGCGGCGCAAAGTATTTTCTGGGCGATGACACTTCCGGCGAAGCTATAAGCGTCATGGACGCCTATGAAGCGGCGTACAAGTTTTTCGATGACAACACGCTTTTCGATCCGACAGGCGGCGCTGCCACGATCACGAGTGAGCAATTCGAGAATGAACGGTGAGCTTACCTGAGCCGTTGCCAGTCTTGGCTAAACCTTCGCGGCGCGGGATCACACTCGCCGCGCACACACGGCGCGTCCGCAACGAGGCGGCGCGTGTCGCATCCGCGCGCCCGTTCGTCTGCCAGAAGTACCAGCAACGAACGGGCGAGGATTTAGCCGCGCTGTTAGACCAAAGCGCGCTCTGGCACGATCAAGGAAAGCGTCATGTGAGATGGCAGAAGCCTTGTCAGGAAGATTACCGCGAAAGCGTTAGAACAAATAAAGATTGCGGCAGCCGCATTAGGCGGGCCGGATTCCGGCACGAACTCGCTTCGCTCAAGTTCATGCGGGAGGCGAACCGTGACCTACCGCTCATGGTGCGTGCAGCAGTGGCGGCGCATCACAGTAAACTAAGCCACCGCCACCAAAAGCGTTGGATAGACAAAGATGAACCAACGTTTGAGGTTTTCTGGAGCGAGTTCCTACGCGCAGCAAGTCAATTCCGTATTGGCGTCAAGACTGACTTCGAGCGCGCAATCAATGAGCGTTACAAGTTCGCCGGAGTGCGCGCCTTGTTGCAACTTGCCGACCGGCGTGTGAGCGCGGCAGAGGAGGGCGAAATCTTGCCGCCGCTCGAAACCTTCAGATACGAGTTTCCACACAAGGACGCGGCGGGGAATCCTTCATATAGAGGAGTGCAAAAGGATGTGCGGAAGTTTTGGGATGAACCGTTCGCTGTCCTGCGCGCGCCGACCGGGGCCGGCAAAACCGATGCGGCTCTATTATGGGCGCAGCATCAGGTTGAGCAAGGACGAGCCGACCGTCTCGTGATTGCGATGCCGACGCGCTTTACTGCCAACGCCTTAGCCATTACCGCCGCAAAAAACTTAAGCGCAACCGGACTCTATCATTCGAGCGCGCTCTACACACGCACAAAAGATTTATACGCGCCACGCCAAACTCACGAAGAGATTGGGGCAGATGCGCCGCTATTTGAGTGCATTCATGGAGACTTCACAATAGGAGAGATCGAACGCTTCATAGATAAAGAACAGGAACTAGCACGCAAGCTTGAAACGCCTGTGACTGTCACGACGATAGATCATCTCTGTATTGCTTTGACAGGTACGCGCGAAGATCATCACGCGATCTTCTTCAATCTCGCGCATTCGTGTCTTGTTATTGACGAGGCGGACTTTTACGACGATTTTACGCAACAGAATATCGTGATGCTATTGCGAGCGTTGCGCGCGCTTGACGTTCCCGTGTTGTTGATGAGCGCGACCGTCCCGGAATCGGCTCTCGAAGTTTATGCCGAGTCTGGCCTGAAAGCTGCGAAGATTCACGAAGACAAAGCAAATTATGAGGATACGCGCCTGACGCTCACACGCTTTAGTCGTCTCGTTCTCCAGCCCGAAGACTTTAGCAGACTCCTGCGGCGTGCGCTCAATGGCGAACCGACGATCATCTACATCAACACCGTGCGGCGCGCACAGGAACTTTATCACTGGTTCATAAAGCAGATCAAAGAAGATGACGTGGCGATTGAACGTGATGAAATAGTGCTTTACCACAGCCGCTTCACCGAACCGCATAAGGTTAACAAAGAAGTGAAACTGCTGCGCTTGCTCGGACGCGAGGCTTGGAAAAATGGTGAGGCGCGCGGCGTCGCGATCCTGACTCAGATCGGAGAAATCAGCGTCAACATCAGCGCGAACTTGATGATCAGCGAACTCTGCCCGGTTGATCGTCTAGCGCAACGTACTGGGCGGCTCGCGCGCTTTGAACACACTGATGGCACGAAAAGTAAAGGCGAGCTATTTGTCGTCGAGCCGCACCGCATCAACAAAAAGACTGGCTTACTCGAATTGAGTCCCGCGCCTTACGGTCACTATACCAATGGCACAGGCTGGGAAATGAACGAAGCACTAAAGCGTTCGCGTGAACTCATCGTTGAAGGCGATTACTCAGCCAAGAGGTTCGTTGATTTAACGAATGAGGTTTATCCTGTGCCGGAAAAGCTTGCTTCTCATGTTTTCGATAATAGAGAAGCTTTGCGGAAATGCGCGATTCTTAATTGGCTCATCCTGCCGCAAGAGGAAGTCCGGGCAGAGAACGATGACGAACATACCAAAGATTGGCGCAGCCGTGACATACCCTATCAGAACACCGTTTATGCAAATTTTCGCACGAGCGGTTTTGACTTTGACGAAGTTGATGAGTTGCCGACCACATATCGCGGTCGTCGCCGCTTTGAATTGCGGCACGGCGTCAAGTGTCATGCTTATGAATTCGCGTATGCGGTCAAAAATGATTTGCTCGTAAAAAAAACTATAGAGATACGAGAACGCGATCCCGAAACTGTTTATCTTGTGCCTGAAAAGTACTACGCGGAAGAGTCGGGCTTGCTCTTCACAAACGATGAGTCCGAGGACTTTGATGACTGACGAAAAGCATCAATTGTCGGGTCAAACAAGAATTATGACGCTTCCAACCTTCACCGGCACGGAGGTCGGCTACTACTTCATCTGCCCGAAGAAGCTGTGGTGGTTCTCGCACGGGGTGACGATGGAGCAGGAGAGCGATAGGGTGCGGCTGGGGCGGGTGGTGCATGAGGAGAGTTATGCGCGGCGGCGCAAGGAGTTGAACATAGACGACCGGATCGTGTTGGACTGGCGCGAGGATGGCATCATCCATGAGGTGAAGTTGACCGACTCGATGGAGACGGCGCACGAGATGCAACTGCTCTATTACCTCTACTACCTGAAGCAGAAGGGCGTCGAGGGCCTGCGCGGGCAGATTGATTATCCGAAGTTGCGCGAGACGAAGCTGGTGGAGTTGACGCCGGAGAAGGAGCAAGTGATTGAGCTTGCGCTCGTGGAGATGAGAAGGATCGTCAGCGCGGCGAAAGCGCCAGAAGTTGAGTGGATGAAGATTTGTCGCTCGTGCAGCTACGCGGAGTTGTGTTGGGGGTGAGGGAGGTTTCGAGTTTCGGGTTTCGAGTTCCGGGTTAAATGCTTGGGCCTATTTGAACCCGGAACTCGAAACCCGAAACTCGGAACTCGCATTAAATTATGGCACGCCACTATTACTTGACGCGCGCGGGGCGGCTGCGGCGCAAAGATAACACGCTCTCATTCGAGCCTACGGCGGCGGACGCGCCTGCCGCAGAGCCTGAGTTGTCCGGTGCTATGGCGCAAGCGCAAGCGACGGCGGAGTTGGCGGGCGCAGACACGCTCGGCGCAGTGGGCGCGGACGGCATGGGCGACCTGTTGCTCGAACCTGAGCCGATAGAAGATGTGACGGCGCAGGAACAGGCGGCGCTTGAGAGTGAACAACAGAAGCCGGTGGTGGTCGGTGAGCGGCGCGTCATTCCGGTCGAAGACGTGGACGCGCTGTGGGTCTTCGGCGAGTTGGACTTGAATGCGCGCGTGCTTGTCTTCCTCGCGCAGCATAAAGTGCCGGTGCATTTCTTCAACTACTACGGTTTCTACGCTGGCTCTTTCTATCCGCGCGAGTATCTGCACGCCGGTTACTTGGTCGTGCGCCAAGTGCGCCACTACGCGAACCGGCGGCTGCGCCTCGCTATTGCCCGCGAGTTCATCGGCGCGGCGCTCCATAATATCATGCGCAACCTGCGCTACTACGGCACACGCGGCATCGCCGTGCAGGCGCAGACCGAGAGCGTGCAGACGGAAACGTTGCGCTTAGCAACTGTGAACAGTGTGGATGAGTTGATGGCGTGTGAAGGGCGTGCGCGCGCCGCTTACTATCAAGCGTTCGCAGGTATCCTGCGCAATGAAGTGGATTTTACGAAGCGCGTCCGCCGCCCGCCGGACAACATGGTGAACGCGCTCATCTCGTTCACCAATGGTCTCGTCTATTCGGCGGCGCTCACGCAAATCTATCGCACGCAACTCGACCCGACGATCAGTTTCCTGCACGAGCCGGGCGCGCGTCGGTTTTCGCTCGCGCTCGATCTGGCCGAAGTCTTCAAGCCGATCTTGGCCGACCGTCTGCTCTTCAAGCTGCTCAACAACCGGCAACTGAACGAACGCGATTTCGCGCAAGACTTGAACTGCTGTTACCTGAAAGAGTCCGGGCGCAAGGTTGTACTGAAGGAGTGGAATGCGCGCTTGGAGACGACCATCGAACACAGGCGGCTGCGCCGCAAGGTGAGCTACGAGCGGCTGATCAGATTGGAGTGCTACAAACTGATCAAGCATCTGACGAACGTCGAGCCATACATCGGCTTTCGCGCATGGTGGTAAAACAGAACGGCGGCACACACGAAGAGAGTCGTCATGTACGTCCTATTGGTCTATGATGTGGAAGTGAAGCGGGTCACGAAGGTGCACAAGTTTCTCAAGCGGCACCTGCACTGGGTGCAGAACTCCGTGTTTGAAGGCGAACTGACCGAAGCGCAGATAGAGACAGTTAAGGCCGGCTTGCATCGGCTGCTCAATGATGAGACGGACTCCGTGCTTATCTACAGCGCGCGCGAGCAACGCTGGCTCACGCGCGAGACGCTCGGCCGTGAGCGCGGCGAAACCAGTAACTTGCTATAAGCTGATGGATTACGGCGGAAAGGGAATTACCATCCGTCGTCAGGCTGCGGATAAACGGCTCTAAGACTTAGCTCCGAGCCAACTCAAGTCGAGATCGCAGTCATGTAAGCCCAATAAACAAGGCACATAACAGCCGTCGTCGCCGTCGCCCATTTTGCGCACTATTGCCACCCGACGATAGCCAGCCAACAAAACATCCTCTACCCATGCGATAATTGCTTGAAAAATATGTGCCGGCCGGCCAAAATAAGGCGGGTCTTAATCGAACCAAGATGGAATTGAAACGCGACATTGCCGGCTGAGCTTCGGGTTGTGCGTTACGGTCTTAATCGAACCAAGATGGAATTGAAACAATTTGAACGCCGCGCTTGAGCGGTTCGAGATCAATAGTCTTAATCGAACCAAGATGGAATTGAAACTTATTTGAAGTAGAACCACACACACAGAACCAGAACCAGTCTTAATCGAACCAAGATGGAATTGAAACGTAGCGGCGGCGCGCTCTCAAAGGGGCCGCACTCTTCGTCTTAATCGAACCAAGATGGAATTGAAACCAAGGGCGAACACTCCGAGATCGGCTTCGCGGAGCATCAGGGGGTCTTAATCGAACCAAGATGGAATTGAAACGTTCATCGTCGTGCTGGTGGATAAGATGGGCGGACAGTCTTAATCGAACCAAGATGGAATTGAAACGAAAAAGGATCGTGACCTCAGCCGCGCTCATGTTACGTCTTAATCGAACCAAGATGGAATTGAAACTCTCATCTTTGTTTGTTCATCCTTTCTTGTTCTGCGTCTTAATCGAACCAAGATGGAATTGAAACTAATCACGTTCACATCAGCATGCGCCCCAAGAGAGTAGTCTTAATCGAACCAAGATGGAATTGAAACTACACCAGCGAAAGCGATTCTTTGGCGGAGGCACGCCGTCTTAATCGAACCAAGATGGAATTGAAACCGTTAAAGCGTTTGATGTAGCGCTCGACCGTGCGCTCGTCTTAATCGAACCAAGATGGAATTGAAACTACGCTGAATCTGATACTCACATTTCGGGCAGCCATGCGTCTTAATCGAACCAAGATGGAATTGAAACGTCAACACCTTCATAGCTTATAGCGACCCCAATTAGTGTCTTAATCGAACCAAGATGGAATTGAAACACTCGTTGTCAATGATGCCGCGAATGCGCGGCGCGTCGGTCTTAATCGAACCAAGATGGAATTGAAACAGATGAAAGCCGCGTATGGCTGGAGCATCGGCAAGAGTGAGTCTTAATCGAACCAAGATGGAATTGAAACACTGGATTGCGATTGACGGACTGCGGCGCACTGTGCCACGTCTTAATCGAACCAAGATGGAATTGAAACATCTGTGCAAGTGTCGAACACGAATAAGCCCGGCGGTCTTAATCGAACCAAGATGGAATTGAAACACAAGGCGAAGGGGCACAGCTACCTTGTCAGATTCGAGGTCTTAATCGAACCAAGATGGAATTGAAACATCTCAATCTGCTCAGCCGTGGCTGGAGAGTTCTGGGTCTTAATCGAACCAAGATGGAATTGAAACCAGGGCTGTGGGTAGCTTAACATAGCTACCGCAAGCGTCTTAATCGAACCAAGATGGAATTGAAACGAGCTTTTGGGGTTGTTGCGTAAATCTTAGCCATTGTCTTAATCGAACCAAGATGGAATTGAAACGCGTCTCGCGGCGGAAAGGACGAGACATAACGCCGGGGGTCTTAATCGAACCAAGATGGAATTGAAACTGCTCACAATATTGATCGGCGATAGTTTTAGCTTGAGTCTTAATCGAACCAAGATGGAATTGAAACTGCTTATCTCCTTTCAACTACCAAACTAACAGGCTCGTCTTAATCGAACCAAGATGGAATTGAAACTCGGGCGCAAAGTGTAGGCTGAACTTATCCTTGACGTCTTAATCGAACCAAGATGGAATTGAAACTAGTTGGCCTCAGTCTGACCAGTCTTGAACTCAAACAAGTCTTAATCGAACCAAGATGGAATTGAAACACGCTCAAACCTGCTAACTACCTGATCGGTCTCGTCGTCTTAATCGAACCAAGATGGAATTGAAACCAGTTGGTCACTGGATGGAACGGCTGGCTACGAATCGGTCTTAATCGAACCAAGATGGAATTGAAACAGCTTACGGCGGGCAGACGAGAATTTCCGGGACAGTCCGTCTTAATCGAACCAAGATGGAATTGAAACCGCTCGATTGGCGTGAGCCACGGCGCATCTTCGGGGTCTTAATCGAACCAAGATGGAATTGAAACAGCGTCGCAGCAGCGTGCGGTAGAGCTTCTGTGACAGGTCTTAATCGAACCAAGATGGAATTGAAACATTTGTGATCTCATTTGT
>QHXQ01000115.1 GCA_003223935.1 Acidobacteriota bacterium | reverse complement strand
CTCGTCTGCGGCGTGTCGTCAACGGGATTGCTGGCACGCACCGATGAGGTCGAAGCGGCAGGCGGGACGGAACTCGTCTCGCCTGTGCCCGTGATGTTGCGCAGCCAACGTTTGAACGTGCGCCCGAAGGTGGTCGCCTGTTGATGGCGCGGCGCGACGGGCGTGAACGTGTCTTCGATTGACGTCTGCCCGCGCACAGCGTTCACCTCATGCAAGACGGCGCGCAGGTCGTCGCGCATCTCGGCCATGCGTTGATAACGGTCGGCCGGTTTTTTAGCGAGCGCGCGGTCGAGTATCTGCTGCACACGCGGCGGCGCATCTTGCCGATAATCGCTGACGGGTCGCGGCGTGTCGTGCAAGACGGCGTAGCGCACCTCAACGCTCGTCTTGCCTTGAAATGGCCAAATCCCTGTGAGCATCTCGTAGAGCAGAACGCCCGTCGAGAAAATATCTGCGCGATGATCCACGCGCCCGCCCGTCGCTTGTTCGGGCGCAGCATATGTCGCCGTGCCGTAAGGGATGCCGAGTTCGGTCAAGTGCATGTCGGATTTGTCCGCGCCGCTCTCGTCCGTCAGCTTGGCCAAACCGAAGTCGAGAATCTTGGCCATGCCGTTCTCTGTGACCATCACGTTGCCGGCTTTGATGTCGCGGTGGATGACGCCGCGTGCGTGGGCGGCGGCCAGAGCGTCTGCGACTTGCAGGGCGAGCGAGAGGGCGCTGCGCAACTCAAGCGGGCGACCGTTGACGAGTTGGCGGACGTTCTTGCCTTCGATGTGCTGCATCGTGATGAAGTGGATGCCGCCCGCTTCGTGCAGCCCGTAGATGATGCAGATGTTCGGATGGTCGAGCGACGAAGCAAGCTGTGCCTCGCGCTCGAAGCGTTTGAGATTGACCTCGCGCGCCGTCAACTCTGGCGAGAGGACTTTGACGACGAGCGTGCGCCCCAGCCGCGTGTCCTGCGCTTTATAGACCGTGCCTTGCCCGCCTGTGCCGAGCTTTTCGATGATGCGGTAATTGAGGAGCGTCGAACCGAGCATTTTTCTTGCTGCTATTAAACTCCCAACGCCCGCACGCGCGCAACTCCGATGAATCTCAAATTTGAAATTTCAAATTTGAGATCGGCAAAATAACTTTAACGCCACACTCAACGCGCGCCGTTCGTTTGCGCAAACTGTGCGGCCGGCCCTTTCGGATCGAGCATGTCTTTCAGTTCAGCCCAAGGGATGGAGGCTTTGTCGAAGACCGCGATGACGTGCGGCAGATCGAAGTAGAGCACTAGCCCGCGCGGCGTCAAGCCCCATGCACCCCACTCTTTCAACTCATCATCTGAAAAGAACGACTCGTAGTCCTGTTTGTTTTCATTGTTCTTCGTATCGAGCCGCTTCAAACGTGCGAGCATGTCTGCGCGCGCCGCCCGCCGCAACACGTCTGCATATTTTGCGCCCGGTTTAAAGAGCGAGGCGAGGACAAGGGCGCGACCATTGCGCAAGTCATAAGTCACAGCATCATGACTCGCTTCGGGATGTGCGCCGCCCCAATACTCTTCGTTAAGCTCGACGCTGACGAGATCATCATTAGCTAGCAGCACGTTGTAATCGGTCTCAAACCCGCCGCCGTGATCGGTCGGCACAAAATCCTTCTTGTAATCGTTGACCAACTTTGTCACAAGCGATTCGGCCGCGCGATTGAAGGCGATGACACCGGGCGCGTCGCCGCCTGCGAGTTGCGGGTAGATGGCTTTAATGTTGAGCCGCCGATCCGCAATCGTCTTTGAAGTGAATTGCAGTCCGTTAGTGAAAGCGAGTTGTTGCTCGTGTAGATCGAAACTTGTTTCGTGGCTGCCATCGGGGCGCGTCCATGTGCCGTCGAGGATGAAGGCGTCGGTGCGTTCCTCGTCCGGCTCTAACTTGCCCTTAAACTTGCCGGTCTGTCGCCCCGCATTGTCAAACTCCGCAAGCGTCACGTTGCCCTGCGCATCAATCTGACCTTTGAGCGTAATGCTCTGCCCGATGCGCTCGTAGCTGTAACTGCCGGTGAGCTTGTTGCCGTCGCGTTGCAGCTTGACGACGACAGATTGCTCGCCGATTGTGCCGCGAAAAGTTTGCGCCGGTGCTTGCGCGAGACAAAGCGCGGCGAAAGAGAGTAACAAGACGAAGGAGCAGATCAAGAGCCGCATAATTTAAATTCCTTTGGCGAACTGATCTCGCGTTACGCGCGACAATGAATTGCTCTAAAGCAAAGCTAAAGGGCGGCTCAAGTCGAACCGCCCTTGCCTTAGTTGGTGATGCCCATTTGACTGAGCATGAAGGCGTAGTCGAAGGCGAGGTCGTGCAGGGCGTCGTAGCGACCCGATGCGCCGCCGTGCCCTGCGCCCATGTTGACCTTGAGCAAGAGCGGGTTGTTGTCGGTCTTCAACGCGCGCATTTTGGCGACGAACTTCGTGCCCTCCCAGTAAGGCACTTGTGAATCGTTCAGCGAAACTTTGACGAGCATCGCCGGATAAGCTTTCGCCGTGATGTTGTCGTAGGGCGAGTAGGACTTGATGTAATCGTAAGCCGCCTTCTCGTTCGGGTTGCCCCATTCGAGATATTCGCCGGTGGTGAGCGGCAAGGAAGCGTCGAGCATCGTATTGACGACATCAACGAACGGCACTTGCGCGACGACCGCTTTGAAGAGATCGGGACGCATGTTCACGACCGCGCCCATGAGTAAGCCGCCTGCGCTCCCGCCTTGAATCACGAGCCGGTCGCTTGAAGTGTACTTCTGTTTGATCAAATCTTCGGCGCAATTGATGAAGTCTGTGAAGGTGTTTTTCTTCTTCATCATGCGCCCCGCTTCGCGCCAATCTTCGCCGAGTTCGCCGCCGCCGCGTATGTGCGCGATGGCGTAGATGACGCCGCGATCAAGCAGACTGACGCGGTTCGAGTTGAAGTTAGGATCAATCGAGATGCCGTAAGAGCCGTAACCGTATAGCAGCATCGGACTCTTGCCGTCGCGCTTCATGCCTTTGCGATAGACAAGCGAGATCGGAATCTTTGTGCCGTCCGTCGCGGTCGCATAGACGCGCTCGGCCGTGTAGTTGGCCGGGTTGTAGCCGCCGAGCACTTCGGTCTGCTTGAGCAGTTTGCGCGCGCGCGTCGTCATGTCGTAGTCGAAGACGGAGTTGGGTGTCGTCAACGACTGATAGCGGAAGCGCAAGACGTTTGTGTTGAACTCGCGGTTCGCATCGAGCGCCGCCGTATAGACCGGCTCAGGGAACGCAAGCTCGTGCGCCTTGTGTGCGCGCAGGTCTATGATCTGGATGGTCTGCAACCCTCGCGTGCGCTCTGATAAGACGAGGTGATTGGCGAAGAGATCGAAGTCGTCGAGTTTGACTTCGGGCCGGTGCGGCACGACCTCTTGCCAGTTCTGCATCGACGGATCGCTCAACGGCGCAGAGACGAGCCGGTAGTTCTTCGCGTTCTTGTTGGTGCGAATGTAGAGCAGGTCGCCGCGATGATCTATGAAGTATTTGTGATCGTTCTCGCGTGCGAGCACGAGATGCGGCGCTTCCGTGGGGCGGTCGGCCGGGATGTAGCGCGCCTCTGCGGTCGTCTTGCTCTCGCTCTGGACGACGATGAGCGCCTTGTCGCGCGTGCGATATGCGCCGAGGTCGTAGAGTTCGTCCTTGTCTTCGTAAACCAGATCGTAAGCGTCTGTGCCGAGCGCGTGGCGGAAGAACTTGTCGGAGCGTTTCGTCACCGCGTCTTCGGTCACGTAGAACAGAGTCTTGTTGTCCTGTGCCCACATAACCGTGTCCACGCGCTCCACGGTGTCGGGCAGCACGTGCCCGGCGCGCAGGTCTTTGACGTGGAGCGTGTACTGGCGATAGCCGGTCGTGTCGGTTGTGTAGGCGAGCAAGTTGCCATCGTCGCTGACGGCGTATGCGCCGATGGCGAGAAACTTCAAACCCTTCGCCATCTCGTTGAGATCAAGCGTGACCTCTTCCTTCGCGTCGAGGCTGCCGTGTTTGCGACAGTAGATTGGATACTGTAGGTCTTTGACTGTGCGCGTGTAGTAGTAGTAATCGCCGAGCTTATAAGGCACGTTCTGATCGGTCTGCTTGATGCGCGCGAGCATCTCTGTGTAGAGCTTCTGTTGGAGCGGTTCGGTCGGCTTCATCGTCGCGCCGGTGTAAGCGTTCTCGGCTTCAAGGTAAGCGATGACTTCGGGGTTCTTCTTCTCGCGCAGCCAGAAATAGTTGTCCACGCGCGTGTCGCCGTTGGTGGTGTCGGGCTTGGGAATTCTGTTGGCTGCGGGCGCTTTCAAACCTGTGATCAGATTTTGCGCCGGCACATTGTGATTCAAACTCGTAGTCATAGCGAGCATCAGCACAAGCTGAAAGATGAAGGGGAACTGCTTACGCATAACATGTCTCCTGCATTTGAAGGATCGGATTGAAGTCGGTCGTTGGCGCAACTCAAGCGGCGAGGGCACAGCCGGAGCAGATGAATCACGAAGTCAGACGCACAAGCACGAATCTGCTTCGTGTGTCGGCTATATGTTTGTGCGTCTGACTTCGTGCTTCAATCTTTAGTTTGTCAATCGTTCAGCGAGCGCACGGCTCGCTTCAGTCGTGCACCGTTCAACCACGCAGCGGGTCGCCCCAACCCGATTGCTTATAGACGCCGTTCTCGACGATACACGGCACGGTCGGGTCGTCGCCCGAATAAGCGAACATCTCTTTACGTCGTGCCCGGTCGTTCTGCGCGTCGTATTCGATGAACGGGATGCCCTGCGAGTTGTAATAATCGCGCGCCTGCTGGCAATAAGGGCAACCCGGCTTCACGTATATGACTAAGCCCACGTTCGTGCTTCCTCCTTAACACGACCAGTGTAAGAAAAGTAGTGACGAGTGACAAGTGAGAAAAGCCGTGACAAGTGACAGGTGGCAAGTGACAAGAAAAAATTCCTTCCTGTCATTTGTCACTTGTCACCTGTCACGGCTTTTCAGTTATACTCACCGGTGTTTTGCTAACTTCTCCGGTCGGAGTCGAGCCGTTCCCGTGATCAACGACGACCTGTTCGAGCCTTACGACAGACTGATTCAGATCGAGGTGCTGGGCCGGCGTGTCGCCGTGCCGGAGAACAACCGGCTGCTGCGCTGCTTTCAGTTCCTCGCGCTGCGCAGCATCTCCTACGGCGATTTTTGCTGGAACGGCGACTGCACCAACTGCCAGTTCTGGTACAAGGATGGCGACCCGGCCGCCTGCGAAGACAAGACCGCGCTCGCCTGTCGCTTCCGAGTCCGCGAAGGCTTGGTCATCACACGCCTCAACGATTGCGTCAAACTCGAAGACCCGGAACGTTAATGGCCGTGCGGCAACGCGCTCGGACATGAGAACAACCTCCACGATTGATGATCGTGGAGGTTGTTTTTAACGTCGGCTATAACCGTTAAGAGCAAGGCTTATCCCTGCTGCAACAGTTATATTCGACACTCTTAGCGATGCCGCCGGTCGTGGCGCAGATCGCGCACGTCGGCGCGGCGGTCACGGCGATCTTGATGCAGGTCAAGGTGGTCGCTGCGAATGTCATGCGCGTCACGGCGAAGGTCTCTGCGGTCTGCACGCAAGTCGGCTTGCGACTCGCCCTCTCGCCTGTCTTCGCGCAGGTCACGGATGTCCGCGCGCCGTTCGTGCCCGTCTTGACGCAGGTCGCGCCGGTCATGGCGAATGTCGCGCGTGTCGCGCCGGATGTCTCTGCGATCTTGGCAGCGATCACCACAGGGCGCGGTCTGCCCTTGCACTACTCCCGTCAAGCCGAACAGCGTTAGTAATGCGGCCGATAGCAGCACGCCGCGAAAAAGTTTTTCGTTCATCTTCTTTGCTCCCTCCGTTGGTTATAAGTCTTCGGGTGTACCGCCGAACACTTGGGAGAGAGGCCACACCACACCACTGACGCGCGCCTGCGCGCGCCCCGTTCCGGCTGCGACTGTCTCGGCGTTTCCCCCTTGCCACTTGGTTAGACGAACGACCATTGCGCAGAGACGAAAAAGTTTGCGCCGACTCTGCGCGCACACCGACAACGGCAGACATGCGATCTTATTTTTCATTTGTAATCGCGTTACACTAAGTTCAAGGTTCGAGTCCAAAGTTAATTCAAACTTTGAACCTTGAACTTTGAACTGTGCGCTTCTGTGCTATGCTCATTGCTTCATCCAACTAAGAGATTCGGAGATTCGGTTGTGCCGGTTGATAAAAGCCAGTTCCGCACGGCGCTCAGCC
Source organism: Acidobacteriota bacterium (assembly GCA_003223935.1). GTDB lineage: Bacteria > Acidobacteriota > Blastocatellia > Pyrinomonadales > Pyrinomonadaceae > QHXQ01. The sequence continues at coordinate 10,645 of QHXQ01000115.1, read as the reverse complement.
GTTTTGCGAGCGGCGTGACGGTGGTGACCACAGCGGACGCAGACGCGCGCCCACTCGGTCTGACCGTCAGCGCCTTCAGTTCGCTCTCGCTTGAGCCGCCGCTCGTGCTCGTCTGCATTGATCGCAGCGCTTACATACATGCTGCCTTGCAAGCGAGCGGCAGCTTCGTCGTCAACGTCTTGAGCACGGAGCAGGAACATCTCTCGCGCCTCTTTGCTTCGCGCGAACCGGATAAGTTCACAGGCGTCGGCTATCAGCCGGGCAACACTGGCGCGCCCGTGCTCGTGGACGCGCTCGCCGCGCTTGAATGTCGGCTCAAAGCTGCTTACGAAGGCGGCGACCATACCATCTTCGTCGGCGAAGTCGAACACACACACGTGCGCGAAGACGCACACCCATTGCTCTACTATCGCGGCGGCTACGCGAATCTGGAAAAGTAGGCAGTAAGCAGCAAGAGCAGTCTTGTTTTCACTGCCTACTGCTTACTGCCTACTGCTTATATGCTCGACGTAATTATCATTGGCGCGGGGGCGGCCGGGTTGTCGGCGGCGCTGTGGTGCGACGAGTTGGGGCTGGATGCGCTCGTGCTCGAAGCCAGCAGTGAGATCGGCGGGCAACTGCTGCGGGTCTATAATCCGATCAATAACTATCTCGGCGTGCAAGCGACGGACGGACGGGCGCTGCGCGATCTGTTTGCGGCGCAGATCGAAGCGGCGGAATTTGATCTCTGGACAGAGACGGAGATCGAGCGCGTGGACTTGACGGCGAAGCGCGTACTCGTGCGTAGCGGCGAAGAGTTGCAGGCGATCTGTCTGATCATTGCGACGGGCGTCAGACGACGCAAGCTTGGCGTGCCGGGCGAGGCGGAGTTTGCGGGGCGCGGCGTGTTGGAGTCGGGCGTGCGCGAGCGCGACCAAGTGGCGGGCAAGGATGTGTGCATCGTCGGCGGCGGCGATGCGGCGGTCGAGAACGCTTTGCTGCTCGCCGAAGTCTGCCCGACCGTGACGCTCGTCCATCGCGGCGCACGTCTGCGTGCGCGCCCGGAGTTCGTCGAACGGCTGCGCGCAGAGCATTGCATCACGGTCTTTACTGAGGCATGGGTCACGCGCATCATCGGCGGCGAGCGGGCGGAAGCGGTCGAGATCAGGCGGCGCGGCGCAATCAAACCCTTTCAGATGGCCGTCGGCGGCGTGCTCATACGCATCGGCGTCGAGCCGAACACAGAATTGTTTCGCGCGCAGTTGCGGACGGACGAACAAGGCTACATCACAGTCACGAGCGAACAAGAGACGACCGTCGCGCACGTCTTCGCCATCGGCGACGTGGCCAACCCGCGCGCGCCAACCATTGCGGGCGCAACCGGCGCAGGCGCAACCGCCGCCAAAGTCATCGCGTCACGTCTGCAAGGCGCGCAACGTTGAACGGCCGACAGCTTTGCGTCTTTGCGTGAGGTAATTGCATACGAAAGAGAAACCTCACGCAAAGACACAAAGGCGCAAAGAAGGACGCAAAAATTTCTACTGTCTACTGCCTACCGCCTACTGTCTACTTCTGTATAATGCGCCAGATGACAGACAGCGAGCGGTCGGCGTACACGGCGGCGCACGTGGCGGCGTATCCGATTGAATACATTGCCGGGATCGATCTCTACAACGCGGGCGAGTTTCATGCGGCGCACGATGCTTGGGAGGATCGTTGGCGCGACGATGCGGGGCCGCGCGAGAAGCTGTTCTTGCAGGCGATGATTCAATCGGCCGTCGCCTTTCATCATCTGGAGATCGGCCGTCCCGGCGCGGCGCGGCGCATGTACCAGATGGCGAAAGAGAAGTTCGCGCGGCTCGGCGTGCCGCAGTTCATGTCGCTCGATCTCGTTGACTATCAGGCGCAACTTGATGGCGCGCTCGCGTGGTTGTTGACCGTGCCCGACCCGCGCGAGTTGACGCCGCCACAGGTCGAACTGCCTATCATCAAACTCTTGGCTGAGATCATGGATTACGATTGATGAGCGTCGAAGTGAAAGACGGACGGACGGCGCTGGCAGCGCACGACGCGCGCGCCGAAGCAGAGATGCGCGCGCCGACTAACGTTGGCCATACAATCGTCCGCGACGCGCGGCTGTTGCTCATCGCCATCTGGTTGGGCGCGGCCGTCTGCTTCAGTTTTGCCGTCGCGCCAAGCGCCTTCGCCGTGCTGCCGACGCACGAACTGGCCGGCAATCTCGTCACACGCACGCTTGGCATCGTGAACGTCGCAGGACTGATCATCAGTCTGTTGTTAATTGCCAGCGCGTTCGTCGGGCGCAGCACGGCAAGCCGGCGCGCGTGGCTGCTTGAGGTGATCGCGTTGGCGTTTGTCGCGCTGACGACGTTCGTCGGGCATTGGATCATTAACGCGCGGTTGTTGGCATTGCGCCATGCGTTGGGGCGACCGATTGATGACGTAGCGACTAACGATCCGGTGCGCGTCGCGTTCAATAGCCTGCACGGCTATTCGGTCGGCGCGTTAGGACTAGGCATGTTGGCGGGCGCGTTGGCGTTGCTCGTCCTCGCACGGCGGCGCGTGTAGTGAATCTGATATTTTGCAGAAGGATCAAAAACGTGGACACGATTGAACACATAGACGAGTGGCGCGAAACTTACAAGCGTTGGCAGCGCATACATGAGATGCACGGCGACGACGTGGGCGAAGAGTATCCTTGGGTCATGAACAAGCGCGCGCCGTTTCAGCCTTTGCGCCGCGCGCTGCCAATGCTCAACTTGGGTCTCATCTCTTCGGCGGGCGCGTACATTGACGGCACCGAACCGTTCGACACCACGCTCGCCGATGGCGATACGAGCTTCCGTGAAATCCCCGTCGAGATCGAAGCAGCGGACTTGCGTTGGTCGGTGCGCGGCTATGATCCAGCCGCCGTCGAGCGCGACATGAATGCGCAGCTACCGCTCGCGCGGCTCTTCGAGTTTGAGGGCAACGGCATCATCGGGCAACTCAATCCGGTCTTCTGGAGTCTCTGCGGTTTCATTCCGCATGCGGCGCGGTTTGTGCGCAACACCTTGCCGGAGTTGATCGCGCGCGTCAAACGTTATGAAGTGCAGGCGGCTCTGTTGATCCCTGCATCGCGTCTCTGTCATCAGACGTTGGCGCTCGCGGCGCGTGCGCTCGAAGCTGAGGGTGTGCCGACGATGATGTTGGTGGTCGAACGCGAGATCGCAGAGCGCGTGCGTCCGCCGCGCGGCGGCTACTACAAGGGCCAACTCGGCAGCGTCGCCGGCGCACCCGATTGGCCTGAGTATCAACGGCGCGTGCTCGATGAAGCACTCCGGCTGCTTGAGCCGATGGATCAGCCGGTCATACGCAAACTCGTCGTCGAACTCGAATCAACCGTCGAACACGAACGCGGCGAGCGTTAAAGCCTCTCAGCCAATGAGCCAAGCAAAGCAGACGCAAACACACGCGCCCGCGCCGCTCGTCGAGGTGCGACGCGGCGCGATCACAGAGTCGCGCCATCGCGGGCACGTCATCGCGGTTGATGCGGATGGGCGCGTCGTTGCGCGCCTCGGTGCGCCGGAGATGGTTACATATCTGCGCTCGTCGGCGAAGCCGTTTCAATCGTTGCCGCTTGTCGCGTCTGGCGCGGCTGACGGGTTCGGCTTTAGTGAACGCGAGATCGCCATCGCGTGCGGTTCGCATAGCGGTGAGCCATTGCACGAGGCGACGGTCGCGGGGATGCTGCGCAAGATCGGTTTAGACGAGAGCGCGTTGAAGTGCGGCGTGCATGAGCCGTTCAACCGTGAGGTCGCGCTGGCGATGCGCGAGCGCGGCGAACCGTTTCGCGTGCTGCAAAATAACTGTTCGGGTAAACACGCGGGCTTGCTCGCGCTCGCGCTTCATCTCGGCGCGCCGATTGAGACTTACGACCAACTCGATAATCCTGTGCAGCAAGCTATCGCAGAGACGGTCGCGCAGTTTGCCGGTGTGCCGCGCGCAGAGTTGGCGATTGGTGTAGACGGCTGCGGCGTACCGGTCTTCGGTGTGCCGGTGCAAGCGATGGCGTTGATGTACGCGCGGCTGGTCGCGCCGCCGACGGAGTTTGAAGAGATGACGCGCGCGGCTTGTCAGAGGATCGTGCAGGCGTTGACGACTTACCCGGAACTCGTCGGCGGCGCGGGCGAGCGACTCGATACAGAGGTCATGCGGGCGACGCGCGGCGCAGTCGTCTCGAAGATCGGCGCGGAGGGCGTCTATACGGCGGGCGTGCGCCCGACGGCTCGGTGGCCGCGCGGCTTAGGGTTAGCGCTCAAGATCGAGGACGGCGAGAACCTGCGCGCCCGCCCGACCGTCGTCATCGAATCGCTCCGACAACTCGGCGTGCTGGATAAAGCGGCGCACGCAGCCCTTGCGCCTTATGCGCGCTTCGACGTGCGCAACCATCGCGGCGAACTAGTGGGCGAGGTGCGTGCGGCGTTCGAGTTGGAAAAATTTTGAGGCACGCCGGTTCAAGAAGACTAAGGTCGGCCATTCGTGCGCTCTGAACTCACAACTGATGCGTTTGCAAATCGTGCAAGTGTACTGCTCGTTAGTATTGAAAGAATGCAAGCTTGACCGATAGGAATGGTTGCGCAGCCTCATTCGTTGTGCTCGACAAACGTCCTCGCGCCCACGTTTTTATTGTCTCAATGAAGGGCCGGATGATTTATGAGTGGGCGCTAAAATAAAGTGGCACGGTCGTTGCTCAAAGCGCAAACGGTTAAAATTGAAAAGGGGTAGATAGCGTTATCGGGTCAGGCTCGGAGACGGCAGCGAGTGAAGGCTTTGGGGGAGGCGTTCTCTCGCACCAGCTTACGACGACTCTTTGGGGGAACGGGGTCGCCGCAGGCGTGCAGTCGAAGGGCAAGCAGTTGCAGGGTTGCTGGTTCGTATCTGTGGAGGCTTTGGGGGAACCTCGCAGGTTGTCCAGCAACCCGCAAGTGTTTTAGGGCCGAGATCGATTAGGTTTCATCGAGCAGAGGGGGCATAAAAAAAGCGCGCTGAAGTGTTGACCACTTCAACGCGCTTTTTTGTGCGCCTAGCTTTTGCACCTCGCACGCTCATTCGTCGCCGGGCGGGAGCAGACGCGTTGGCGCGGGTTGCGCGACGAGTTCGTCCAGATTCAGGCGCACCATGCCGCCTGCGTCCGTGTATTGTTCATGAAGCGCGGCTTGCGCCCGCCGGCGCGCGAAGATGACGCTGCCGAACACGCCGCCGATGCCGAGGCACAAGAGGATCGCCAACGCCGTCGCCTTGATCGTGTTGATGATGAGGCTGCCCGACATGTTCAGCCAGAACCGATTCGCGCGCTCGAACCTGTGCGGGTCTTCGCCCAACCACTGCACCACCTTCTCGTACTTCACCTGCACGATCAACCCATTCGCCGCCTGCTCGCTCGGCGCATCGAACACAAACACCGCATAGTTCCCCACCCGCCGGTAAGCCGATGGCACCGCCTGCTTCTGCGCCCGCAACTCCGCGATGCGCTGCCCAATCCGCGCATCATTGTCAGCCGCAAGCTGCGGCGTCTGAAACTCGATGATGACAAGCTGCCCTTGCTCATACTTCGCCGTCACCGCCTCCGCCCCGCCTTCAAATGAAACCGCGTCAAGCACAGATTGATTGCGCACGAACATTTGCAATCCTGATAAGCTGACGGCGTACACCGCGCGCTCCTGTGCTGTTTCCCAAGCGGGCAGATGCATTGCGAGTGGTGGAATCTCGCCTGCGCCTGCGTCAAGTGTTTCTGCAAATGAGCGTGCGATGAGGATAGATTCGTCGGGAGCGCGATCTAGGATCGTTGCACTGACAATTACAAAGTTCACACCCTTAAAAAACAGGACGGCCCCCGGTTTGGCAAAACCGACTGTGCCAACGCCCTCTAACTTAGACAACGACACGCCACTTTGTCCGCGCAGCGCACTCAATTGAGCGGTCAGTAAAGCATAAGCCTCAGAGTCAGATTGCGCTTTAAGTACGGTGACGTGATACGACGCCAACGGATTAGTTTCTCTCCGGTAGTACCGCGTGGCAGCAGAAGTGATGCCGTAATCTTGCGCCCTCTGCACCTCTGTAAATCCAGATGGGATTTGAGCAGCACTCAAAGCGTGAAAATCACTGAACTGATCCGGCAAAGATTGAGCGGCTTCTTTGATTGGTACATCAGCAAATGCCGATGTGGAAAGCAATAAGAATGAGGCGATCAAGAATAACTTGGCGAAATAGGCGACGCGCATAACAATCCCTCTGACGCTGAACAACGCAAACTAAACAGACAGCAACGCCTAGTTTGATGTCCAGCGGCTGAAAGTAGTTCCAGATAATTTTAACGTGTGGTGCGTGTCAGTGCCAGCGCCGGAGTTCGCGCAAGATCAGTTCGGCGTGGCGACGGGGCTTGGGGATGTTGTGCATGGTGGTGGTGCCGCCGAGTTCGCTGGCGTTGTCAATCAGCAGATTGCCGAAACCGAGCAGGCGTTGGGTGAGCGAAGCGGAGACGGTCACGTCTTGGATGTTGCGCAAGGGGATGTTGCGCGTGCGGCGCGAGATGAGGCCTTCGTCAATCTCGATCTTCGAGTCGGTCAAGGTGTACTTGAGCGCGTTACGTTTGAGATGCTTCCAAGCGGGGATAAGCAGCAAGAGGAGCGCGACGGGCAGAGCGTAGATGACCGGCATCTGCCGGACGTAGAGCGCGAGCAGGACGGTCAATAAAATTGCGCCAAGCGCCGCGATGATGTAGCCCATGCCGACGAACATGAACGTCGGGCGCACAGTGAAGATGACGTGCTCTTGATCATCATCCGTGCGCGACAAGGCGGCGCGCGGCGATGCTGGCGATACGTTGTGCGCTGAGGCGGGCCAATCCGCGCGCGCGAGTTCCGTGCGCGGTTCAGCGCCGCGCGGTTCAGCGACGCGGGTCTCTTCGGTCGCCACGCGCGTCTCTTCGTTGTCGGTCGGTGCGCCGCAAGTGGTGCAGAAGCGCAAGTGCGCCGGAATGTCTGCGCCGCAGTTGCCACAAAACATCTCTTTACTCCTTCTCGTCAGGTGTGCCCGTCGTGCGCACGGCATCGAGCAGCGCGACCGGCTCGTAAGGGAGATTGACGAAGCCGCACGCGCCCAAGGCCTGCGCTTCGACGCGCACCTCTTCGCGTTGTGCCTGCGGCGGCAGAAACAGCACGACCGGCAGAGGCAGACGACCTTGATGCTGTTGCGCCAGACGCCGCAGCGTCTCCAACCCGTTCAAGCCGTGCAGGTCGAAATCTAATACGAGCAAGTCGGGGCGTTCGATGCGTAAAAGATTTAAAGCCTGATGCGCGTCAAAGGCCGCGCGCACTTCATAACCGGCCGAACGCAGCAACAGATTGACCTGCGCCACACGGGCCGCATCCGAGACTGTCAGCAACAGACGACGCGGCATCGTCGCGCCACGCGTGCGCCGCTCGCGTTCACGCCCCGCCGCTTCGAGCGCAGCCCGCGCCAGCGCTTGCCCCGTGCTGTAACGTGTGCCCGTCGCCGCAGGCAAGACCGCCGCTTCGAGCGCGTCCGGTTGCTTCGATTCGCGGACGGGCCGCGCGCGCCTGCGCTCAACCGCCTCATCCGACTCACGCGCCGGTTGTGTCTGCTCCGCCGACGCAGTCGCAGTTTCAACTCGGCCAACTTGCGCGACCACTTGTGCGTCCGTCTCTTCAAGCGCAGCAGCAGCGCGCGCAGACGTGGCGGCCGGCCAAGTCTCTGCGGGCGCGGCCGGTTCGGACGCATGCGCCGCATCTGCTTCGAGCGCGGCAACGGGCGTTTGCGCCGGCTCGCCGGGCGGCACTTCAAATCTGGCTTCGGCGCGCTCGATCAAAGTCTCGATCTCGCGCCCGTCGGCCGGAAAAGTCGCCAGCCCGACCGTCAACCGACAACCCGTGTGCGCGGCGACGAACTCGTTGCGCAGACGAGCCAATGTACTGCTCGCTGTGCCCGGCCCTTTGCGCGGCAGATAGACGAGCAGCATGGTCGGGCCGTAGAAGGCGATGAGGTCGAGCCGGCGCAAATTGAGTTTGAAAAAATCGTGCGCGGCGGCGAGCGTGCGTTCGCGCGTCGCAGAGTCTTGTGCTTCGTCCGGCGCGGCGGTGACGAGCGCGAGCGCGCCGTGTGCGCCCGCCTCTATGTCTGCGCGCGCGGCATCGAGCAGGCGCATGAAGTCGTCAATCTCTGCGCCGATGGCGGCCGCGTTGAGCGCGACGGCGCGGCGGCTCGCTTCCATGCGCCAGAGCAAGGCTTCGAGGCGTGCGCGCAGTTCGGCGGGCGTGGCGGCGAGCGCGAAATAGTCGTCTGCGCCGAGTTGGAGCGCGGCTTGACGTTGCGCCGCGTCGTCCGCGTGAAAGAGCAAGACGAGCGGCAGCGCATGCGTCTGCGGCGCGGCGCGCAACTGCGCGGCGAGCGCGAGACCATCAAGGCCCGCTTGCGCAGTTGTGCCGTCGCGCAACTCGACGAGCAATAGATCGGGCGCGAACTCGCTGACTACGCGCAGCGCTTTGTCTGCCGCAGCCGCTTGCGCTTCGTAACCGGCGCTTGTGAGGCGTGCGAGCAACTCGGCGTTGTCGGCAAAGACGAGCGCGCGGCGCGGTCGTTCGTTGTTGGACGACCGAACGTTAGCATCTAGTGCAGGAAACACGTGCAGGCGAACTCCGAATAGTGATCACTTGCGCATCGCAGCGCAACGCGCATCATACCGAAAGAGCGCGAAACTTTGAAACGGATACGAAAGAGAGGCTAGATGTCGGATGTTAGATGCTAGTGAAAACCAGCATCTAACATCTGAGATCTAGCCTCTAGTTCTCCTGTCTGTTTACTGGCTCACGAGCATCAATTGCCCGTCGGGCAGACGCACGGCATAGACGTTGCGCTCATAGACGGGCGCAACCGGCTGCGCGTTAGCGAGCGCCGCCGCCTGCGTGCGCGTAACCGTCTGAGCCATGCGCGCCGTCTGCGGGTTGCGCATCAAAGCGTAACGCTCGCCGATCAAGCGCACATACTCTTGCGTCTCACGATACGGCGGGATGCCACCATACTTGCTGACCGCGCCTTCGCCCGCGTTGTAGCCCGCGAGCGCGAGCCGCACGTCGCCGTTGAAATAGTCGAGCAGAAAGCGCACGTAGCGCGCGCCGCCTTCGATGTTCTGCGCCGGGTCGAAGATGTTGCGCACGCCGAAGCGCGCCGCCGTGCCCGGCATCAACTGCATCAGTCCGCGCGCACCTTTCGGTGAGACCGCGCCCGTGTGGAACGACGACTCGCGGTGCATGATCGCGTAGAGCAGCACAGGGTCAACGCCGTTGTGCGCACCGGCGGCGGCGATGAGCGCGTCAATTGCCGGATTGCCGGTCGTGAAGCCGTCAAGCGACTGGCTCGCCGTCATGCTTAGGCTCGGCGCAGTGATGATCTGCGCGCCGTCGCGCTTCAACTCCGCGATGTGCATCGCCGTCAGCCGCACATGGCGCGGTGTTGGCACCGGCTTAGGCGTTGTGACCTGCACGCCGTTCGCAAAATCGAAATTGTTATAGACGTAACGCGCATCAGGTGTCTGCGCGTGCGCGCCGGTAGCGACGACGAACAACAGGCTGATGCCGACGAGGAAGGAAAACTTTTTCATACCACTTGATTTTCGGACGGGGTGCGAAGCGGGTCGCGCCGTCTTGGCGCGCGGTCTTTCAGCCCGCGTCTCCTGCAAACCGCACGTGGGAATTTTGTTGAGGTTGGGGCGGGGCGCGAGTTTTTCACGGCCCCTTCGGGGCGCGTTCGCCAGCCAGCGAACACATTAGCAGAGTAGCACACGGCCGCGAACGTGCACAACAACTTTGCACATCAGCCGGAAAAATCGCGTTTAGGGCTTGACAGAGGGTGTATGATTAGTGCGCTCAACAGAACAAGCGGGCAACAGACCTAACACCGTTTCAAACTTCCAAGCGCCTCACTAAGCGCTTACAACTAGAAGGAGACTACGATGCACAGACTAAGCTTAGTCGTCTTCGCGTTACTCTTGACCTGCGCCACCGCAGTAACAGCGCAGAACACTAACTCCTCCGCGGCCAAGAACACCAATGCCGCGACCAGCAAGAAACGAGGCCCCATCTTCCGCGCCACGAAAGATCAGATCACACAGGCGCAGAACATACCCAAGCAGCGCGGCTTCTACAACGGTGCGGCGGACGGGAAATTAAACCCGGACACGCGCGCTGGACTCAAGAAGTACCAAGCGGCCGAGGGGCTGAAAGTGACGGGCACGCTCAACGCCGTGACGCTCCAAAAGATGAGCATCCCGCTCACGGACAAGCAGAAAGAGATGACGACGAAAACCACGCCATAAGAAATGATGAAGGCGGAATGATGAATGATGAATGGCAGACAAGCTGTTCTTAATTCATCATTCATCGTTCTGCCTTCATCATTCCAATGCTAGCCCGCGCTCTGCGCTAACAACCGCTCGACGACGCCGTAGCTCGCTTCGAGCGCGTCGGGCAGTTTGTCGGGTTGCGCGCCGCCGCCCTCGGCCATGTCGGGCTTGCCGCCGCCGCGTCCACCGATGATCGGCGCAAGCTCGCGAATCACTTGGCCGGCCGGGACACGTGTGTGCAAATCTTTC
>QHXQ01000114.1 GCA_003223935.1 Acidobacteriota bacterium | reverse complement strand
AGCCTATCAACTTTATCTCAAGGGCCGTTACTATTCGAGCAATTGGACCCTCGAAGGATTCCACAAAGCTGTAGGGTGTTTCAATGATGCGATTGCGCTTGATCCCACCTACGCGCTGGCCTACGCGGGGCTGGCTGATGCTTATTACAGAAATTCGACGGTGCATATTCCGCTCAAAGAGGCTGTGCCGAAGGCTAGGGCAGCAGCCATGCAAGCCTTGCGACTGGATGACACGCTCGCTGAAGCCCACACCTCTCTGGCCGTGATTAAATTCCGCTACGATTGGGACTGGGCCGGCGCGGAGAGCGAATTCAAGCGCGCCATTGCGCTCAACCAAAACTACTCAACCGCCCACCAATGGTACGGTGAGTATCTGACGGCTCTGGGTCGCACGGACGAGGCGGTAGCGGAGGGTGGCCGGGCCGAGCAGATCGATCCGATCACGCCGGAAGTAGGCTGGGATTTAGGACTGGCTCTCTTCTTCGGGCGGCGCTACGACGAGGCCGTAGAACAGTTCAAAAAGACCGTCGAGCTGGATCCTAACTTCTGGCTTGCGCATTCATTCCTTGCTTGGAGTTACGGCGAGAAGGGCGAATTCGATCAAGCCTTCGCCGAATATCAAAAGGCACTGGCGCTCGATGATAACGATGACACGCGCTCGCATCTGGCATCCATTTACGTGAAAGCGGCAAGTGGAACGAGGCGCAAAAAATTCTCGATGCGATGATTCAGCGCTCAAAGCGAGAAGAGATTTCTCCATTTTATGTAGCAGCCGTCTATGTAGCTCTCGGTGATAAAGAGCATGGGCTTGAATGGCTCGAAAAGGCCTACGAAGAGAGGGCGGAACTGTTAGTTTTTCTGAAAGTCGCGCCGAATTTTGATGCGATTCATTCAGACCCCAGATTTATACAAATTATGCAAGGGATCGGTCTCCTGCCCCAAGCAAAGCAATAGAGGTGTCTGAAAAATCATTTTCAAGCCCCTCCTAATGCTGGTTGAGCCAGGCGCTTGAGCATCAATCGTATCATTGCTGCATAAATGAATGTCTCACCTGTCTCATTCAGGTACTCATAATCTTTGCTCATTCGTCTATAACGACCCAATCAAGCGAAAGTGCGCTCGCCAACCCATCGCGCAGTAGAACAGTGAAGGCTGGCAGCGGTTCAGGGTTCAATATCTATCAGATAAAGTTCCCACTTCAAGAGACGTTTCACCATGTCAACCGTCCAACCAAACTGCTCCTTGATCCAAACCCTACCATAATTGACTAGATGCCAAATTCGGAATATCGTTCTACTGCTTTAATCTGCTTTTAAGCGCCTACTTGGACCCATACGCCTGCCCTAAGCAATTAACAGAAAAATAGTCGGCGTATGGATAGTGGTTCTCCTCCATTAAGACCTGCGCGCGTGGAGTCTACTGGTGATTCAGAGTGTGGCCGAACGTGGGAGTTTCACAACCGAGCAAGAGCCGTCTACCCTCGAATCGGTGGACGACCGCATGATCGGTTTGATGAGGCTGATCTTAGCTCTGTCGGCCTTGCTCATCATCTATATTGATCCGTCTGAACCTGACCGCTTCGTCGTCATCACTTACGGGGCGCTCGTCGCCTACAGTCTGTATAGCGCCGTCCTTTATTTCTTATCAGTCCGGCACGCCCGTCTGCTCCCGAATAGAGTCGCCCACTGGGTGGACATCGCTTGCTTCCTGATCCTCGTCGCGCTCAGTAGCGGCACGAGCAGCATCTTCTTTTTCTTTTTCTTCTTTGCCATTCTGGTCGCTTCGTTCCGTTGGGGCTTTCGGGCCGGGTTCAGCGTGACGCTCTCGTCGGCCTTGCTCTTCACCGTCGTCGGCTACGCGACGGCTCCGCGCGGGCCGGATTTCGAGTTGAACCGTTTCCTGTTGCGTCCCGTCTATCTGCTCGTGCTCGGCTACATGATGGCTTATTGGGGCGGTCGTGAGTTGAGGCTGAAGCGCAGGCTGAGCTTGCTCAAGGAGATTACACAACTCTCGAATCCACGCTTCGGCGTGAGTCAGACCGTCGGCTCGATGTTGCAACGGCTGCAAGCCTTCTACGACGCAGACTTCTGCTCGCTCGTGATGAGTGATCTGCACCCTGACGAGCCTCGCCTGTTTCGCCTTGAGCGCGCCCAGCCGACGGAGTCCGTACAGGCCGAGCGGATGCCGCCCCGTCTGGCGCAACTGCTGCTTTCTTTGCCCGATGATATTGCCGTCGTTCATCAGGGCAAGTCGCGCTTGCGCTCGTTGGGTGATCCGGGCGATTACGCCTTCGACCTGAAGAGCAAGCGCGAGTGTACGGCGCAGTGGCAAGCGGCGAGCGCGGCCCTCGCGGCAAAGCTCGACGTGGAGTGCTTTGTTTCTGTGCCGCTACACTATCGCGGCAAAGCGACTGGTCGTCTCTATCTGATAGCGCGCCGGGCCATCTTTGACGGTTCGGATATTGATTTTCTGATGCAGGTCGTCGAGCAGATCATGCCGATCCTCCACAACATCAGACTGCTGGCCCGGCTCGCCGCGAACGCGGCTGAGCAAGAGCGCCAGCGCCTCGCGCGCGACATTCACGACAGCGTCATACAGCCTTATATCGGCCTACAGTACAAGCTGGCCGCGATCCGCAATAAGCTCGCGGCGGGCGACGGCGACGTGGCCGACGACCTTGAGCGCCTGTTTCAGGTGACGGTCAACGAGGTGCACGGACTGCGCGGTTTCGTGCGCGGTCTCAAAGATAGCGAAGTGCAGGGAAGCAATTTTCTAAGTGCCGTGCGCCGCTTCGCCGCACAGTTTGCAGCGGACTACGGCCTTGACGTGCGCGTCGAAAGCGAGGGCGAGCTTAACCTTGCGGGCCTGCTCGCCGCCGAGTTGATCCAGATCATTCACGAAGGGCTGAGCAACATCAGGAAACATACCGCCGCCCACGGCAGTAAAATTACTTTGGCGCGCGCCGACAGCACACTGCAACTCTACATCGAGAATGATGACGCCCCCAGCGAAGATGAGTCGGCACGCGCGCCGTTCATCCCCGGTTCGATTGCCGAACGCGCCGAAGAACTGGGCGGTAGCGTGCGCGTCGAGCGCAGCCTTGACGGTCGCACTGTCGTGAAGGTGGAGATTCCTCTGTAGCTCCAGCGGCGAAGCTTATGCCCCAGACAGGTAAACCCATTCGCGTTCTGATTGTTGACGATCACAAAATCATCCGCGACGGCTTGCGCGACCTGATCTCAAGTCGGCGGGGGATGACAGTGGTCGGCGATGCCGGCAATTGTGCTGAGGCCGTGCGGCTTGCTGTTAGCGAGCAGCCACACATCATCGTGCTCGATCTCGATCTGGGTAAGGAGAGCGGTCTTGATCTCATCCCTGAGTTGCACGAGGCCGGCAGCGATGCGGGCATCATCATCTTGACGGGCCTGCGCGACACGGAGAAGCGCGATCAGGCGATGGAACTGGGCGCGAAGGGCGTGGTGCTCAAAGAGGAAGGCGCGACCGAACTGCTCAACGCCATCGAGAAGGTTGCACGCACCGGCGAATATTGGCTCGAAGCCGGCGCGGCCAAGAGGATATTAGTCAAGCGGCAAGCGCCCGCGGCCGACAAGCACGATCCTGAAGCTGCCAAGATTGCGCGCCTCACCGAGCGCGAGCGCGAGATCATCGCCCTCGTCGGCGAGGGGCTTGAGAATAAAGAGATCGCCGAACGCTTGCGCCCGATCGTCGCCGAGGCCACGGTGCGCAATAACCTCTCGTTCATCTATGACAAGCTCGACATCAAAGGCGGACGGCTGGGGCTGCTCGTCTATGCCTATAAACATAAGCTCATCCCGCCGTCCTGAATTACGCTGAACGCAAACGGACTGCAACCATCCTCCGCGCCTTAAGGACACTGTAAAGTCCTAAACGTTTTATGGTCAACGCTGACCGTGACGTTTGTCATGTCGGTGCGGGAGCGATGTCACATCTCGGCTTAACAAAATAGTGACATCCGTTCTGACAAATTAGTGACAAAACGCAGATGCGCGCCCCTGAGTAGTTGTGTATCTTCTGCCGTTCGCTGGTAGCTGCTGGAGATATGCGCCTGAGAGGACAATCCTATCCTACACTCAGAAGTTCCACCGACAACTAGCTGTGCTGTTGAGCGCCGGACAGAGCCGCGCATCCATGGCTCTTTCCCCGCCGTCGTGCTTGATATGCGCAGCGGCCGCCAGAGCTTCGGCGCGCCGGCAGTGCTCGACAATTTGAGCGCCGCCGGCTTCTATCTGCGATTGGCCCAGCCAGTTACACCCGACGAAAAGCTCTTAGTCATCGCGCAGATTTCGCAAGCCCTTATCGCCCTGCGCGGCCGGGTCTTGCGCGTCGAGCCACAAAAAGACGGTTGCGGCCTAGCGGTCGCCATCGCGCAATACAAGATTTTCTCTTTGCTG
The DNA here is from genome assembly GCA_003223935.1 of Acidobacteriota bacterium. Lineage (GTDB taxonomy): Bacteria > Acidobacteriota > Blastocatellia > Pyrinomonadales > Pyrinomonadaceae > QHXQ01. The sequence continues at coordinate 13,184 of QHXQ01000114.1, read as the reverse complement.
GAAATGGACAAATAGCCCCGCACGCGAGCACCCCTTCGCGGCGGCCGAAGTTCTTAGGTAACGATAGCAACCAGACCCGAATCAATTGAAGCCGGTAATACCGGAGAAGGACATGCCCCTTATGAAGAGAAGTCCCCGTCGTAGTGCCTCAGCCTACACTCGCACCATCGCTGGTAAATTAGGACTGACCACCACGCGTGGTCGCCTGATCGCGCTTTTTGTTTCCGTGGCTGCCGTCGCCGCCATCACCGTCACGGTCGCGTCCTCAGCCAAGTCGGTCAGAAATCTTTTACCCGGCCGCACATTTAACACAAACTTATCCAACCGAGCATCGGAGCAGAACAAACTGCCATCCATGCCGCAGAACAACGCGGCGCGTTCGGGTTTCCTCAGTAGCGCAGTGAGCGCGAACGAGGGCACACCGACCATCACCACCGATAGAGAGGCTTACGAACCCGGCGAGACGATCACCTTCACCGGCGCGAACTGGACGCCGGGCGAGAGCGTGACCATTACCCTCAACGATGAGACGGGCGGCGTGGCGGCGACGATCCAAGCGACCGCCGACGACTCCGGCGCGTTCACCGCGACCGGCATCATGCCGGGAGCGAACGTTGCCAGCGCGCCAGCATCCGGCGCGCCGCGGCCGGCAACATTGGCCGCCGATAGCAGCGCGGTCTATACGGCGACGGCTACGGGGGCTGCTTCCGGCGCGACAGCGCAGGTACAGATCAGAGAAGGCGCGGCCGCGCAAGCCGACGGTGACGCGGACGATCCCGATCTGCCGGCCTTCATGGCCGGCATGATCAATAAGGAAGACTACCTGCGGCGGCGCGAGGAGCACGTCAACAAGTTGCGCGGCATACGTGCGGGTCAGACCTTCGATCCGCGCGCGCGCGGGCGCGCGATTCAGGAGATGAACCGGCAGGAAGGCCGGGCAGGCAACACGGCGAACACGAATGATGCGGGCGGCCCGCTGTCGGCGCCGATTGGGCAGATAAATCCGAACACGCCCTCCAGCAGCAGCACTTGGTCATCCATCGGCCCGTCTCCGCTCCCGAACGGGCAGACCTTCAACACCAACAACGTGCCTGTCAGTGGGCGCATCAGCGCCATCGCCATTCATCCCACTAACTCGAACATCGCCTACGTCGGCGCAGCGCAGGGCGGCGTCTATCGCACACTGGACGGTGGCGCGACGTGGACGCCTATCTTCGATAACGCCCAGACGATGGCCATCGGCTCAATCGCCATCGCGCCCTCGCAGCCTTCCACGATCTACGTCGGCACCGGCGAAGGGAATCTCTCTTGCGATAGCTATTTCGGCGTGGGCGTCTATCGCATTGACAATGCCGACGGCAGCACGCCGACGCTGAGCGGCCCCTTCAATCAGGATACCGGCGGTACAGATCAGTTTAGCGGGCGCAGCATCGCGAAGGTCTTAGTTCATCCCACCAACCCGGACATTATCTTCGTCGGCACGGGTGCTGGCATCGGCGGCATCGGTTGCAACACCATTCCCGGTGTTGACTCGACAGCTACGTCGCTACGCCCTCGCGGTCTCTATCGCTCGACCAACGCGACCTCCGCCAGCCCTACCTTCACGAAGTTGACCGTGGCGACGGAGAACAGCGGCAACCGCTTGGTAAGCGATATGGAGTTCGAGCCGGGCAATCCCAACACGATGCTCGCCACCGTGTTCGGCTTTAGCACCGCAGGTAGCGGCGGCGTCTATCGCTCAACTAACGCGCTGGCTGCGACGCCCACGTTCACGCGCACGCTCTCGGCCAGCAGTACCACCACGAGTGAGCGATTTGAGATCGCGATCAATAAGGTGGGCGCACAAGTCAACGTGTTCGCTGTCAGCAGTCAATCGAGCGGCATCTTGAAGCGGTCAATTGACGGCGGGCAGACTTGGTCGGCCGCCATCGGCACTAGCGGTTTTTGCGGCGGGCAGTGCACCTATGACATGCCTGTCGCAGTCGATCCGACCGACGGCAACCTCGTCTATCTGGGCGGCCCCGGCGACAGCAGCCCCGCGCACATCCTGACGAAAGTCACCAACGCGCTCGGCACTCCGACCTTTACGGCGTCGCAGACGGGCTTGCACGCCGACGAGCACGCCATCGAGATTGACCCATCGAATCACACCACCATCTGGACGGGCAACGACGGCGGCATCTTCAAATCCACGGACGCGGCGTCTGGCTGGACGAGCTTGAATAACGCGGGCTTCGTCGCCACGCAGTTCCAATCAATCGCCGTCCACCCGACCGATGGAAATTTCACCATCGGCGGCACGCAGGACAACGGCACAGAATGCCAAGGCCCTTGCGGCACTTTCACGGGTAACACTTGGAATCAGGCCGATTACGGCGACGGTGGTTTTGCGCTCATTGATCAAACCGCGACCAACTTGATCAATGTGAACATGTACCACACGTACTTCAACCAGACCAGCAACCTCATCGGTTACGCCTACGTCACCAATACCGCGAACGCGAAGTTCATCAGCAATCCCACCAGTGATAGCTGGTCATTCAACGGCACCGGCGGGTCAGTAAGTTGCACGAATGGCGGCGGCTACTTATGTAGTGAAGCGGTGGAATTTTACATGCCGATGGCGCTCGGCCCCGGCTCGCCCAATCCCATCTATTCCGGCACTGACCAACTGCACCGTGCAACGAGTCCGGGCGCAACGAACACGTCGGTGAGCCAAGTATTCGCTTCGGGTGTGCCCATCAGCGCGGTCGGCATCTCGCCACAGAACGACCAAGTGCGCATCGTCGGTCTGGACAACGGCAAAGTCTTCCGCACGATGACTGGCCAGACAAGCGGTTGGCCTGACGTGACCGGCACGATCCCGGCCGCCTACGTCTCGCGCGCCGTCATCGATCCGACCAACCAGAATACGGCCTACGTGACTCTCTCCATCTACTTCGGTGCTGCGACGCCGCACATCTACAAGACCACGAATCTGAACGCCGCGACGCCGACGTGGACTGGCATCGGCACGACCATCCCCGATGTCCCCGTCAATGCCTTCGTCGTCGATCCGTCGAACTCAAGCTTCCTCTACGCCGGCACGGACATCGGCGTCTATCGCTCGACCGACGGCGGCGCGACGTGGGCCCCGTTCAGTAACGGACTGCCGCGCGTGGCCGTCTTCGACATGGCGATTCAGAACTCCAGCCGCACATTGCGCATCGCCACGCACGGGCGCGGCATGTGGGAGATTTTCATTGGCGCTACCGGCATCTTACAAGGGACGGTGACCGACGCCAGCACGAGCAGCCCCATCAACGGCGCGACCGTGACCGCAGGGTCGAACACGACCACCACCAACGCGAGCGGCTTCTACCAGTTCACGAATGTTCCCGTCGGCACATATAGCGTGTCTGCCTCCGCTCCCGGCTACAACAACAACACGGTCTCAGGCGTGAACGTGACGAACGGCGGGACGACGACGCAGAACATCGCCCTCAGTCTCGCGCCGACCTCCGGCTGTTTGATAGATACGAGTCAGGCCGACTTCCAAGCCGGCACCGCGACAAACTTGAACCTGACCACTAGCCCCGGCGACGTGAAACTTGCATCCAGCGCAGGAGCGCTCGACCAGCAGAACACGAACGTCGGGTCCACCGGACAAGCCATCACCACCACGACATGGCAAGCGCAGACATTTATTCCCGGCGTGTCGGGGCAAATCACTCAGGTTGACGCCGATCTGTTCTGTAGCGGCTGTTCAGGCACGAATCCCGCCATCACCATCGAGATCAGGCCCACGAGCGGCGGTACGCCCACGAGTACGGTGCTTGCTTCGACGACGCTTACCGGTTTCAGCTCTGGCGCGGGGCAGTTCTATTCCGCGACCTTCAGCAGCCCCGCAAACCTGACAACGGGTACGACCTATGCCGTAGTAGCGCGGCTCTTGACGAACCGCACCACCGGCACCTATGCGTGGCTGCGGAGCGCCAACAACCAATATGCCAACGGCGCTTGGATTCAGGGCACCAGTTGCAACTCGGGCACGTTGGTTTGCACTTGGGCCTCGAACAGCCAAGACCTCGGCTTCAAGACCTACATATCCACCGGATTTAATACCTCCGGCGATCTGATCTCTTCGGTCAAGGACAGCAACCCTGCGGTCAGTTCCACCCCCAACTGGACGACGCTATCGTGGACGGCCAGCACGCCCGCAAACACGACCGTGAAGTTCCAAGCTGCGGGCAGCAGCAGCGCCTCTGGGCCGTTTAATTTCGTCGGCCCGGACGGCACGGCCAGCACCTTCTTTACCACTAACGGTGCGTCGCTCAGTCAGTTCAACGGCAATCGCTATCTGAAGTACAGGGCTTACCTGAGCACGACCAACAGCAGCGCGACACCTACACTGAACGATGTCACGGCCTGCTTCAGCAACGTCATGCAGCAGGCCGCCACGAGCCTCGCGGTCAGTGCCGCGAGCGGGACTTACGGCGGCACGACCTCGCTCTCGGCCACCTTGACTGCGAGCGGCTCGCCCGTGAGCGGCAAGACGATCAGCTTCACGCTCAACGGCAATAGCGCGGGCAGCGCCGTGACCAACGCGAGCGGCGTGGCGTCGCTCGCAAGCGTGAGCCTCGCCGGCATCAACGTGGGCAGCTATCCGACCGGCGTCGGCGCGTCGTTTGCGGGCGACTCAAGCTATCAAGCCAGTGCCGGCTCGAACAGCCTGACCGTCAGCAAAGCGACGCCGACGATCACTTGGAGTAATCCCGCGAACATCGTTTACGGCACAGCGTTGAGCGCGACACAACTCAACGCCACCGCTTCCGTGCCGGGCAACTTCGTTTACACCCCGGCGGCGGGCACGGTGCTCCACGTGGGCAACGGACAGAACCTGCACGCGGCCTTCACGCCGACCGACACGACCAACTACAACACGGCGACGAAGGACGTTTCTATCAACGTCACGAAGGCGACCTTGACGGTCACAGCGAACAATCAGGCGCGCGCCTACGGCGACGCCAACCCGCCGCTCACTTACATGATGACGGGCTTCGTCAACGGCGACACGCAAGCGTCTGCCACGACGGGTCAGCCTGCCATCATCACAACGGCCAACAACACGAGCGCGCCGGGCGCTTACACGATCACGGCCGCCGCCGGCACGCTCAACTCATCCAACTACAGCTTCTCCTTCGTCAACGGCACGTTGACGGTGACGAAGGCCGATCAGACGATCAACTTCGGCGCGCTGGCGACGAAGACCTACGGCGATGCAGATTTCGCGTTGAGCGCAACGGCCTCTTCAGGTCTCGCCGTCAGCTTCGCCGCAAGCGGCAACTGCACGGTCTCTGGCTCGACGGTTCACATCACCGGCGCAGGCTCTTGCACGATCACCGCATCGCAAGGCGGCGACACTAACTACAACGCAGCCCCGAGCGTGCCGCAGAGCTTTACCATAAACAAGGCCGACTCGACGACAAACGTGAGCATCAGCAATGCGACCTACAACGGCCAGCCGCACGGCGCGACGGCCAGCGTGACCGGCTTCGGCGGTCTCAGCCAGAGCCTGAGCGTGACTTACGTGGGTCGCAACGCGACCGTTTATGGCCCGTCCACGACCGCGCCGACCAGCGCGGGCGACTACACAGCGTCGGCTAGTTTCAGCGGCGACAACGATCACAACAGCAGTAGCGATAGTAAGGACTACACTATCGCCAAGGCCAACGCGGACATCCACATCACGCCTTACAGCGTGACCTACGACGGCAACCCGCACACCGCCACGGGCACAGCCACGGGCGTCGAAAGTCCAAGCCCGGCCGACCTGAGCAGCCTGCTCGACCTGAGCGGCACGACGCACACGAACGCGAGCAGCTACCCGAACGACGCTTGGTCGTTCGCGGGCAACAATAACTACAACCCCGCTAGCGGCACGACGAGCGATCAGATTGATAAGGCTTCGTCCACGGTGACTGTGAACTGTCCCGCGAGCGAGACCTACACGGGCGCGGCCCTTGAGCCTTGCGCAGCCTCCTACACTGGCGCGGGCGGTCTGAGCGGCACGCTGACGCCGACCTATATGGACAACGTCAACGTCGGCACGGCACACGCCAGCGCGACCTACGGCGGCGACGCGAACCATGACGGCAGCAGCAACTCGGCCACCTTCGAGATCACTAAAGCCTCGTCCACAGTGACGGTGACGTGCCCGCCGAGCGCAACCTACACGGGCGCGGCGCTGACGCCTTGCTCGGCAGTCGTGACCGGCGCAGGTAGCCTGAACGAGTCGTTGTCTGTTACTTACACGAACAACACCAACGCTGGCACAGCGACGGCCAGCGCGAGCTACGGCGGTGATGCTAATCACACCGGGAGCAATGACTCGAAGCACTTCGACATCACGCCGGCCGCGACGACGACGACCGTGAACTGTCCGGCAAGTGAGACCTACACGGGCGCGGCGATGACGCCGTGCACGGCGACGGTCACGGGCGCGAACCTGAGTTTGACGCCCACGCCCAACTACGCGAACAACGTGAACGTGGGCACGGCTATCGCGAGCTACACGTATGCCGGTGACGCGAACCACACAGGCAGCAGCGACTCAAAGAACTTCCAGATCACGTCGGCCTCTTCGACGACTGTCGTGACCTTCGAGGCTGGGCCGTATGTCTATCGCGGCTCGGCCTTCACGGCGACAGCGATGGTGACCGGAGCGGGCGGCCTCAACGCGCCGGTGACGGTTGTGTACACTGGCGACTGCACCAACGTGACCACGACCAACGGCTGCACGGCGACGGCTACTTATGCCGGCGACGCGAATCACGACGGCAGCAGCGACAGCCAGAGCATCACCATCACGAAGGCGACGGCGAGCATCGCGCTCAGCGATCTGACGCAGACCTACAGCGGCACACCGCGCGCCGCGACCGCGACGACTACGCCGAGCGGTCTTAGCGGCGTGAGCGTCACCTACAACGGCTCGCCAACAGCGCCGACGGGCGCAGGCAGCTATGCGGTGGTCGCGTCGCTGAACAATCAGAACTACCAAGCCGACGACGCGACCGGCACGCTGACGATCGAAAAGGCCGCGCCGATCATATCTGTGACGGGCAACACCTGCACTTACAACGGCTCGCCTTGCGCGGGCAGCGGCTCGGCCACGGGCGTTGATAGCGCAGACCTCGGTGCGGTCACGCTCACATACACGCTGGGCGGTACTGCGCCAGTCAACGCTGGCTCGTACACCGTCGTGGCTTCGATTGGCGAGACTGCCAACCACACGGCAGGCAATAGCGCGCCGGCCACCATCACGATTAACAAGGCCGCGCCCACCGTCAGCGTGACCGTGCCGAGCGGCCCTGTCACCTATGATGGCAACGCACACCCGGCCACCGGCTTTGCTTACGGCGTCGGCGGTGTGGGTGACGTACTCTCTCCGGCGGTCACGTTCACCTATAATGGCGACGGTGCCGCCCCGATTAACGCTGACACCTACACGGTCGTGGCCTCCTTCGGCGGCAACGACAACTACCTGCCGGCCGTCAACAACTCAACTAGCATCATCATCGTCAGGGCCGCGGCGCACGTGAGTATCACCGGCGGCACATTCACCTACGACGGCGCGGCGCACCCGGCCACGGGCTTCACCTATGGCATCGGCGGCGTGAGTGACGTCTTAGCCCCGACGGTCACGTTCACCTACAACGGCAACGCGGCAGCGCCCGTCAACGCCGCGACGTACAACGTGGTCGCTTCCTTCGCTGGCAACACGAACTACGAACCGGCGTCGGACACCGCCACCATTCTTATCAACAAGGCGACGCCGACGATCACGTGGAGCAACCCTGCGGACATCATCTACGGCACAGCATTGAGCGGGACACAGCTTAACGCTGCCGCTTCCGTGCCCGGCAGCTTCGCCTATACGCCTGCGGCAGGCACGGTGCTCAACGCGGGCAACGGACAGAACTTGCACATTGAGTTCACACCTGCTGACACGACCGACTACAACGGCGCGTCGAAGGATGTTGCCATCAACGTCCTGAAGGCGAGCCAGACGATCACGTTCGGCGCGCTAGCGAACAAGACCTACGGCGATGCACCGTTCACCGTCAGCTCGACGGGCGGCGCGTCCGGCAACCCCGTCACCTTCAGTGCTTCGGGTAACTGCACTGCTAGCGGTACGAACGGCAGCACCATCACCATCACGGGCGCGGGCGGCTGCACGGTGACCGCCTCGCAGGCCGGCAACGGCAACTACAATGCCGCGCCCGACGTGGTACGTTCGTTCAGCATCGCGAAGGCGACGGCGACGATCTCACTTAGCAACTTGTACTATCTCTACGACGGTCTGCCTCATGGCGCGACTGCGACGACCAATCCGGCTGGCCTGTCCGGCGTGAGCTTCAACTACGTCGGTCAGACGCTCAGCTACAACTCTTCAACACCACCGGCGGCGGCGGGCACTTACGCGGTGACGGCGTCGCTCGCGAACAACAACTATGCGGCTACGCCCGTGTCGGCCGCGTTCGTCATCAATGCCGCCCCGGCGGTGACTATCACGGGGCCGGCGAGCGGAGCGATCTATACCAAAGGCTCGACGGTGAGCTTCACAGGCATGTTCGTTGACAACCCGGGCACGCACACCGCCGTCTGGACGTTCACGAGCAGCACGCAGACCATCACCCAAGCCGGGACGGTTAACGAAACGACCGGCACGGTCAGCGCCAGCTACACCTTCGCCAACACAGGCGTCTATACGGTAAAGCTGACGGTCACGGACAACTTCAATGTGATCGGCGAGGCGACCACCGTCAACAACGTGGCTGGTGCCGTCGCGCTCATCGCGGTCTATGATCCGTCGAGCACCGGCGGGTCGGTCTCGACCACGACGAAGAGTCCGCTCTACAGTTCGCTCGCGGGCTGGTATCCAGCCAACCCGACGCTGACCGGCACGGCGACCATAGGCTTCAACGCTTCGTACCCGTCGGCGACCGCCACCGTCCCGACCGGCCAAGCCGTGTTCAACTTCACGGCGGCGAATCTGAGCTTCGCATCGCTGAGCTACAAGTGGATGGTGGTCTCCAAGCCTTACGTCTGGCTCAGAGGCACGGGCACGGTCAACAACGTGAGCGGCTACGAGTTCCTGATCGCGGCCGTGGACGGGCAGTTGACGGGCGGCGGCGGCACGGACAAGTTCCGCATCCGCATCTGGAAGTCTGCGGACGGCACGATCATTTACGACAACATGCCGAACACGGCGCTCAATGCGGTGGCGGTGACGACCACCTCGAACGGCGACATCGCCATCAAGTAAGTTGGGGGCTGGCTGCGCGCGTCAAGCGGCGCGCGCAGTCGGTCCTGCTACCGAAACGTGGCGGGGCACGCGGAAGAGGTGCGAGGGCAACAGCGCCTCGTGAAGACAGGCAAGCTCGCGCCGGAAAGCAAAGGCGATTGGCCCTCTATTTATGTAAATGACGGGCGACCACATCGCCCTTCGCCTGCGCGCCGAGAGTGGACTCGGATATAGGCTCGGCACGCATTTTAGTGGCCGCTTTGTGCGGAAGTTGGCACTTATATTAACCCCCTTCAGCTAAAGTAAAAGGAGAAGAATGCAGATGAACGTAAACAGAATGTTGGTGCTGCTCGCCCTGTCTCTCGTGGCGCTCTTCAGCGCCGGGTCGCAGACCGCCGCCCGCGCGCAAGCCACGACCGTAACCTCGAATGCATCGTTCCCCTTCACCGAGAGCACAGCTACATGCGGCAATGTGTTTGTCACCATCTCCGGCAAATTGCATGTGCTGGCGCACGTGACGACGGACGCGCAGGGCGGGCGGCACGCTACTCTCCAGATCAACACGGAAGAGGTGAAGGGCACGGATGCGGCGGGCAACCAGTACGTGTCGAGTGCGACGAATAATGATAGCCTCAACGAGGCCGGCACGGCGGACAGTCAGTCCGAACATACCATCACGACGAAGTTCCTACTGGTCGGTAAGGGCAACCTGCCCGATCTGCTGGTGAAGACGACCATGCACATCACCATCAACGCCAATGGCGAGGTGACTGCGGAGGTCACCAACGTCGTGGCCGAATGTCGCTAACCTGAGCAGATGCTCGGCGGGGCGGGGTGAATCGAGTATTTAGCCCGCCCCGCTCAGGCTCCAACCATAGAATTTCGTAGGGCGATTATCCCATCAACTCAGCAAGAGAAGCGTGGACGTACAGCATTCGCTGTATTCTTTACGTCAGAAAGTCTCGAATGGTACTTCCTCTGCTCCGCTCCTAAAGATGTTGGCTCTTCTATAAGCTTGAGATTTCCTGCATGCGCCTTGCGGAGGACGCAACCCGCACAAGCAGCCTTTTTACTTCCAGATGAAAGATGGTCAGCCCTTCGCCGGTGCCGGATTTTGGGAGCGGTGGGTTGATGCGGGCGGCGAAGAGGTAGAGACGTGCGCCATCCTAACGACTGTCTGTAACGACCTGCTGCGGCCGGTGCATGAATAAATTAACCCACTATAGTGCTTTGATGGCGCGCTCTAACATCTGAGGGATGTCATCAGGACGTTTAGAAATTGCCGGTTCTGAGTGCCAGCGTCCGAAACCGCCACTTTGATTCACCGCACGAATCCACTCGCGCATGGCCTCGCGTTTAACTTTGTCCTTTTGATCTTCTTCGCCTTTGATTTCAATGACGAGTATTTCGTCGTTGGCTAATTTAACCAAAAAGTCCGGTCGGTATTTGTGCGGGCCGCCGTTGGAGATGTAGCCGATTTCAAAGCCAAGATGATCGTTCTTCGCCCAAGCTGCAACGTGTGGGCTGCGGTCGAGATGAATCGCGGCCGTCTTTTCCCAGCGACTATCGTACACGCAGAGATTGACATGCGTTTTCTTGAAAGCATCATAGGGCTTGCTCGTGTCCCATGCCTTCATGTCGCCCGTTGAGATGATCGGCTTATTGGTGTCAACAATGAGTTCGTATGATTCGACATTCTCCTGTTGGATAAACGGGGCGAGATGATTAACTACCGTCGCGGCATTGAGCCTGACCAAAACTCTTCTCCGTTTATCTTCCAAGCCAAACATCGGGGGCGAGATTTCCAGTTTGTCTGAATGGATGAACTTCTCGACGATGGGGATGAGTTGCGTAAATAATGCGTTCAAGTCGCCTTTCCAATCCACTTGCATCTGTTTGTGAATGTCGAGCGTGGCGCGGAAGATGCTGCTTTGTAAGCGAACTTGGCTATATATCTGTTCTAAGTCAATTTCAGACAGGCGCGTGACATCATGCTTGCCGTCAATGACCGGCGCGAGTTCAGCGATCTCGCGCGTGTCGTAGGCGTTGAGCGTGAGCGGCGCGACCTTATGCAAGTCAAGGTGCAAGACAGGTTTGAACTTGCTTTCGACGCGCACGACATTGGGGAAGCGAATCTCAAATGCAACTTTCTCCGGTAGAGGCTGGATGCGCTGCTTTGGCGCGGATGGGGGCACTTTGCTGTCTTTGGGCGACTCGTGCGGCATGAAGGCAAACGGGACGCCGAAGATGTTGACATATTCCGGCGTGAAGAAACCTTGTTCGTCGAGGTCGTAAGAAGTCCGGCGCAAGCCTCGCCCGACGACCTGTTCGCAGAGTAGCTGGCTTGAGAAGGCGCGCAAGCCCATGATGTGCGTGACGGTCTTCGCATCCCAACCTTCGGTCAACATGCCGACGGAAATGACGTGCTGAATTTGCTCGCCGAGTTCGCCGGGTCGGCCGATGGTGTCAACCGTCTGCCGTAGCCTTTGCGCCTGTTCCTTCTTGGTCAGCTTGCGGGTCGGCTCGTTTGCGGTCTCGTCATCAAACCCGTCCGCTACCGCAGACGGTACTGACTCGCCGCTCTCTTCTTCCGCGTAGGCTTCGGCAGCTTCCAAGACTTTGGAATCTATGTGCAAGGTCTTTTCCGCATTGCACAATTCGGGAATGAGAATGTTGCAACGGTCGAAGGCGAATTTGATGCGCGCGGCGGTTTCCGTCTGGTTGGCGACGGAGATCATGACCGGCGGAACAAGGCTGCCCGCGTCGCGCCACACCTGCGCCCATTCACGCCAGTCCTGCCCCAGCAGCGCGTAGGCGTTTTCGACTAATGGTGGTAACGGTTCGCTCTCCGGCGCGCCCCGTTTATTGAGTGCCGGTTTAACTTCGGGGTCGTTGTAGAGGTGATAGAACTTCGATCTGTAATCGGCGGCAAGTTGCCCGTCATCGCGGATCACAACGCGCGGCGTTTTGACCAGACCGGATTCGATGGCTTCGGTCAAACCGAAATCGCTGACGATCCAGCCGAAGAGATTTTCCGCAGATGAGTTTTTGCCTGATGGGATGAAAGGCGTCGCGGAGAAATCATAGACGCAAGAGATGCCGCGCGCACGGTTTAAGCGGTCGAGTCCGCCGATCCAGATGGTCGCTTCTTCGGCGTCTTTCTTTTCATCGCGGCTTAATTTCGCGCCGACGGGGTTGCGCCATGCGTGATGCGCTTCGTCGTTGATGACGACGAAGTTTTTCGCGTGCGCCAACTCATTCAAGACTTCGCGGGCGTATGCCTCGTCGGATTTTGCGCCGCGCTTATCCACCGACCGTTTCTGCTTGAGCTTTTCTTCCGTGTCCCAAGCGAGCGCGTGCCAATTGCGGACGACGACTTTGGCTTGGCGCAGTTGCTCGCGCAAGCCTAGCGGCACAACGTTGAAGGCGTCGTAATAGTTTTCTGCGCCGGCCGGGAGCAAGACGCTCAGACGACTACGGACGGTCAGGTTAGGCGCGACGACGAGAAAGTCTTTGGCAAAGCCTTTCTTGTTCGGATAGTTGATTTTGTTAAGCGACTGCCATGCGATGAGCATGGCCATCACGATAGTCTTGCCCGTGCCGGTCGCCATCTTCGAGCAGATACGCGCGAGTTCGCCGCCGTCCGATGGAATATCAATGCCGACCTTCTCCGCCGCCGGCGCTTCCGTGAGCCAGATCAAAGTTTCGATGGCTTCGAGTTGGCAGAAGAACAGACGATTAGTACGCGCTTCCGCGTCGCGCCAATGTTCGAGCAACTGCTTGGTGATGCCGGAGATGCCCGCGTAGCCGTTCGCGCGCCACTCTTTGATGCGCTGGCGGATCTGATTGACGAGCGGGATTGAGACGAACACGCCGGGATCGTTGATAAGTCTTTTTT
>QHXQ01000045.1 GCA_003223935.1 Acidobacteriota bacterium | reverse complement strand
AGATAAGAGACGGCGTGATGAGAAAGAGCACTCTGACCATCCCCGAAATCGTTTTGATCGGCGGGACGCGCGCGGCGCTCGGCGCGGGACTGGCCTTGCTGCTCGCCGACAGACTTGAACCCAAACAACGCCGTGCCGTCGGTTGGACGCTCTTTCTCGTCGGCGTCGCTACCACGCTGCCGTTAGCATTGGATGTGCTGAGCAAACAGCCGCGCGAACAACTGCCGCGCTGAGCCTGAAAGATTATGAGTCAGCAGTTTCTGCCCGATAATCCGTTGCCGCAAGAGGCGAAAGTACCGGAAGAGATTGCGCGCTTCTCGCCTGCGGTCGAAGCGGAGATTGACGGCCATTTGGCGAAGTATCCGCCGGAGCGTAGGCGTTCGGCGATGCTGCCGCTCATGTTCATCGTGCAGCGCGAACGCGGCTGGTTAGATAAACCCGGCGTCGCTTACATCGCCAACCGGCTCGGCGTGCGCATCACGGATGTGTGGGAGACTGCCACGTTCTACTCGATGATCTACACGAAGCCGGCCGGCAAGTATCACGTGCAGATTTGCAAGACGCTCTCGTGCAAGATCATGGGCGCAGGGAACATTACTGAGCACTGCGCGCAACGTCTCGGCATCAAGCCCGGCGAGACGTCTGCGGACGGCAAGTTCACGCTTTCTGAAGTCGAATGTCTCGGCTCGTGCGGGACTGCGCCGATGCTGCAAGTCGGTTTTGATTTCCACGAGAATCTGACGACCGAGAAGGTTGACGAGATTCTGGACGCCTGCGCGCGCGGCGATTACAAGTTCGCCGTCAAGGTGCGATGAGTTCGTGTCACTTCGTGTGAGTTCGTGGTTAGGTTTTTTTTTAGCAAGCTCAAGCTCGCACGCTAAATCATTACTCTGTCCTAAAGCTGAAGCTTATGTTCATTGGCGCAATCGGCTGCGAGCCGTTGCAACTCCGGCGCGTTCATCTGGAGCATTCGCGCTCGCTCGACGTCTATCGGCGCAACGGCGGCTACGAGGCTTTGAAGCAAGTCCTCGATGGTATGACGCCCGATGCCGTGATCAATGAGGTGAAGAAGTCCGCTTTGCGCGGGCGCGGCGGCGCAGGCTTCCCGACCGGCATGAAGTGGAGCTTCGTGCCGAAGGATTCGCCGAAGGCGCGCTACGTCGTCTGCAATGCGGACGAATCCGAGCCGGGCACGTTCAAAGATCGCTACTTGATGGAGCGCGATCCGCACATGCTGATCGAGGGCATGTTGATTGCGGCTTACGCGCTCGGCGCGCGCGTCAACTACATCTACACGCGCGGCGAGTATCGCTACCTCATCAACATCATGGACGAGGCGCTTGACGAGGCGCGCAAAGCAAACTTGCTCGGCGAAAAAATTCTCGGCACGAACTTCTCGTGCGAGATTTACACGCACACGGGCGCGGGCGCGTACATCTGCGGCGAGGAGACGGCGCTCTTGAGTTCGCTCGAGGGCATGCGCGGGCATCCGCGCATGAAGCCGCCCTTCCCGGCCGTCTCTGGTCTCTACGCTTGCCCGACCGTCGTCAACAATGTCGAGACCTTAACGGCCGTGCCCGACATCATCAAAATGGGCGGCGAGGCTTATCAGAAACTCGGCACGGAAAAAAGTGGCGGCACGAAACTGTGGTCGGTCTCCGGTCACGTCAAACGCCCCGGCGTCTATGAACTGCCGATGGGCTACGACGATATGGAGAAGTTCATCATGGAGGACTGCCAAGGCATCGCGGGCGGGCGACAACTGAAGGCAGTCATCCCCGGCGGTTCAAGCGTCTATATCATGCCGGCGTCGGACATCTTGGGTAAAGATGTGCGGATGGATTACGAGGGCTTGGTCGTGGCCGGCTCGATGGTCGGCTCAGGCGGCTTTATGGTGATGGACGGCACGGTTGACGTGTTTGAGACGACGAAGAATCTGACCGAGTTCTACAAACACGAATCCTGCGGCTGGTGCACGCCTTGCCGCGAAGGCACGGATTGGCTCGTCAAAGTTTTCAAACGCATTGCCGACGGCGAGGGCCGCCCCGAAGACGCGCAACTCCTGCTCGACATCTGCGACAACATCGAAGGCAAATCGTTCTGCCCGCTCGGCGATGCCGCCTCGTGGCCGATTCAATCAGCGATCAAAAAATTTCCCGAAGATTTCAAACGCCACTTGCTGCCGCTCGTTGCAGGCGCGAAAGAAGATGCGGCGCTGAGCATGGTTTAAGGTTTTATCTAATGGCAGATTTAATCAAAGTCACGATCAACGGCAACGTGTACGAGACCGAGAAGGGCGCGCGTTTGATTGACGTGTGCCGCGAGCACGGCCACGCTGTGCCGTCCTTTTGTTATTACTCCGATCTCGCATTGCAAGCTTCGTGTCGCATGTGCCTCGTGCGCATCGAGAAGATGCCGAAGCTGCAAACCTCCTGCACGATCACTTGCACGGATGGCATGATCGTCACGACCGAGAGCGAGGAGATCGAGAAGGCGCAGCGCGCGATGGTTGAGTTTTTGTTGGCCAACCATCCGCTCGATTGTCCGGTCTGTGATCGCGGCGGCGAGTGCGAGTTGCAGGAGATGGTCTTTGATTGGGGTGGGCTAGAAGAACGCTTCAGCGAGCGGAAGAATTACGCCCCGGAAAAATTTTTATCGCCGATGGTGGCCAACGACCCGCAACGTTGCATCTTGTGCAAACGCTGCACGCGCGTCTGTGATGAGTGGATGGGCGAGGATGCGATTGAGGCGGGCGGGCGCGGCGCGCACACGGTCATCGGCACGTATGACGGCTGGCTCAACTGTTCAGAGTGCGGCAACTGCATCGAGGTCTGCCCGACAGGGACACTGCTCGATGCCACGTACAGGCATCAAGCGCGCCCTTGGGAGTTGGCGCAGACGATCACGACCTGCACGTTCTGCTCCGACGGTTGTCAATTGTCGCTCGGCGCACGCGTAGGCGAAGTGATGCGCGCCGTCGCGCGCGACCGCTACGTGGACGGTATCAACGGCGAGTTCCTCTGCATCAAAGGTCGCTTTGCACACCCTTTCATCAATCACGAAGAGCGCATACGCACGCCGCTCATTCGCTACAAGCAAGGCGGGCGGCTCGTGCCCGCAACGTGGGACGATGCCATCGGCTACACGGCTGCGCGGATGCGCGCGATTGGCGAAGCGCACGGCGCAGACGCATTCGGCATCATCGGCAGCCCACGGCTAACGAACGAAGCGAACTACGCGCTGCTGAAGTTCGCGCGCGAAGTCATCGGCACAGAGAACTTCACCGCGTCGGACGCTTTCTCGCTCGCGCCCTGCTTCGAGAACTTGAGCGCGCCGCTTGCCACGCACAGAGACATTCGATTTGCGAAGACGATCATCCTCGTCGGCGGCGAGCCGGAAGAGTTGCAGCCCTTGACGGGCAAACAGATCAGGCAAGCGGTCAGAAATGGCGGTGCGCGGCTCGTCATCTTCAACAGCGTGCCGATCCGTCTGAAAGAGCAAGCGGCGCAGTTCATCCACATCAATCCGGGCACGGAAGATGCGGTCGTGCTCGCGCTCGCGGGTGCGAACGATGATGAACTAGCGGCCGGCAAGCTCGGCGTCGAAGCAAAGACGTTGGCAGATGTGCGCCGCGCGCTTGACGAGACGCAAGGCGATTGCGTGTTGCTGTTCGGCAGCGAGTTGAGCGCAGCAGCGATGGCCACGCTCGCACAGTTGCCGCAACTTTTAGGTGCGCGCGAAGGTCGGCGTTTCCTGCTGCATCCGCTCCCGTTCTACAACAACAGCGTCGGCGCGCACGACATCGGATTGATGAACGCGAAGCTCAGCGTCGCGCAACTGCTCGATCAAGCGGGACAAGGTTTGCGCGCGCTCTACATCGCAGGCAGTCTCTTGCCGGAACACCTACGCGGGCGCGAAGAGACATTGCGTCAACTCGATCTGATCGTCGTGCAAGAACTGTTTGAGACCGAGACGACCGCGCTCGCGGATGTCGTCTTCCCCGCCGCGTCTTTTGCTGAGACGGATGGGACGTTTACGAACAACGCGGGCCAAGTGCAGCGCGTGCGTCAATCAATTCCGCCCGTGCATCAAGCGCGCCCTGATTGGATGATCACGGCGGCGCTCGCCTCCGCGCTCAATGCGGACTTCGGTTTCCAGTTATCCGCGAGCGCGGTCTTTCGCGAGATCGCCGAGCACATCGCGGCCTATGAAGGCTTGCGCTATCCGCTCTTGAAGGATGAGAGCCGGCCCGTGCAAGCGAAGCACGCACTTGCGGGAGCGCGCGACATGACGGGCGCGATACAGGAGATACGCGCGCGTATACAAAGCATGAACGTGACAAGCGCGCGGCCGACAGAGACGCCGAAGGTCGGGCACGAGCTATTCAAACCGGGCACGCTGACGAGCAAGACGCCGCAGTTCCCCTTGCTCTACGCCGGCAACCCGAAGCCGCCCACAGTGCTCGTCTCGCCGCTCTACCAGATCACTGTGGACGCAAACCTGCGCGCAACCACTGTTGCCGCAGGCGACTGACAGAAAGGATGGATGCGGAATGATGAATGATGAATAAAAGACAAAATCTTTAGTTTTTCATTCATCATTCTGCACTCATCCTTCATCATTTAACTGTTATGGATTGGCTGAACAATCTTGTCGGGCCGACCGTTGCGCGCGGCATCTTTCAGTTCATCGGCATCAACGTGGCGTTCGTCGTGGTGCTGATGATCGTGGCTTACACGGTGCTGGCAGAGCGGCGCGTGCTCGGTTTCATACAAGGACGACTGGGGCCGAACCGCGTCGGGCCGGGCGGCATCCTGCAACCGTTTGCCGATCTCTTGAAGTTCATCTTCAAAGAAGAGATCGTGCCGGACAAATCAACGCGCTTCATCTATTTTCTCGCGCCGTTCCTCGCGATCACGTGCGCTTTAATGCCGATCATCGTCTATCCGTTCGGGCCCGAAATTCACATACCGGGCACACGCATCGTGTTTCCGCTCGTCGTCGCGCGCTTCGACGTGGCCCTGCTCTACGTGTTGGCGATCACTTCGGTCGGCGTCTATGGCATCGCGCTCGCAGGTTGGTCGTCGAACAACAAATACAGTTTGATGGGCGGCTTGCGCTCGGCGGCGCAGTTGATCTCTTACGAGTTATCGCTCGGCTTGAGCCTCGTCGGCGTCGTGCTTCTGTCGGGCACGCTTGATCTCTACGAGATAGTGGGGCAACAAGGCGGCTGGCACGGCTTGCGCTGGAACATCATCTTTCAACCGCTCGGCTTCATCATCTACTTGATCTCGGCCATCGCCGAGACGAACCGCGTGCCGTTCGATCTGCCCGAAGCTGAGACGGAGTTGGTCGCGGGCTTTCACACCGAATATAGCGCGCTCAAGTTTGCGCTCTTCTTCATGGCCGAGTACGTCAACATGTTTACGGTCTCGATGCTGGCGACGACGATGTTCTTCGGCGGTTGGCAGGGCCCCGGCGTCTCGACGTTTCCGCTTCTCGGCATCTTCTATTTTCTCGGCAAGGTCATCTGCTTTCTCTTTCTCTACATCTGGCTGCGCGGCACGCTGCCCCGCTTCCGCTTCGATCAGTTGATGAACTTTGGTTGGAAGTTCCTGTTGCCGATGGCGATCCTGAATCTGATCATCACGGCGACGGTCGTTTTCTTCTTTGGCACATAAGCGCGCGCGCAGCTAACCGCTCAGCAGCAACGATTGAATCTCCGCTGACCGGCGAACGATAGACCATGTCAGACATTCTGACCTTCATCGTGTTCATTTTGTTGGCCGGCTTAGCCATCGGCTCGGCACTGGCGATGGTGGCGCAACGCAATCCGCTCTACAGCGCGATCTCTTTGATCGGCGTCTTCGGCGCGCTCGCCGGGCTGTATCTGACGCTCGCCGCGCCGTTCATCGCCGCCGTGCAGATCATCGTCTATGCGGGCGCGATCATGGTGCTCGTGGTCTTCGTCATCATGCTGCTGAACGTGGAGGAAGAGGTCAGACGACCCGTGCGTTTGCGTTACCTCGTGCCGACGGCGGTGCTATTGGCGGCCGTGCTCTTCGCCGAAGCCGCCTTCATCCTCTTCTACGTGAACGACGCGCCCGCGCCGCCCAGCCCCCTCGCCACAGCCGAACCATCAACGACCGGACTGACCGCATCAATCGGCACAGGACTGTTCACGACATACCTATTGCCCTTCGAGATCACTTCGATTCTGATCCTGATGGCGCTCGTCGGCGCAATGACGCTCGCGCGCCGCACCGCCGCGCGGCCACAAGATTTGGTCGTGCCCGGCGCACAGGTGTTGCCGTTGCAAATGGTCGAACCGGCGCGCGTCGGCGACGACACGCCGGTCAGGTCTGACACGACGGCCGAAGCGGCGCGTACGCTTGGTTTGAACGAGCAAGAGCAGACGAGAGAGTGACCCGATGATTCCGATGTCTTGGTATCTGGCCTTATCGGCCGTCCTGTTCACGATTGGCGTCGCGGGCGTCATCATCAAGCGCAACGCGATTGCCATGTTCATGTGCATCGAGTTGATGCTCAACTCCGTGAACCTGACGTTCATTGCGCTCTCCAGCTTCTTCCGCGACGTGTCGGGCCAACTCTTCGTCTTTATCGTCATGACGGTGGCCGCCGCCGAAGCTGCGGTCGGACTTGGCATCATCATCACCGTCTTCCGCAACCGCGAATCGCTCGACGTGGACGATGCGAGTGTCTTGCGCGATTGAGAAGATAGTGGTCAGTGGTCGGTGGCCAGTTAAAAAACTGTCTTGCTGATCACTGACCGCCGACCACTAACCACTGATCACCATGCTTCGCTACATCATCTTTGCGCCGTTGGCGGGCGCGGCCCTGAACTGGCTGGTCGGGCGCTGGCTGCTCAAGCGCGACCGGCCGAACGAGGCGCTCATCGGCGGCATCGCGTGCGCGGCTGTGGGTGTGGCGACGGTCGTGGCGTTATGGCTCGCGTTCCGGCCCGGCACGGGCGTGCTCATAAGCGATCACGTCGAACTTGATTCCCTTTGGACGTGGATTCAGGTCGGTCGTTTCCGCGCGGACTTCGGACTTGGCATGGATCGGCTGAGCGGCATCTATGCCTGCTTCGTCACGTTCGTCGGCCTCCTGATACACATCTTCGCCGTCGGCTACATGCACGGCGACCGCAGCTTCTATCGCTTCTTCGCCTATCTGAACCTCTTCATGTTCATGATGCTGACGCTCGTGCTGGCGGACAACTTGCTGTTGATGTTCGTCGGCTGGGAGGGCGTCGGCCTCTGCTCTTACTTGCTCATCGGTTACTACATCGATCGGAAAGAAGCGGGCGATGCGGCAAAGAAAGCGTTCGTCGCCAACCGCGTGGGCGATTGGGGCGTGGTGCTCGGCATCATGCTCGTGTTCGCGTTGACTGGCTCGGTCAGTTTCTTTGACAAGACGGCGGCGGTCACAGGCAATACGGCCGTAGCGAGCGCGCTCGGCGTGATTGCCAAGATGCCGCTTGATCCGTTCACTTGGCACGCACTCATCGCAGGCGGCGTCACATCGACCGCGCTGCTCCTGTTCATCGGCGCGACTGGCAAGAGCGCGCAGATACCGCTCTACGTCTGGCTGCCGGACGCGATGGCGGGGCCGACACCTGTCTCCGCTCTGATTCACGCGGCGACGATGGTCACGGCGGGCGTCTATATGGTCGTGCGCTGCTCGGCGATCTACTCGCACGCGCCGACGGTCATGTTCATCATCGCCATCATCGGCGCGGCGACGGCGATCTTTGCGGCCACCATCGGCATCGCGCAGAACGACATTAAAAAGGTCTTAGCTTATTCAACCATCTCGCAACTCGGCTACATGTTCCTCGCGTGCGGCGTCGGTGCATTCGTCGCCGCGATCTTCCACGTGATGACGCACGCATTCTTCAAGGCGCTGCTGTTTCTCGGCTCTGGCTCGGTCATCACAGGCATGCACCATGAACAAGACATGCGGCGCATGGGCGGGTTGCGGAAGTACATGCCGATCACCTTCGCCACGATGATGGCCGGCTGGCTCGCCATCTGCGGCATCGTGCCGTTCGCCGGTTTCTTCTCGAAGGACGAAATCCTGTGGAAGACTTGGAGCACCGGCGCGCTCGCCATTCCTAACGGCGCAGGTAAGGCGCTCTGGTTCATCGGCGCAGTGACGGCGCTGTTGACTGCGATCTACATGACGCGCCTGATGGTCATGACCTTCTGGGGCGGTGAACGCTTCCGCGATACGAACGCGGGCGGCCAGGCAGACGCGGCGCACGCGCAAGCCTACGACAAAGGACTCGCGCCACACGACGCGGAGACCGCATCCGTCGCGGGCAGTCCGCAAGATGTAGGCCACTTGGCTGATGCTCCGACGCTCATCATGGATGCAGACGAGCACGCACACGAAGCGCATCACGGCCCCGGCGAGCCGCACGAATCGCCTTGGGTCATGACCGTGCCGCTCATCGTGTTGGCCGTGCTCGCGACTGTCGGCGGCCTCGTCGGCATCCCTTACGCGCTCGGTTCGCTCGTCGGCGGCGTGCCCAACTACTTCGAGCGCACGCTTGAACCTGCCGTCGCCAAAGCGCCTGAGCGCGGCGGTGCGGCGGGCCACGAAGCAGCCGCGACGGGACAAGCCACAGAGCCGCGCATGCTCTCGCGCCCGCCGCAACAGGTTGACGGCGCATCGCCACTCTCGGTCGGCGAAGGCCAGCAGGGCGAACCGGCCGCTGAGCGTGCGCCCGCACCCGCAGAGGTAAGCATGGAGCGACTGTTCACACTTGTCTCGTTGGCCATCGCTGCGCTCGGCATCGGCATCGGTTATCTAATCTTCAGCAAGCGGCCGTTGCGGCCGTTGCCGCGCCTGCTTGAGAATAAGTATTACGTGGACGAAATCTACGATGCTGCGATCATCAATCCGATCAAAGTTGGCTCGCGTGAAGGCTTGTGGCGACTGCTGGACGTGAAAGTGATTGACGGATTGGTGAACGGAATGGGCCGCGCGATGCGCGAGACGGGCGACGTAGTGCGCCGCATCCAGTTCGGTTTTGTGCGCAGCTATGCCGCAATCATTCTGCTCGGCGCGCTCGCCGTCATCGGTTACTTCGTCTTCAGCTTCGCCCGTTAAAAATTATGGAGCGTTATCTGATCACCACGCTGATCCTCTTGCCGGTCGTCGGCGCAATCGTCGTCGCCGCGTTCGGCTACATCTCGCGCAAGGCAGAGACGCAGTATCGCTGGCTCGCGCTCGGCTTCTCGACGGCGACATTCGCGCTGTCGCTCCTATTGCTCAAAGGCGACAGCGCCGCGGCCGGCTTTCGCTTCGGGCAGGACGTGCCTTGGATCGGCGCAATAGGCGCACGCTATCATGTCGGCGTGGACGGCATCAGCCTGTGGCTCGTGCTCTTGACGACGCTGCTCGTGCCCATCTCGATCCTGTCGAGTTGGCATGCGATCCACGAGCGCCGACTCGCCTTCTACACGTTCATCTTGCTGCTCGAAGGCGCGATGATCGGCGTCTTCGTCTCGCTCGATCTGCTCCTTTTTTATCTCTTCTTCGAGGCGTCGCTCGTGCCGATGTATTTTCTGATCGGCATCTGGGGCGGCGAGCGGCGCATCTACGCAGCGATCAAGTTCTTCATCTACACGGCGGTCGGCAGCCTCTTGATGCTCGTCGGCATCATCGCGCTCTATTATCACTTCGGCACGTTCGACTACACGGTCATGCTGAAGGCCATCGCTGACGGCACGGCTCATGCTTATCCGGGGCGCTGGGAGTTCTGGTTGTTTGCGGCGTTTGCGCTCGCCTTCTCGATCAAAGTGCCGCTCTTTCCATTCCATACTTGGCTGCCCGACGCACACACCGAAGCACCGACCGCAGGTTCAGTCATCCTCGCCGGCGTGCTGCTGAAGATGGGCACATACGGCTTGATGCGCTTCAATCTGCCACTCTTCCCCAATGCCGCCAGAGAATTCGCTTGGCTGATGATCACGCTCGCCGTCATCGGCATCATCTACGGCGCGCTCGTGGCAATGGTGCAGCCTGATGTGAAGCGGCTCGTCGCTTATTCGTCGGTCAGCCACATGGGCTTCGTGGTGTTGGGTCTCTTCTCGTTCACCGAACAGGGCATGCAAGGCGCGCTCTATCAGATGCTCAATCATGGCGTTTCGACCGGCGCGCTCTTCCTGATCGTCGGCATGATCTATGAACGACGGCACACGCGCATGATCTACGAGTTCGGCGGACTGTCGCAGCCGATGCCTTGGTTTGCGACCGTGTTTGTGATCACGTCGCTCTCGTCCGTCGGCCTGCCGCTCTTGAATGGTTTCGTCGGCGAATTCCTGATCATGCTCGGCATGTGGACATCTTCGGCCACGGTCGGCGTCATACAGCATTCATACATCGTCACGATGCTCGCGGCGACGGGCGTCATCTGGGCAGCCGTTTATATGCTCTGGATGTTGCAGCGCGTCCTGTTCGGGCGCGTGACGAACGAGAAGAACGCGCGGCTCTCTGATCTGAACTGGCGCGAGTTGGGTCTGCTTGCGCCGTTGCTCTTCTTGATGCTCTACATGGGCGCTTACCCGCGCCCGTTCCTGTACCGTTCGCAAGCGAGCGTCAACGAGGTGCGCCTGCGCGTCGCTGCCCCGCAAAGTCGCGGTACGGTCGCGGAAAATAACTCGCCGGTGCAGCGTTAAGATTTGGGCTTTTATGTTCGACACAGGCAGAAGCAGATCGTCACTGTTGGTTCACTTGCTGTGC
This sequence comes from Acidobacteriota bacterium, assembly GCA_003223935.1. Classification (GTDB taxonomy): domain Bacteria; phylum Acidobacteriota; class Blastocatellia; order Pyrinomonadales; family Pyrinomonadaceae; genus QHXQ01. The sequence goes on along the minus strand of QHXQ01000045.1, from coordinate 43,058 downwards.
TGCGCATCACTATTGCTACTCATCGCCGCATCGGTCTCGGCGCAGACTGCGACGAACGAAACGACTGCGCCGACGCTGAAACTCAAAGGCGTGGATGGCAAGACTTACGACGTGGCGCAGATGCACGGGCAGGTGGTGCTCGTCTCCTTTGGCGCGACATGGTGCAAGCCTTGCGAGTGGGAGTTGACGGCGCTCGAAGAGTTGAAAGCGGAGTACGCGGATAGGCCGGTGAAGTTTTTGTGGGTCAGCATCGAGACGCAGAAAGAGGCGGCGGACGAATGGCTGCGCCAGTATGCGAAGGCACGCCACCTGACGATGCCGGTGCTGCGCGACACGGAGCGCACTGTGTTCGCGCAGTTCAGCACACGTCTGCGTCTGCCCATGATCGTCTTCTTCGACCGGCAGGGCACGTTTGCCGCGCCGAAGCATACGGGCATGAACCCCGATCCGATTGAATATAAGAAAACGATCCGCACCCGGCTCGATGCGCTGCTCAAGGCGCAAGCGCAGACACAAACGGGCGCGTTGAATTAGCATAACCCGCGCCGCGCCGAGATTAAGCCGATGAACTTTCTTGCCCTACAAACTTTGCCAGTAACAAACCCGGACGTGAGTCTCACGCTGCTCGCGCCGGAACTGATCGTCTCGGTCGCGGGCGTCCTTGTGATGCTCGTTGACGCCTTCACCCGGCGCAGCGACCGGCGTTGGCTGACGGGCGGTCTATCGCTCGCCGGTCTCATCAGTGCAGCCGCGTCGTGTCTCTGGCTTTGGCGCACGCCCATGGTCGCGCATGAAGCTTACAATGGCATGATCGTACTCGACACGACACGCCTGTCGTTCACACTCGTCTTCATCATCGTCGCCTCGCTAACGGTGCTGCTCTCGATGATCTGGGTTGAGTGGGAGCACTTGCCGGCGGGCGAGTTTCAGGCGTTGCTGCTGTTCGCGACGGTCGGCATGATGTTGATGGCGGCGGGCGGCGATCTGGTTATCATTTTTCTCGGCCTCGAACTGCTCTCGATCTCTACTTACGTGATGGCCGGCTTTCGTCGCACAGACCTGCGCTCGAACGAATCCTCGATCAAGTATTTCATCCTCGGCTCGTTCTCGTCCGCGTTTCTGCTCTACGGTATCGCGCTCGTCTATGGCGGCACGGCGACTGTGAATAGTGCAGGCACGACCAATCTAAAAATGATCGCGGATCGGATCGGCGACCCGACGCTGCCCTATCCGGCGCTGCTCTACGCCGGCGCAGCGATGCTGCTCGTCGGCTTTGGCTTTAAGATCGCCACCGCGCCTTTCCACGTCTGGACGCCTGACGTGTACGAAGGCGCGCCGACGCCTGTGACAGCTTTCATGGCCGCCGGCCCGAAAGCGGCGGGCTTTGCGGCCTTCATGCGCGTCTTTCTAATCGCCTTCCCATTTGTCGCCGCCACCGCAGGCGGCGCTGCGCCGGTGCATGACGTGTGGGTGAATGCGCTTTACGTGTTGGCGATTCTCACGATGACGGTTGGCAATCTCGCGGCGCTTGTGCAGACGAACGTCAAACGCATGCTCGCCTATTCGTCTATCGCGCACGCAGGCTACGCGCTCGTCGGCTTCGTCGCGGCGGGCGCAACCAACGATGAAGCGCAACGCGCCGAAGCCGTCGCCGCCGTCGTCTTCTATCTGCTCGCCTATGCCGTGATGAATCTCGGCGCGTTCGCCGTCGTCACACTCATCGCGCGTAGCGGCGACCGGCGCACCGAAGCCGAAGACTACAACGGCATAGGCTTCCGCGCGCCCGTACTCGCCGCCACGCTGACGCTGTTTCTGTTGAGCCTGCTCGGCGTGCCTCTGACGGCCGGCTTCATGGGCAAGGTGATGGTCTTCCGCGCGGCACTCAATCTGTCGAGCATGAGCGCGAAGTACACCGTGCTCGTCGTCATCGGCGTGCTCAATACGGCGGTGTCAACGTACTATTACCTGCGCCTCGTCGTCGTCATGTTCTTCCGCGAGCGCATGACCGCTTGGACGCCGCCGCGCGTGCCTGCGAGCATCGCCATCGCGCTCGTGCTGACCGTCTTAGGCGTCTTCTACCTCGGTATCTTTCCGGGTCGCCTGCTCAACGCCTTCCGCGTCCCGCCGACAGCAGTGGCGCAAAGAACAGTGACAAGTGACAAGTGACGAATGACAAGTTAAACTCTGGCTCGGCTCGTCACTTGTCACTCGTCACTGCTTTTATGGCTGCTGGGCAGATAGTCGCGGCGCAAGCGGCGCGCGTTAGACCGAACGCGCGGGCGGGTAGCTCTGATGCGCTGGCCTCAGAGATCGAAGCGACGCTCGGCGAGAGTTGGCTGCCGCGCCTCTACCGCGAGCGCATTCTGCCGCTACGCACACGCTCGTACCAGTTGCCGCAGGCGACGAGCAAAGCAGACGTCACTGTGCAGCACACGCTGCTCGGCGTCGAGTTGAAGGTCGGACACAGACGCCTGTCCTGTCCCGATCTGGCGACGGCGCGCTATCTCTCGGTCTTTGCGCGGCTCGGCTGCACGGCTGTCGCCGTCCCGTACGACATCACGCGCACCTCGCCGCTCGCGGACGAACTTGAATCTTCATGGCAACGCATGTTATTGCTGATTGAGCATGAAGCGGGCGCACGCAGTCGCGCGTTTCGTGCGCGCGTGCGGCGCTTGCTGGTGAGCAGGGCGCGCGGCGAGATCGAGCAGGCTGGTGCCGGCACCGTTATCCCCCAGTTCAACCAGAACACGAAACAACGGTCACGACGCACGTAAACATCTAAATAGGCGTAACCGTTTACTGAGGATGATGCAGGAACTCGAACCCAACAGAGTCACCCCGATTGATCAAGCAGAACCGCTGCCCTTCCCTTTCAACCAGCGCACGTTCTGTCGCTATGAACCGATTGAGAAGCGGATCGAGCAGGCGCGCGTGCTGATCGTTGACGACCTCTTGCGCGACCGGCGCGATCTGTCTGCGACGGCCTATCAAGAGTGGGGCCGGCGCACGGACTCGAACTTGCGACGTGAGCGCAAGATCGCTGAGTTAGCGTTGGCTAACATACGCAATAACGTCGAGCGCCTTGTGCAACGACCTGACATACAGATCGCGCATCTGTCAGAGGTCGAGGCCGCTACAACCAAGTTCCAGCCCGATGCGATTGTCTTGAGCGGTACACTCAGCGATTTTGATCTCTACAGCCCCGCGTTGCTCGAAGGTTTCGCCCGCTTCATCCGCGAAACGCGCACGCCCGTGCTCGGCATCTGCGGCGGTCATCAACTGGTCGGCTTGAGCTTCGGCGCGCACATCATCACGCTCGACAAACAGGAACAGCACGAGAACCGCACGCACCGGCCATTCGAATATCAGTATCGCTTAGTCCTCATCACCGATCTGGACGATCCGATCTTTGCGGGCGTGAAAGACCCGGAATCAGGTCTCTGGCAGGACTACACGAGAGAGTCGCGGCGGCTGCGCGTCTGGCAGAATCATGGGCTGCAACTCGACCGCGTGCCCGCAGGCTTCAAACAGATCGCCACCGCTTACTTCTGCCGCAATCAGATGATGGTCAAGCGCACCGACGGGCAGTTGATCTACACCGTCCAGTTCCACCTCGAAAAATCGTTCGAGGACTACGACCGCACACGCGCCACACGCTGGGAGCACCCGAACGAATCGCGCGACGGCCGCATCATCTTCGAGAACTTCCTGCGACTGGCACTCCAGTATAATTAGAGCGAAACCGCCCGCAAGCTTGTGTAAGCTGCCGGCGGTTCTATCTCTGGACGACCATTATCTATTGGAAACGAGGAACACATCCCACGCCCACCGTCCAACCTGCGCCCCGTGCGCATCATAGACCTTCGCTCGATAACGGAAATGATTGCCGTACTCGTCCGTGCGCCGCGCCTCCTTGTAGTCGAGATCAATTCGCATCACACCGAGCGACGGCAGCGTGTGCAACTCTTCGGGTTGTGAGAAACCATCATGATTCGCATCTTGCCACAGGCGCAATGAAGCGAAGACCGCATCGCGGCTGTCAATCACGCCATCACCATTGCCGCCCTGCTGTGGCTTGTCGTACTCAGCGAGGGCAAGAAATCCATTTGGCGTGGTTGAGAGCGGCTGCGGTGTGATGTCACCGAATAGTTCCGTGCCATTATCGATCAGCCCGTTACCGTTGCGATCAAGGACAAGGAAAGCATCGTCTGAGCCTATTGCCGTCCACGATAATCTTTCTTTTCTGCCATCAACATTGAGGTCGAAGTTGACGCCGTTAGGCGCGTTGGTCAAGGCGAAGCCATTGCCAGCGACATCAATCAAGATGGGGCTATACTCACAATCGCAAAGGTCTGGATCCCAGTAGCCGTTGATGTGCCCGTTGTCGGTGCTGCAATTCCGTGGGAAGCAAAATCCGCCGTCGTCAGGCGTCGGCGTGGGTGTGGGTATCGGAGTGACCGGGACACAGCAATAATGCCCATTGTCAGGGTAACTACTATAATAGCCTTCTGGTGGGCAGCCGTTGCTGTTTGGATATTGGCAATAATCCGCTTCCAGTTGGCCGGCAGGGCAAACTTCACAAGTCCAATTATGTTCGCACAACGGCCCATCGAAGTGGACACAGTGAGGGCTGGGCTGACACCCATAGTCTGCTTCTGTTGGTGTGGGACATGGTGTTGATGACATGCTTGGCGCAGGGGATGGCGGCGGCGTTGGCGGTGGGGTTGGTGTAGATGACGGTGAGCAAGGCGCTATATCGTCTTGTATGCAGTAAGTGCCGAAGGCATCATTGCACGATACTTTTGTTTCTTCATCAATTAACGCGCAAAAACTATTTGGCTCAGAGCAGGGCGCACTGAATGCCTTTCTTATTTCTCCACAGCAATTAACTGCCCGTAATGTCAGGTGTGAGCAAATTTAACCGGGACAGCAAATATCCGAAGCAGTTAGTGCGCCACTAGCCGTTGGTTTAGTCGTAATCGCCGGAGAAAAATTTACCGGCAGGAATCTTGCCGGTAAAAAGATGGTTGCTAGTTGCAGCGTAAGAATGGAAGACTGATTTGGCGGCCCAGTCCAAGCGGATAGAACGCTTTCTTTCTTCTCATTGCCTATACATGAGCTATTTGAAGGACTCTTATGGATGTCAATCGGCACGCCCTCAGTAGTACCGAATCCCGTACCATCGCCAAAGTTAAGGCTCTGGAATGTAATTCGGACTTTCTTCGGTGCACTCTTCGGAATGTCCTGCTGTGCGGCGTGGCGCTCCCATCCTAGCCGAGGATTTTCGGGGATTTTGAAGATGTATGTCTCACCGGGCTTGATCGGCACATCATCGGATTGAAGCGGCTCAGTCCATAGTATCAAGTCACTTCTACCATATCGTAGCGGGAAGCCTATGTGATAGCCGTCTTCAGTTGTCACGTCGTCAAGAATCACTGACAATCCCAAGTAATAGATCGGCTTGTTTGATTTATTCTCGACCTCGATCTCCAAATCCCGCAGCCAATTCTCATTTTTCAGGTCTTTCACTTTCTCAGGATTCTTTATCGTAATCTTAATTGGCAGGTGTTTAGGCGTTTTATCTTCAAACTCCCGCTCCTCCTTCGGCGGCGCTTGGGCCGTGCTAGACACGAAGCCAAAGCCACAGACGACAAGGAATAATGCCAACAAAATTATCTGTAAGGCGCTTAGCTTCTGCTGTTGAAGTGGGGCGGTTACATGAGGACTCATCGTGTTACTCCTTTGAGGATTGAGTTGAGTACCGCGAATCTGTGCTAGACAAGCGCAGTATGCGCCCGGCCGATATAGCCGTCAAACGTTATTTGAGCATGACTGCAATCAACGAAATCTGTTTCTGGCTCTTATTTCACTCACATCATCGGCACGTTCTCAATCGTCCGCTCCATCAAGCGATCAACCACCGCCTTGAGGTCGTTCGTCTGCTGGAAGACCTGCAACTGTTCGTCGGCGGATGTGCCGCGCTCAAGGATCGTGTGGATGTGTTCGACCTCTTTGCGCGAGCCGAGATCGTCGAGCACGTCGTCCACGAACTCTAACAGTTCGCGGATCAGATCGCGCGTGGGCACTTCCTTCTGTTTGCCGAAATCAATCATGTTGCCTTCCAGCCCGTAACGCACCGCGCGCCACTTGTTCTCTTGAATCAACATGCGGCGATAGAGGCGGAAGCCGAGGTTCTTTTCGATCAGGCGGTCGAGTTTGCAGACGATGGCTTGAAAGAGCGCCGCGAGCGCGATGGTGTCGTCCACGCGCGTCGGGATGTCGCAGACGCGAAACTCAAGCGTCGGGAAGTTCGGGTGCATGCGCACGTCCCACCAGATTTTCTTCGGGTTGCTGATCGAGTTCGTCTTAAGCAATAGATCAACATAGCGTTGGAATGAACTGTACGAGTCGAAGTGATCGGGGATGTCTGTACGCGGAAATTTTTTGAAGACTTCGGAGCGATAAGATTTCAGCCCCGTGTTGACGCCGAGCCAGAAGGGCGAAGAGGTCGAGAGCGCGAGCACGTGCGGCAGAAAATAGCGCGCCGCATTCATGATGTGCACTTGGCGATCACGATCAGCGATGCCGACGTGTACGTGCAAGCCGAAGATGAGGAGCGAGCGTGCGACCATCTGAAGCTCTTCGATTAGAAGCGCGTAATGCGGGTCGTCGTAAATCTTCTGTTCCTTCCATTGCGAGATCGGATGCGTCGAAGCGGCGACGATGGCCAGATTTTTTTTGCGCGCCAGCGACGAGATGATCGCGCGCAGGTTCGTGATGTCTTTGCGCGCCTCTTCGATGTTGCGGCATATCCCTGTGCCCACTTCGATCTGCGCCTGAATCATTTCGGGCTTCACTTGCTCGCCGAGGATCATGCGCCCTTCTTCGAGTATCTCTGAGACGTGCGACTTCAACTCGCGCGTCTGCGGGTCAATGATCTGAAATTCCTCTTCGATGCCGAGCGTGTATTGCTCCATGATCTCCCTCTCACGCTTCTCCAAGATTTACGCTGTGTCGCTCAAGGCCGTTTTGATCGCGCGCCAATCGGGTGTCAGGCCGCCGAGCGCCTCGTGGCGGACATGGTTGAGTACGCTCGCCAACGAGTGCACCGGACTATAGAGATCAAAATGCACAGCCCATGCGCGCGGCTGGTCGGGTTTGTCCACGTACAAGAAATGCAGCACGCCGCGCCCGCGCCCGCGTTCGTAGAAACCGCCAGTCGTGTCGCGGTGATTGGCGAACCAGCTTGTGAAATCCGAGCGGCGCTTGAGCGTCGAATGGACGACGGGCCAAGCGTCGAAGCTCATGCCGACGCCGCCCTCGCCATAGACGTTCGTCACCTTGCGCACCACATGCCACAAGTCTTTCTGCTCTATGCGCCGCAGCAATAACAGGAGCGCCTGCTGTTTGTCTGTGGCGAGACTGTCAAAGGCAGCCTCGTCCGTCGGCGCGCCCCAGAGTCCCGCGAGCCGGCCCGCGAGTGCGGCGCGCACATCCACGGACAGATCGCGCCAATGCAGTTGCCCTGTGTCGTCTGCGTCCATCAGCCGTCGCTGCGCGCAAGTGCGTGCTCCATCAAGGCGCGATCCTTTTCAGTCAGTCCATGGAAGCGCACGCCGACGCCGCGCCCCGGACTGCTATAGATCACTTCACCGTTGACCACGACATCGCCGTCGGGGAAAGGGATGCGCAACGTAAGCAAGCCGCCTTCCGGCAGCACCGACTCCGTGTTCATGTACAGCCCGCCGGGGCTGATGTCCTTCGTGCTCGCCACGCCGGTCGTATCCGTCCCATTGAAGAACACGTCAACGATCAAGCGCAGGCGGTCGTAACGCCGCCGTTCTGCGAACGTCATCTCATCGGCTTCCGGCTCATTGCTCATGTGCATTACTCCTGAGAGATGGAGTTAAGGATCAACCGCACGCTGAAAAACTGAAAACCGAAAACTGTTCGGCTCACTTCTCGCTGATGATGAAGGTCGGCACCATGCCGCCGCCGGCCGTGACGTTGGCCAACTCCGTTGACGACAGGCGCGTAAACGCCGAGCCGACGCGGCCATAAAACAGCAATGGATCGAGATCAACCAACTGCTCGGCGAACTCGAACGAGCCATCCGCATTCAGCGCCGGGAACGGCTCGCGCGCGGTCGGCACGCGCTCTTGCAGCAGATAATCGCCGTTAGCGAGCGCGTGCCTGATGGCTTCACCCCAAGCGATCTCGTCCGTGCTCCAACCGATGTAGATGCCGTGCCCGCCGTAGTCGTCGTTGGGTTTGAGGACGAGCCGCTCGCGGTTCTGCGCAGCGAACTCAAGCAGATCAATCTGCTCGCCATAACGCTCCGTCCGCTCGGCGCGCACCTTGCGCGTCCAAGGCACGTGCGCGCGAATCGCGGCGCGCTCTGCGTCTGTGAACAGAGGCGCGTGCCGCTCGTCCGTGAGCACGGCAAAGAGCGCCTTCTTATGAATCAGCTTCGAGCGAAAACTGTTGACCATGCAGATGGCGCGCGCGCGATAAGCTTCAAGCAGCGCCGGGTACTCTTTGATGATCGGCAAGTATTCATTGACGAGCAGACGCTTATAGACGATGTCGATCTCAAACTCGCCTGCGCGCAGACGCCCGTTCGTGAACTCCAACTCTTCGGGCGCGCACACGTGCGCCGGATAGCCTTCGCGCTCGAAGTATTCGCGGAACAACTCGAACTCTTTCTGCGTCGGCAAGCCCTTGAGATCGACGATCGCGATCTGCGGCTTGCGTTCGGGCCTACGGCCCAAGAACTCTGCGTGCGCGCGCAGCAAGACTTCGAGCAGCAAGTGGCGACCGAACTGTGGGCGCACGTGGTAGCGTTCGGCGAAGCGCTTCATCACCGGCAGCGTCGAGAAGATTTCAAACGCAGCATCGGCGTAGGCGATGCCGGCCGGGCTTTCGCCGTTGAGTTCGACGAAGCTGTAAGCCTCGTCGGTCAGGAACGAATCGAGCCGCGCGGTCGGCGAGACTTCACGATAGCCGGGGTCTATGCTGACCAACTCGCGCTCGATGTCGGTCAAGCCCAACTCATCAATCAAAGTCGCGTCTTCGACGGCCGCATCCTTCACTTTTTGGATCGCGCCCCAGACGGTTTCGCAGACCTCGCGGACACGCGCGAAATCCTGATCGGTGACGAAGTGCGGGCGCAAGTAGGGCGAGAGCCGCCGCCCGCCGAAGATAAGTTTGGCTTGCTCTAGCCCTTGGTCGAGCAGCGCGCGCGACGCTTCCGCGAGTTCCGTCTCGGCAAGCAGTTCGTGATAGTGGGCGACGGCTTCATGCAGCATGAGAGTTCGGCCTGTGTTCAGCGCACAACGTTTTCAGTGATTAGAACCTGTGGAACGCGCGTTAGCTTAGCACAAGTCGGAGCGGTCAGGAATGGCGGGGAATTTACAACAAAGTAGAAAGGCGAAAGGGGAAAGGAGAAAGCGCGGACACGCCTGCGGTGTGATCTTTTCCGACCCACTCCGCAGGCGTGACCTAACCTTTGCTCTGCGCCTTTCTACTTTGCTTCTGCCCTGCTACTTGTTTTCTGGCGTATTAGTCAGTTTGAACGTGAGCCTCTGCCCGTCGCGCACGATGCCAAAGGTGAGCGTGGTCTCTGTCCGGCGCGGCCCGCCTTGCCAGTTGTTCGTGATGCGCTGTTCGTTGATCGTCTCGATGATGTCGCCTGTCTGCACACCGGCGCGCGCGGCGGCGCTCTGTGGGCGCACGGCGAGGACGAGCAGGCCCCGGCGTGTGTCTGAGCTTTGCTCGGCCTGCGGCCAAGTGCTGATCGCTTCGACGCCGTAGGACATGAGCGTCGGCACGGGCAGACTGAAGTGCGCGGCACTCGCAGCCCGCAGGCGCGCATCAACCTCTGCGAACCGTCGTTGCACTTCGGTCTGGCGCAGGCGGGCCGCTTTCATGCGCGCCTGCGACTCAAGCAAGCGCGCCTGCACTTCGTGCAGACGGTTCTGGGCTGCCAGCAGATGCTTCTGCGCCTCTGCTCTGTGCGCCGCGTCCGTCGTGCGTAGAGTGTCCTCGCGTTGGTTCAGTTCAGCTTGCATCTGGCGCGCTTCGGCTTCGATGAGTTGCGCTTCAGACTCAAACAGTCGCGCCTCTCTGTCGGCAAACTGCGCTTCCGACTCGGCGGCGCGCGCTTCAGCCTGCGCCGTCTCAAGCGCAGGGTTGCGCGCTTCGCTCAGACGCACGGCCACGTCGAGCGGCGGCGCTTGCGCGCGCAGCACTGTGAACTTGGCCACTGTGTTGCCGCCGAGTTCCTGTATGAGTTGCGTCATCTCCTCGACGTTGCGCACGTCATGCTGGCTGATGCGCGCGACGACATCGCCACTGCGCAAGCCCGCACGCGCCGCAGGCGTGTCCGGCGCAACGTCAGTCAAAAGCACGCCCTGTTGTCGGCTCAACAAAGCGCGCGCTTCGCGTTCGGGCCAGCCACGCATCAGGAAAATTTTGAGCGGCGTCATGGCGACGGCGTCGCCGCGTGCGCCGAGCCAAGGCTGCGGCACGCTCGCACGTCGCGCCTGCACGCGCGCAGCCGCCGCGCGCACCGTCTCCGCCGCGACCAGATGCGCTTCGTTCGTCCCGCTCTCGTCAACAATCCCGACCAGCGCGCCCGTCTCGCCAAACGCCACGCCGCCCGTCCACTCCGGCGAGACTCGGTTGATCTCGACCGTGAACTCGATAGGCTTGCCCGTCGGCGAACGCTTGATCTGTCTGAGTTGCCCTTGCGCCTCGCTCATGCTCATGTAGATCATGCCGGCCTCGCCAGCCGGCGCGCTGTCGGTCGCGGCAGGCGCGGCCGTCGCAGTTGAGGCCGTCAACGCAGGCGCGGCTGTGCGCGGCAACGTCATGACCGTGACTAAATTTGCGGGCCGGCCGGCCGGCACCGGCGCGATCACGCGCACGCGCTGACCGATGGCCGGCGCAAACGTCGCGCGCGCGGATGCGGGCGGCGCGAACGCTTGCTCTGCTTCCAACAAAGATAAGCCCGTGCTCGCGTCGAGGCCGACGAAGTGGGCCTTGAACTCTGTGCCATCGCCGCGCAGCAGAGACAGCGGCGAGGCTTCAGTTGACGCCGGCCCGTCGTCATTATCCGGGAACTGCGCATAGAGATCGAGTATCTCCGCATCGGCACGCGGCAGACGCGCGACGACCGAGCGACCATCCGAGAGCACGTAGCCCGCGACGATGTTCGTGCGCGTAAATTGATCGTCAAACGTCGCGGCGACCGGCGCGTCCGGGCGCATGAGCAAACAACGCAACCGCCAGCCGCTCAGACGGTGCACGACCGCGATTACCGGCAGCGTTGCGGCCGTCTTCTTCGCCACCTGCACTTGCGCTTGTTTGTCGGGCGGCGCGGTTGTCGCAGCCACTGGTTGACGCACAGGCATGCTCGCCCGTTGCGCCTGTGCGCTGCACACCAAGATGAGCAGACAGACCGGCAGCGCAAGCGCGCGCGCCCAGCGACGTGCGCCGCTCAACATACCAATTGCTCTCGCACAACCTTTTGTCATTACTTCGAGACCTACCATACGCCTTGACTATCAGTCGCGCTCGCGGGCACTACACGGGCGCGCCCGCCGAGCAGATCGCGCGCGCCAAACGAGACCGGATCAACCGAGACGATGCGGGCTGCGCCCTGCATATCTTTGAGTGTCACTTTCAACGGAGCGGATGAGTTGGGCACAGGCAGCGGGATGGTTGATAGAGAGGCCGGCAGGTTGTCGGCGACCGTGCGCGTCACAAGCGGCGCACTACCCACACCCAGACTTTCGCTCTCCGCGCGCTCGTTAACGCCAAGCACACCGCGCGGAGTTGAATGTAGCGATCCAACCTGTTCGATTGATAAGACGCGCCGCTGTCCGCTCGTTGGAATTTTCACAGTTGGAGTAATGATCGGAATGTTGTTTGGCTCTATGCTCGCTGTGCTCGTCGCCTCTGAGTTGTGCTGTTCAATCTTCACCTGTGCAGATTGTGGGCCGACCACGCTCTGCGCTGCGCCCGGATCGCCTGTGGGCAAAGGCGGCTGTGTGTGCAAGCGCAGGGTCGCGGCGACGGCAAGGATGAGACAGGCAGCAAAGGCCAGCCCCAAAGCGCGCGGCGCAAATGCGGGCCAAACGAAGCGTGCGGCGGGCGCGCGCTCGTGTGCCGCCATGCGCGCACGCAGACGAAACTCGAAATCGGGCGGCGCGGCGACTGGCTCAAGCTCACCGATCAGTGTGCGTAAACGCCTGCGTTCAACTTGAAACTGACGACACGCGGCGCACACGTCCAAGTGCTCGCGGGCCTGCGCGGCTAAGGTCTCGGCCCGCACGGCCCCGTCGATCTCGGTTCGACACTGTTGACAGGTCAACATCTTCGGACACCTCATAAATAACTCTGCAACTTGTCGCGCAAAAACGAGCGGGCGCGGCTGATGCGCGACTTAACCGTGCCCTCGCTCAATTCAAGTATGCCGGCGATCTCCTCGTAGCTGCGCTCTTCTATGTCGCGCAGCACGAGCGGCGCGCGATATTTATCCGGCAGCGTCGCAATCGCACGTGCCACAGCCGCGCGGCGCTCTTCGCTCACGAGCGTCACGTCCTGCAACGGGCGTATGTCCGCCGGATCGAGTTCCGTCGCGTCGCTCTCTTCACGGTCTTGGAAGAAGCCCGTGAGCGAGACGAGCCGGCGACGTTTGCGGCGGCGCAGCTCGCTGATGGCGAGGTTGGTGGCGATGCGATAGATGTAGGTGGAGAATGCGTAGCCGGTCTGGTAACGGTCGGCGGCGCGATAGACGCGCATGAAGGTCTCTTGCGCCAGATCGACCGCCAGATCGTAGTCGTTCGTCATGCGATAGACGTAGTTCGTGATCTGGTTGCGATAGCGGCGCACCAACTCTGCGAACGCCGCCTCGTCGCCCGTGCGCGCCGCTTCGAGCAGGCCGTGGTCGGAAGACACTTCGGCCACGACCGGACTCTGCGCCACGGCCGGCAGCAGCAACTCGTCAATTGATGATAACGCGCTCATCAGGACAGGCAGGCTCGCCCTCAAGATTATTTCACACAGGCACGGGCGCGATCTGAACTTCAATCCGCCCGTTTGGCGGTCGCGGTGCGGCTGCCCCGCGATTATACACCGCCGCCCAACTGCGGTGCTCGCTTCGATCTTGCACGCGGCGGCCAGCGCGCAAGTTCCAAAAGTTTCCCCCGCGTCGCCAAGGCGCAATTAAGTTCTTGCTGACAAACGTGTGAGCGGTGCTATAATGCGCCCCGTTCAAGTCGCAGTTCTTACCGCGTTCTATTCAGCAACAGCCTTGGAACGGCGTCGCTCCCGGCGGCGTGCTCTTCAACAATCGGTAAACGCTATGCCGCAAGAAATCACAAAACATAAGACTATTCTGGACGCCATCGAGAAGGTGGACGTCCTCTCGGAACTGGTCGAGAAGCACGACGGGCATTTTAAGTTTGAACTCGACCTCGAAGTGACCGCTTACGGGCGCAACTACAATGGCAAGAAGGTTGGCCCTTATCTGCGCTTGTTGGAGTACAAAGACGGCGAGGAGATCATCCATCAAAACGACTGGGGCGGCAATACCTTCTATATCGTCGTGGACGGCCAACTCGATGTTCATGTGGCCGACAACGAGCAGCTAAAACGGGGCGAGCGCGGCCCCAAGATCGGCATGATCCCGCCCGGCGAAAGCTTTGGCGAGATGGCGATCCTCGCGGGCATTCCACGCACCGCCACGGTCGTCGTGCCGCCGAATAGTAAAGCCCTCGTCTTCGAGGTCACACGCCCTGCATTACGCTTGCTCAGAAAACTCAAGTCCTTCGGCCATAAACTCGACGTCGCTTACCGCAGACACGGGCTGGGGCGCACGATTGACGGCGATGTGGCCCAAGCTGCGCCCGATGTATTCGTGCCTGAGATGCGCGAACAACTCAAGGATGCCGCGCGCTTCATGGTCTATGGCAAGAACCACGTGCTGCACCGCGAGGGCGACACAGTTGATCGCATCGTCTTCATCAAGAACGGTTGGGTGCGGCGCATGCGCGGCATGGCGATGAGCACGGACATAGCCGATCTCGCGCTTGGTGCGGACGAAAGTATCGCGCTCGACTTCCTCGGCGCGGGTAACTGTCTCGGACTTGAAGGTATTCAGACCGCGCGCGCTTGGAAGTACACGGCGACTGTGCTCTCGCGCACTGAGGTGCTCGAAATCTCGATCCCGCACTTGCGCGCCAACCCCAAGCTGCGCGACGCAGTCATGCACAGCTTCCCTGAATTCTCCACCGCCGACGACGACGTGAACCTTGACCGGTCGCTCGACAAGTTGACTGTCGCCGCCACCGAAAAAGAGATCACGACGGGCCTTGTGGACGGCACGAACCTGCTCGTCATGGACATGGACTTGTGCGTCCGCTGCGGCAACTGTTCGCTCGCCTGCCACAAGATGCACGGGCAATCGCGTCTGCTCCGGCGCGGCATACACATCGAGCGCCCGAAACGGATCGGCGGCAGTGCGACGCAGCACATACTCTCGCCTTCGGTCTGCATGCACTGTCAAGACCCTGAATGTCTGACCGGCTGCCCGACGGGCGCAATCGGGCGCTTCAGCAACGGGCAGATTGATATTGAGCCGAAGACCTGCATCGGCTGTTCGGACTGCGCGACGCAGTGCCCTTACAATGCGATCACGATGGTGCCGCGCCGTCCGCCCGCGCCAGAGCCTCTGACCTTCAAGCAGCGTGCGTTCGCTTGGTTCGACATCAAGCCGCACGAGCCGCCGCCGCCGGTCACGGAGGTTGACAACCTGCTCGCGGTCAAATGCAATCTCTGCAACAACACGCCGCTCAATCCGCCCGGCGCAAAGACGCACGCTTACTCATGTCAGGAGAACTGTCCGACGGGCGCGCTCGTGCGCGTCAACCCGCGCGAGTATTTCACGGAGGTGCAGCAGAAACTCGGCGTCGTCTTCCAGAGTCAGACGCAAGCCATCGGGCGCAACATACACAAGAAAGACCCGCTCGCGCGCCTCTGGCACACGTTCGGCGCGCTCCTGACCATCGCCTTGGTCGCCGCGACCGTCTGGGGCATCTTCTTCCGCTACGGCCTTGATGGGCGCATCGGCGGCACTTGGGTGACGATCCGTTGGCTCACGGGCTTCGTCGGCTTGGGCGGCATCGCCGTCGTGATGGCTTATCCGGCGCGCAAGCAGGTCTATCGCCAGCGCACGGGCGCGCTGCGCTATTGGCTCTTGGCGCACGTCTATCTCGGCGTCATCGCCGGTATCTTGCTGTTGCTGCACGGCGGCAAGAACACCGGCGGCTTGCTTACGTCGCTGTTGATGATCTCGTTCGATCTGGTCATCGTCTCAGGTCTGTTCGGCATTGCCTGTTACTTGTTCGTGCCACGCATCATGACGAGCATCGAGGGCGAGCCGCTGCTGTTTGAAGACTTGCGCGCGCGCCGCGATGAGTTGCGCGAAGAATTGAAGGAGATCGGGCAACGCTGCAATGACGACGTGCGCCGGATCATCAAGCGTAAGGTGCGCGGGCGCTACTTGTCGCTCGGCTATTTGCTGCGCCAGTATCTGCGGCGCGAAGAGTTGTCGGCACTTGAGGCGGAGGCGCGCATCGAGATCAAGCCCGAAGTTGATCGGTTGAACGATCCAGAGTCCAAACAATTGCTGCGCGAAGCGGTCGAGGCGAGCGTCACTTTGCGGCGCGTGGATTCGCTCATCTACCTGCACCAGTTGCTTAAGCTTTGGCTCGCGCCGCATGTGGTCGCCACCTCTTTGATGCTGGTGCTGATGTTCGTCCACATCGTGCAAGTCACATTCTTCGCCGTGCACAGATAGCTTGGCGCGGCTGTTCCTTTTATCTGCCAAACCTTAAACGAGCATGAAGCAGCCACACCTTTCCACGTTCATCGTCACGCGCGAGGATCAGCAACTCGACGCCACGACGCTCGTCTCCGAGGCCCTGTCCATCGGCCGCGCGTCCGACTGCGAGTTGATCCTGAATCACCCGACCGTCTCGCGTCTGCACGCCGGCCTCAAAGAGGTCGGCGACAACATCTACATCTTCCACCTTAGCCCATCGAACTCGACGACAATCAACGGGCGGCTGATTGAAGAGAAAGAGGCGCTCGCCGACGGCGATATCGTCCAGATCGGCCCGTTCTTTCTCTACATGGGTCACGACGGCAAGGCGCTGACGATTCGCGTCGTCTATCAGACGGCCGTCAGGATCGGCGACACGGAAGTGCAGGCGGAAGGGCCGGAGCAAGCGCAGGCTGCGGCAGCAGGCGCGGCTGCGGCCGAGGCGCATGAGCATCCACCCGACGCCGAATCGGAAGAGGCGCTGCAAGTCTTTTGGGATAAGCGCAAGCGCGAGGCGGGCAAGATCACAAGGCCCTCGGCTTTGCGCCCGCATGCGCCGCCGCGCCTCGGCAAAGCGCGCTTTAATTGGACGCCGACGCGCGACCTCGTCCGCCCGTGGCCGTTCGCTATTCTGACTTGGGCCGTCATCCTTGTGGCGCTGTTGACGGGCGTCGCCGCCTTCAGTTTCACGACCGCCTTCTCGCCCTCGCCGGTCTCGAACCCACACACGCGCACGGCGTTGGCGATGACGCCCGCCATCGCCAAACAACCGAACGGCAACACCTGCACTTCGTGCCACTCGATCAAGGGGCGCATGAACGATAACTGCGCGAATTGCCACAAGACCGAGGCATTCGTCGCCACAACGACGCCGCCCCATGCGAAGGCCGGCATTGGTTGCACAGACTGTCACACCGAACACAAGGGCGCGAATTTCCGGCCCGGACTGCAACCGATGAATGCCAGTTTCCAACAAGCTGTGCTTGATCCGACCGAGACCTGCGCCGGCTGTCATAACGACAACAACAAACGGCGCTACAACGGGCAGACAGTCCACACGCCACACGGCGGCACGTTCGGTTATCCTTACGCCAACGGCGAATGGATTTGGACCGGACTCACGCCCGAAGAGTTGGCGCAGAAGTCTGACGACTTCAAACGCCGCGTCGAGCAATATAAAAACTTGTGGCCCGGCCGGTCAGACAATCAGATCCGCGATGGTCAGTTCCACGCGCTCCATCTCTACCGCGTGCGCGCTATCGGCGGGCTGCGGGGCAATCGGGCCGGCGAGATGGATTGTTTTAGTTGCCATACGTCTTGGGCCGGCACGCTCGACCGCGAGACGCCGCGCAAGACCTGCGCCGTCTGTCACGACGGCTACGTCGATCCGGTGAGCAAACAGACGGTCATTCCGGCGGATAAGCCCAACTGTAATTCGTGCCACGTGCAGCACGTCGAGGACAAACGCCATTGGAATCCGTCGCTCTTCTCGCAGCCGCAGCAAGCGATGGGCCACGTGCCGACGACGCACGATGCGAGCCTGCTCGCACAGTCGGGCCATTAATCCTGATGCACAGCGCGCCATCAGCGCGCCAGAGTTTTAACGCATATGAAAAAGTCGCAAATTCTGATCATCGTCGCGTTGGTCATCCTGCTGCTCGCGCTCAATTGGATGACGCGCAATGACTTCGCGGGTAAAGAGTATTTCGGCGGCTTGCCGTGGTACGGCTGGGCCGGCATCAGTCTGTTCCTCATCGTGATCGGCGCGGCCTTTGCGATCCGCGATGCCGCGCGCGCGCGCAAACTGCTCGAAGAGCCGCCGCCGGTACACGTTGATGAAGCAGACCAGCGCATCTATCTCTCGAAAGAGTTGCTGGAAAAATACGACCCGGACGGGCCGAACTATCCGCACCCCGTCATCGTCGCCGAACGTTGCATCGGCTGCCACGCCTGTGTGGACGCTTGCCCGCATGACGTGCTCGCCATCGTCAACGGCATCTCCACACCGATTGCCCGCGACCAGTGCATGGAGGACACCTCGTGTCAGGTCGAGTGTCCGGTCAATCCGAAGGCGTGCATCGTCGTCAATACGACGAAGAAGATCATGCCGCGCAAAGTGCCGCGCCGCGACGCTTCATTCATGACCGATGTGCCCGGCGTCTATATCATCGGCGACGTGTCGGGCACGCCGCTCATTAAGAACGCAGCCAACGAAGGCGCAGCCGTTGTCATACATATCGCGCACGAACTCCACGCCTCGAACGGCAACGGCGGCCCGCCACAAGCACAATACGATGTAGCGATCATCGGCGCTGGCCCCGCCGGTTTGTCAGGCGCAGTCATGGCGAAGAGGTTGGGGCTGCGCTTCATCGGCATCGAGCAGGATACTGTGATGTCCACCATCGTTAAGTATCCGAAAGGCAAGTACGTCTTTCTCAAACCGGAAACGATGGAGTGGACGGGCGGCATCCGCCTGCCCGGTCTTGAAGAGTATGTCGAAGAGATGATCGAAGAAATGATGGACGAGCCGCAGCGCGCGCAGGCCGCCGCGCTGCTTGCGGCCGAACGGGCCGGCACGCTCGACGACACGGGACGACAGCTACTCGTCAATGCGCGTGATCGCTATCAGGCATATCTGGAGATTGAAGCGGGATTCGAGTCGCCCTTCCCAGACGCGAAGAAGTTCGCCGAGTGGCAGCTGGATGTCTCTGCTCTCAACGAACGGGCGGCACGGGCGAAAGCGCCGAATGCTACGGACGATGATCGGCGCGCCGCGCTCGCCGCCCTGCTCGAACGCGCCCGCCTCTTTCGAGATGCTGGCAAACCCGGCCTCTTTACGTTCGCCATGTGGGACTACGCCCGCGCGCTCAAACTCGACCCGACAAACGCCGAAGCGCTCGAAGCGATTGAGGATGGCGCGCGCCGTTTGGCCCGCGCCCGCGAAAAGTTCGAGGCGCTGCTCGATGCGGAGGACAAATCGGCCCTCTCAGAGTTGTTGCAGAAGGAGCGCGAGAACACAATCAAGGAGACTGAGGTCGGGCAGTTGGATAGGTTACGCAAGGCTGCGGCGCAACGTTATGGCGAGCGCATGGAAGCCGAGGTCGAGTCCGGCAAAATGCCCGCCGAACGTTATGAGGCGTTGCAAGATGCGCGCCACAAGGTTGCAGGCGATCAACGTGAGGTGCTCTTGAACACATGGTTCAAGAACATGGCGGAGAACGGCGTCGCGATCAACGAGAACGAAAGCTGCAAGGCCGTGAAAAAGGCGACCGACGGTGACTATTTCAACGTCGAGACGGTCAAGGCCGGCGAGAAGGTTAATTACACCGCGCGGCGCGTCATCCTCGCTATCGGCACTGCCGGCACCCCGATGAAACTAAAAGTGCCCGGCGAGGCCCTAAAGGTCAAGCTACCCGACGGGACGGAAGAGGACCGACAGGTGCAGGTCACGCGCGACGGCAAAGTGGAGGACAAGGTTAAGTACAAACTGAACGATCCGGAAGCCTACAAAAGCAAAAAGATCATCGTTGTCGGCGCGGGCAACTCGGCAATTGAAGGCGCGGTTGATCTGGTCGCGCGCCGCAGCGGCGATCAGATCGAGTTCCGGCCGCCGGAGGAGACCAACGAAGTCACGCTCCTAGTCCGCAGTGACCTCAAGAACGACCTGAAATTCGGCAACAAGATTCAGATTTATGATTGCATTGACGCCGGCAAAATTAAGGTCTATTTTGGCGCGGCGATTAAGGAGATACGCGACGACGAGGTGGTCGTAGTCAATGCACGCAATCCCGACGATGTTAAAGCTACCATCAAGAACGACTACGTCTTCGCCATGATCGGCGGTGACAAGCCGACCAAATTCCTCGAAGCCATCGGGATCAAGATAGGGTGAAAGAACAGTAGGCAGAAGGCAGGAAGCAGTAGGCAGAAAAAGCCGGTTGAATTTCTACTCATGAAAATGGGTGCTCTTCATCCGGCTATTCTTTTTCTCTTCAGCTTGTCTTAATTGCCTACTGCCTTCTTTCTTATTGCTCCAGTCCGTTGGTTGGCACGGGCTTATTAAGTTGATGATAGATGCTGATGAGCATGTCAATATTTTTTTGCGCATCCTCATTGTTCGGCTGGTAGCGCAGCACACGGCGGTAATCACCAAGCGCGAACTTGTAAAGGTTCGGCCGTCCCGCGTTCATGTAAATATCGGCACGTTCTTTATAAGCGGCGGCGGCTGCGAGGCGATCTGACTCGGTCGCGTTTGGAGCTTTCGCCTTCGCTTCCGCTTTCGCAATCTTCGCGTCGAGCGCCGCAGTGTCCACGCCCTCCGGCTTTTCGTTCGCGCTGGCCGGTGCTGCGGGCGCGGCCGTGTCGCCGCCGTGCGCCGAAGAGATCGGCGGCACGCCGGTTGTGGGCGTGGCAGTCGTCGCGGGCGCGTTCGTGGTTGTGCTGGTTGCGTTCGTTGAGTTGGTTGGCGCAGATGTGTTCTCGGTCGGCGCGGCGGGATTGCAAGCGACGCCATAGAGAGCGGCGCAGATGATGAGCGGCGTGATCAGATGTCGCATGTTCGTTTCGCCTTCAAAGTTGATTTTGGCGCATGATAAAGGCAACGCGACCAAACGATCAACGTCCGGTCGCGTCGCCTCTGTTTAGGTGCTTCGCTCGCCGTGCCGCTTACGGCTTGGTGCCACCGTTGTGGCAACCGGCGCAAGTGGTCGGCGCTTTGGTCGTGGCGTCACGCTTCTTGACGTCGTCGTGGCATGAGTTGCAGTTGCGGTGATAAGCCTCATCGTTCGTCAGCACGGTCTCGTCATCTTCGTCCGGATACTTGACCGTCGGGATGGCGGGCCACTCTGCGGGCTTCTGCCCCGTCTGCGCGTGACATTCGCGGCAGGTCTTGACGGGCGCGGCGTTCGGGTCTTTCAACAGCGCAGAGGTCAACAGCACATCGCGCTGCGAGGTCTTGAGCACGCCGGTCAGCGCAGCCTTCGGCTGATCCGTGTGATGGCACTCGGCGCAGGACATGACCGACTTGCCGTCGCGCGCGTAGTTCTTGGTAGCATGGTTTTCGTGCGTGAGCAGTACGGGCTTGGCCTTCGGGTCTTTCGCATCCTTGCTGAGAATGACCTCTTTCGGCTCGACCTTGCTCTTGACGAGCGCGGCGGCCGCGGCCGGTGCAGTGTGCGGGCTGGCCATGTAGAGCGCGACGCAGCCGAGTAGAGCGACAGAGACGAGGAACAGTTTCATAGCAAATCTTCCTTAAGCATGGAGGTTGCCTGAACGGCGATCTGGTTCAGGTTGTGTCAAGGGAGAGACGGATGCGCTGGAACTTCTGGAGAGCGCGGTCTCAAAAAAACCGTTTTAGGGAGACAACACGGCGCAATATAGACGGGCCTCGCCGCGCTTGTCAATTTCTTTTTCGCCGCAACTCAACTTAGGCGGAATTGAGCTGCTTTATCTCGATTAGCGCCACGACGACCCACTGCTTCAGCGCAACAAAGGCCGAATCGCGCGTGTTATTCGTCTGCTGGTGAAGCCGCAGACATTACATGCGGAATGTCGTGCCTTTATGACACCGAGCGCAGTCCTTAAAATTAGCCTCGCCGAAGACGGTCTTACCGTTGAAGCGGCGCTGGTCGTTATGACAGGTCATGCAGGTCTGCGCGCGGCTGCTGCCGAAGTGTTGCAAGGGGCGCGGCTGTGTGACCTGCTGCCGCTGCGCCGTAGCATTGGTCAGCTTATGACAGTCAACGCAATTTAGGCCCTGCCGTCGTCCATGCGTCGCATGGCTGAAGCTGACGGCGTAGGAGCGCGCGCTTGTGGGCGTGCGCGCGTAGCCGCCGAGTTCATGGCATGTGGCGCACGAACCGATGTCGCGCCCGTTCGCTTGCGCGTCTGGCTTGTGACAGGTGTAGCACTGCGCGTGCGCGTTCAGGTGCGCGGGGATTGACATCGCGGCGGAGCGCCGGCCCATCGTCGTATGACAAGCGGCGCAACGTGAGGGCGGACGCGCCGCGCCCGTGTCGTGCTGCGCGTGTGTGAACTTCGCGTTGAAGCTTTGCAAGCTTGGAAAATCTTTGACCGGCGGATTCGGATTGTTCTCTACATTCGTGTGGCAGATGTAGCACATCGGGATGTTCGCCTGCACAAACTGCGGCAGGTGACAATCGGTGCAAGCCTTGTGTCCGGGCAGAGAGGCTCGGCCGTCATAACTCGGTTGGACGGAGTTGTCCGAAGCGCGTTGATGACAAGCAGAGCACGCAAGCGAGCGGTGCTTGTCGCTGTCGTGCCGAAACTTCGAGAAGTCTATGTTCTGATCCTGCGCCGCCGGTTCCGGCTCGGTGGGTGCGAGCGCGACGGCATAACTGTGCGCCACGCTCCACACGCAGAAGAGCGCGCACGCTAACCCGAAGACCAACACCGCACGCCAACGCCGCGCGCCTATCGGGCCCGCCTCAGCTTCTCTCTTTACGACAGAGTGACGCACGTTCGGCTAACTTCGCTTCCTCACGGCAAGATACTCTTACAGGGTGATTTCTGAATGAGTTTGATCAAGCTATCCGGTGCCTTGTTATCTTTACTCTCTTTGATTGCGGTCTGATAGACAACTTCGTAATGGTCGCACGGGAACAGCTTCGACGTACTGTTCGGTGGCGTATGGCACAGAGCGCAATCGAAAGTTTTATCCTTATCGCGGGCGCGTAGTTCCTTCAGGATTGACAGATTCAGGTTTGGGCCCGACAGGGCCGTGTGGCAAGCGGTCGAGGCGCATGAAGGCACCTTCACCTTATTATCCGGCTGCCGCAGACTCTCAAGCGACGCTGAAGTCTTCACCGCCACGTGACACGTCAGACAAGTGATCTTGACCGGCTCACCTTTATCGTCCTTCACATCGGGCCGGTACTGATGCGGATCGTCCTTCGGATTGGCATTCAGCTCGTGCCGGAACTTCGGCGAGGTGCGCTCCGGCAACTTCTGTTGTTGTTCGAGCGACACAGCAGGCACGAAAGCGATGGGCGCGCGCCAATTGGCCGAAGTGAAACTCGCGTGCGCCTCGTCTGCGGCCGGCTTTTTCGGCGCAGGCTTCGGCGTGGGCGTGGCTGCGGGTTTGGCTGCGGGCGTCGCGGCCGGCTTCGCGGGCGTCGCGGTTGGCGCGGGCACAGTCATCGGCTTCGGCTGATGCGCCAGCGCGAGGTTGTTGTGGCATTCGGCGCACTGGTTCGAGAGCGGTTCGATGTCTTTGTTCTCAACCCCTTTCTGCCAGTGACACTGGAAGCAGGAAGCGTGGCTCGTCGGCGTCAACATGAACGTGCCGGCCGGCGGCGCGAACGCATCCTGCGCACCCGCGGGCGGCTTGTGCTCGCTCTTATCAAGCTTATGGCAGTAGTAGCACGTATCTTGTTGCTTGACTTTCGTCTGTCCCATCACGGGCGCGAACAGTTTGAGCGAGGTTGACTTCCCATGATTGGCGTGCGGGAACACGTCGGCAAACTGCGACGGCTGCTGCGGCTTCGGGAACGGGACGCGCGGGCCGTATTTGCTCGCGGGTGCAGCCTGATGGCAATCAGCGCAGATGGCCGGCGCTGTGCCACGAAACGGGCCGCGGAAAAATTGTTGGCGATGGCAGTTGGTGCAACTCGGGTGATCCGGGTACTCGCGTATGTCCGGCTTGGCGAGCGTAATCTTCGGCAGCTTCGGATTGTCCGTCATGTGACACGACGCGCAATCCTCGTAGTGCCCTTTGGTCGCGTGGGAAAACTTCGTGTAGTCAATCGCGGGCGCGCGTGGGCCTGACGGGCGGCGGGCGCGCCGGCGTGCAGGCCGGCGGCGTTGCGTCTGCGGCGCGGCCTGTGCTGTGGCGACGTGCGTTGAGAACTGTGTGCCTAAGAGCACTACGCCCGTGCTGAAGAGAAACAGCGCCAAGACGAACAGACGCGGATCGAGCAGACGCGGCGGCGCAGGCTTTGACGGGCGCAAGTTGTATGTCCGTTTGCGGATCATTGACGCTGCACTTGAGACCAGTACAACAACTCACTTGCTACTGCTAAACCGGGACGGAAAGAGCCGAGATGCTAAGAACTGAACTGCGACTTTGAAGGGCTTCGTTGTAGCACAGTTACGCCCGTGCTGACAACGATTATTTACGCGCGAGGATTATTTTGTTGAGCATTAGACGCCCGCATCGCGGCCGTCGAAGCGGCTTATACTTTGCGTTATCGCCGCAAGACAAGCCTGCCGCGCGCACATGAGCCGCTATTGAAGATCGGCTTGCAACTGCGCAAGTACGGGATTGTTCGGATTGATCGTTTGCAGTTTCTTGAACATCGCGCGCGCCTCTTCCTTGTCGCCCTTCTTCGTTAAAGCCACGATCAGATTTTGCAACGTCGGCTCGTGCTGCGGATTGCGTTCGAGCGAGTGCCGGTATTCGGCAATGGCGCGGTCGTAATCGGGCGGCTGGCGCAGGAAGAAGGTGAGACCGAGGTCTGTCCGCACGTTGATGTTGTCCGGCTCTTTGGCGAGCGCTGCCGTGTACCACTTCTCCGCCGCCTCGTAGCGCCCGGCGTCGTAGTTCACATTGCCGAGTTGAATGATCGGATCAACTTCGTTCGGGCGCAATTGATTGGCTTTCGTGTAGAAGCCAAGCGCATCGTCGTAGTTGTGCGCTTCGTAGTTCAGTTTACCGGCCGCCATCTGCGCGTCGTAGTCCTGCGGATTGTCGCGCGCGCGCTTATTGACTTCCTGCGCCATCCCTTGCATGCGCTGTTGCTCGCCGTGCGCGAGGGACGACTGTTCATCTGTGGGCGCGGCTTCATCCGTCTCGGCCGGCGCGGCAGCGCGCGTGTTCGCAGGCGCGTTGACCACCGCGCGTTGGTTCGCATACATCACGAACGCAAAGCCGAAGAACAGGCCGAAGCCGATGCCGACGAGCGCGAAGAGGATGTTGTCTCTGGACATGGGGAAAACAGTGACGAGTGACGAGTGACAAGTGACGAGCAAGAAGTTTTTATCTTGTCCCTCGTCACTTGTCACTCATCACTGCTTTACGCATACGAGTGCAGGCCCGGCAGCAGGTAGCTGACGCCGAGATAGGTAAAGATGACGAGCAGGAAGGCGACGACGGCGAAGTAGGCTGCGCGCCGGCCTCGAAGCCCGCGCGAGATGCGCGCGTGCAGGAAGCCACCGTAGGTGAGCCAAGCGACGAACGCGCCGGTCTCCTTCGAGTCCCACTGCCAGTAATGGCCCCAAGATTCGTTCGCCCAGATCGCGCCCGTAATAAGCAGCATGGCGAGACCCGCGAAGGCGACGCTCGCAGTCTTGTACATCAGACTGTCGAGCCGCTCGGCCGATGGCAGCGCGGCCCGCAGTTTGTCTGTGCGGAAACTGAAGAACAGGATAAAGAGCGTGGCCACGAAGACGGTGATGAGCGCGGACAGTTCGACCGGGTTGGCGTTTGTGCTGAGCCGCAAGGCCGAGCCGTTCTCCGCCACCCAATTCGTCGCCATCGTGTTTAGCTGTTGCGGTGTGAACTGCGCGAGCCGCGCTTGAATCTCCTCGCCGGGCAGTTGTTGCTGCTCCATCTCTTGGCGCAGCATGGTCGTGCTGAAGTGTTCATACTGCCGCGTGTCTATGTGCGCCAGCACGTTGTTCATTGACTTGACCTGCCAGACGAGCACACCGATGGCGATGGCCTGCACGATGATCGAGAACCGCAGCAAACGATGTCCCCACACGCGGGCCGCTTCGCTCTGTCGTCTGAGATATTGGCCGAAGGCGACGATCATGCCTAAGAGCGCCAACCCGGCGAGCGCCAACAGCCAGCCGACGTAAGGAATGTCTGCGCGCAGGTCGAGCGGCATGCGCGACTCGCCCACGACGGTCGAGGCTGTATATGTGCCGAAGGTGCTCGGCCAAAAAACAGAGTAGCGGCTGATCGTGGCGAAGACCGCCAGCCCGAAGATGGCCGCACAGATGGCCATTGACTCCGGCTTCACGCCGTCCTTCAACAGATAGATCACAGCCGCCGCGAAACAGACGAGCGCCACGCCGTAGCTCAAAGATGCGATACCGACGTGGATCGGTCGCCAGTAAGAATCGAGCACCGGCTGTAGGTTAATGAGTTCGCTCCCGATGAAACGCGCGAGCACAAGGATGAGCGCGGCAAGCGGCAAAGAGAACGCGCCGAGGAAGCGATAGTTCTTCCGCCCCGAGATGAGCATCGTTGTAATGCCCGCGCCGAAGGCGAACGCGAGACTCAGGTCGTAGAGGTTGGAGAACGGGATGTAGCGGAAGACCCATGGCAAGTCTGCGAGACTCCGGCTCTGCCGGACGAAGATTTCGATCTCGCGGTCGCGCGCCGCCACCCAACGCACCAGCCAACTCGAAAAGTTGAAGAACACGCCGAGACTGCCGAGCCAGAGGCCGGCCCTCTGCGCCATGTCCGACGGCGCGTAGAGGTTGAGCAGATGGAACGTTGCGGCGGTCAAATAACAAGCGAGCGCGAGCATCATCAAGGCGCTATCGTCTATGAAATGGCCGCTGCCCAACTGAATTCTCAGCGCCAACATCAACAGCGCGCCGAAGACGGGCAGGGCCGCAGGCAGATAAGAGCGCAACGACCAAGCGCCCGTGTCGAAGCGCGGACTGCCGAAGCCGGCTTGTGATTTCAAAACTTCACTCATGATTCTTTTACCTCAACGGGTTCGCCTGTAATGGCCGCAATTAGTCGCTTGAACGTGTCTTCGAGCGCAAACAGGTTGCGGTTCGTGTTGCCGCCCAATAAGACTTCGTAATTTGAATGTGGGCCGCGCTCTTCGACGACCGCCCAGATGCGTTTGTGTGAGAAGAAGAAGACAGCGCAGAGGCAGAGCGTGAGCAGCCCGCCGCCCGCGTAGAAGACGGGCGAGCCGGGGTCTTTCTGGATCGAGAGAATGTGCATGTCCGGCACTTTCTCGAAGTCTATCAGCCGGTATGTATGACCGGCGACGGGGCGCTTGGCGAAGGGCGCGCTCTCGGCCATCGTCGGATTGAAAGCGAAAGCCTGCACGGGCGCGCTGCCCGGCGGCGTCACGCTCAGCACGGCCGCAGGATTGGTGTAAACGCCTTCGCCTGCATCGGCGGCGTCGCCACCGACCCTGTAGTTCGCGTGAAACTCTTTGAACTCGACCAGCGTGCCGTCCTTCAACTTCGTCGCGCCGTTGCGCGGGATGGTCACTTCCTCTGCGTCGCCGCCCTGCTCCGGCGCAACGCGCAGAGTTATGTTGCGCGCCTGACCGACGGGGACGAAACTCGCTTGGAAGAAACGATAGCCGCGATAATCATAAGGGCGATTGAGATGCACGAGCGCGTCGTGCGTGCCGTACTCGTCTTTGATCCTGACGCGCGTCAGCCAGTCAATCGTGTTGTCGGAAGTGATCGGGCCGTCCTTCTTAATGAGCTTCTGCTGAATGTCTGTGCATTCGACGGTGAAGGGTAAAGCCATCATTGCCTGCGAAGGGAGCAGGCGGTCTTCAACGATCTGAAAGGCCGTCTCGCGCATCTGGTTGGCGGCCGCGCCGGGCCGCAAATTCATCGTGCCGGTGTGGCCGAGTTGCGTCGTCAGAAAGCCGCCCGTGAAGATGGTCAACAGCGCGACGTGCACGGCATACGCGCCCAAGCGGTTCCAAGTGCCCTTCTGCGTGAAGACGAAGGTGCGTGTGCCCTTCTCTGTGACGAATGCTTTCATGCCTAGCTTGCGCGCGGCCGTCGCCACTTGCTCGGCCACGGCGTTGCGGCTCTCGCCCTTTAGCTTGAGCGTCGTCGTCACAGGCTGCTTGCGCAACCAGGCGGGCTGCACGTCGAACTTGGGCCGCTTGATGTACTGCCACGCGCCGGGAAAACGATCAATCGAGGCGAGCACGAGGTTCAGCGAGAGGACGAGCAGCAGGATGTTGAAGTACCACGAATGATAGATGTCGAAGAAGCCGAGCGAGCCGAAGAGCAACTTCGTCGCGGGCGTCATACTGGCGTAGTGCTTGTCGAAGCCGTCCACGTTCACTTGAATGATCAGCATGCCGATCATGCTCGCCGTCGCTAACAGCACGAGCAGCATGACGCCGAAGCGCACGCTGCTGAGCAGATTCAAGAGCCACGTGAGCGGCGACACGCGCGCCCGCTTGACCGGCGCGGACGCACTGACACTTATCTCGCTTTTAGTCTCTTCGATTGCTGACATGAATGTTGAAGATCAAACTAAATCAGATGAGCAGTTCAACTCACTCACACATGCAACCCAAGGGCGCGGGCCGCAGCCTGTTTTCGTGCGCACACTATAGCCGATCACAACGGGCGGCGGCAACCATCCTGCGTCGTTCAGACGGAATGCAACGCCTGTGTTATTATGCACGCCGTTGACTGACGGCTCATTAGCCGGCGCGTCGTGCGTTGCCGACCATGACGCGCGCCTGACGAACGAAGGCTTGGACGCAAGTTGCGCTTAGCCTGTTGCTTTTTTCCGTCGCAACTGCAAATCATTTATTGACTGACTTATGCCCAACAAGCGCACTCGCAACACGACCAAATCAACCACGCCATCGGCCCGCGAACCCGGACTTGAGACCGAACAGGAGATCGAAGAAGCGGACGCGGAAGCGGGCGAGCGCCCCGCGCAGCCGGCCCGACCGCAGCCGCGCGCCGCGAACGTTACTTCTACGTTCGCGGCCCAACCCATGAGCGCGGAGAGCCTGACGCGCAACATCATCTTCTGTCTCGTCGGTCTCGTGCTCGGCTTCTTTCTCGGCTTCTTTCTCGCCAACAAGATGAGCGTCGAGCCGCGCCCGCAAAGCTCGCCCGCGCGCACGGCGCAAGACGCCGACGGCACAGCGCCGCCGCTCGATCCCTCGCAGGCCACGGGCCAACTCCCGCCCGGTCATCCAGATGTCGGCGGCATGAACGGCCCCATCGGCTCGGAGAGCGCGTCGAGTCCCGCAGCCACTTCGGCCGACGCGCAGCAAGCGATGGCCGCGGCCGATGCCAAGCCCAAAGATTTCGATGCGCAGATGGTCGCCGCCACCTCCTTCTACGAAGCCAAAGACTATCAGAAGGCCGAGCTTTACCTGCAACGCGCACTCGCCATCAAACCGAAAGACACAAAGGCGCTGACCGGCATGGGCGACACCAAGTATGACAAGGGCGACTTCGCGGGCGCGGCCGAATACTATCAGCGCGTCTTGGCCATCGAACCGCAGAACACAGAGGTGCAGACAGACCTTGGCAACTCGTTCTACCGGCGCACCCCGCCCGACTACGCCCGCGCCATCAAAGAGTACCGCAAGACGCTCGCCATCAATCCGAAGCACGAGAAGGCGCTGCAAAACTTGGCCGCCGCCGCCCTGCTCCTCAAAGATAAAGAGACCGCGCGCACCGCGATTGACCAACTCGCCGCCGTCAACCCCAACAACCCAACGCTTGCCAGCTTGCGCGCGAGCCTAAACGCGCAGCAGTAAGCGAGCGCACGCTGGATCGGCGCGGCGCAACAGCATAACGATGTGGCGTAACGGCGCAGCGGAGCGACGTTACAGCGTAACGAGCCGAAATTACGCCATAACAACCTGAAGTTACGGCATAACGGTGCGACGTAATCACGTAACGTCGCGCCGTTTCGTTATAACTTCGCCCAGTTTCTCTGTTACGTCGCGTCGTTATGCCGTAACTTCACACCGTTTCTTTATTACGTCGCGTTGTTACGCTATTACGTCACGTGGGAACAGCGTGCGCAGGTGGACATAGCGTGCGCACGGGCGGGAATAGCGGGCACGGGCGCTGAAGCGGGCGAATTTAGTTTGCGCGGGGCATAACTCCGCCGCAGCGCGGCGCGCTGACTTTAGCCCGGCGTTTCAACGCCGGGAAGATGACGTAACCAAACCGCGTCGCGTCAGCGACGCCTGAACCGGCGCGCACAATTCATGCGTCGCTCGCGCGACGCCGTTCGATTTCGTCGCGTGTTCCCGGCGTTGAAACGCCGGGCTAAAATCATGCGCCGCGCTGCGGCGGATTAAAGAGCGACAGCCGCCGCAAGTCTTAACGAGCTTGTGGCGGCTGTTGTCTGCGCTTAGGTGCGCAACTCAGAGGTCTGGGCTGCGCGGGAACTTGGTGAACGGCAGCCGGATGCCGCGCACGAAGACTTGATCGGAGCGCATCGGGGCCGGCGGCAAGAAACCTTCAGCGCCCGCCGAGGCGATGATGTCGTCTTGATCCACACCGTCGCCGCTGATGCCGATGCCGCCGACCAGTTCGCCGTTCTTGTAGAGCGGCACGCTGCCCGGAAAGATTTGGATGCCGTTCGGAATATAGGTAATGCTCGAACAGGGCACGTTTGAGCCGAGCAGCGCCGCGACCAGATTGGTGCGCACGAGATCGATCTGCAAGCCGTCGTTAAAGACGCTCCACTGATTGATCGGATGACTGAACGGGCCGTTTGCCGTGCCGTCAATCCCGTCGGGGAAGAACGGCCGGCTCAGGAAACCGCCCGCGCGGTCGGTGAAAGCGACTGAGCCGTTCAAGCCTAAGCCGTCGGCGGCGGCTGCGTCCACGTAGTTGCCGAAGCCTGCGGCGCGCAACGTCGCACCGGCATTGCTGCGCGAGTAGAATAGGGCCGTGCGCGCCTTCTGCGCCGACACGTCGAAGCCGAAGACCGGCGCGTCGAACGTGCGGAAGATGCCGAGCACTGTCCCTTCCGAATCAACGACGGTGATATTGACGCGCGCGGCGCTGCCCAATGGTTGCCTGATGGCGGCGCGCGTGATGTCTGCCTGATGCGCCGCCTGTGTGATGATGCGCGTCACATCGTCGGCGGTGAGCGCGTTGGCTGAACCCGAAGTGCTGGCGCGAAACGGGAAGAAGCGTGTATCAATCGTGCCGGGACTGCCGCCCAGAGTCGTTGGCACAAACGCCGAAGGTTGCGCGCTGCGGATCGGGTCGAGCACAGTGCCGGGCAGACTGGCGAACGACATGGTGGTTGGGCGCGGCGCATCCGCGTCCGTGACGTTGGTGTAGGTTAAGCGGATGCCGCCGACGATGATGTTGTCGCCGCGAATCAGGGCGGGCGGCTCGTAGCCGCGTCCGGCAGCGACGGCGATCAACTCTTCGACCGGCTTGTCGAAATCCGTCGGATCGCGATCCACCGTGTAGAGGCCGTCGCCTTCAATGCCGACGCCGCCCGACGGCACGCCGTTCTTATAGATTGGCACAGCGCCCGAATCGCCCGACAGCCCAAACGGCAACCCTGGCTTCTTGATGTCGGAACAGACAAGCTGCGAGAACTGCACGCCGAAGAGCGGCCCACCCGGTTGATTGGAGACATTCGGCGGGAAGTGCTCTTGAATGATGAAGCTTGCAGTGCGCGGCGTAAATGCGTCGCCGAAGGTGCTGAAGAAGGCAGCCGTGCCGGCTTTTGTGATCGCGGCGAGCCGCGCCGGATTGAGCGCCGCCGGGAAGTCTGCGCCTTCGAGTCCTTGCGGCGGCAGACCTGTCACCGGATCGGCCGTCTGTTTGAAGACGACGTTGCCATCGAAGCGCGTGCGCGGTGTCGCGCCGGTCATTTGGAAGGTGCCGAGGATGTTGCCTTCGCGGTCGGTCACGGCGACAGTCACCGCGCGATTGAGCGCGCTGGCGGCCGAAACGGCCTGCGCGATGATCGTCTGCACATCGCTTGAAGTTAGATTGCCGGCCGTGATCGGATTGGTGTTGGGCGTGGGCGCGGTCACGGCGGGCGCGGGCGTCGGGATTGCGCCTTGATCGTCAGCCAAGCCGCCGCCGACGTGCCCGATGCCGACGCGCACACGATTTGACGGCACGCCGCGATAACTCAACTGCACCAGCACGTCGCCCACATCGCCGATGCCATCCGGCAGTCGCACCGTGACGGAGTTAGCCCACTGCTGATTGGGCACTGCATCAACGTGCTCGATGGGCAGCGTGTAGGTTTTATGATTGCCGTCCTCAGCCATAGCCTGCAAGGCCGAGAGGTCTGCGGACGGCTCAAGATTCAAGACGAAGAGTTGAATGCGCGTGCGCTGATCGGCGGCGAGAAAGTGTTTCGCCGTGGCCGTGAACGGCTCCTTCATGCGTGTGACGGATTCAAGCGCGATGGCGCGGGTCGAATCGGCCTCGCTGATCAGGATGAGCCGCGTGTTCTGCGCTCCGGTATTGGGCTGCGAAATAAGCAGTCCGATGGCGAGCGCGGCCAGACACACACAGGCCACAACGAAGGGACGAACGCGCAAGGATGAGCGACGAAGCGGGCGATAGCTATTCATATGACTCTTACGCGAAACGCATGAAGCATGCGCGAAGTAGTTCAAAAGAGCGCGGAACTGTCGCTGAAGCGGGTACACTTTACCATTAAACTTTTTCGAGTCAAGGTAAATTTGC
The DNA here is from genome assembly GCA_003223935.1 of Acidobacteriota bacterium. Classification (GTDB taxonomy): domain Bacteria; phylum Acidobacteriota; class Blastocatellia; order Pyrinomonadales; family Pyrinomonadaceae; genus QHXQ01. Next base: position 10,771 of record QHXQ01000045.1, on the reverse strand, counting down.
GCGCCGGATTGTTGGCGCGATCTGATCGGTGGATTTTGAAGCAAAGGGAATTTACGCGCCAGCCTCCGCGTTAGGTTTGCATCGGAAATGAGAATCTGCGTGCGCCGAAAATTATATTGCCAGCCTACCGCCGATTGTGTTACAAGGCATGCGCTCGCAAGGCTAAATTCGATTCAAGCACCAGCAGCTTCTTCTCAAGTGTAGGGTTGTTCTCTTAAAACTCTCGAAGCTTAGTAGATTCTGTCGTGCGCTGTATGCGCACGATCCACAAACTTTTAGTTGAGGCTCTACATGTCCCGCATGCAAGCTCAGCGCAACACGCACACATTTGGTTCGCTCGCCTTCTGTCTGCTTCTGCTCTGCTGCTGCGCAGCCACGGCCGCGGCGCAGGACGGACGAATCACCGGCACGGTGCGCAACTCAACGAAAGCGCCCATGGCCGGTGTGACGGTGATGGCGATCAATCAGGTCACGACCAAGCGCGAGACCACGCGCACGAGTTCCGGCGGCACGTTTTCGTTCAAGGTGCCGGCGGGCGCGTATCGCATCCTCGTCAACGCGCCCGACATGCAGACCTTCGACCGCGAGAACATCATCGTCGAGCCGGGCAAGGACGCGACCGTTGATATTGATCTGCAAGCGTTGAAAGAGCCGCTGCCGAAGCCGGTTGACCCGACGGCGAACGAGTCGCCGGCCGGCTACGCCGGACGCGGCACCATTTCCCCTCCAACATTAACGCGCCCCGGTCGTGAAGAGGTGCGCGACCGTTGGCGCATCAACTTCCCCGAATATGATCGCTACGGCGACCTTGGCGCGCGCGGGCGCGACATCCCGTTTCGCAAAGGGCATTGGTACAACCCTTACGACCTGAACATACTCAAAGGCGACTATCCGATCTTCGGCCAGAAGGTCTTCATGATCTTGTCGGCGGTTGATACGGCTGTGGTGCAGCAGTTCCGCACGCCGATCCCGTCGAACGTGTCGAGCGCGCGACCGGGCAGCGCAGAGTTCTTTGGCAAGCCCGAAGTCTTGGCCGTCAATCACATCATGCAGTTCACCTTTGAGATGTTCAGAGGCGACTCGACTTTCCGCCCGCGCTCTTGGGCGATCAAAATCTCGCCGACCTTCAGTCTGCCAAATTTCGTCCGCGCCCGCGAAACCGGCGTCATCAACATAGACGTGCGGCGCGGCACGACCCGCACCGACACGCAGTTCTCGCTCGAAGAGGCCTTCGGCGAAGTTAAGCTCGAAGACGTGAACTCGAACTTCGACTTCATCTCGGCGCGCGTCGGCATTCAACCGTTCGTCTCCGATGCGCGCGGCTTCCTCTACAGCGACAACAATCTCGGCGGGCGGCTCTTCGGCGCGTTCAAGAACAACAAGTATCAGTTCAATGTCGCCTACTTCGCGCAGCTTGAGAAGGACACGAACAGCGGTCTCAATCGCTTCGACCTGCGGCCGCAGCGCGTCTATATTGCCAACCTCTTCAAGCAGGACTTCATCAAGCGCGGCTACACCGCGCAGGTCGTCTTTGCCTTCAACAACGACCGGCGCTCGGTCGAGTATGATCGCAATGGCTTCCTCGTCCGGCCTGCGCTCGTCGGCGATTTTCGCCCGCACACGGTCAACGTCGGCTACATTGGCTTAAACGGCGACGGCCACTTGGGCCGGATCAATCTGACGAACGCTTACTACTTCGCCTTCGGGCACGACGACCGCAACCCGATTGCCGGTCGGCCGGTCACGATTCGTTCGCAGATGGCGGCGGTCGAGGCTTCGATGGATCGCGACTTCCTGCGCTACCGCGCGTCGTTCTTCTTCGCGCAAGGCGATAAGAACCCGACCGACAATCGCGCTTCGGGTTTCGATGCGATCTTCGACGATCCGAATTTCGTCGGCGGACAGTTCTCTTTCTGGAATCGCGTCGGCATTCCGCTCACCGGCGCTGCGGTCGGACTGGTGCAGCCGAACTCGCTCTTGCCGTCTCTGCGCAGCAGCAAGATTCAAGGTCAGCCAAACTTCGTCAATCCCGGCATCCTGATCTACAACGCCGGCATTGACGTTGACTTTACGCAGCGCATCAAGCTGATCTTCAACGGCAACTACTTGCGCTTCCATCGCACGGAGTCGCTCGAATACTTGCTCTTCCAGAACCACATTCGCCACGACATCGGCTATGACCTGAGCATGGGCGTGCAGTATCGCCCGCTCTTGATCAATAACATACAGCTTACGTTCGGCGCTTCGACCTTGAAACCGCGCCGCGGCTTCCGCGACATCTATACCGACCGCACGCGCAACTGTCCGCCCAACGTGCCCGACTTCTGCTCGGCGGACGGGGTCAATATCAACCCGAACAAACCTCTGTACGCGCTCTTCGCGCAAGTGAAGTTCATCTTCTAATCGTGACCGCTGCCGACCGGGCGGCGCATTTGAAAGTTTCGCCGCCCGTCGGCAACGCGCCGACAGTTTTCATCAGACAGATCGCTCATTAAGTTTCTTGCCAGCGATAGGGAGAGAGTTGATGCGCAGGTTCGGATTCGTTGCACGCTTCAAACTGTTGCTCGTCATCATGACGTGTGCGCTCATCGGCGCGCTCGTGCTGAGCGGCCCGCGCTCTTCGGCCAACAGCAACATCACCGCGCCAGCCAATCGTGCTGCCGCGCCACGCGCGAACACCAAAACGGGCGCGGCTTCGGCCACAAGGACGACGCACACGGGCGTGTCGTCCGTCGCAGCGCAACCGGACAATAATGCTGCGGCTGCGCCCGCGCAAAGTAGTGCGCCTGCGGTCGAGGGCTGCGTCTCGTGTCACGGCAACACAGAGCCGATGCACGTCACAGAGAATGGCAAGCTCGGCGCTGACGGCAAGGATGGGCAAGGTCTCTCTTGCACCTATTGTCACGGCGGCAATCCTGTCGGCAAGACGATTGAAGATTCACACGTGCGCCCGCGCCATCCTGAGTATTGGGAGTACAAAGGCAAGCACACGAGTGCGAAACCGGAACGCATGAACGCGCTGCTCAACTTGGAGAGTTGGGAATACGTGCGCTTCGTCAATCCGGGCGACTTCCGTGTGACGCAGAAAACTTGCGGCGAGTGTCACTCACAAGAGGTCGTAGCGAACGAGACGAGCAACATGCGCACTGGCTTATTCCTCAACGGTGCGGCGCTCTACAACAACGGCGGCTTCCCGTTCAGAGATTCGCGCTTCGGCGAAAGCGTCTCGCCCGAAGGCGGCCCCGAACGACTCGTCTCCGTGCCGCTGCCGACGCAAGAGCAGCAACTACAAAAGGGCTGGATTCCCTTCCTCGATCCGCTCCCGCGCTGGGAAATTTCGCAACCCGGCAACATCCTGCGCGTCTTCGAGCGCGGCGATAAAGGGCGGGTCGAAGTTGGACTACCCGAAAAAGAGGAAGACCCCGGCAAGCCCGCGAAAGGTTTGAGCGCACGCGGTCTCGGCACGCAGCAACGCACCGACCCGGTCTATCTCGGCATTCAAAAGACGCGCCTGCTCGATCCGACCTTGAATCATTTCGGCACAAACGATCATCCGGGCGACTTCCGTTCGTCCGGTTGCACGTCCTGTCACGTTATCTATGCGAACGACCGAAGCCGCGTCAACTCCGGCCCTTATGCGCAATACGGCAACCTCGCCTACTCGCAATCGGGCGACACGACCATCCCGCGCAACGAACCGGGTCATCCGATCAAGCACACCTTGACGAGCGGCATCCCGACCTCGCAGTGCATGGTCTGCCACATGCACCCCGGCGAGAACATGGTCGCTACCTACACCGGCATGATCTGGTGGGACAACGAATCGGACGGCGACAAGCTCTATCCGAAAGAGCAGCACAATCCGTCGCAGGAAGAGGAACAGCACAAGTACAATCGTAACCCCGAAGGCTCGTCCCCACGCGGACTGTGGTCTGAATACAAAGACGACGACCGCATCGCGCCCGATGATTTCCTCGTCAAGACGGGCGACCCCGACGGTGAACTGAACAAGTCGTTCAAGAACATCCAACTCGCAGATTATCATGGGCACGGCTGGCTCTATCGCGCCGTCTTCAAACGCGACCGGCAAGGCAATTTCATCGACACCTTCGGCCGGCCCGTCAAGAACGTGACCTCAGAAAAACTGCGCCGCGCCGTAGCCTACGCGGATAACGATCCGACCTCTTCGTCCATCCTCGGCAAATCGGGTCAGCCCGTCCATCTCAAGGACATACATCTTGAGAAGGGCATGCACTGTGCCGACTGCCACTTCCGCCAAGACTCGCACGGCACAGGCATCATGTACAACGAGCCGCGCGCCGCCATCGAGATCGGCTGCACCGATTGTCACGGCACGATCCAAGAGCGCACCAAACTCGTCACCACAGGCCCCGCCGCCGGTCAGAGCGGCTACGGCGGCCAACTGGTTGACACAAACAAGGGCCGCAACCTGCGCGCACCACGCAGCGGCCAGAAAGACCTGACGCGCAATCTCTACGCGCGCGATCTACAAGGCAACAAGATTCCCCTGTTCGAGCTTGCGCCCGACATCAAGAAGAATCCGAGCGCGAAGCCGCTGACCAAGACCTACAAGGACGCGAAGGGCCAAGAACAGACGGTCGAGTATAAGAACGGCGAGGTCATACAGAACTCGCTCGTTGAGCCGGGTCGTTGGTGGCGCGTCAAGCAGACGCGCGACACGATTGATCCCGCCTCGCCCGACTACAACGAACTATCGCGCTACGCCAAGACCATCCAGAAGGACAACAAGACTTGGGGCGACGTGCCCGGCAGCGAAGCAGCGCTGGCGCATCCGAACAGCGAGATGTCCTGCTTCACTTGTCACTCAGCTTGGATGACCAGTTGCTTCGGCTGTCACCTCTCGATGCAGGCGAACCGCAAGATGCCCAATCGCCACAACGAGGCTACGGAGTCGCGCAACTACACGACCTACAACTTCCAAGTCCTGCGCGACGACGTCTTTATGCTCGGCAAAGACGGCACGACCACAGGCCATCGCATCGCGCCCGTCGCTTCGCGCTCCGCGGTCATCGTCAGTTCGCAGAATCAGAACCGCGAATGGATTTACGCGCAGCAGCAGACTATTTCGGCCGAGGGCTATAGCGGGCAAGCGTTCTCGACGCACGTGCCGCATACAGTTCGGTCGGTCGAGACGAAAGGCTGCACCGACTGTCACATCTCCGAGCAGAACGACAACAACGCTTGGATGGCGCAACTCATGTTGCAAGGCACGAACTTCGTCAACTTCATGGGGCGCTACGTCTATGTCGCCTGTGAAGACGCGCTCGAAGTCGCCGCCGTCACTGAACACTCGGAGCCGCAAGCGGTCTATGGCAGCACGCTGCAAAAGCTCGCCTACCCGGACGACTACGACAAGTTCGTCAACAAAGAGAAGCGCGAGTTGAAGACTTACACGGAGCACGAGGGCAACCCGAAAGTCTTAAATGTGCAACTGCGCGGCGAGTATCTCTACGCCGCGACGGGCGCAGGCGGCTTGCGCGTCTATGACGTGGCTGAGATCGATCACAAAGGCTTCTCTGAGAAGATCAACACCGCGCCCGTCTCGCGCTTCGGCCAAAGGTTCTGGGTTAAGACGAAGTATGCCACCGCCATCGCTTCGCCGACCACGCTCGGCGTCGATCCGGCGCGCACGCGCAACCCCATGAACCAAGAGCAGCCGATCCATCTGCTCTACGCCTTCCTCTATGTCGTGGACAAGTATGAGGGCCTTGTCCTCGTCAACGCCGCAACGCTTTTGGACGGCGATCCTTTGAACAACTATCTGAAGCGCGCGCTGACGTGGAATCCCGACGGCGTCTTAAACGACGCGACCAACATCCAGATCGCCGGCACGCACGCTTATATTACGACCGACCACTCGCTCGTCATCGTGGACATAGACAAGCCGCTTGAGCCGAAGGTCGTCAAGACCATCCCCTTGCGCGGCGCGAAAGCGGTGCAGGTACAATTCCGTTACGCCTTCGTCGCGGACGACGACGGGTTGCAGGTCATAGACATCACGCAGCCCGAGCAAGCGCACCTAGTTGACGGCGCAACTGTCGCGCTCAAGCACGCGCACGACGTTTACGTGGCGCGCACCTACGCTTACGTCGCCGACGGCGAGGATGGCATCGCGATCATTGACGTGCAGCAACCTGAACACCCGCAACCGCCGATCATGTACAACGCCGACGGCCAGTTGAACGACGTGCATCAAGTGAAGGTCGCGATGACCAACGCGAGCCTCTATGCTTACGTCGCTGACGGCAAGAACGGCCTGCGCATCTTGCAACTGACCGACCCCGAAACGATGCAGACCTACGGCGGCTTCAGCCCGCGCCCTGAGCCGAAGTTGATCGCTTGGATGAAGACGAAGGGGCCGGCCCTTGCCATCTCGAAGGGCTTGGATCGTGATCGCGCTGTGGACGAGAGCGGCAATCAACTCGCCGTCTTCGGCCGGCGCGGCGCGCGCCCGTTCAACCTCGCCGAGATGCAGCACATGTACCTGCTCGACGGCAAACTCTTCACCGTCTCCGACACACCAAACACACCCGCGCAAGCATTGAAGAGCGCGGCCAGCACGTCCGATTCGTCAGACGATGCTGTAGATTCAGATGCAGACACGGACGTGTCGTTCAACTCGCCGCTGTCTCTTGCCGGCCGGACGCAAGCGCTCATCGGCGGCAGCGTCGGCCTATTCTTTGTTGCCGTCGGCTGGCGCAGGCGCAGGGCAAAGAGGAATTAAACGGGAAAGAGCGCGAAGAGAGAACGCAAAAGGACGCAGAGAAGATCAATCTCTGCGTCCTTTTGCGTTCTTAGCTTTGCGCCCCTGTGCGTTAAAAACTGCCGCGCCGCGATTGTTTAGTCCCGCGCCTTCATCCATGCAACACAACGCTGCAAATGCGTGTGCATCTCTGCGGCGGGCGCGTGGTGTATGCGCCCGTGGCCGGGCAGTACCCACTCGAAACGATAATCGAGCAGACGCTGCATCGAATGAATCTGTTCGGGCCAAGAGTACCAGCAGACGCTGCGAAACGCGGTCAACGTCTCGCGCTCCGGCGACCAAGCGAGATGGTCGCCGGTGAAGAGGAACTTGTCACGATAATGTAAGACTATATGCCCGCGCGTGTGGCCGGGTGTGGGGATGATTGTTAGCTCATTGTCGAGTTTGATCGGAGCATTCCCTTTGATGATCTGTTCGACGCCGTGTCGTGCTGCATTATCGTCGGCGTGCATGATGCGCGAGCAGTTGAAGCGTTTGGCGAAGCGCGCGTGCTCGGCGATGTCGTCGCGATGCGAGAGAAACATCTGCCGCACGCCGCCCAAAGCTTCGATCCGTTTGACGAGTTGCGAGGCGAAGCGCGGCGAATCAACGAGCACGTTGCCGCCCGCCGCCTCTGGTCGCACGATCAGATAACTCCACGCGCCGAAGCTCGACTCCGACGTGAAGCCACAGAAATAGACATTCTCCGCAATCGGCAACGGGAAAGCGTCAATGCCGATGCGCGCGTCGTGGTGCTCGGTCGTGCCGATTGAGGCGGTCGGGCAGGCGACGAGCGCCATCAACGCGCGCCGCACTTCGGCGTCTGTTTCCGGTTGATGATAGACGCTCGTCTGCTCGCCGTGATCGCGGAACACTTCGGGCGCGAGTTGCCGGCAAGCATCGCAATCAATGCAGGTCGAATCCACGTAGAAATCGCCCGCCACGTTCTCCGGCAAGCGCAACGCAAGTTTGGCCATACGAGTTTAGTTTAAGGTTAAAAGTTCAAAGCGCAAAGTTGGGCGGCGCGGGCGCGCAGAGGTGTGCAGCGAGAGGTGCAGAGCGCACCGCCCTCGTGTGTTAGCGGTCAGGGTTTCAAGGTCTGCTCCGGCTCAGATGTAATGTAGCAAATACAAGATGAGCACGATGAGCAGAATCAAGCCCAAGCCGCCGCTCGGATAGTAGCCCCAGCCGCGACTGTAAGGCCACGCCGGTACTGCGCCGATGAGCAACAGAATCAAAACGATGATCAAGATCAATTCCATAACTTACACCTCCCGGTGCTAACTCACGCTTGATGCAAACACACAGGGGAATTGTTGTCAGAGTTTGCTCTGTATGTGCGTGAGGTTATGCCTTGCTCGCGTCGGAGTCAATGCTTTATTTGTTGTGCGCTGCTCACTTTTCTGCGCCCACTTCGCGCCGGTCAACGCAGGCATGGTGATTTGTCCGCTTCGGCGCCTTGAATATCTTGTGGCGCTTCATAGTCTTCAGTCAGCGGCAGCCGGGGCAGACTGCGTGGCTGCGTGCGTGTGGTGCGCGCGGCGGTAGAGTGTGTAGCCGAACCAGAGACCGTAGAAGGCTATCAGCAGGAGCGCGGCGATGATGGCGGAGAGCAAGATTGAGTCGGTCACCTTGCGTAGGACGATGTAGAAGTCTGCGGTGATGCCGAGCGCGAGCGGGATCATGGCGGCGAGCAGCACGTGGCTGGCAAAGCGGTGAAAATGTTCGGTCTCTTCGCCTTGTTCGACGATGCGATGATATGCGGCCGGCGTCATCAACAAGATGGTGCTCAGCGCGACAAGCGCGAGGCTGACGAGATGTACGGTCTTCGACGAGGCTGGCAGTTTATCAAATGCGTCGGCGAACATACTGATGAACGCGAAGCCCAAGAGTGCTTGCGCACCCGGCAGCACCGTGCGTGCTTCAGTCAACACGTGCTTGATCTTGTCTTCGATCCTCGTCTTGTCGTCCGCCTTCTCTCCCTTAGCTTCCGACATCGCCTTCTCCTTCTCAATCTCAGGTGTACGCTGCGCGCGCCGCCATAGCTCTAAGCCGTACCAGAAAAATAACGCCAGCGCAGACATCCCAAACGCAGCTAGTAAGCCCGGCGTGTACCCGTGCTGCTTCTCTATCGCCACGAACGTGTCCATGCCGAAGCCAAGCGCGAACGGCAACAGCGCCCAACAGAGCATGCGCGTGGTGAAGCGATGCAGGCGTTCCGAATCTTCGCCGCCCTCGACGATCTGATGAAAAGCCGAAGGCCACATGATGAGCATGATGGCGATGAGCATGATGCCCAAAGAGACGAGTTTGAGATACTGTGCATGTGGCGGCAGACGCGCAAAGCCCGGCTCAAACGCCGAACGATACTCGAAGCCGACGAGAATCTGCGAGCCGAGCACGAGCATACGCCCCTCGTCCAGCGCATTCTGGATTTTGTCTCTAAGCTGGGCCATGACTTTTTGAAGGGTAGGGGCGGCGCGGGTCAACACCGTGGCCACATACTAACCAAACTCGCCGCAAAGCGAAAGCCTCCGCCGCAACGGAGGCTTTTGCCTTGTGGGATTGTTTAAGTTGAGCTTCGTCCAATCTTGGACGCGCAAATCCTAGTGCGTCCGCGACTGGTTGGGCTTACTTGTTCGCGTGAACTTTGGGCCGGTTAGTGAAAGACGAATCGGCGTCCACAGCGATGGAACTGAACGCATTCTGTCAACCGTGGTAAAGGCGTAAAGGCGGTGGCTTTCCATAGCTGCGCGCTCAAGTCGCTGGCGTGTAGAGGCGCGCCAACTCGCGCTTCAAGACCTTGCCGGTTGGTCCTTTCGGCATCTCCGCGATGATGCGCACCTGCTTCGGGCATTTGTAATCGGCTAGGTGCGCGCGGCAGTATTCGATCAACTCATCTGCGCTCGCCTGCGCGCCGTCTTTTAAGATGACGAAGGCTGCGACCTCTTCGCCGTACAACTCATCGGGCACGCCGATGGTCGCAGCGGCCGCAACCGCAGGGTGCTTGTAGAGCACCTCGTCAATCTCGCGCGGGTAGATGTTCTCGCCGCCGCGTATGATCATGTCGGACTTGCGATCCACGATGTAGAAAAAACCGTCCGCGTCCACGTAGCCGATGTCGCTCGTGTGAAACCAACCGCCGCGAAATGCCTGTTTGGTGGCCGCGTCGTTTTTGAAATAGCCTTTGAAGATATTCTCGCCGCGCAAGACGATCTCGCCGCGCTCGCCCGTCGGCACTTCCCTGTCCGCTTCATCAACGACGCGCATCTCGTTGCCGATGGGCAGGCCGCACGAACCGGGTCTGCGCCGCTTGTCCGGCGGGTTGAACGTCGCGCGCACGGTTGATTCCGAGAGACCGTAGCCTTCGATGATAAGCGCGCCGAACGCCGCCTCGAAACGTTTGATGACTTCGGCCGGCACGGGCGCAGAGCCGCAGCAACAGAAGCGCAGTTGATCTGTCTTCAATCCTTCCGGCACGCCGTCCGTGTAGCGCGCGAGCAGCATCGAGAGCATCGTGGCAACTGTGCCGACCGAAGTGATCTGATAATCGGAGATGATCTGCCAGAAGCGTGAAGCGGAAAAGCGCAGGCTGACGACGGACGAACCGCCCGCGTAGAGCGCCGCGATGGTCGTGACCATCACTGCGTTCATGTGAAAGAGCGGCATGATGGTGAGCAAGCGATCTTCATCTGTGAACTTCAACCATTCGGTGATCTGCTGCGCGTTCGCCAGCAGATTGCCGTGCGTCAACAGACAACCCTTCGGCTTCCCCGTCGTGCCCGACGTGTAGATGATGATCGCTTCGTCTGCGCGCGTCAGTTGCCGCTCGCGCCAACTCTTATCCGGCGTCGCGGCAAACTCTGCAACGACGGGCGCGTAGTCGTCAAAGTCAACGACGGCGCGCAAGGTGTGCAAGCGTTTGCGAATCGCATCAACTTCGGCGCGGAACTCTGTATTGACGAGCAGCAGCTTGGCTTCAGAATT
>QHXQ01000113.1 GCA_003223935.1 Acidobacteriota bacterium | reverse complement strand
CACAGTAGTTCGCCCTTCTGTGTGCGATAGAGCGCGCGCACAAAGTTGCTCTCCGTCTCTGCGCTGATCGTTTCGTTGTGCGGCGCGCTCGGATCGAAGCGACAGACGCCGCGATCCGTGCCGAACCAGATGACGCCCTCGCGGTCAACGTAGATCGAATAGACGTGATCCGAACGCAGGCCGCCGCCCGTGCCCTCGAACGTGAAGCGTTCGACCGCCCGCCCACCGCGATAATGCCACACGCCTTGCCCGTCCGTGCCGACCCACAAACCGTCGCCGCCATCGCGCACAATGGTCGTGACCGTGCCCACATTCGCGCCAACTTTCGTCGGGTGCAACGGATCGTTCGCTTGATAAAGGCCGCTGTCTGTGCCGCGCGCACGCGCGCCGAGCCAAAGTTTACCGTCTGCATCCGTCGCCAACGCTTCGACGAAGAACGCGCGCGGGCGGCTGACGATCTCTCTGATCTGTTCGCGCTCGATGCGCAACAGGCCGCGACTGCGCGCGCCGACTAAGAGCGCGCCCGTCTCGTCGAACGCGAGGCTCGTCAACTGCAACGCGCCCGGTTTATCCGCGTCCGCGCTCGTGAGCGGCTCATGAGGCAACGCGCGCAGATCGAGTGTGCCGTCCGGCTTCGGCTGACAATCGAAGAGTGTGCCCTGCCCCGTCGCCAGCCAAGCGTGCCCGCGCTCGTTTGGCGCAAACGCAAGCGCCGTGACCGTATGCCCGCGCGTCGCTTCGAGCAACTGCCACGTGCCGTTCACAAACCGCGCCGCACCCGCGTCTGTGCCAGCCCACAACATGCCGTTCTCATCAAACTTCAACGCCAACACGCGCGCGTTCGCCAGCTCGCCGATCTGCACAGACTGCGTGCGCCGCCCGTCATAGCGCGCTAGTCCATTGTCCGTGCCAAACCACATCGCGCCATCCGCATCCTGCACAAGCGCGCGCACGCGATCCGACGGCAGTCCATGAAAGAGCGTCACCGCGCCCCATTGGTGCAGATTAGTCGCAGGGATGGCTTGTGTGTCGTTTGTGCTTTGGGCGCGAGACGAGAAGGCAGCAAGCAGTAGGCAGTAGGCAGTAGGCAGTAGGCAGAAAATGAGCAGCCAGTTTCTAATGGTCAGACGCAATGAGCGCGCGCCATTGTTTGTCTGTCTTCTGCCCACTGCTTTCTGCCTGCTGCTTTCTATTTTCCGCTTTCTGTTTACTGCTTTCTGCCTTCTGCTTTCTGCTTCTTGCCTTCTGCCTTCTGTTCTTCGATGAAACGCACGCGGTCGCGCTCGATCCAGCCTTCGAGGTCGTGCGCGGCCTTCTCCAGTTCGTCCGCGTTGATGAGGCCGCGGCGGAGCGCTTCAAAAAAGGCGCGCGTGCGGATGTTGTAGGCAAGCTTGTCGTAAGTTTCGTGCGGCGTGCCTTCGGGCGTGGCGACGAACAGTTTTTCGTAGAGCGTCGCGAGCCGACTCTCGACGCCGCGCAAAGATAGACTGCACTTGCGCGCAATCGCCCAGTTCGACAGACCCAATGCGAGATAGTACAAAGCTTCGGCTTCAAACTCTGTGAGCAATGGCCGCTTGAACGAATCTTTGAACGCCGGATCGATCATGTCCGCGCCGTCTTCAAGCACGGCCGCGACGAAGCGCAGGAAGCGCGACTCAGGATTGTTCTTGTGGATGAAACCGTAAGCGGGCGGCGGCTCGACCGCTTTGATGATCTTGCGTATCTCGTTGATATAGACCTCGTGCGGAAACTGCGTCCAGAAGATGACGCGCGCCGCCGGAAACTCGCGCCAGATGGCGCGCGCCGCCTTCACGCCCGACAACGTCGGCATCTGTATGTCGAGCACACACAACTCCGGCCGGTGCTTCAACGCCTGCTCCACGGCCGCCGCCCCGTCCGCCGCCTCCAAGACCGGCGCATGCGCCGCAAACTCACGCTCCAATAGTTCGCGCAGGTAACGACGCTGCGCCACGTTGTCTTCAGCAATTAGGATTGACATAGTTCAATCGCCCGTGATGATAGCGCGGAAGCGGCCCTGCTCGTAAACGTAAGAGGTGGCCGCCTTCTCGAAGATGACGGCATCAATCGCGTCGTGTTGATAGACGAACTGTTTCTGCGTCTCGAAATCGTAGCTGCCGTCGCCCTTGTGGATAAGTTGAATGTAATCGGCGTTGACCCCATCAATCACGTACAGCTTGAAACTATCTTGTTGTTGCAGAAAGATAGCGAGGCACGAAGGCGCGCCGCCGCTGCTCTGCGTCCCATGCTCGATGAAGGCTGCATAATCCGCGCGCCCATCGCCGTCAAAGTCGCCACTAATCAGAGCGGGGCTGACGCCCGCGCCGTGCTCTCGTCTCAGCGCCTGCTGTACCTGCTCCGGCACAGACACATAGCGCCAATCGGAAAGCTTCGCATACAACATGGCCTGCGCCTGTGGCGGCAAAGCAAGCGTGGCGGGCTGCTGCCCGACGACTATCGAGATACCGCCCAACCATAAAAGTAACAACAGACATGCGCGCATACGTGCCAACAACCTCCTCGTCGCGTCTAGCTTCCTCCATTCACGGACAACGGTCAATGTGGTTAACCACACACGCGCAGGGCGGGATTGGCACAAGCGGCACAGGGCTAACCGGAGGCGGCACTGTTCAGGTGCGCGGCGCAACTCGGGCGGTGCGGGTTGATAATTTGCGGCGTGATTGGCGGCGGTGCAGAAAATTTAGTGACCAAACGTGGCGGGTTGGATTATGATGCGCGCGACACAAGCTCTGTCCAGACCTTTAGCGAACACTCAAGGGATGTTGCCAGCACCAATAGCAAACCTGTGAGGTCATCCGGCTCGTTGCGTTCGTCCACATTGCTCATCATCGTTCTGCTCGGCTGTTGCCTGCTGCACGCAGCATGCGGCGGCACAACGCAGGCGCATGCGCCGACCGTCGCCGCGAATCCAGCGCCAACGTTTGAGCGCGCCGAAACCGTGCTGCCTGCGCTCGATGCCGACACGGACAACGACGGCATCCCAGACCGCTCGGAGTTGCGCTCCTACAACGACCGCGAGAATTTCCGACGCTGGTTCACCGGCATCGCCGAGATGCAGTTTTATAAGCTGAGCGATGCGTGGAACGAGGAGCAGCACGACTGCGCCGGCCTCGTACGCTTCGCTTGGCGCGAGGCGCTGCGCACGCACGACCGCGTGTGGCTGCGCCGCATGGGCGCGGGCTACGAGGCGCTTGCGCCGGACGTGCGCGCTTACACTTTGCAGGAAAGTCCGCTCGGCGAAAAACTGTTTCGCATCGTGCCCGGCGCTTATCGCGCAGACGATTTAGACAAAGACCGCTTCTCCGAGTTTGCCGACGCGCACGCGCTCAAAGAGTTCAATTGCACGTTCGTCTCGCGCGACCGCGCGCAGGCGCAACCGGGCGACTTGCTCTTCTTCTTCCAACCGTTCGCGCAGCGTTATCCGTATCATGTGATGATCTTTTTAGGCGCGGCGCGCGAGCAAGACGAAGGCGCAAGCGATTGGGTCGTCTATCACACGGGTGCGTCACCAACCGACAAGGGCGTCGTGAAGAAGGTGCGGCTCGCTGTGTTAGACGAACACCCGGATAGACGTTGGCGACCGTTGCCGACCAATCCGAACTTTTTAGGTTTCTACCGGCTCAAGATTCTGAATTGAGATGCGCAAAAGGAATATTTAGCGGTGCGCCTTTGAAAAATCATGCGCGCCATTGAGGGAGAGACATTGAACCACGAAATCACACGAACCGACACGAAGCAAGCAGCACGAAACTTCGTGGCTTTTATTTCGTGTTGCTTCGTGTGATTTCGTGGTTGAAAAACTGCTTGAGAGATTCAAGCAAGGCTGAAACTTATGAACAGTCGCAAACTCATCGCTTCAATTCTTATCTATCTTGCGGTCATCATCGCCGCGCTTGGGTTCTCCTACTGGCGCGTGCGCGCGCTCGCCGAGGGCACGGCGCAGGAGTTCTTCCCGCAAGAGGACTACTACGAGCGCAAGGCCGATGCTGCGCCGCCGAAACCCTTCTTTTCGTTGCTGACCAATCGCACTTACGGCACGAATGAGCGTGCGCGCGTCTTCGTCAACTATCACGATCTCGATACGCTCGATTTCTTCGTCTATAAGATCAATGACCCTGTGCAGTTCTTCAAACAACTCGACAACCCGCATCAGGTCGGCGAGGACGAAGACTACGATTTTCAGAATTACTATCAGAAGCGCAAGCCCACATTCCTCGAACGCCTGCACCGCTTCAAGCTAGGTTTCTACGACTGGTTTCGCAATTACGTCCGCACGCAGGTCAAGCACAGTGCGCGCCAATCGTTCAATCAACGCTTTCGCGGCGGCGGCGAAGAGACCGAAGTGCGCGCGCCTCTGAACCAGTCGGACTACGCGACCATTCCCTTGCTCAACAAAGAGCGCGTCGTGAGCAGTTGGCGCGAGAAGTTGCCGGCGGTGACGAGCGCAGACGAGCAGTATGAACGCAAGCCTGTCGCGCTCGGCAAACGCGAGCCGGGCGTCTATCTAGTCGAAGCCATTAACGGCGACCTGCACGCTTACGGCGTCGCCATCGTGAGCGATCTGACGATGATCGAGAAGACTTCGCGCGACGGGCAGATGATGATCTATGCGGCCCAACGTCAGTCGGGTGCGCCGCGCGCGAACGTCAACGTGCAGGTCGTCAAGAGCAAAGACACGCTCATGAGCGGCACGACCGACAATCAAGGTTTGCTGCGCATGAAGCTCGCGGACAAGTCGAACAAGAAAGCGAGCGCTACGAAGAACGGCGACGCGGGCGATGAAGCGGACACGGGCGACGAAGAGGGCGGCGGCGAAGGTGGCGACGAACCGCAGCCTTCGTACCTGCTCATGGCGCGCGAGCAGGAGAATTTCGTCATCTCCGATCTCGATTCGTTCTACTTCAACGGCGGCAGTGGCGGCGATGAAGAGGGCGGCGGCAATGATGAGAACTTCAAGAGTTTCATCTACACGGATCGCCCCGTCTATCGCACCGCGCAGAAGGTCTATTTCAAAGGCATCCTGCGACAGTTGACCGAGAAAGGTTATCAGTTGGTTGGCTCGACCGTGAACGTCACCATCGAAGATGGCGATGGCAATCAAGTCTATCAAAAAGACCTGCCGCTCTCTTCGCGCGGCACGTTTAGCGGCGACTTGGACATCGGCGAAGACGCGCCGCTTGGCAGTTACAACATCACCGCGCACGTCGGCGAGCAGACGGCGAGCGGCTACTTCGAGGTGATGGAGTACAAGAAACCCGAATACAAAGTGACGGTGGCGACGCCGCAAAAGTTCGTCGCCGCAGGCCAGACCGGACACTTCACCGTCAGCGCGCGCTACTTCTTCGGCGCACCCGTCACGCGCGCCGACGTGAAGTATTACATCTATCGCGAGCGTTACTATCACGAGTTCTTCGACAGCGAAGCCGATGCGATTGACGACTTCGGCGTCGAAAAGGATAAGAACAATCCTGCGGAACAGGACACGAGTTCCGCCGACGACTACTCGCCTTACGGCGACTCGATGGTCAAAGAGGGCGACGGCAAGCTCGACGCGAACGGCAACCTGCAAGTTGATTTCCAAGTGCCGCAGCCCGAAGAGAAAGAGGCTTGGGACTACACCTATCGGCTCGAAGCGCAAGTGACAGACGCTGCGCGCCGCGAGATGCAAGGCAGCGCCAGCTTCGTCGGCACGCGCGGCAACATCGCGGCCGAGACCGAGACGGATCGCTACGTCTATCAGACGGGCGAGACGGCGCACGTCAAAGTCAAGACCGCCGATTATGAGAATCATCCGGTCGCGGCGCACGTCACGCTCAAGTTTATCGAGCGCACTTGGGAGAAGGTCGAGAAGGTCGAAGACGGCGCGTCGAGCTACGAGTACAAGACCAAAGAGAACGAGCTATCTTCGGCCGCCGTTGACACGAACGCGCAGGGCGAGGCGAGTTACGATTACACGGTGCAGACGAATGGCGACATAGAGGTGCGCGCCGTCATCAACGAGAACGGGCGCAACGTGGCCTTTGGCGGCGGCTACTTCTGGGTCTCTGATCGCAGCAACGCTTGGTCTGATGTCTCTTATCAAGGCGAGGATCAGATCAAGCTCGTGCCCGATAAGAAATCCTACAAGCCGGGCGAGACGGCGCACGTGCTCGCGCTCTTGCCGACTGACAAGGCGCACTTGTTGGTGACGACCGAACTGGCGAGCGTGATGAACGTCCGGCAGTTGGATGTGCAAGGGCGTGCGGCAACGATTGATGTGAAGATCGAAGCGAACTACTCGCCGAACGTTTTCTTGAACGTCACCTATGTCAAGAACGGCGACATGTACACGGCCGAGGAGTCTCTGATCGTGCCGCCGCGTGATCGTCTGTTGAAGCTTGAGATCATGTCGGACAAGAAGGAGTACAAGCCGGGCGACACGGCTTCGTACACGGTGCTCGTGCGCGGCGCAGATAATCAACCTGTGTCGGGCGCGGAGATCAGTCTCGGCATCGTTGACGAATCGATCTACAGCATCCGCCCCGATTCAGCCGGTGACATACGCGAAGAGTTCTACGGTCGCCGCTACAATCAGGTCAACACAACCTTCTCGGTCAACTTCAGCTTCACAGGCTACGCTGGCAGCAAGCCCGTGCAGCTTGCGCAGAACCGGCGCGCGTATCAACTCGCTGATTTCAAGAACGAAGACAATCTCGTCCAGCCGAAGATACGCAAGATTTTCAAAGACACGGCGTATTGGTCGCCCGCGCTCATGACCGGCCCAGACGGCAAGGCTACGATCAGTTATAAACTGCCAGACAATCTAACGACGTGGCGTGCAACCGCACGCGCGATCACAAGCGACACGCGCGTCGGCGCAACGACGCAGAAGGCTTTAGAGCGCAAAGACGTGATCATGCGTCTCGCCATGCCGCGCTTTCTTACGGCGGGCGACACGGTGACGATCTCCGGCATCGTCCACAACTTCCTGAACGCAGACAAGCAGACACAGATTTCGCTCGAAGTCGGCGGCGCGAAGTTGTTAGACGCGCCGAACCTGTCGGTCTTGATCCCGAAGAACGGCGAGTATCGCGCGAACTGGCGTGTGCAAGCGACGCAGACGGGGCCGCTGACCTTGCTCGGCAAAGCTTTGACCGACACCGATTCGGATGCGCTTGAGATGCCGATGGACATTGTCCCGCGCGGTGTGCGGCAGACGCGCGGCGAGGCGACGACGCTCGGCAACGACGAAGAGGATCGCACCGTCACGATTAACTTGCCCGGCAATGCCGACCCGCACGGGCGCACGCTTCGCATCGAAGCCGCGCCGTCCATTGCAAGCACACTCTTCGGCGCGCTCGATTACCTGACGAGCTATCCATACGGCTGCACCGAGCAGACGATGTCTTCGTTCCTGCCCGATGTGATCGTGACAAACGCTTTGCATGAAGTGGCGACGGCGCGCATCAGTGCGAAGAACGATCTGGCCAAGAAGGTGAAGCGCGGACTCGCGCGGCTCTATAACTATCAACACGAAGACGGCGGCTGGGGTTGGTGGAAAGACGATCCGACCGATCCTTGGATGACCGCTTACGTGGTTGATGGTTTGACGTTGGCGAGCCGCGCCGGTTATCAGGTTGATGACAGCCGCGTCGCAAAGGGGCGCGCAAAACTCGGCGCGCTCATTCAGACAGGCAAGAACGACGACGGCAAAGAGATTGACACAGAGACACGCGCTTACATCATCTACGCGCTCAGCATGAGCGGCGGCGTTGACCCGCGCCACGTGGACGACATGTTCACCAATCGCGGCCGTTTGCAGCCCTACGGCCGCGCGCTGCTCGCTCTGACATTGAAACAACGCGGCGACACACGCGCGCGGCAAGTCGCAAGCGAGATCGAAGGCTCTGCACGCACGACAGACTTCGATGCGCATTGGGATTCGCAGCGCAAGCCCGCGCTCGATTTCTCGGAAGACGATTCGCTCGAAGCGACCGCCCTTTCGATCAAAGCAATCGCGCAGATCGATCCGCAGAGCGACTTGCTCGCCAAGTCTGCGCGCTGGCTCGTCGGCAATCGCAAGTACGGCGCATACTGGATTTCGACCAAGCAGACCGCGTTTGCGATCTACGGTTTGACCGATTACTTGAAGGTCAGTCAGGAGTTGACGCCGAACTACGCGGTTGAGATTTACGTCAACGGGCAGCAGGTCTTGGCTAAGCAGATCACGGCCGCAGATGTCGGCAGCCCGCAACTCATCATCCGCAAGAAGGACGAAGAGGTCGCAAACAACACGCAAATTCGCATCGTCAAACACGGCGCGGGCGTGCTCTATCTTTCAAGCACGCTCGGCTTTGCCACGAGCGACGAGCAGACGCCCGCGCAAGGCAACGGCGGCTTGAAGATTTCGCGCGAGTACCTGCGACTTGTCGTTGACGACAACAACGGCAATCCGGTCTGGCGGGCCGAAGCATTGAAGGGCGACGTGCATTCGGGCGACATGATCATCTCGAAGCTGCACGTCGAAGGGCCGCATGCGTCTTACGTCATGATCGAAGACCCGATCCCTGCGGGCTGCGAACAGATCGAGCAGGTCAGCGGCATTGACTTCGATTACACGACGAAGGATTGGAGCGACTGGTACAGCGCGCGCGAGTTCCGCGACAATCGCACGGCGCTCTTCCTAAACTACTTCGACGGCGACGCCACCTTCCGCTACGCCATGCGCGTGCAGGAGCCGGGCGAGTTTCGCGTCGCGCCCGCGCGCGTCGAAGAGATGTACGCGCCGACGGTGCAAGCAAATACCGCGAGCGGCGCGCTCAAGATTTTGGATAAACAGTAAAGAAGCTGTTAGCTATTAGCTGTTAGCTTCCGTCTGGTAACGAACGGCTAAGGCACAAATGGAAGTTGCCAGCATAGCGCAGAGCGTTTTGGCTAACAGCTAATAGCTAACAGCTAATAGCCTTTTGAGGTTCATAATGACTAAGAATGTAATCGCCGCCATCGGCGCATCGATCCGCGCGCTGCTTGCGCACATCCCGGCGCTCGTCGTGTTGGGCGTGCTCTACGCGCTCTTCATCATCGCGTGCTACTTCTTCATCACGACGCGCGAGGCGAGTGTGATTCAAGTGCTCTTCACCTTCGTCTTCGCCGTCGCCATTCCCGTGCTCTTCTTCGCACTGCAAGCGGGCTGCGCAGGCTTCGCTGTCGGCATGGATGCACCGGGTGCAACGTTGCGCATCGCGGGTAAGGCGTTTTGGAAACTCTTCGTCGTGAGTCTGCCGCTCGTGCTCGTCATCGTGCTCTGCGTTTGGTTATTGAATAAAGTCGAGACGCGCATCACGGCGAAGCCTGCACCTGCGACGCAGAGCGAGACGCATGGCAGCGTGAGCGAAGATGAGAGTGAGCCTCTGTCTGTGCCGATGCACGCGCCCGCGCATGAAGAGGAAGCGAAGAAACCGAAGGTGCATTGGTCTTACGTGCTGCTCGTCACGTTCCGGCTCTTGCTCTTCGGCATCGTTGTGCCGCTCATCTTGATCCACTTGTGGCTCGGCATTGCGCGCGACGGTTTGCGCGGCCTGTTCAAAGGCTTCGGGCGCGTGCTCGCGCCGCAGACCGTGCTGACCTACGCGGTCGGCATGATCATCTTCGGCGCCATTCCATACTTTCTGTTGTTCACGCGCATCGGCACGAAGGGCGAATGGTCTGAACTACTGTTGTTCGGTGTGCGCCTCTTGCTCGCGTTTTTATTGTCGCTCACGGGTTGGGTGCTGACGTTGCGCGCGCTCGCTGAACCTGTCGGCGCGACGACTGTGCCTGCGCCGGCCGAGCCGGACTTGCCGCCGCAACCGGCGCAGGCGTAGAGGAAATGATGAATGATGAATGACAAACAGCTTGTTTTTTAATTCATCATTCATCATTCATCATTCATCATTTCCTGTGAGGCAGTTCAAGATGTACGCCCATGCATGGCGCGATAGCATCCGGCAGACGCGACGAGTCGCAGCGCGTCGCGTCGCTGCTATCGTCCGTCGTTGCAAACTCAGTCTCGCTGCGCGTCATGGGCTGACGCATCTGTGCGTCTGTGTCGCGCTCGTCTGCGCGTGGTCAACGCCGAAGGATGTCGTTAAGCCTAAGCCGACACGCGCGCCCGCCGTCGCGCTCAACGACGCCGCGCTCGATGCCATTTTGCAGAGCGCAGCCAACGATGCGCTCGGTGCGCGCGAGGGCGCGATCATCGTGCTCGATCCGCAGACGGGGCGCGTGCGCGCCATCGTCAATCCGCGCCTCGCCGGTGAGCAAGCGTTCCCGCCCGGTTCAGCGATCAAGCCGTTCACACTTTTAACGGCGCTGCGCTCCGGCGCGCTCGACCCGAACGCGCGCCTGCTCTGTCGCAAACATTACGTGCGCCTAGATGCGCACTTCACCTGTTCGCATCCCGCGAGCCTGCCGCCTTTCACGCCCGCGCAGGCGCTCGCCTATTCGTGCAACTATTTTTTCGCGCGCGTCGGCGAGCGGCTCAAGCCCGACGACTTTAACGCGACGCTCGCCGCCTACGGCTTCGGCGCACGCACAGGTCTCGCGGACGAGTTCGAGCAGACAGGCAAACTCCCGCGCGCGCGTTGGCACTTGAGCGAGGCGCTCGGCGAGGGCGAGGATTTACTCGTCACGCCGATGCAATTGTTGACCGCTTACGCGGCGCTCTTGAACGGCGGACATCTCTACACACCGCAAACGGCCGCGTCCGAAAATTTTCCAGCGCACGAACGGGCCGCGCCTGAGATCGCAAACGCAGAGAGCGCGCTCCTGCTCGAAGGCATGCGCGGCGTTGTCGCTTACGGCACGGCCGAGCGCGCGCACCTCGATGCGCTGCCCATCATCATCTACGGCAAGACTGGCACGGCCACAGAAGTCGGCGGCGTGCACACACATGGCTGGTTCGTCGGCTTCGCGGCTGGGAACAAACAGATGCTTGCGCCGACTGAGACGCGCACGAGCGATCCAGATCAAACGAACGCAGACGCGACCACGCACGCGAAACAATCTGCGCCCGAACAATTCAAGTTGGCCGTGCTCGTCTTTCTCAAACGTGCGACCGGCGTGCAGAGCGCGACCGTCTCACAACCCATCTTCGCCGCCTATGCCCGCGCCACCGCCGAAACAAACGACGAGGCCAAGTTGCGTCGTGCCGCTGCAACGACACGTACTGTTGATGCGAATAGTTATGATTTGAGTGCGGAGACAGCGCCGGATGATTCAGCCTCAGAAGCGGCAACGCGCGAGCCGTCGGTGCGCGTGCATCTCGTGCGCGAAGAGACGACGCGGACGCTCGCGCTTGAGGATTACATCTACGGCGTGCTGGCGGCAGAGGCGAGCACGGAAGATGAGTACGAAGCGATCAAGGCTTTGGCCGTTGTCAGTCGCACGTTCACACTCAAGAACTTGCATCGCCACGCGCGCGATGGTTACGACTTCTGCAACCTCACGCATTGTCAACGCTACTTGGCCGTCAACGCTAACGACGACACACGCCCTGAGTTTCATGCGCTGCTTCGGCGCGCAGTCAACGAGACGGCCGGCGAAGTCTTGCGCGACGGGCGCGGGCAGTTGATCAACGCATACTTCAGCGCCTCTTGCGGCGGCATGACGGCGAACGTAGAAACCTTGTGGGGCGCGCCCGCGCACGAGCGTTACGAGCGCGGCGTGCGCGATGATTTTTGCGTTGGCGCGCCCAATTCAAGTTGGACGGACGTGCTCTCTGCCGCGCAACTTGCGCGCGCGCTGCATGAAGACGAGCGCAGCGATGTGGGCGCGCGCGTTGATGAGATTCGCGTCCTTAAACGCGATGCGAGCGGGCGCGCCGAAGTTGTCGCCGTGCGCGGCGAGCGACAGCGCGTGTTGCGCGGTTGGGATTTCAAGACCATCGTCGGGCGCACGCTCGGTTGGAATGTCTTGAAGAGTTCGCGCTTCACAGTCGAGCGCGCGGGCGCAAACTTCATCTTTCGCGGCAGCGGCTTCGGTCATGGTCTGGGTCTCTGCCAGATGGGCGCGCACGTGCAGGCCCGAAGCGGCACAGACTATCGCCAAATCCTCGCTTACTATTTTCCCGGCACGAGCCTCGCGCAACTCGCAAACCTATCGGCACCGTGGCATGATGATTTGTTGTGGCGCGCGCATGATGTAACCACGAAATCACACGAAGCAACACGAAGCAGAAGTGACACGAAGAGACTCAACTTGTTTCGTGTCTCTTCGTGTGATTTCGTGGTTAAAAATTCTCCCGCTTCTATCAATCATGCCCGCACCGCTTCCGCCGCATCATCCGCCGCGCGGCTCACGCTCGCAAGCGAGCACTTCCGCGTGAGCTACACGGCGCAGGCTGAGCGGCGCGATGTGGAAGATGTCTTGCGCACGCTCGAAGCGGCGCGCACGGACATGCAGCAGCGACTCGCCGCCGCTTCGCTCGACCTGCCCGCATTGCCCGTGCTTGAGATCGTCGCGCACGAGACGACGGGCGAGTTCGTCGGCACGACGGGTCAGCCCGCTTGGGCCGCAGCCGCCACACGCGGCCGGCGCATCGAATTGCAACCGCTCGCCACTCTGCGCAAGCGCGGCGTGCTGACAACCACACTGCGTCATGAATACGCGCACGCGGTCATTGATGCGCTCAGCAAGGGCCGCGCCCCGCGTTGGCTCGCCGAAGGACTCGCCGTTTACGCGGCCGGCGAAGGCGTAATGCTTGCGCGCGTCGCCGCACCGAAGCAGAGGCTCTCGACCGACGAACTTGAACAGCAACTCGCGCAGCCCGCCTCTGCCGCAGAGATGCGCGCGCTCTATGCCGCCGCTTACCGCGAAGTCCTCGCGCTCATACGCAAAGAGGGCGAGCCGCGCGTCTGGCGGCACGTCGCACATAGTTGATGCCCGCGCGCCCGTCAGTTGAAAAACTCGCTTGCGCTCCGTAATATCTCCGCGCTTGAGCTACGCAATCATCCAAGAGCCGAACGAGACCGATTCGCTTCTCGCGCACACGCTTGCGCCCCACTTCCCTGCGCTCGCGCAGTTTGAATCAACGAAGGCGCTTAAGTCGTCGCCGCTCTATGCGCAGTTGCGTCCAGAGATCGAGCGTGTGCTGAGCGGCTTGGTGCAAGAGAACTTCGCGCCCGCGCAGCGTCAGCACACAATGACTCACGCGCAGACGATCCGCGCGACGGCTTGGAACATCGAGCGCGGCAAGCGTCTGCCGAGCATCATGCGCGTGCTCAATGAGCATCTGGTCTTGCGCGCAAGCGATGTGCTGCTGTTGACCGAGTTGGACTACGGCATGGCGCGCACGGAGAATCGTTTCGTCGCGCGCGAGTTGGCTGAAGCGTTGCAGATGAACTACGCCTTCGCGCCTTGTTATCTCGCGCTGAACAAAGGCAGCGGCATCGAGTCGGAGGTCGCGGGCGCGAACACGCTGGCGCTGCATGGCAATGCGCTGTTGTCGCGTTATCCTTTGCAGCGCGCACACTCGCTCGCGCTGCCGAACGGCAAGGACAAGATGCGCGGCAAAGAGAAACGGCTTGGCGCACAACGCGCCATCATCGCCGATGTCGCACATCCGGCGGGGCTGTTTCGCGCGGTGAGTCTCCATTTAGACGCGCACTCGACACAGCGTCATCGTGCCCGGCAGATGCGCCTTGTGCTCGATCATCTCGCGCGGCTCACGCCGCAACTGCCTGTCTTGATCGGCGGCGATTGGAACACTTCAACCTACAACTCGCGCCGCGCCCTTTATTCGATCCTCGGCTACGCGCGGCGCGTGGCGATGGGCGTCCGTCATGTGATTCGCAATCATTATCCTTATCCCGAACGCTGGTTCGAGCGCAGGCTGTTCCGTCTGCTTGAGCGACGTGGTTATGACTATCGCAGCTTGAACGCGCTCGGCGTCTGCACGCTCCACTACGACGTGGCTGACGTGGCCGTGAACGTGAACATGGGCGACTGGATTCCGCAGTGGTGCTTCTGGTTCATCAACTGGGCGCTCCAACGCAACGGCGGGCACTGCTCGCTCAAGCTCGACTGGTTCGCCGGGCGCGACATCAAACCGGCACACGACGGCGCGCCGCAGGTCGTCAGCGACCTACGCGACGACGCGGGCGTGTTGTCTGATCACGATGCGATTGTGTTGGATTTTGCGCTTGCGTCTAACGCGGCATGACGCTCATCGGTCGCTTGCCCGCCGACTTGTTCATTGCCTTGACCAGACGATAACCAAGCAGCACGGCCAGCACGGCCGCGAACGTGTAAGGGATGCGCGCGTCGGCTTTGACGATGAGCCAATAATGAAAGACGCCGCCGATGGCGATTAAGTAAACGACCCGATGAAGGCGTTGCCAACGTTTGCCGCCCAACCGTTTGATCATCGCGTTCGTCGAAGTGATGGCGAGCGGCACGAGCAGCAGCCAACTGGCCATGCCGACGAAGATGAACGGGCGCTTCAAAGTATCCTGCACGATCTCCGACAGGTGAAAGAACTTGTCGAACCAGATATAAGTCAACAGGTGCAGGCAGCCGTAGAAGAAGGCGAAGAGGCCGAGCATGCGGCGAAACTTGATCAGCCAGTTTGCGCCAAGCGTCTGTCTGAGCGGTGTGACCGCGAGTGAGACGAAGAGGCAGATGAGCGTCAATACGCCGGTCGTGCGCGTGGCAAACTCGACGGGGTTTGCGCCGAGATGATGAAAGAAGGCGTCCCACGCCAGCAGCACGAGCGGCACGACGGCGTTGACGAAGATAACGACGCGCGTGAATGTAATGTCAGGTGGTTTCATATCCATAAAAAGCTGATATTGGTTATTGGTTATTTGTGATTCGCCGAGTGTGGTTGCAGCCACGCTCATGGCTACCAGACACAAATAACAACTAACAAACAACCAATAACCATCAGAAGTTAGCTCTTAAATCCATGCCCGAATAAAGTTGCCCGACCTGCTCCGCGTAGCCGTTGAACAATAAAGTGTCGCGCACGCCGAACTCGCCGATGCGCCGCTCGCGTTTCTGACTCCAACGCGGATGATCCACATTCGGATTGACGTTCGAGTAGAAACCGTATTCGTCCGAAGCGGCCAAGTTCCAAGTCGTCGGCGGCTGTTCGCTCGTGAGCGTGATCTTGATGATCGACTTGATCCCTTTGAAGCCGTACTTCCAAGGCACGACCAGACGAAGCGGCGCGCCGTTCTGCGGTAGCAGTGTTTGCCCGTACAGTCCGCTCACGAGCAGCGTCAACGGGTGCATCGCTTCGTCGAGCCGCAAGCCTTCGACATAAGGCCAGTCGAGTACCCCCGTGCTCTGGTTCGGCATCTGGCTTGGCGCATAGATGGTTTGAAAGGCGACATAGCGCGCTTGGCCCAACGGCTCGACCTCTTTCAATAGACGCGCCAACGGGAAGCCGACCCAAGGGATAACCATTGACCAACCTTCGACGCAGCGATGCCGATAGACGCGCTCCTCGACGGGCGCGAGCTTCAACAGATCGTCTAAGTCAAACGTCTTCGGCTTCTGCACCAAGCCTTCAACTGCAACCGTCCAAGGGCGCGTGACGAAGTTGCGCGCCTTGTAAGCGACGGCAGACTTGTCGGTCGAGAACTCGTAGAAGTTGTTGTAGTGCGTGATGTCTGCAAACGACGTGCGCGCCTCTGTGAGCGGCGGCACTGTGTCGTTAGCGGCCTGTTGCACGTTCAGTTTCTCGCCCTGCTGCCGCAGAGGTTCTTCGGGCACGGCGAACTCGCGATAGAGGGCTGCGGTCAGGAGCGTGCTGCCAGCGAGCACGCCCGCACGCATGAAGTTGCGCCGGTTTAGATAGGTCTGCTCCGGCGTAATCTCGCTGCGCTTGATGTCGTCCGGTTTTTTAATCAACATTGCCTTGTCATCCGTTCAAAGTATGCCGCGTCTTGTATCGCGGCACAAATACGCGCGCACGTGTTTGCCGGTTTGACGCGCGATAAAGATGCGTGCGCTGCCCGGCACGTAAGGTTTTACTGTCGAACTGCGACTAATGTTTGTCATGTCTGTGAGATTAGTCGCGCTTTGGTGCCAGACCTTACACGCTTTCTGTTGGACTGGCGTAGAATTGTGCGCGCGGATGAAAATTTGAGTCGCTAATGGGTGAGAAACAGATGCAGCGTTGGACGGCGCTCGTGCTGGCCTTGGTTGGCCTATCGGTTATCAGCATTATCATCGCCCGCTCGCGTTCGGGCACGCCGCACAACAGCGCGGACTCAGAGCGAGCAGCGCGTGTTGATGCGCCGCAAACGGCGGCGACGGGCGCGCGTGTGCCGGTCGTCGTCGAGTTGTTCACGTCCGAAGGTTGTTCGAGTTGTCCGCCGGCCGACGAGTTGTTGAAGCGACTCAGCGAGACACAGCCGGTTGCGGGCGCAGAGGTCATCGCGCTCGAACAGCACGTTGACTATTGGAATCGGCTCGGTTGGGCCGATCCCTTTTCAGCCGAGCAGTTCAGCGCGCGGCAAGGCACATACGCGGACGCTTTCGGCAGCATGGGCATCTATACGCCGCAGATGATCATTGACGGGCAGACAGAGTTTCCCGGCGGCAATCAGACGAAAGCGCGCGATGCAATCGCCGCTGCGGCCCATACGTCGAAAGCGACGCTCACACTCGCGCGCAACGGCACGACAAAACCTGAAGGCGTGCCGCTCTCCGTGCGTGTGGAGAAGCTGCCGACGACGAATGCAGACGACACGCTTGAGGTGCTGCTTGCGATCACAGAGGATGGCTTGCGCACAGATGTGCCGCGCGGCGAGAACGCCGGCCGCACGCTGGCGCACGCTTCAGTCGTGCGCGAGTTGAGCACGCTTGGCGAGATCAGCCCGCGCGATACGCAGCCGTTTGCGGCGCAGCCGGTCGTCACGTTGAGTGAGAAGTGGCAGTTGAAAAACTTGCGCGCGGTTGTGTTCGTGCAAGAACACACGAGCCGCCGTGTACTTGGCGCGATGGCGATCAAGTTGGGCGCAGAATGAGTTTTATAAAGAGGCTTGCGCAGTTTTAGAAAGCGAAGCTGCCATAGAAGGCGCTGTTCTGGCCCGCCTGTTGCCAGCGTTCACCGGCTGCACCGCCGTCGTATGAAGCGTTGAGCGTCAAGCCCACCTTGCGCCCCGCGAGCGGCACGAGCGGCGTGTACCAGACGAGTTGCGGCATCCGGCAGCACTCGTGATTCGGCATCGCGCGCACCGTCAACTCCGCCACGTTCGGCACGCTGATCGAATAGTTCTCTGCCTCGTGCGCAAATCTCACCGGCGCACGCCGCACGACAATGACGTGACCGAGCGTGTCCGCATACTTGCTCTTGAGTGCCGCAACGACCGCCGTCGCTTGCGCCTCTGTCGCCGCGCTATCAACAACGACTTCGGCCCGCCGCGCAGCTTGCGCGTCCGCGAGGTTCGCGTCTGCGCTGACCACAGCCAGCACGCGCACGCCCGCGAGGTCTGTGCCCTGCCACGCGCCTGAATTGATCTGCCAAGCCAACACGGCCTCGCGCCCCGTCGTCATCAACTCGCCGTTATAATGGCACGCGCCCGCAAACACGCTCGCCGTCCGCACCTCGACGTAATCGCCCGCCACACTCGTCCGCGCAGCCTGCGAACTAAACGCCAACGCGCTCGCCAACGCGACCGCCAACAAACTAATGAACAGCACCTTTCGCATCAACGCACCTCCAAAACTAACGATCAGAACCGCCTGCGGTAGCGGGCGGTTCTGTGCCGACATCTCACAACGCCGATTGATAACACGCCCGACCGGGCACGCACCTTTCAGGTCGCGCCTTGCCGCCGTCCGGCCCCACAACCTGCTGCGTCACCCGACACCAACAATGATTGCTCCCATCCAGATAATCGTCCGCCTCAGTCGCCAACCCATCCAACATAAAATACTTCTTCGACCGCAACGCGCCGCAAAACGGACTTTGCACGGTCGTCGTCTCTGTTTCATGATAAGCCATCTCATCATTCATAGCACATCCTCAAGCTTGGAACTTCGCCAACGCGCGGCGCACGAGCGCCTGCGTGAGCGGAATCTTGTAGGCATTCTTCGCGAGTGGCTTTGCGCCGTCGAGCGCGAGGTGGGCGGCTTCGTTGAGCGTGCTGGCGTCGAGGCGCTTGCCGACGAGGAAGCTTTCCGCTTGCGGGACGCGCCAAGGGATGGGGGCGACGCCGCCGAGGACGATGCGCGCTTGCTTGATGGTCTTGTCGGCGTTCAACTCAAGAGCGGCGGCGACGGCCGACATGGCGAAGTCGAGCGACTCGCGCTCTTTGAACTTCAGATAGCTTGAGCGCGCGGCGACGGGCGATGCGGGCACGCGAATCTCTGTGATGATCTCATCGTTGTGCAAAACATTTTCGCGGCGGATGCTGCCTTCGCTCGGCAGCGTGAAGAATTTGTCGAGCGCGATGGTGCGTGCGCCGTCTGCGCCTGTGACCGCGAGGCTTGCGCCGAGGGCGACGAGCATCGGCGCGAGATCGGATGGATGCACGATGTAAGACGGCCCGCCGCCGAAGATTGCGTTGTACTTGTTCTCGCCCGTCGCGGCGAAACACTGCGAGCCGCCCTTCTTCAAACAGACCGCATCTTCGAGCCGGAAGTACCAGCAGCGCGGACGCTGGCAGAGATTGCCGCCGACCGTGCCGAGGTTGCGTATCTGCGGCGTGGCGACGGAGAGCGCGGCTTCTGCGAGACCGGGAAAGTCGCTACGCACTGTTGCGTGTTCGGCCAACTGCGTGAGCGTGACGAGCGCGCCGATCTTGAGTCCACGTTTGCCGTCGCCTTCAATGCGATCAAGCCCGCGTATGTTTTTCAGATTCACCACACGTTCGGGCCGCGTGAGATAATCCTTCATCGTCGTCAGCAAATCCTGACCGCCTGCGATTGGGCGCGGCGCATCATCAGGATCATGCGTGGCGGCTGAAGCTTGCAACAGCTTGACCGCATCGTTGATCGTCGTCGGACTGGCCCACTCGAACGCTTTCATGCCGTCTGCCCTCCCTTCCAGAGACCCATCAGAATTTTATCGGGCGTGATCGGCAACTCGCGCACGCGCACGCCGCAGGCGTTGAAGACTGCGTTGGCGATTGCCCCGACGGTCGGGATGATCGGCGGCTCGCCCACGCCGATGACCGCCTCGCGCGTGTCGCCGTCGTCAATGAGCGGCACAAGCTCAGGCATCTCAAGCGAGCCGGGTATCTTGTAGTCCTCAAAACTCGGATTGCACATCAAGCCCAACGCCGCGTCCATCACGCGCCCTTCCCAGAGCGCCATGCCCATCGCTTGAATCATGCCGCCGTTGATCTGGCTCTCGATTGCGAGCCGGTTCAAAGGCAGACCGACATCCTGCACATGCACGATCTTTACGGGTCGCACATGCCCCGTCTCCGTATCAACCTCAACTTCGGCGAACGCCGCGCCGTGCACGCCTTTGTCCGCCAGATTCACTTTCCATTCGCCATGCGCCGTCAAACCTGTCGCTGGCAACGCCGCGCAAGCCTGCGACCATGAAAGTGATTTACCGCCGCCCGAAACTTTGCTGCCAGCGAACGTCACCTCTTCAGGTTTGACGCCGAGCAGCGGTGCAACCTTTTCGGCGAACATCATGCGTGCGCTGTAGGCTGCGTCTTTGACGGCGGGCGCAAGCGACGCGGCCGTCGTTGAGCCGCCCGAAGGGTTCGACGCGCCGAGTTTTGAATTGCCGATCTGTTCGTGCACGTCCGCGATCTGCAAGCCGAGTTCTTCGGCCACGATGGCGCGCGTGTATGTGCGCGTGCCCGTGCCGAGGTCTTGCGTGCCGCACGCGACCGTGACCGCACCGTCGCGCCCAATCGTCACGTCAACCTTACACTGCGGACTCCCGCCGCCGCCCCACACGCCGACCCCGCAACCAAGTCCGCGCTTCACAGGCCCCGCACCGCCGCCCGGCGTCGTGTTGCGCCGCGACCAATCTATCTCACGTGCGCCGCGTTCGAGTTGGCGATGGTAAGCCGGGTCTTTCAAATTTATCTTCCGAAACTCAAGCGGATCGAGATTGAGTTTGTAAGCCAACTCGTCCATCAACGATTCCATCGCAAACGAAGCCTGCGGGTGGCCGGGCGCGCGCATCGCACCTGAGCCGGCTTCGTTAGTGTGAATGGACGAGACCTCACGATAAAAATCCGTCGCCGTGTAGATGTAAGGTTGCCCGGCCTGCGAGCCTTCGTCGTTGCCGCCGAGCCGATACTGTGTCGCTTCGACGGCGACGAGTTTGCCGTCCTTCGTCGCGCCGCCGGTCAACTTCTGCCAAGAGCCGGAGCGATTGACCGGAATCAAAAACTCGTCGTGCCGCGTGAGCATTAGCTTGACGGGCGCGCTCGCCTGCTTCGAGAGTTTGCACGCGAGTGCCCCTTCGACGCCGATGCCGAACTTCGAGCCGAAGCCGCCGCCCATGTGCTCGACGATGGCCGTCACTGCGCTCTGCTTTAAGCCCAACTCCTGCGCCGCATCTCCGGGGATCGAGAACGTCCACTGGGTCGAAGCATAGACCGTGGCCGCGTCGCCGCCGCGATAGTCAACGACGTTGCCGTGCGTCTCCAGACATGAGTGATGAACAATCGGCGTGCGATATTCCGCTTCGACTACCGCAGCGCATTTGGCCAGCGCCGCCGCGACCTTTTCTTTGTCGCCGCGCGAGTTGGCCGCCTGCACGTTGCCCTCATCGAACACTTTCGGCGCATCGGGCTTGATGGCATCTTCGGCGCGCACCACGTGCGGCAGCACTTCATACTGGACGACAATGGCGCGGATGCCGTCCTCTGCAAGCTCTGGCGTCGTCGCCGCGACCGCCGCGACCGGCGTGCCCGCGTAGCGTACATCCTGCAAACCTTCGACCGCAGCTTTCACGCCCGGCACTTTGAGCGCCGCCGATAGATCAACTTTCTTCACGCGCGCATGCGCGTGCGGCGCGCGCAACACACGCCCGTAGAGCATGCCGGGCAGATGCACGTCGTAGGTGTAGCGCGCCGCGCCGCTCACTTTGACGAGGCCGTCAACGCGCGTCAGTCTGTGATTCAAGAGCGTGTGCCCGTTATTCGGCCCCCACACGGGGCCGCCCGTGTCGTCAACCTCGATCTCGACCATCGTCTCTTGCCCGTTGACGACCTTCGGCACTTTGATCTTCTTTTTCTTCGGCGGTTGTTGCTGCATGACGACTCCAAGAAAACGAGGACTGAGCGAAGAGGTGAATGCTTTTACTCAGCACTCATCACTTATGCCTTCTGCTGTGCTGCTTTCAGCGCGGCCTCGAAGACGCGCGGGTATGTGCCGCAGCGACAGAAATTGCCTTTGCAGGCTTCGCGCAGTTCATCGAGCGTGGGCTGCGGATTCTTTTTGAGATAAGCCGAGAGCGTCGTGACGAAGCCCGGCGTGCAGAAGCCGCACATGAGCGCGTCGTCTGCGACGAAAGCGGCTTGCACCTGATTCGGCTGCTCGGCCGTGCCTAAGCCTTCGACCGTCGTGATCTTTTTGCCCGCCGTATCAACCGCGAGCACGAGACACGAATAGATAGGCTTATCGTCAACGAGCACTGTGCAAGCACCGCACGTGCCCATGTCGCAGACGAGTTTGGGGCCCGTCAGCGGCGGGTCTAGGTGATTGCGCAACGCATTCAAGAGCGTCGTGCGTGGCTCGACCTGCACCGCGCGTCGTTCGCCATTCACTTGCAGCGCCACCTCAACCGTGCCGCTCATGGGCGCGTTCGCAGTCGCAGCCACAGTCGCGCCCCGCTCGCCTCTGAGTTCAGTCTCAAGCAACCCGCCGGCGATGGCCGCGCCCGCGCCGACGATCCCGACGCCTTTTAGAAACTTTCGCCGGCTCGGATCGGATGGCCTGCTCGTCTCGTCGTGTTCCTTTGTCATCTAGGTCTCCTTCGCGCGCTTCGGATGAAGGTTAGATTTTAGTGCCTAGCATAACCGAATGCGCGCCGGCTGCAAATCAAAAATTTGATACCGGTAACAAGCCGAGAAACAAGCCATAAAAGTTAGACGCGCGCCGGGCCGCCCTTGTTCCCTTTTACGAAGAGCAACTGACGACCAACTGCTCGCTCCAACGGGGCGGCGACGCAGCGTAAACGTCCATCTCCGTCTGTTCATCGAACGGGCAGCGCAATAGTGCGAGCAGCCGATCAATCTCCGTGTAGTCGTGCTGCTCGACGGCGGCCGTGATGGCGTTCTGCGCGAGATAGTTGCGCAGGACGTACTTCGGATTAACCGCATCCATGCGCCGCTTGCGCTCGTCGTCGGCACTGCCTTCGGCCAGCAAACGCGCGCGATAATTCGCCGCCCAAGCGTCGAATGCGGCCAGCTCGGTGAACATGTCGCGCAAGGCTTCGTTCGACGCGGCGCTGTCAGATGTGAAATCGCTCAGGCGACGAAAGAAGTTCGTGTAGTCAACTGCGTTCGCATTGAGCAGGTCGAGCAGTTGCAGCACGAGGTCTGCATCTTCGGCGCGCGCCGACGCAAGACCAAGCTTGCGCCGCATCAGCGCGCCGTAGTGCGCAGCGAAGATAGGCTGAAACTTGTCGAGCACTGCAACGGCCTCTTCGCGTGTGACCAGACTTGAGAGCGCCTGCGCAAGACAACTGAGATTCCAGAGGGCGACGGCCGGCTGCGCGTTGAAAGCGTAGCGGCCAGCATAGTCCGAATGGTTGCAGATGAAAGCGAACTCAAACGCATCCATGAAACCGAACGGGCCGTAGTCGAGCGTGAGGCCCATGATGGACATGTTGTCTGTGTTCATCACGCCGTGCGCGAAGCCGACGGCTTGCCACTCGGCGACGAGTCGCGCCGTGCGCGCCACGACCTCAGCGAGAAAATTTCGATACTTGTCCGGCGCGTGGGTCAGTTCTATGAAGTGCTCCGCGATCACATAGTCTGCGAGTTCTTTGACGCGCTCGCGCTGCCCGCGATAGTGAAAGACTTCAAACGAGCCGAAGCGCACGTGCGTCGGCGCAAGCCGCACGAGTAGTGCGGCTCGTTCGATGGTCTCGCGTTGGACAGGTTCGTCGCTGCCTACAATGCCCAACGCGCGCGTTGTCGGGATGCCAAGCGCGTGCATCGCCTCGCTGCACAGATACTCGCGGATCGTCGAACGCAAGACGGCACGCCCGTCGAAGCCGCGCGCATAACGGGTCGCGCCTGCGCCCTTCAAATGCACGTCCCATCTCTCGCCGCGCGCGTTGCGTACTTCGCCGAGTAGAATCGCGCGCCCGTCGCCGAGTTGCGGCACATAGACGCCGAACTGATGACCGGCGTAGAGCATCGCTAGAGGCTCTGCGCCCGGCAGCAGCTTCTGCCCGCTAAAGTAGGCGATGAACTCAGGCGTCTGCGCTTCGCTTGGATCGAGATCGAGCAACTCGGCGGCTGCTTCGTTGAAGCTGACGAGATGAGGATCAGCGAGCGGCGTCGGCGCGAGCTTCGCATAGAAAGCTTCCGGCAGGCGCGCATAAGAATTATCGAACTGCAACTCTGTCAGCTTGCGCATGTGCACACGCTCGCGCTCGACCGCGCGCCTCAACCTTGCTCCGTCGCGCTCATCTGCGCTTCATGCAAGCCCACGGTCAGCGCACGCTCAAGTTTGCCGAGCGCACTCTGCAAGACTTCCGTCTCGCGCGCGATGCACAGGCGCATGTAAGCGTCCCAAGCATCGCTGTCTGTGAACGCGCTGCCCGGCACAGCCGCGACGCCCGCGCGTGCGATCAGCATCTCGTTCAACTGCATCGCGTCCGTGAATTCCGCAGGGATGCGCGCCCAAATGTAGAAGGCTGAGCCGGAGTCGTAAATCTGAAAGCCGAGTCGTTCGAGTACCGTTACGGCTTGTTGGCGTTTGCCCGTGAAGCGTTCGCGCAGGCGCGTGTAGTAACTCGGATCGGCGACGAGCACCTGCGCGAGCGCCTTTTGCAAAGGCGTCGGCGAGCAGACGTAGAAGATGTTGTTTGCATTATTGAGCGGCGCGATGAGCCGGTTGCTGCCGTAGGTGTAGCCCAAGCGCCAGCCCGAAATGTTCCAAGACTTCGAGAAAGAGTTACAGGTGATTGTACGCTCCCACATGCCCGGCAACGTCGCCATCGAGATGTGCGCGCCCGCGCCGACGACATAGTGTTCGTAAACTTCATCGGCCACGCACAACAGATCAAGCTCCTGACAGACCTCCGCAATCGCGCTCAATTCCGCGCGCGTGAAGACCTTGCCCGTCGGATTCACGGGCGTGCAGGCGATGATCACGCGCAAGGGATAGGACGCGCGCTCTTTCAGTTCGAGACAACGCGCGCGCAAGTTCTCTTTGTCAAACTGCAACGTGTCGCGGTCGAGCGTGAACACTTCTGTGCGCCCACCCAACTCTTCGACGATGCGCCGGTGATAAGGATAGTAGGGTTCAAAGACGAGCGCGGACATGCCGACGAGATAGGTGCGCGCAATCGCAACTAACCCGCCCGTCGCGCCCGGCGTGATGATCAACTCCAGCGGCTTCGCGTCAGGATCGATCTCAACGCCGTTGATGAGTCTGATCTTCTCCGCGACGGCGCGGCGCAGTTCCGGCGTCCCTTCGGCCGGACAATAATGGTTTTGGCTCGTGCTGATCATCTCTTCGGCGGCGCGCGCGAGGGCCGGATCAATTGCCAACTCCGATTGCCCTTGCACCAGATTGCCGCGCGGCGGCACGAGCCGCGTGATCGCGCGTATGTCAGGCTTCGCCTTCGTCGTCATAAGCTGCTTCTCGTTTCTCGGTTGCGCCGATGCGGATGAAACCGGCGTGGCCGTTGCCAATTCAATAAATTAAATCTATCATCTTGCTCTGACTATAAATCTGACGCTGTTTGTTGTCTGACGCTTCCGCGATTTACTTTCCGCTCTTGCCGCAAACGCCGTCGGGTTGTCGCAGACATGATAAGGTTAATTTCCCTGAGCGCAAGTTTGGAGCCGATAGATGGAACTGGGTCAGCTTGAATTCTTTCTGAAAGTCGTCGAGGAAGGCAGCTTCTCGAAGGCTGCTGAGCGCGTCTATCGCACGCAACCGGCGGTGAGCATCGCCATCCGCCGGCTCGAAGAGGAACTGGGCGCGCCGCTCCTCGATCGTTCGCAAAAATCACCGACGCTGACCGAAGCCGGGCAGATTCTACACGACTACGCGCGCCGGATCATCGCCTTGCGCGACGAAGCGCGCGCTGCTATCTCTGACATGCGCGCGTTAGAGCGTGGGCGCGTCCGCGTCGGCGCGAACGAGAGCACGTCGCTCTATCTGCTGCCGCAGATCATCCTCGCCTATCGCAAAGAACACCCGCACGTCAAAGTCGAGATTCAACGTCTGCCGTCCGACCGTCTGCCGCGCGAGGTGCTGGAGCGCAGCGTCGATCTCGCCTTGCTCGCAACCGAGCCGCGCGACCGCGCCATCGAAGCGTTCCCCATTTTGAAAGACGAGCTAATCTTGATCCTGAGTCCGAAGCATCCGCTCGCCAGACGCGGGCGGGCAATCACGATCAAAGAGTTGGGGCACGAATCCTTTCTCGCGCACAACGTCAAAGCCGGCTCGCGGCTGAAAGTGGTCGAGACCTTCGCCAAGCATCGCACGCCGCTCAACATCACGCTCGAACTAGCGACCATCGAGACGATCAAGCGGTTCGTGCAGCAACAGGTCGGCATCGCCTTTGTGCCGCGCATGTGCGTGCGCGAGGAGCTTGAACGCGGCACGCTCACGACGCTCCCTGTACGTGGTCTCACCTACACGCGCACGCTCTGGGCCGCGCACCGGCGCGGCGTCGCCTTCTCGCCCGCCGTCGCCGAGTTCGTCCGCATGCTGCGCCAGCACGCGAAAGACTGACACATCTGTCTTATTATTATCGTTTATCTTCCGATAAAAATTATAACTTTGACTCTTTTGGCATCGGCCCGTAGGATTGCCCGACCTGAGGAGGGAGGGGTGACTTATGCCTGCCGAACGCATCACCATTTTCGATACCACTCTGCGCGACGGTGAACAGTCGCCCGGCTGCTCGATGAACTTGGCCGAGAAGGTGCGCATGGCGCGCCAACTCGAACGGCTCGGCGTGGATGTGATCGAAGGCGGCTTCCCCATCGCGTCCGATGGCGACTTCGCGGCCGTCGAAGCCATCGCGGGCGTGTGTCGCACGGCCGCAATCGCTGCGCTCTGCCGCACGACCGAGCAGGATATTTTGCGCGCGTGGGCAGCATTGACCGGTACAGCACGCCCGCGCCTGCACACCTTCGTCGCCACCTCCGACATACACCTCACGCACAAACTTAAACGGACGCGCGCCGAAGTTTTACAGATGACGCGCGCCGCAGTGCGTCTGGCGCGCTCGCTCACAGACGATGTCGAATTCTCAGCCGAGGATGCGACGCGCAGTGATGTTGATTATCTGTGCGAGGTCTGCGCCGTCGCGGTCGAAGAGGGTGCGCGCACGATCAACATCCCCGATACGGTCGGCTACACGACGCCGCAGGAGTACGGCGAACTGATCAAAACGATCAAGGCGCGTGTCGTCGGCGCGCGCACAGACGTTGTGATTAGTGTGCACTGTCACAACGATCTAGGTCTCGCGGTGGCGAACAGCTTGGCGGCGTTGCAAGCGGGTGCGCGGCAGGTTGAGTGTACGATCAACGGCATCGGCGAACGCGCGGGCAACGCTGCGCTCGAAGAGATCGTGATGGCGTGCGCCGTGCGCGCAGACCATCTGCCGTTCACGAATAGCATCAACACGAACGAGCTTTACCCGACGAGCCAGTTGCTTTCAGAGATCATCAACTGCTCCGTGCAGCCGAACAAAGCCATTGTCGGGCGCAACGCTTTTGCGCACGAGGCCGGCATACATCAACACGGCGTCTTGAGCAATCCGCTCTGCTACGAGATCATGACGCCCGAATCTGTCGGCGTCGAAGCGAACCGGCTCGTGCTCGGCAAGCATTCGGGGCGGCACGCGCTCGCCGCGCGTTACAGTGAACTAGGCTGCGAGCTTGCGCCCGCCGCGCTCGAAGCCGTCTATCGGCGCTTTACGCAGTTGGCCGACCGCAAGAAGTGCATCTACGATCAAGACCTGCTCGCGCTGCTCCCGCCGCGCGAACCGGCGCACATCACGGCCGAATCGCACACGTGGGCAACGAGCGCAAGCATTTAAGAACCGTGCCGAATGACAGGTGACAGGTGACAAGTAAGAACAAGCTTTTCGCTTGATCACCTGTCACCTGTCATTCGGCACGGCTCGTAGGAGAGAGATGAAGTTACATATCACGGTCTTGCCGGGCGATGGCATCGGGCCGGAGGTCACGAGGGAGGCTGTACGGTGCTTGCGCGCGGTCGCAGAGATTCATGGTTGCGAGTTCGCGTTCACAGAGCGACTGATCGGCGGCGCGGCGATTGAACAGACGGGGACGCCTCTGCCGGTTGAGACGCTCGATGCCTGTCTCGCAAGCGATGCGGTGCTGCTCGGCGCAGTCGGCGCGCCCGCCTTCGATCAGCTCGCGCCGCACGCACGACCTGAAGCCGGTCTGTTGACGTTGCGCCGTGCGCTCAGCGGCTACGCGAACCTGCGCCCGGTCGTCAGCTATGAATCAATTGCCGATTGTTCGCCGTTGCGCGCCGAAATTATCGCGGGCGCGGACGTGCTCATCGTGCGCGAGTTGCTTGGCGGTCTCTACTTCGGCGAGCCGCGCGGCTTCACGGACGAAGCGCACACTGAAAGCTGCAACACGATGCGCTACACGGTCGCGGAGATCGAGCGCGTGGCGCATATTGCGTTTCAAGCGGCGCAGAGACGACGCGGCAAGGTCACGTCGGTTGATAAAGCGAACGTGCTTGAGACTTCGCAACTGTGGCGGCAGACCGTCACGCGCGTGGCGCAAGATTATCCGCAGGTTACGCTTGAGCATCAGTATGTTGATGCGTGCGCGATGCACTTGATGCTGCGCCCGCAGGCGTTCGATGTGATCCTGACCGAGAACCTGTTCGGCGACATACTCTCGGATGAAGCGGCCGTCATCGCCGGTTCGCTCGGCTTGCTTGCGTCTGCGACCGTCGGTGGCGCGGTTGATCTCTACGAGCCTGTGCACGGCTCTGCGCCGGACATCGCGGGGCGCGGCGTCGCCAACCCGTGCGGCGCGATTGCATCGGCGGCGCTCATGCTGCGCCACACCGCACGACTTGAAGCAGCGGCCGAAGACATTGAAGCCGCGCTCCAACAGGTGCTCGACGCAGGCCAGCGCACGGCCGACTTGCAACGCGGCAGCGCACAAGCGAGCATATGCACGGACGAGTTCGGCGCGCTCGTCGTCGAAGCGCTCGCAGAGATCGCCGACCGGCGACATGCTTATCATGCAGTTTAAGAGTAGTGGACAGTGGTCGGTGGTCAGTGGGCAGTAAAGACTTTTTCTTTAACTGATCACTGACCACCGACCACTGTCCACTTCATTCTTATGGATTCACCACGCACTCTGTTCGATAAACTCTGGGACGCGCACGTCGTCCGCGCGGCGGCGGGCGAACCGGCGTTGCTCTACATTGATCTGCATCTCGTCCATGAGGTCACTTCGCCGCAGGCGTTTGATGGCTTGCGCGCGGCCGGGCGCGGCGTGCGCCGGCCGGATTTGACCATCGCAACGGTTGATCACAACGTCCCGACCACAGATCGCAGCCTGCCCATCGCCGACCCAATCGCGGCCAAACAGATCGAGACCTTACGCCGCAACTGCCGTGAATTCGGCGTCAAGCTCTACGACATTAACGCGGCGGAGCAAGGTATCGTGCACGTCATCGGCCCGGAGTTGGGTTTGACGCAACCGGGCATGACCATCGTGTGCGGCGATAGTCACACGAGCACACACGGCGCGTTCGGCGCGTTAGCCTTCGGCATCGGCACGAGCGAAGTCGAGCACGTGCTGGCCACGCAGGTCTTGCCGCAACAGAAGCCGCGCACGATGCAGGTTGATGTCGTCGGCGCGTTGCAAGAAGGCGTAACGGCGAAAGACCTCGCGCTCGCTCTGATCGGACAGATCGGCACGGACGGCGCGACCGGCCATGTCATCGAGTACACGGGCACAACTGTGTGCGCGCTCACGATGGAGGGGCGCATGACGCTCTGTAACATGTCTATTGAAGCGGGCGCACGCGCCGGCATGATTGCGCCCGACTGGAAGACGTTCGCATATCTCGAAGGTCGGCGTTTCGCGCCGCGTGATGAAGATTGGGATGCGGCCGTCGCCGTCTGGCGTAGGCTGCCGACGGATGAAGGCGCGCGATTCGACGCCACAGTTGAGCTAGACGCAGACGGGATCGCGCCGCACGTGACTTGGGGCACGAGTCCCGGCATGGTTGTACCGGTCACGGGGCGCGTACCTGACCCGGATGAAGCGTCGGATGAGACAGACCGGCGCGCGGCCCAACGCGCGCTCGATTACATGGGCCTGAAAGCCTGCACACCCGTCGCGGAGATCACGATTGATCGCGTCTTCATCGGTTCGTGTACGAACGCGCGCCTTGAAGATTTGCGGGCGGCGGCGCGCATCGTGCGCGGTTATCGTGCGAACCCGAACGTGCGCGCGTTGGTCGTGCCCGGTTCGCAGGCGGTGAAGCGCGCGGCGGAAGCCGAAGGGCTTGATCGCATCTTCAGACAGGCCGGTTTCGAGTGGCGCGAGGCCGGTTGTTCTATGTGTCTCGGCATGAACCCGGACATACTCGCACCCGGCGAGCGTTGCGCTTCAACGAGCAATCGCAACTTTGAAGGGCGGCAAGGGCGCGGCGGGCGCACACATCTCGTCAGCCCCGCGATGGCGGCGGCGGCGGCCGTCACGGGTCGGTTTACGGATGTGAGGCAGTGGCAGTACCGTTGATTGAGCGCAAAGTTGCCGGTTCAGAGTTCAGCAACAAAATTTTGCACCTTGAAGCTGCAACTTTGCCCCTTGAACTCGCGCCGTTGCTCTTTATACCTGCAAATTTGGGCTTTAATTGTCCGGCGTTAGCCTTTAACCCTGTAGGTTTGGACTTCAAACTTGCAAGTTTGGACTTTAGACGCGCAGGTTTAAAGCTTTCCTCCGCAAGTCAAAGCTTTAACTTCGCAGGGGAAAGCTTTATTCGTGCAAGGGAAAAGCTTTCCTTTGCAAGTCAAAGCCTTTCCCTTGCAAAGGAAAGGCTTTCCCCTGCGAGGGAAAGCTTTAGTTGCGCAAGTATAAAGCCTTCCCTTGCAGGTTTAAGGCTTTCCTTTGCAGGGATAAAGCTTTCCCCTGAAGGGTTAAAGCCTAACTTTGCAGGGATAAAGCTTAGATTTGCAAGTTTTGGCTTGATCCTTCGAGGTTTGCGCTTCAATTCCGCAACTTTGAGCGCCAAACTTTGACGTTTGCACCTGAAACCTTGAATTTTGAACTTTGAACCATGCAGCCTTTTCGCATCCACACCGGACTCGTCGCGCCGCTTGAGCGGCCGAACGTTGACACGGATCAGATTATCCCCAAGCAGTTCTTGAAGCGCGTCGAGCGCACAGGCTTCGGCGAGTTTCTGTTCTACGATTGGCGCTACACGAATGACGGCACGCCCGATCCGTCGTTCGTCTTAAACGAACCGCGCTACGCGGGCGCGACGATTCTCGTCGCCGGACGCAACTTCGGTTGCGGCTCATCGCGCGAGCACGCGCCTTGGGCTTTGCTGGACTACGGCTTTCGCGTCATCATCGCGCCCACGTTCGCGGACATCTTCGCCAACAACTGTCTGAAGAACGGACTGCTGCCCGTGACGCTCGCTGAAGAGACGGTGGCGCTGATTGCGGCGCGCGCGCGCGCATTGGAAAATTATTGCGTGACGGTTGACCTCGAACGTTGTATCGTATCCGACGAACACGGACTCGTCGCCCCGTTCTCGCTCGACGAGTTCCGCCGCCATTGTTTGCTAAACGGCCTAGACGATATCGGACTGACCTTGCAACACGAAGCAGCCATCACAGCATATGAAGCGCGTCGCCCGCGTTGGCGCGCGTTTGTAGATCGGAGTTGACCCGGCTTGCCGCAGCGCGTGGACGAGATACGCCTCAGCCACCGACACCGACAGAGTGTGCGCGCGCACGCCGCACGACAACTCGCCGCCCTCCAAATTCCCACAGACTCAGCGCAACTCGCACGCCGCTTGCGCGCCTTTCTACGGCTCGAAGATGAGCGTTTGCAGATCGCCGCTCGGCTCGGCTCTGGTGGGCGTTGGCTGGCTACGGCTCGCACCTTTGCACTCGACGTGTTAGTCACACATGCCTATCGCATCGCAGCCGATGATCTAAACAACGAACAAGCGCAAGATTGTTTAGAGCAGACTTGCGCCCTACTCCGATCTCGATCTGCTCTTCCTACACGACGAACGCCCGCGCGCGCATGTATCCGCGCTCATCGAGCGCACACTGCACATACTCTGGGATGCAGGTCTCACAGTCGGGCATAAGAGTCAGACGGTGCGCGCGTGTCTCGCGTCGGCGCGCACCGATCCGCACTTGCAGACGGCGCTCGTACACACGCGCCTCGTCGCAGGCAGCACTGCGCTCTATGAGCAACTCACGCATGCGCGTGCGCGTGCGCGGCGCAAGCAAGCGACGGCGCTCGTTCGTGCGGCGTGGCGGGCGCGCGACGAGCGGCATCTCAAGCATGGCGCGATCATCTATCTGCAAGAGCCGAACGTGAAGGAGGGCGTGGGCGCGCTGCGCGACCTGCACGCCGCATTCTGGGCTGCAGACGCGCGCTTCGGCTGCCGCACGCTCGCAGACCTGCAAGTACAGGGTCACATCACGAACGCCGAGCGCGCGAGAGTAGAACGCGCTTATGATTTTCTGTTGCGCGTGCGTGTGAGTTTGCACTGGCTCGCGGGGCGCAAGACCGAACGG
>QHXQ01000017.1 GCA_003223935.1 Acidobacteriota bacterium | reverse complement strand
ATTTTGTCCGACCCCATATAGACACGGCGGCCCGGTCGGGACACGCGCGCCAGATGCGAGATCGAAGACGTGCCACGCCCGTCGTAGCGCAAAAAGATGCGGAGCGTCCTGCGCACGCCTTCGCCTTTGGTGACGAAGTTGTTGATGTAGCCCTCTTCTTTCAGGATGCGGGCGATCTCAAGTTTCAGTTTCGACGCCGGAATATCCACGCGCGAGTGCTTCGCGACAATCGCGTTCCGCATTCGCGTCAGCATGTCGGCAATAGGATCAGTCATTACTTACAACTCCAGAGATTAGAGGTTAGAGGTCAGAGGTTAGTTGTTGGTCTTAACTGACCTCTAACCTCTAGCCTCTGACCTCTGCTGTCTTACCAACTTGATTTGACGACGCCGGGAATCTGCCCTTGCAGCGCCAGTTCGCGGAAGCAGATGCGGCACAGCTTGAACTTGCGCAGGTAGCCGCGCGGCCGGCCGCAACGCTGGCAGCGCGTATAAGCGCGCGATGAAAACTTCGGCTTCCGTTTCGCCTTCGCGATTAAAGATGTCTTTGCCATAGAACCTCAGTGGTCAGTGGCCGGTGGCCAGGGGTCAGTGCGATCAGTTTTTACTGACCACCGGCCACTGACCACTGACCACTGTTCTATTGTTGTCTAAACGGCATGCCCAACGCTTTCAAGAGCGCGCGGGCTTGCTCGTCGTTGCGCGCGGTGGTGACAATCGAGATGTTCATGCCGCGCGTCTTGTCC
Organism: Acidobacteriota bacterium; assembly: GCA_003223935.1. Lineage (GTDB taxonomy): Bacteria > Acidobacteriota > Blastocatellia > Pyrinomonadales > Pyrinomonadaceae > QHXQ01. The sequence goes on along the minus strand of QHXQ01000017.1, from coordinate 4,505 downwards.
ACTTTGTTGAAATCAATTTCGGGGAAGATCAATTGCTCGCGGATGCCGAGCGTGTAGTTGCCGCGCCCGTCGAACGATTTGGGCGAGACGCCGCGAAAGTCGCGCACGCGCGGCAGCGCAATCGAGACGAGCCGATCAAGGAACTCATACATCCGATCACCGCGCAACGTGACCATCGAGCCGATGGGCATACCGGCGCGCAGTTTGAACGACGCAATTGATTTCTTCGCGCGCGTCACGACCGGCTTCTGCCCGGCGATGGTGCCAAGCTCGGCCGCCGCCGTATCAACGATCTTCGAGTTGGCGATGGCTTCGCCCAGCCCCATGTTGATGACGATCTTCTCCAACTTCGGCACGGCCATCGGGTTCGTGATGTCGAACTCTTTAGCCAGCGTCGGCGCAATCTCGCGCTGATAACGTTCTCTCAATCTTGCTGCCATCGTTGTTAACCTTCCGTCTGGGTCTCGCCTCTCACGACGTTTCCAGACTTAAACCTTTATCGTCTTACTTCTCCAAAGACTGCCCGCTCTTCGCCGCCGTGCGCCGCTTCGAGCCATCGCCCTCGACCTCGTAGCGCACGCGCGTCGGCGCGCCCGACTGCGGATCGATCAACTGCACGTTCGAGATATTGATGAACGCTTCGCGGTCAATGATGCCGCCACCGCGATTGGCCGACGGGTTCGCGCGTTGATGCTTCTTGACAATCGCCACGCCTTCGACTTTCACGCGCCCTCTGCGCGGCTCGACTTCAAGCACGCGCCCGCGCTTGCCGTTGTCGCGCCCCGCAATCACGACCACCTGATCGCCTTTTTTGATCTTCACACATCTAATGCCTTGCTGTGCCATAACCGTTCAAATCACCTCCGGCGCGAGCGAAACGATCTTCATAAAATTCCGGTCGCGCAGCTCCCTTGCGACGGGGCCGAAGACGCGCGTGCCGATGGGCGTGTCGTCCGGTTTGATCAGCACGCACGCATTCTGATCGAAGCGTATGTATGTGCCGTCTTTGCGCCGCACCTCTTTGCGCGTCCGCACGATGACCGCGTTCTGTACCGTGCCCTTCTTCACCGCGCCGTCCGGCGCAGCCTCTTTGACCGTCACCTTCACGCGGTCGCCCAAAGAAGCCGTGCGGCCCGTCGAACCGCCGATGCCCATGATCATCTCGACGCGGCGCGCGCCCGAATTGTCAGCCACGTCCAGCGACGTTTGCATTTGAATCGCCATTGCTCACTCCTGAAATTGATTCATTGATCCATTGACTCATTGAATCAATGAACAGATGTTTTAATGAATCAATTACTTCTCTGCCTTCTGCAACACTTCAACGACGCGCCAACGCTTGTGCGCCGAGAGTGGGCGCGTCTCGACGATGCGCACCTTGTCGCCGATGGTCGCGTCCGTCTCGTTGTGCGCCATGAACTTCGACGTGCGGCGCACGTAGCGGCGATACTTCGGATGCTTGATCAGCCGATCCACACGCACCACCACGGTCTTCTGCATCTTGTCCGACGCCACGACGCCGACCTTCTCCGCGCGTCGCCCGCGCTTGCCCGCTTCCGTGCCCGCAGCATTGCCCGCTTGCGCGTCCACGTTTGATGCGAGCGCCTGCGTCAAGCCTTCGCCGCTCGGCGTCGCATCGGCTACCGCGCCCGCGTCGGTCGTCGCCGCTTGTTCTTTATTCTCTTCTGCCATCGCTTAAACCTGCTTCGCGGACTGATGTTTTGCGCCGCGTCTTTAGTGCTTGAAAACTTTATTGCGTTGCCTGTTGTTGCCGCTCGCGCATCAAGGTTTGAAGCCGCGCCAGCGAACGCCTCTCGCGCCTAAGCGTCTTGACCGCATCAACCTCGCCGAGCGCGAGTTTGAAGTTGAGGCGGAACAGAGACTCCTTCAAACGCTTCGCCTCATCCTGCAACTCTTCGTCCGACATATCGCGCAGTTTATCTATCTCTTCACGTCGCTTCATCTCGTTAGACTGCGCCTCCTTCTTGCTCGCGGCGGCTCACGAACTTCGTCTTGATCGGCAGCTTCTGCGCCGCCAGCCGCATCGCCTCGCGCGCGATGTCCTCCGGCACACCTTCGATCTCATAGAGGATGCGCCCCGGTTTGACGACTGCGACCCAGTATTCGGGCGCGCCCTTGCCTTTACCCATACGTGTCTCGGCCGGCTTTTTCGTGATCGGTTTATCGGGGAACATCCTGATCCAGATTTTGCCGCCGCGTTTGATGTGGCGCGTCATCGCAATCCGCGCCGCTTCGATCTGCCGGTCGGTGATCCACGCCGGCTCTAAAGTCTTCAGGCCATACTCGCCGAAGCTAATGCGGTCGCCGCGCGTCGCCACGCCCGTCATGCGCCCCTTCATCTGCTTCCGGTGCTTGACCTTTTTCGGCATCAACATGATGAATGCACCCCTGTGTCGATCTCAAATCTGAGATCACGAATATGAAATCACTTACGAACGATCTCCACGGTCGCCGCCGCGCCCGCGCCGATCTCCACGGTCACGACCCTCGCCGTCGCGGTCACGACGCGGCGCACGCGGCCGGCGTTCGCGCCCGTCGGCACGCACTTCGTTGATCGGGTCGGTCGTTGTACCGCGCGCCATCGCCGCTTTCGGGTCGAGAATCTCGCCGCGATAAATCCAGCACTTGACGCCAATGACGCCGAAGGTCGTGTTCGCTTCCGCGAAGCCGTAGTCAACATCCGCGCGCAAAGTGTGGAGTGGCAGACGCCCTTGCAGATACCACTCAGAGCGCGCGATCTCTGCGCCGTTCAAACGGCCCGAAACTTTGACCTTGATGCCCTGACCACCAAAGCGCAACGTCTCTTCGACCGCTTTGCGCATGGCGCGGCGGAAGGCGATGCGCTTCTCAAGCTGCGCCGCGATCTTCTCGGCTTGCAGTTGCGCGTTCAGTTCCGGCTTCTGAATCTCTTGGATCGAAACCAAGACTTCGCGGCCCGTGCGCGCAGCGATGTCGGCTTTGAGCTTGTCAATCTCTGCGCCTTTGCGCCCGATGATGATGCCGGGGCGCGAGGTGTAGATGATGATCTTGACGCGGTTGGCGGCGCGCTCGATGTCCACGTGCGAGACGCCCGCACCGGCGAAGCGCGCTTTCAAATTCTTCTTCAGCTTGAGGTCTTCATGCAGGAAGTCGCCGTACTGTTTCGTCTTGGCGAACCAGTGCGAATGCCAGTCCTTGTTGTAGCCTAAGCGGAAGCCGTAAGGATGAACTTTCTGACCCACTATCTTTCTCCGTTCAACTATTCTTCGGACGTTTCATTCGTCGCCGATTCGACCGGTGCAGTCTGTTCGGTTGCTGCGATTGCTGCGACTGGCTCAGCCGCTTTCGTTCGCTTCTTCGTCGCAGCCGTTTCGCCGCTCTCACTCTTCTTGCTCGCGCGCTTCGCCGCAGCCTTTGCTGCACCCGTCGCGCCCGCGCGTTTCGTCGTGCGCTTGCTCTCGCCGCCGGTCGCAGGCTTGCCCGCCTTCGACGTGCGCGCTTTGCCGTTCTCAGTCGCCTCGCGCTCGTCGCTTGAGAGCAACACGGTCACGTGGCAGAAATGTCGGCGCTCACGATAAGCGCGCCCTTGCGGTGCGGGACGGAAACGCCGCCGATTCTTCGTCGGCCCCATATCAACGAAGCACGCCTTGACCCACAAGTCATCAGGATCAATCGCAATGTTCGCTTTCTCCGCCCGCTCCGTCGCGTTCGCCACGGCCGAGCGCACACACTTCTCGATGCCATCGGCCGCGCGTTTGTTCGTAAACCGCAACACGGCCAGCGCCTCGTTCACATTCTTGCCACGGATCATGTCGATCACCAGCCGCGCCTTCTGCGCCGACCCGCGCAAATACTTTGCACTCGCTCTCGCTTCCATAGAAACCTCGAACAAATGATGAAGGCTGAATGAGAGACAGTTATTAAGTCGTCATTCCGCATTCATTATTCATCGCTACCTTGCTACTTTTGCGCCCTTCTCCGCTTTCGTGCCGGAGTGACCTTTGAACATGCGCGTCGGCGCAAACTCGCCGAGTTTGTGCCCGACCATGTTCTCAGTCACATAGACGGGCACATGTCGTTTGCCGTTGTGCACGGCGAAGGTTAGGCCGACGAAGTCCGGCGTGATCGTCGAACGACGCGACCAAGTCTTGACTGCGGGTGGGCGCGCCCCGCCCTGCCGGATACGCGCTACCGTCTTTTCGAGGGACTCGTCAACGAACGCCCCTTTTTTAACTGAACGTGCCATCGTAAACTCCGAATCAGATACAGCAATTGGTTAAGCAGTTCGATTGTCAACGCGCTGCCACCCGTTTATTTGACGCGCCTATCGCGCACGATCATTTTCTGCGTGCGTTTGTTGTTGCGCGTCTTGTAGCCGCGCGTCGGCTGGCCCCAAGGCGTCACCGGATGCCGACCGCCGGACGTTTTACCTTCACCGCCACCGTGCGGGTGGTCCACCGGATTCATCGCCACGCCGCGCACCTTGGGCCTGAGGCCCTTCCAAC
>QHXQ01000112.1 GCA_003223935.1 Acidobacteriota bacterium | reverse complement strand
ACGAGTGCATGTTGAGCTTGTACATCGCTTCGGTGCGCAACTGTCGTTTGATGTACTCGACCGTCGGCACGGGGCCGCGACTGATGTCGTCCGAGACCGCGCGCCAACGCATCGCGGGCCAATCAACGATTGAGACGCCTGTGATGAAAGCGTCTGCGCCCGCGCCGCGCACGAGTTGCTTCAAGGTCTGCAAGCCGTAGAACGTGCCCGCCGCAGTTTTTCCTGCGACGATAGCGCCGTCCGCGCTCACGTTCAGCACATAACCTTCATCGTTCAGGTTCGCAGGCACGCTTACATTCGCGCGTTTGAGCGCAGACTGAACAGGTGAGCTTTCGATCAAACCGATGAGGATTGTGCGCCTACGTGCGTGCCCGCCGATGTTGAGCTTGAGATCGGCGGTCGCACTTACATCGTCAATGAAATCCTGCGCGGCGAAACGATCATCATCCGAGCGCGCATCTGCGAGCACGATGCGCGTGTCGCGGCCCAAGCGGAACACGTCTGCGCTTGGCGTCAACTGACGCGGGCGCGGAATGATCTGCACGTCGTTGGTCGGCGCGTCTTTGTGTTCAGTAGTTGCTTGCGCCTGACTGACTATTGCGCCGATTGCGATGAGCGCGCAGATGAAAAGCGCGTGATGGATTGGTCTTCGTGTTAGAGTGTGCTGCATCTTCGTCTGCTGTCTGCGAGCGCGAGCCTTTTTACTCGAAACGAGTGGCGGAGCGCAAACCGTGCGGACGAACGCGGAAGGAATGAAAGCCTTGTCTCTAATGCTGCAAGAGATCGCGGAGCAGCCGGCGGCGCTGCGGGCGACGATTGATGAGGAGCGCGCGAAGATTGCGCGGCTCGGTAGCTTCTTGCGCCGACGCGAGATCGATCTGATCGTGCTTGTGGCGCGTGGTAGCTCCGACAACGCAGCGTTGTTCGGGCGCTATTTGATCGAGATCGCGACCGGCATCCCCGTCTCGCTTGCCGCGCCGTCGGTGCACACGCTCTATCAGACGAAGTTGAATTTGCAACACGCGCTCGTCGTCGGCGTCTCGCAGTCGGGTGCAGGCGAAGACATCAATCGCGTGCTTGAAAACGCGCGCGCCGGTGGCGCATATACGGTCGGCATCACGAACGAACCGGAGTCGCCGATGACAAGCATCGTTGACGAGACGCTCTTGATGCACGGCGGACGCGAACGCTCAGTCGCCGCGACGAAGACCTTCACAGGCCAACTACTACACTTCTACATGCTCGCCGCCGCGCTTGCCGATGGCGAATGGGCGCGGCTCGATTATGACGCGATCCCAGACATGGCCGCACGCGCGCTTGAACTCAAGCCGCAGATCGAAGAACTGGTCGAGCGTTACGTCTTCATGGAGAACTGCGTCGTTGTCGGGCGGGGCTTGCTCTACGCGAACGCTTACGAACTCGCGCTCAAATTGATGGAGACCTGCTACGTCGTCGCCGAAAGGTTCTCATCCGCAGATTTCTTGCACGGGCCGCTGGCGATGGTCGAACGCCACTTCCCCGTCATCATCTTCGCCGCGCCCGGCGTCGCCTTAGATAGCACGCGCACACTGCTCGCGCGCTTAAACGAACTGCGCGCCGACACGCTCGTTATCACCGGCGACGACGAAGCCGCGCGCGCCGCCACGCGCGCGCTCCGCATGGACGCTGCGATTAACGAATTCCTCGCGCCCATCCCCTACATCATCCCTGCGCAACTCTTTGCCGCGCTCTTGGCCGACGCGAAGGGCTTGAATCCAGATGCGCCGCGTTCATTATCGAAAGTCACGCGCACGCTCTGAGTCCTGTCAGTACTGCGAGCGGTAGCGAGCGGGTCATGGCCACATCAATCCGGTCATCATGCAAAGACTACCCGCTCGCTACCGCTCGCGGTACTGTCTTCAGCGAGTTTGCACATGTCTCCAAGCCGTTGGCGCGCGACTGCACTGTAATGGCGCATGGCTTCGCGCCGTTGGCACAGAGTTTCAGGTCGGTAGCTGTCAGGTTTTACTTTACTGGCACGAGCCGCATGATTCGATCATCGTCGCGCGCAGGACTGCCGCGCCCGTCGCGGTTGGAGGTGGCGAAGTAGAGCGCGCCGTCGGGGCCTTCTATGACGTCGCGTAGGCGGCCGTACTGATGTTCGAGCAGGCGCTCTTGGCTGACGACGCGGCGGCCGTCGAGCACAACACGAATGAGCGTCTCGCCGCGCAAGCAGGCGAAGAAGAAGTTGCCTTTGAACTGTGGGAAGCCGTTCGGATTCGTGCCGCGATAGAAGGTTGCGCCGGAGGGGGCGACGGCGGGCGTGTATTCGAGGAGCGGGGACTCAAGTCCGGCGCGCGTCTGCGTGTGATGAATCAGGGGCCAGCCGTAATTTTTGCCGCGCTCGACGATGTTGACTTCGTCGCCACCGCCGGGGCCGTCGAAGCCCGAAGGGCCGTGCTCGGTTTGGAACATGAGATTTGAGTCGGGTTGAAAGTCTAAACCTTGCGAGTTGCGATGACCATAAGTCCAGATTTCGGGGCGCGCGCCTTGTTGATTGACGAAGGGGTTGTCGGGCGGGACTGTGCCGTCGTCATTGAGGCGCAGAGTTTTGCCGCCGAGCGAGTTCAACTGTTGCGCGATCTCGCGCGTGGTCGCGTCGCCTGTGGTGATGTAAAGCTTGCCGTCTGGGCCGAAACGCAAGCGCGTGCCGGCGTGGAACTGTGCGGCGGGAATGTCTTCGATGATCAGTTTGCGGTCTGTCAGCGTCGTGCCGGTCTCGCGGAAGCGCACGACGCGGACGCGCTGGTCGCCGCTTGCGTTGTGATAAGCGTAGGCGAGATAGAGCAGATGATTGTCGGCGAACTGCGGATGGAGCGTCAGGCCCATCAAACCGCTCTCGCCCGTCGGCTCGACATCGGGGATTGTGGCCAACGGTTCGGGTCGTAGTTTGCCGTTCTCATAGACGCGCACGCGCCCCGGTCGCTCCGTAAATAGCATGCGCCCGTCCGGCGTGAAGACGATTGCCCAAGGGACTATGAGACCACTAACGACGGTCTCGACGCGAAACTGCACCGCGCCATTGCTCGCGCTCGCCACCTCGCCCGCGCCGCGACCCGGCGGCGGATGACTGCAAGCCACCGCCGCAAGCGCTAACAGCAAAACGATCTGATAGAACCTTGCACACATCGCAGGCCGCCGTGCCCCGCGCGCCGCGCGTGTGGGCCACAAGCCGATGCACAGACGCTCACATCTGCATGTATTCGTGAAGCAAGCGCAGTTCGTCGCCCCGCTCGCTCAACTCGACGCGCATGATGTCGCGTATGGAGAGCATGCCGACCCAGCGTTCGCCACGGACTACCGGCAGGTGGCGCGTGCTGTACTTCTCCATCCGTTCGAGCGCGTCGTGTGGCGTGTCGCTGCAATCAATCACGACTTCAATCTGGCTCATCACGTCGCGGATCGGCACATCGGACGCAGTCTTGCCCTTCAAGACGATCCGGCGCAGCAGGTCACGCTCCGAGAAGATGCCGCTTAACTTCCCGTCCTCGTTAAGCACACAGACCGCGCCGATGTTGCGGCTCATCATGTACTCGGCTGCGTCCAACGCCGTCGCCGTGTCGCGCACGTAGTACGGCTCGCGGTCGCGGATCACGTCCCCGATGGTAATCATCAGTTCTCCCTCCGGCCCTGTCGTGAACTTCGGTGGAACTAACAATGCAAACTTATTTATGCGATAGGGGCGCGAGCCATTATATGCCGGATGAACAAAAATTTGGAGCAGATTCATTGTTCGGGCGCGCAACCAAGTTTGACTGCGCGCCGCTCTTTGCGCCTCCAGCGTCTTTGCGAGAGGTAATGCTTGCAAAAGAATAACCTCACGCAAAGACGCTGGAGGCGCAAAGTTTTCACTCAAAGAGCGAGCCTTGCGGTGTGGGGCGGCGAAAGGTATTGCGCGGGGCGGACGTGTACGCTGCATCCTCGGCTTTGTTGAAGCCGAGGCGTTGGCAGTGTAGGCGGAAACTCTGTTCGATCATCTGCCAGTATGCGCCTTGCCCGCGCATGCGTGCGCCAAATTCGCTGCTGTTGAGTTTGCCGCCGCGCAGTTCGCGCAGACGATTCAACACCCGCTCGGCTTTCGTCGGCAGGCGCTCGCGCAGGCGTTGCTCGAAGTATGGCGCGACGCTGCCCGGCAGACGCAGCAGCGACATGAAGGCGTGGCGTGCGCCGCACTCTTGCGCGCGTTTGAGTAGCTGCGGGATGTGCGGATCGTTCAAGGTCGGGATGACGGGCGCGATGCCTAGCCCCACGGGTATGCCGGCGTCTGCGAGCGTGCGCATTGCATTGAAGCGATGTTCGGGCGCGGGCGCGAACGGTTCGAGCGCGCGGGCAGTCTCGGCGTCGTGAAATGGAATGGTGAAGAAGACTTCGACGGCCGCTTGCCGATTCAGTTCGATCAGCAGATCGAGATCGCGGCGCACGAGGGCAGACTTGGTGACGATGCTCACGGGATTGCGAAATTCCAGACAGACCTCGAAGCAACGGCGCGTCAATTTGTAGTGCGCTTCGAGCGGCACGTATGGATCGGAGGTGAACGAAAAGACGAGCACGCCGCCGCGCCAAGAGGGGCGCAGCAGTTCACGGCGCAACAACTCGGCCGCGCGCACCTTGACGACGATCTTGCGCTCGAAATCCGTGCCCGCGCCGAAGCCTAAGTATTCATGCGTCGGACGCGAGAAACAATAACTGCACGCGTGCGTGCAACCGCGATAGACGTTGACTGAGTAGTCGAAGCCTACGTCCGGACTATTGTTGTGCGTGATGATCGAGCGCGTCGCGTCTTCTTCAAAGACTTCGAGGCGCGCTTCAGGCGGCTCGCCCAACCATTCGACATGCGTCGCCTGCCAAGGATTCGGCGGATTCTCCACATAACGCATCGCAACCCTCTCACCTTAAGAGTTTGAATTTCGTTCGGGAGCCGCCAAGCACGCAGGCGCGGGCTTCAGCGTTGGCCGGCATGATAACACTTCGGTTGTAAACAGACACGGGCCAGACCTTCATGGTCTAGCCCGCGTTCGCTAATTTGCTTGTCGCTTCGGCCTGCGCTTGGTCGAACTAGGCGCAGGTTTGCAGTTCGGACTCTGCTTCGTGCAGGTAGTTCATCAGCAGTTCCAGCATCGCCTGCTCGGTATCTTCCATGCCGGTGAAACGCAGCGCGAAGCCCATCTCGCTCACCTGATAGACGACCTCGCCCCATAGGTAAAGCTGCCCGCTGCTTGGTAGTGCGATCTCGATGCGGATCAACTCTTTCGGCTGCACCTGATCTGGTGTCAGGATGAAACAGCCCGTGATGCTGAGATCGACGACCGTACCGGAGCACTGGGCCAGCACGCCCTCCCAACGCGCGTCGAGCGCGACCTTGACTCGTTCCGTCTGTCTGCGTTCCTCCATCAGTCAAACTCCTCTTTAAGCGACCAATGCCGGCCGGATCGCTTTGACCTCTGCCTGATTCTCCGCCGGCAGCGCATGCGTATAAGTGTCTGAGATGATCTTCTCCGCGCCGCCGACGCTCACCGGGCGCGAGAAGAAATAACCCTGCCCATTCTCGCAGCCGAGTTTGCGCAAGAGCGCCAACTGCTCTTTCGTCTCGACGCCTTCGGCGACCACGTCCATGCCTAAGTTCTGCGCGAGCATGACGATGGTGCGGACGATCTCTATGTTCTCGTTGTTGTCCACCATCTGCATGACGAATGAACGATCAATCTTGAGTGTGTCAATCGGGAAGCGGTGCAGGTAGCTCAGAGAAGAGTAGCCCGTGCCGAAATCGTCAATCGAGAGTTGGACGCCGAGCGCGCGCAGTTGCCTGAGCATCTCGGTCGCCGTGTCAATGTTCTCCATGACGACCGATTCGGTGATCTCAAGCTTCAGACTGCGCGGATCGAGTTTCGTGTCCGCGAGTATATCTCTGACCTGTTCGATCAAGTTGGGCTGCGTGAACTGCCGGCCCGACAAATTAACGCTAATCGAGAGCGCCGGATCGGACGGGTAACGCTTCTGCCAACGGCGCATCTGCCGGCAAGCCTCGTGCAAAGCCCACTGGCCAATGGCGAGAATCTGGCCCGTGTCTTCGGCCACAGGGATGAAGTCCATCGGTGAGATCAGGCCGCGCTCCGGGTGTTGCCAACGCACAAGCGCCTCGAAGCCCTGCAAGCGAAAATCGTCGAGCGCGACGAGCGGTTGATACTGAATGAAGAACTCTTGCCGGTCGAGCGCGCGGCGCAAGTCGGTTTCGAGATGCAAGAGGTTCATCGCCACCGCGTGCATCGCTTTATCGAAGACTTCATGCCGCGCTTTGCCGAGCGACTTGGCGCGGTACATCGCCGTGTCTGCATCGCGCAGAATGTCTTCAGGATTCTCATAGCCGATGGAGCTAGGTGCAATACCGATGCTCACGGTGGTGAACACTTCGCGCCCGCTCAACATGAACGGCACAGACAACTCTTTCTCCACGCGCTCGGCGACCGTGACGGCTTCGGTTTCGTCAAGTAAATCTTCAAGCAGGATCGTGAACTCGTCGCCGCCCACGCGCGCGACGGTGTCGCCCGGTCGCAGACAAGTCTCAAGGCGGCGCGCGATGCCGACCAAGAGTTGATCGCCGATCATATGACCGAGACTGTCGTTGATAATCTTGAAGCGGTCAAGGTCGAGGAACAGGACAGCGAACATCTGGTTCGGCGTGCGCTGCGTGCGCGCGATGGAAAGCTTGAGGTGGTCTATGAAGAGCGCGCGATTGGGTAGGCCCGTGAGCGCATCGTGGAAAGCGTCGTGCATCAAACGCTCTTCGGCGCGCTTGCGGTCGGTGATGTCCTGCACTTGGAAGATGAGGTGGACGGCATCCGTATTGCGGTCGCGCACGCGCGAGACGCTCCACAAGACCCAGACCATGTGCCCCTGCTTGTGCAGATAACGCTTCTCCATCTGATAGGTCGGCATGCGCCCCTTGAGCAATTGCTTGATGTTGGCGAGCGCCGCGCCAAGGTCGTCCGGGTGCGTGACTTTCTGGAAGGTCGTCGCCAGCAACTCCTCTTCCGTGTAGCCGAGTATGTCGCAGAGTGAACGGTTGACTTGCAGCCAGCGCCCCTTCGTCGAGACGAGCGCCATGCCGATGGCCGCGTAGTCGAATGCGCTGCGGAACAGCTCTTCGCTCTCCTGCAAAGTGGCGACGCGCTGCTCGAACTGTCGCACCTGCGCGACTGAGGTGCGCGCATCTTTCAGATAGGAGCAATAGGCGTAGTGCGCCATAGCGACGACGGCCGTAGCGGCGATAGCCGGATAGAAACCGACGATGCCGATCAGTTTGGCGAGCATGCCTGCGGCCGAAGCGAACGTGAAATAGGTCAGGAACGTCCAGCCGTAAGTCCGACTCAACATGCGCCAGAGTGGTCGTTGGCCATCGTCGTCGCGCGCGCCGAGCGCGAGCACGCTCGAATGGAAAAAAGCTTGGAGTGCTGCGGTGAGACAGATGACGAGGAGAAAGACGAACGTGGGTGCGTGCGGGAGCACAACGAGTTGGCCGAAGCAGAGGCGCAACGCGCCCACAAGCAGACAGGTCGAGATGGCGGCGAGCGCCGAGTTGAAGAGAAGTTGGAGCGCGTTGCGGCTGAAGTGCAGGGTCGCGCAGAGCGCGGCCAATACGGCTAACAGAATGGCGGCCGCGCCGTCAAAGAGCAACAGCGCCAGGAAGACGAAAGCGGCCGACAAATTAACCTGCCCTTTGACGTGCGGAATCTTGACGGCGAGGCGCGTGCCGAGATTGATCGTAATCAGAGCTAGCAGCAGGAAAGGTACATCAATGGCCGCGAGCGATAAGCGCTCGGACGAGAGACCGGCCACGCCCGCAGCCAGTGTGATGAGCGACCAGATGAGCGGTTTAGCTAGACGGCGACTGCTTGCTGAGATCATATTAAGAGAGTCTTCTGCACCTGAAGTTTTTGGAGCCTTGGGGCAAGCGAGTCACCCGCAGCGGAGGGCAGGCACGGCAAACGCTTACAAGCCACATGCCGCGCAAGCTAAATTGCTTGCACCCGGCATTTTGCTGGGGTTTGAAGCCAAAACAGCTTGCGCACAGATGCCCGTGAGGTTGACGAATAGGTCAAAAAGCTAGGGCATGAGCACCAGTTTGACCGTCGAATCGGTCAACACTTCCCCCATCTTAGCTGCTTCAAGCCCAATTTGCCAGACAATTTTTTGCTTGCTTTAACAACGTTATTAATTTAATATCGCCGGGTGCATGAGCCATATAGGCTTATGCCTCTTGCGCCGACTACAAGTCCGTTGCGCTCCCCGAAACCTCTGACCTACGCTTGCCAACATCCATGCCCCCCCGACCAATTGCGCCCAACATCAGCAGGTCTATCTTGAGCATTTTGGTGGAGCCTGACGCTTGCAGAATTTGTCAGGGGCGCCATGGCGGTGGCGGCGGTAATGGGAGATTCGCTTATGCGTATCACTTGTCCAAAGTGCCAGTGCAAAGGTCTGATTGATACCGCGCCTCTGTTAAGCAAGGCGCGCGTAACCTGCGTCCGTTGCGGGACGGCTTTCGATGCCTTAATGGCTGACGGAGTAGTTGAGACTGCTCTGGTAACAGAGACTCCGAGCGCGTCCGTCCTTGGTCTGGAAGCGCCGTCGGAGTCTTATACGCCGGTCGAGCCGGATGAGGTGCTCAGTTTGCCACAGATGGCGTGCGAGCATGCGCATCAGAGCAGTGAAACAACCATCTTAGACTTTGCCGGTTCGCCTCAAGCTGAGGTGGAACCGCAACCTGGCTGCACGGCTGCGCCGATTCATAACGGCAGCTTACAAGCTAATGGGCTGGATGCTGAGCACAACGATCCATTGGCCGACTCAGGCGAGTTTGTGATGCCGGAAGAGTACGTGCCGCAACTCTCGCGCGAGGCGCTTGAGCATCATGGCGAGTCTGACAAGTACGGCATGGGCGTGCGCCTGATGCGCGTCTCGCCGCTCTGGTTGTTGGCGTGTTGCTTTGGTTTCATCGCGCTCGTCATCGCGCTCAACGGCATGACCGGCGCGGCGGTACAGGTCAACAGCGCATCATCGCAAATTCGGCCGAGCGTCACCGGAAATCAAGCGACCAATCAAAGCGCGACGAGTCAGCATGTCAGCGCGGCGAACGAGATAGCGGCGCGGGCCGAAAGAATGGAACGCGCGCAGCCAGAGATTCAACCGACGGCCGACGCCGCGCAGTCCAAGGATGATGCACAGGCAACACAGCTTGTCGTCGCGCAGCCCGCCCCGTCAGCGACGACCGAGCGCCAGCCCAACGAGCCTGCACTCGCTAAACCCGCGCCTGAGCCACAGGCGCAATCGCCGTCAATGTCGGAGACGGCGGGCAGGTTCACACTTCAAGTCGGCTCGTACAACAACCCTGTTGAGGCCAACGAACACGCGGCGCGTTTACAGCGGGTCGGCTTCGCCGCTCAAGTCGTTGCCGTCGATCTGCCGAAGCGCGGCATTTGGTATCGCGTCCAGACGGGCCGCTTCGACGACCGCGCAGACGCGGCCCGCTATGGCGCGCAACTACACGCCAAAGGCGCAGCCGAGAACTTCATCATCTCAGAGGTGACGGCTCATTGAAGCGCGCAAACGTCGCATGCGATAGACTCTGTCGTCGTCGCCCGCCCCACTAAGTTCATTATGATTCCGAGGTCAGGCACAGAAACAACGTTGCACTACTCGAAGGTCGTCGAGCGATACGCGCATCTGTTCGACCGGCCTGAGATTCGCCTGCGCTTCCTCAACCACACGCTCGCGCTGCAAACCGACTGCACCGACAAACTGAACGGTTGGCTTGATCGCTTCCCTTTAATCAAACAATCAAAGCTATATGAGCGCCACTACGCGCGGCTGCTTGACCTGTTGCTCTATCGGCTGATCGTGCGTGAAATAAACAAGTATCTGCCGACGAGCATGGGCGAGCGGCTGCGCCTGTTGCGCCAACAGAAAGCGCCTGTGGCGGCGCGCGTCTATTTCAGTTTTTATCAAGCCCGTTATCTCTTCCACGTCGCCGGTCTCGCCTTCGTCGTGCTCCTCATCTGCGGCCTCTGCTCGGCAACTGTCTGGTCGGCGCATCGCGTCAACAACTATCTCGCCAGCCGTTACAGCAAGTCGAATCCGACCGACACACATGCCGGCAGTCCCGGCGTCGTTTACGCGCAGACGCCCGCGAACTATCTGCCCGACTACAAGCCGGAGAAGGTTTGGCTCGTCGAGCGCAAAGATAACTTCGAGCGTTACAGCAACGGCGGGCGCATCTCAACCGACTACGAAACCGACAATCATCAACGCGCCTACTACGTGCTGCCGCACACGAACGGTGCGATGAACGTTCAAGCGAAACCAATCGGCGAACTGCATCACGAGCCAGCCGGTCTGCTCTATCACACCTCCGAGAGCGACTTGCTGCCCTTCACCGCCGACAACAACGAGTCCATCGAGACGCACACGCGCGGACTGCTCGAATACGTCCGCCGCAATCGCTCTTATAACTACGTGATTGATCGCTTCGGGCAGATCTATCGCATCGTGCGCGACGAGCAGGCGGCGAACCACGCGGGCCATTCCGTCTGGGCTGACAAGCAAGGTGTCTATGTCGGCTTGAACGAAAGCTTCATCGGCGTCTGTTTCGAGACGCGCAGCGACGCAAGCGTTGAGCAACTCACGGAAGCGCAACTCGTCGCCGGTCGCCTACTCACACAAATCCTGCGCAGTCGTTACCAGATTGACGATGCCGATTGCGTCGTGCATGGTCTCGTCTCGGTTAATCCAGATAACATGCGTATCTGCTATCACCACGACTGGGTGCGCAACTTCCCCTTCGCCGCGATGGGTCTCTCGGACAAGTATCAAGTTGCGCCCGTCGCGATCAGCGAGTTTGGTTTCACTTACGACGACGACATCATCGCGCAGGTCGGCGGCGCGATGTGGCCCGGCGCAGTCGCGGCGCTCGCAGAGTTCGACCGGCGCGCGGCTGCGGCAAATTTGAAAACCGACGATCTGCGCAAGCAGATGCGCGAACGTTACCGCCAGCAGATGGAACTTGCGCGCAAGTCCCGTGATACGACTACCGATCAAACCGAATCGAGCCGCGCGCTCGATCAAACGAACACGCCACAAGGTTAGTCCTCGTTCGGCCACATCACATCAACCCAACCAACCGCAGCCGGAAGCCTGAATTTCCGGCTTGCACCCAAAAAGGAGAAAAGTCATGGAAGAGAAAAATCAGATGCCAGCGAATAAAGTCGAAGTGCCTTTGCCTAAGTCCGGCGCAGTCGGTCTCGACATCGGCACGAGCCGCATCGTTGCCGCAGACAGTTCCGACAGCAAACTTACGCGCACGGAGTTGAACGCCTTTGTCGCCGTGCCTGCGTCCGACATGATCGAGCAGGTCTTGAAGCAGAAGCACATGGTCTTTGAGCGCAACTGCAAGAACCTGTACGTCTATGGCAACGACTCAGACTTCTTCGCCAGCTTCATGAACGTGGCCGCGCGTCGCCCGATGCGCGACGGACTTTTGAATCCGCAAGAGGAACAGAGCCAGCACATCATGCAACTGATCGTGCAACGGCTCGTGCCGCGCGCGCGCAGGAATAATGAGGTGCTCTACTTCAGCCTGCCCGGCAAAGGCGAGGGCGTCAATGGTAAGCTCGTCTATCATCAAGCGGTGCTGAAGAACTTCCTGTCGAGTCTCGGTTACAACGCGAAGCCTTTGAACGAAGGCCAAGCGGTCGTCTTCTCAGAATTGCAGGACGAGAACTTCACCGGCATCGGCGTCAGCTTCGGCGGCGGCATGTGCAACGTTTCAGTCTCGTTCATGTCCATGCCGATGATCACGTTCAGCATCCCGAAGGGCGGCGACTACATTGATCGCAACGTCACGGAAGTGCTCGGCGAAGCCAACTCGACGAAGGTGCGACTTGAGAAAGAGGAGCATCTTGATCTGTCGCGCGCGCCGAAAGACGATCTCTCGCGGGCGCTCCACATCTACTACGAGGACGTGCTGCAAACTTTGATTGACAGCTTGCGCGCGGAGTTCAGCGCGTCGAGCCAGTTGCCGAAGATTGATCGGGCGCTGCCGGTCGTCTTGGCGGGCGGCACGGCCAGACCGGCCGGCTTCCTGCAAAAGTTCGAACAGATGCTCGTCGCGGGCGGCGAGTTTCCCATCGAGATTTCGGACGTGCGCATGGCCAAAGACCCTTTGACCGCCACCGCGCGCGGTTGCTACATCGCCGCGATGTCCGAGATGAAGTAGAACAGTGGTCAGTAGACAGTGGTCGGTGGTCA
This sequence comes from Acidobacteriota bacterium, assembly GCA_003223935.1. Classification (GTDB taxonomy): domain Bacteria; phylum Acidobacteriota; class Blastocatellia; order Pyrinomonadales; family Pyrinomonadaceae; genus QHXQ01. Next base: position 6,040 of record QHXQ01000112.1, on the reverse strand, counting down.
GTTAAAAACTGATTGCACCGATCACTGACCACCGACCACTGTCCACTACTCACGCAGGTCTGGGGTAGAGGGTTTCTCCTTTATCCCTTTACCGACGCCTGCGCCGAAGACGGCCGCCATTCAGGCATGGCGGCCGTCATTTTTTCTTGCTTATGCTGGCGCTTGCTGTTGCGGGTCGTAGTAATCAATCAGCAGATCGAGCATTTCGCGGTCGCTGTCTGTGAGGTCTGTGAAAGCGAGACCGAAGCCGACACGCGGCAGGTAATAGACGATCTGCCCGCGCAAGGGCAACCAGCGTTGCGAGGGCAGCCAGCAGTTCATGTAGAGCGCTTGCCCTTCGACGGCTGCGGCCTTTGTCTGCACGAAGCAGCCTTTGAGACCGAGACTGGTGATCGTGCCATTGCGCGGGCAGTCCTGCGTGCTGCCCCAGTTACATGCGATTGAGGTCTTGACGCGCCGTGTTTCTCGTTGCGTGGTCATCGTCTTCAATCAAGTGTGAAATGTGTGTTGCCCGTTGTCGCCCGGCGGCGCGGTCTTGTGCCATGTGACGAAAAAGAAGCGATAACGATCGGGGTCTTCAAGCGTGACGAAGCGCCCGCCCCAGCCTTCATCGCAGGGCGGCGCGACCTCTACGGCACGCGCGCGGAGTTGCTCGTAGAAAGCGTCAATATCTTCCACGCCGATAAAAAAGTGAACGCCGCGCCCGCGTCGCGCCATCGTCGCAAGTTGTTCCGCGAGCGTGAGCCGTAGGCGGCCGGCCCGTAGTGTGGCCATCGGTGGTTCGCTTTCAGTTGTCACCGATTCAACCTCGAACCCAAGCATCGTTTGATAGAACTCGACCGAGTCCGGCAGATTGTTGACCTCAAGGAACAGCAGATCGAGTCCGAGCAGCATGATCTAGATCAAAGCGTGGTCAACAACAGATAGAGACCGTAGAGTCCGCCCGCGACCACAGACCAAAACGCAGTCTCTTGCGCCCAAGCCGTGCGCCGTGCAAGGTGCGTCGGCGCGAACCCTGCGCGCGCATAGGCGAGCGCCGCGTGGGCCATCCAGACGCCGAAGCCCATCACGGCGAGGCCGAGCATGGCGAGCGGCCAAAGAAAGATGACGTAATGTACGCGCACGAGCAGCAGTAACACCGTGCCGCCGAAAGTGCAGAGCGCCGCGCCCGCGAGTCGCCCGCCGAGCGCATCGGCCGTAGCCGAAGGCGAACTCGCGGGCACGAACTCGCGCCCGACGGCCGCAGGCTGTTGGCGCGTCGCATCGTAAGCCGCGCGCCGCGACTCGTCGCCGAGCACGCGATAGGCTGCGTTGAGCGACTTCATGCGCTCTTCGTCGCCGCCGCGATCCGGGTGATGCTCGGCGGCAAGCCGCTTGTAACGACGCTCGATCTCGCGCCGCGCCGCCTCCGCGTCCACGCCCAAAGTCTCATAATGATCCGGCTCAAGCTCGGCTTGGCTCATCGGTTTCGCTCCGCGCGCCTAATACTACCCGGCTTGCGTTAATCTTTCCAGACAGAGACCGATAAACAAAGGCGCAAAGATTTCGTCGGTCGTTGCTGATCAGGTTGTGTTAAGCTCAGAGCAAATCAGCAAGGTGAGATGTTTATGGCTTTACCGTTCGCGCCCGGCGATGATCTAATCTTCCAACTTGAGAGCGGCTTCGGGCTGTTGCGTGTGCTGACGGTCGAGCAACGCGCTGGCGAAATGATCTGGCATCTGCTCGCTTATGAGGAGTTGTTTCCTGATGTGGAGACAGCCGAAGCCGCGCTCGCCGATGCCGACAACAAGCTGCACATACGCGCGGCGCATCTGCCGCTCACCGAACACGCCTTCGAGAAGACACCCGTCGCGCGCCTCGGCAATCGTCCCGTCACAGAGGAAGAACTCGCACCATATCGCGCGTGGCTCGCGCACGGCGGCGAAGTGTTTGATCGTTCGGCGTTGCTGCTGCTCGGTCTGCGTTGAGCGCGCGGCAAGCGTCTATACCGACCTGCGCTTTTTACGTTTTAGTTTGCGCTGCCGAAACGCAGGCGATACTCAACCGAATTCATAAACCCGTTGACCATCGTGCGAAAGTCCGTCGGGTGCATGTTCAAATAATCCAGCCACGCATTATAACCCGAAGTCTCCGGTGTGCGGCGCAAGTAGCCATAGTATTGCATGGCGACGAACGCGCCGTTGAACTCGACCAAATCCACTTCGCGGCTCTGCACGATGGCGCGTAAGACTTGGGCGCGTGTGAGCGTCTGCGTGTTCAGACGGTTGACGAGGTCGGCGCGCGTAAGTGTGACCATCGTCGTGCCGTCGGGGTTGGCCGGATCAGGCGTCGTGATTGATTGCAGAATGTAGCGATTCATCAGCGCATCCACGTAAGCCGTGTTCGAGAGCGCGTCGTAAAGGTTGCGGAATTCTAATCGGCCAGCGAAGGCATCAATGAACGCAGCCTTTTTCGCAAAGACCTCTGCGGGCGTCTGCCCGGTCACGCTGCGCATATCAGGAATGAACTCGTCATAGCTCGGCAGACGGCCCAACGCGACCTTGTAGAACAGAAAGACGAAGTAGCCTTTGAGGCGAAACTCCGGCGAGCCGAAGAAAGCTGCGGAGACGGTGAGCCGGTCGCATCCAGCCGCCGCATTATTCGGATCGGTATTGAATTGATTGGAACAGTTGCGCAGGATGGCTGACCACGGCTCGCCCTGTTCGGGTTCACGCGAGAGAAAGTCCAGATATTGTTGCCGCACGAAGAAGGTGATGCCCGCGTTGTCGCCCGCGAGGATCGGGTTCGACGATGCGGACGTGTCGTTATCCGTGATCGTCAGCGTCGCCGTTGCTTGTGCGCCGAGCGCGGCGTTGGTTGGATTCGACAGACGCAGCGCGACTGTCTCGTTACCTTCGACGAAGGCATCGTCAATGACGGGGATGCTGAACGTCTTGGTCGTCTCGCCGGCCGCGAAGGTCAGCGTGTCAATGGTCGTTGCATAATCGCAGCGCGCGTAAGCTGCGCCGTGATTATTGGTCGTGTCATCGCAACGCACGGCCGCCGGATCATCAACCGTCGCGTAATCAACCGAAGCCGTGCCCGACGTGTCGCCCGTGCGTGTCACAGTGATCGTGGCATGGCCTGTGCCGTCGCCTGATTCAGACACGGTGTAGTTCGCCGCGCTGAATTGAATAGTGTTCTGCTTCGCGGCGGAGATTTCATAGACGGCGCTGTTGGAGAGCGAGACGACGTAGAGGTCGCCGTTCGGGCCCGTTTGAGAATCGGTGGTGACGCCGAAGTCGTGGCCGATGAGCAGGCTCTCGCTCTCTGAGAGATCAAACTTGTCGTTATTGTCCGCCACACGATCCGCGAGCCGCGCGTCAGAGAGCGCGAGCGTGTGCCGATCTGTTGTGAGTTTGAAGCGGAATAGAAAACCGTTCAAGAGCGTCACGCGCGACGCGCCGACAAACAGATCGCCCTCGTACTGCGCGCCGAGCGCACGACCACGCACGAAGCCGATCCCTGCGGGCGCAACCGCATACTTCCAACTAAACTCCGGCTCAGTGTAATGCGCGCCCGGCAACATGAATAGCCGCGCGAGCGCATCCGTCGGCGTGTCGGCCAACAGATGCGGCGGCCAACGCGCTTGTTGCAGACTATCGCCGCGCGCGACTTCGATTGACTTGAAATCGCTGATGCGACTCGAAGGCCCCATCATCTGTATCCAGCCGCCGTTGAAGCCTGCGGTCACATGATTGATCTCGTCGAACGCATCGTCGCCGTTCTCTTCCGTCCAGAGTTGACCTGATAACGGATCGAAGGCCATGCCGAAACTATTGCGCACGCCGTAGGCGAAAATCTTTTTGATGTTCGCGGCAGCTTGGCCCGTGAGGCTCGTCTGCGCGTTGAAGAACGGGTTATCTGTGGGCGTCGTGCCGTCGTCGTTGAGGCGCAGGATAACGCCGGTCATGTGCGCGTCGTCCGGTTCAGGGCCGCCGTTTTGATCGTCCGCGACGGTTGGGCCTGTGGGCGATTGCGATGGGCCGAACTGTAGGTTCTGCAACATGCCGCGCCGGCCGTTGTCGCCGATGACGATGTAGAGTTTGCCGTCGGGGCCGAAGCGTATGACGCCGCCGTTGTGATTGCCGCGATGCGTGGTTTCGTCGGCTTGAAAGGCGTGCAGCCGGATCAATGTCTTCTCAAAGCTAAGCGTCGAGCCGTTCCACAAATAACTGTCAACGCGATTGCCCAAGAGCGGCACGTCGTCCACATTCGCAGAGTCCGCGCCCGTGCTGCTTTCAGTCCAATAGAGATAGACGCGCGGGTTCGCCGGGAACTGCGGATGCAAGGCGATGCCAAGCAAGCCGCGTTCGGAGTTCGAGTTGACGGGCAGGTCTAACACCGTGCTCACGACCGCGCCGTTCGTCACACGCTTAACTTTGCCCGAAGCTTTTTCGAGCACGAAGAAATCGTTGTTGCCGATAAAGGCCATCGTGATCGGCTGATCGAGACCGCCGACGACTGTGCGCACGGCGAGATTCGGATCGGTGAGCGTCGGGCCTGCGACCGGCGCTTGCACGTCCGTCGTCGTCTGCGCGCTGTTGTTGCTTGCGACCGGATCGCTCTCTGTGCCGCTCACGCTTGCGCTGTCGTTCAACGTGCCGACGGCTTGCGGTGTGACGACGATGTTCACGGTCGCGCTTGTATTGACGGCGAGCGAACCGAGCGCGCAAGTGATCGTCGTCGTGCCGGAACACGTGCCTTGCGACGGCGTGGCGGAGACGAAGTTGACGTTTGCGGGCAGCGCGTCTGTGAGATTGACGTTCGTCGCATTGGCGGGGCCGTTGTTCGTGACGACCACGCGATAGGTCAAGCTGCTGCCGGTTGTGGCTGGATCAGGCGAGTCTGTGTTTGTGACGGCGATGTCGGCGCTCGATGGGCTGGCAATCGTGAGTGTCCCTTGCGCCGAACGCGCGAGCACGCCGCTCGATGCGCTTGGGATCAATGTGATCGTGCCGAGCGGCGCAGCCGCCGTCGTGCTGATGCTTAATGTCGCAGATTGCGCCGATGCGTCCGTCAGATTGATCACAGACGGCGTAATCGTCGCGCTTACGCCCGCAGGCAAGACGCCGAGACTCAAGTTGACTTGGCCGGTGAAGCCGCCGAACGGCGTGACGAGCAAGTTGTAAGTGGTTGCGCCTCCGGGCGCGATGACGCGCGCCGTTGGTGTAAGTATGAGCGTGTAATCGGTGGCGGGGAGCGCTGTGACGAAGGTCGAATAGATGAAATCGCCGTCGCTGTTGCCGTTGTTGTTCGCTTGATTGCCGGCCGCATAGAACGTGACGGAGCCGACGTTCTGCTGCGGCGCTGTCCATTGGAACGACCAACTCGCGCCGTCGTGCTGCCCCGCGAACGTGCCGGCCGCCGTGTGCTCGACGTATTGCCGACTGCTGCCCGGCCCTTGATTGTCGAGTATCTGCGTGAGGCCGTCGCCGACAGTTTGCAGATTGCCGGCCTTTTCATCGCCGCCGTCGAGCGCAGTCAGTTGGAAGCCCCAACGCTGGCGCGTCTGATCGGGCGAACTGTGCGTGACCGTGATCTGATAGGTCTGTCCGGGTAGATAAGATTGCGGCGCATTGATTGTGAACGTGCCGCTGCTCGTGCCGACCTTGAGATGGCACTCGTCGCAGGTGAACTCGCTCGGCGCGCCCGTGTGCCCGGCGGGCGGCCCCGCAGAGAAAGCGCCGACCGGCCGATTGATGAAATTATTTGTGAAGAGCACGCCGCCGCAAGCAGTAATGAAGAGCGCGACGATGGCGAGCTTGACCCGATTGATCCGCGACATAAAGATAACGATGAATACGGAATGATGAACGATGAACTGTTCTTCCTTCATCATTCATCATTCCGCATTCATCATTTCCTACTCCTTACCCCAAGAAACCGATGTTCGAGGTCGGGAAGCGACTGATGAAGGGGAAGACCGTCGGGAGGTCTGTGTCGGCGACGCCGTACCAGCGCGCAAGTGTCGCCGCATACTGATCCACAGAGGTCGTCG
>QHXQ01000044.1:54717-84484 GCA_003223935.1 Acidobacteriota bacterium | reverse complement strand
CGGCACTGAGCGGGCCGCAAAGGAAGGTGTTGCCATCACCGCCGAGTGGATCGTAGTGCGCAAGGACTGCGCCGGTCGCTTTGTCGAGTTTATAGACACTGCCGCCGCCGCCGGGCACATAGACAGCATTGCCAGCCAACGCGGCGTGAAAGACCGGCTCCCACTGCGGGCTGCCGAACGGCACGGGCTTCCAGTCGCTCTGGAAACTCCACTGCGTGACGAGTTGACCGCCGACCCAACTGAGTTTCTTCTCGTTCCATGTTTGGGTCTCCCACGTGGTAATGGAGGTGTAAGTGCCTGACTTGAACTCCATGTACACGTCGTTGCCATCTACGAGCGGCGTTTGGTAGTGCACGAGCAGGTCGCCGTCGCCGTTCTCCGGCGCTTTTTCTTGGTCAACGAACGGATCGTAAACGATATTGGCTAGGACGTTGTTGAGATTTTGCCCGGCCACATTGATCGCGCCGGTGTGTTGCTGATCATGCGCCCACTGGGGCCACTGTGCGAACGCTAGAGTTAGTCCTAGCGTCAACGCGCAGGCGGAGACGATCAGGGTAGAAGCAAGGGCGCGGCGGAAGGTTTTTGCGAAGTATTTCATGTTTGGAAGCCTCCTTAGGTGAGCAGAGTCAAGAGCTTTGAAGGGAAGCGCTCCCTTCGTTTGGATGCGCGGCCAAGACTGCACGCTCTTCGAGGAGGTGAGGGCATGCAGGGGAACTAAAGCTTTGGGGCGCGGGCAGAGTAATTCTGTTACCTTAGCCTGTCAAGGAAAAAATTGCGCAACGCTGGCAAGAATTCTTGCTTGCAGTGATTTAAGGGCTGACGATCGTCAGCCCTGACAAGTTTTTCTGGCTGAATGTGTTTGACGAGTTCAGACCGAAGGTGAGGCTATAAGCTCTTTGCGTGCCGCAAACTCCGGCAACACCTCGAACACTTCGAGCGCGTAGCGGACGTTGTTGAAGGGCGCGGAGACCTGCACGCCCTGAATCAGATCGCGGACTTCAACGAGCGACTCGCGCGCGATCTGCAAACCCTCTTCGCGGCCGAACTCCTTGCCTTTGTCTGAAGCGACGCGCATGCGCTCCATGATCTCCGGCGTGACGCGCACGCCCGGCACTTCGTTGTGCAGAAACTCCGCGTTGCGATAGGAGACGAGCGGCCAGATGCCCGCGACGACAGGGATGCGCACGTGTTCGATGCGTCTGAGAAATGTGCGCAGTTGTTCGACGTCAAAGACCGGCTGCGTGATCGCAAACTCCGCGCCCGCCTCGACCTTGTACTCAAAGCGTTTGATCTCTTCGTCCAGATTGATCGCGCCGGGGTTGACGCCGACGCCGATGCAGAAAGAGGTCGGGCAACCGATTGGATTGTTGCCGAGATCAAGCCCGTGATTCAGTTTGTTGACCATGTTGGTCAAGCCGATGGAATCAATGTCGAAGACGGCGGTCGCGTCCGGGTACGGCCCCATCTTTGGCGGGTCGCCCGTGATGAGCAACAGGTTGCGCAAGCCCAGAGCCGCCGCGCCCAATAGATCACTCATCATGCCGAGCAGGTTGCGATCACGACAACAATAATGCAGCACTGTCTCAAGTCCGATCTCGCGCTCGACCAAAAGCGCCGTCGCCTGCGCGCCCATGCGCGTCTGCGCGCGCGGCCCATCGGGAATGTTGACGGCGTTGACGCCCACATCTTTGAGCAGACGGATTGACTCAAGCGTCTTTTCCGGCGCACAGCCTTTCGGCGGCAAGACCTCAACGGTCGTGACGAACTCGCCGCGCGCGATCATGCGTGCCCAATTCGATCTCTCTGCCAATGGCACGACACGGATATCTGCGGGTGTGAGTTCAGCGATGCGCGCCGGTTGTTGTGTGCTAAAAGGAACACGCTGCCGACGTGGGCTTACGGCGCGCACGGCATCGGAGATCAACTTGATGTGCGCGGGCGTCGTGCCACAGCAGCCGCCGACGAACTTGACGCCGGCCTGAATCAGACGCTTCGCGTACTTCGCCATGTATTCCGGCGAGCACATGTAAAACTGTCGCCCTTGCACATCGCGCGGCAGCCCCGCGTTCGGCTGCGCCGAGAGTTTTCTATTCGTGACGCCGCGCATCTTCTCAATGGCGTTGAGCACGATTGCCGGGCCGACGCCGCAGTTGAGACCGATCACGTCCGCGCCCCACTCATCGAGCCGCGCAGTGAAGACTTCAGGCGTTGTGCCGTAAGAAGTGTTGCCGTCCATCTGGATCGTCATCTGCGTGATGATCGGCAGATCACACAACTCACGCACAGCACGGATCGCTTGCTTGATCTCTGAGATGTCTGAGAAGGTTTCGAGCACGAGCAGATCAACGCCGCCTTCAAGGAGCGCCTCAGCCTGTGCCTTGAACATCTCTTTGGCTTCATCGAACGAGGTCGGGCCGTAAGGCTCTATGCGCAAGCTCAAAGGGCCGATTGCGCCTGCGACGTAAGCGCGTGTGCCGGCCGCTTCACGCGCCAGCCGCGCGGCGGCGATGTTGATCTCGCGCAAGCGTGCGTCGAGGCCATACTGCTGCAAGTTGTGCGCGGTCGCGCCGAACGTGTTGGTCTCTAAGACCTCCGCGCCCGCGCGCACATATTCCTCGTGCACCTCGCGCACCAGATCAGGGTTCGTCAGATTCAACTCGTCATACGAGCGATTGATATAGACGCCCTTGCTATAGAGCATCGTGCCCATCGCACCATCGAAGACTGTAATCTGATCGCTCGCCAGTATGTCGCGGAAGTCATCCATAATAAAAATTCCCGCGCTAAACAACGCGGGACTTCAGAGCAGACGAAGTTGATGGGCCTAAAAGCGCCGAGCTGTTTAGCTGTTTATTTTACGTGGCCGCAAGTCGCCTTAACTCACCACGTTTGTCATTGGCGCTTATACGCCGCATGACGCGGCGCTGTCAAGTTTGCATCGAGCACTACCGGCGCACTGCGTCAATGACCTCAACCTCCTTGTCGCTGGGCAATCTGCCGACCCAAGCTTTGGTCAGCACGCCTTGCGCGTTGACCAGCAGCAGCGTTGGCGTGCCGCTCACGTCAAGTGTACCGAGGGCGGCTTGCTGAACATCTGTAATTGGCACGCCTAAGCGCTTGAGATATGCGCGACTATCGTCAACCGCGCCGGGCAGGACAGCGACAAATTTGGTATTAGCTTGGGCTGTCTGATTTTTGATGAGCCGTTGATAGAATGCGGCACTGTCAGAACAGAAGTGGCAGCCATCGCGCAGCACCAGTAACAGGGTTTGCTTATGCTGCGCCCAATTTAACCCAGACATTGATAGAGTCGAACCAGCCGTCGGACTTGTAGGCTTAACTCGTGCGCCTAAAGCTTTGGCGAGGCGGGCCAATGGTAAAGACCACTGGTTGTTAGATGCAAACATGGCGCTTGCGCTACTGGCCGCAGGTTGCGCCCCAGATGATTCAGCCACTTGCAGGAACACGTCCCACGCCCAGCGCCCAAGCTGTGCCCCGTGCACGTCCTTGACCTTTGCGCGGTAACGGAACTGATTGCCGTACTGGTCTGTCCGCTTCGACTCTTTGTAGTCAAGGTCAATAGATTTCAAACCGAGTTGCGGCAGCGTGTGCAACTCGTCCGGCTCGGAGACGCCATTGTGGTTCACGTCCTGCCAGAGACGTAGCGAATTGAAGATAGCGTCTCGGCTGTCAATGATGCCGTCACCGTTCCCGCCATTCTGCGGCTTGTCGTACTCGGCCAGAGCGAGGAAGCCGTTCTTCTCTTGTCCTGCGGGTGGATCAGGTTGGGGCGTGAAGTTGCCGAACAACTCCGCGCCGTTGTTGATCACGCCGTCGCCGTTGCGGTCGAGCGCCAGCCATGCGTCGTCTGCCCCTGCCGCTGTCCACGAGAGTCTTTCCGCGCTGCCGTCGCCATCGAGGTCGAAGTTGACGCCGCCGGCAGCATCCGTCAGCGCGAAGCCGTTGCCCGCTACGTCAATGAGGATGGGCGAGGCGGAACAGACGCATTCGCACCAAGCCCCGCTCCACGCCGAGCCGAAGGGACACTCCCCACTTTCAAAACACTCCACGTTGCTCGGCGGGTCTGGCCGAAGTGGTCGGCACAGGTGCTGTCTGCAACACACTGGTTAATCCCGTCCAAGGTATTACAGTGATAGCCACTGCAACAGTTATATGGGTACACGCCGCAGTAATCGCCATCTAGCCCACATGCTGGCGGAGGCGGGGTTGCCGTTGGAGACGGTGACGGTGATGGTGTTGCTGTTGGAGTTGGGGTCGGTGTCGGGCATGGATCAGCAATAGTGACTAATATCTGCATAATAGGTTCACAAAATGAACCATCATCTTTTCTACATCTATCCAAGATTTGTCGCGGGAACGATGTGCCTGGCACATTATGATCGACACGTGTTCTCACACCACAAGTATTATCTTCATTGCAGGATTCCGATATCACGGGTCCCAAAAGATGACAATCCGCAGAAGTCTCCATTGGCTGAGGGGGCATCCACAGTACCTTTTGCACAAATCCTCCCGAATTTCTGTTTATTACCTGTGGGGGCGGGGAAAGGCCATGCGTGAAGATGGGAGAAAAGTCATTCAATGAGTTTTTACTGCTTGGTTGTGATATTCTAATCACCCTACTTGGGTTGTTTGGATCACGTTGCCAAACTTCACCCCCGCTCCATACTGTCCCATCTTCAAAACCAACTTCTTGTATGGAGAATTCTATTTGATCAATACTCTCAGGATATTTAAGCTTCTTTAACTCAAGACCAATTGCTTCATAAGATTTATCGCTGAGGGACAACTCTAAGCTATCGCCGGGCGATATGGATTGTGTTTGCTGTATGGCGGGGCCTTTACGATCAAGAGGGCTAACGCCATATGTAAGCCATTCGCCAAGAGGAGTACTATTGGCCTGCTGCTCTTCAGGCTTTATAAATATCACTACGGCGGTTATATAGTTAATAGGTTTGTCTGAAATGTTCTTGATACTGAACTTTAAGTATCTAAACCAGTCATCATCATCCTTAAATTTATTGCCCAGTTTGATCGTGCCCGACTTAGCTTTAACAGTAGTTATTTTGACAGGCATGTTAGAGAAAGGCTTCATTTTTACGATTCTATCTTGCGTTTCTCGTTGCTGACTGGAGGCAGTAAAGCACATGAATACGAACACACTTCCTAGTGCAATCAATATAGATAGTCGAATGGAAAATGACATGATGAATTTCCTTGTCTTGTTAGGAGGCGTAAGATCGACGAAATCCTTTTCTTACATATTTCGTCAACAACACTTGTGCAATAAGCGGCTTATATACCCGCTATATTTCGCTGTCAAGGGTATGCTTTCGTATATCGCGGACTTATTCGCAACGATCATATCCATCCCAAACAAAATAACTTGGTTTGTATCGGCAAGGCAGATTTTGATTTAAGAACTGCATTGCCTTGACAGACAGAACTGATTTTGGCTGAATGCACAGGTAAGCTCACCGAACTCTTCCGGGCATGCAACGAATATTCTTTGGCGCGCATGAGTGGCGCGTCTGTATGTTGCCGATGAGTATCAATGTTGCCGATTGGAGAAAATGATTGTGCGTCATCGAAACGGTCTCTGCGCGTTCGCCTTTGCTCTGTTGTTGGCCTGTTCGTCTATCGCTTGGGCGCAGGAGAAGCTGCTGACGATTGACGACATTTACGATCCGGTTAAGAAGGTTGACTTCAGCGGCACGTCCATTACCCCGCGCTGGCTCAACGACGGCACACACTATCTACAGACCAATCCGCCGCAGGCCGGCAAGCCGCGCATTTTGAAAGTCAATGCGCTCACGGGCGAGGCTGTGCCGTTCTTCGATGCGGCGAAGATGGAGAAGGCGTTCGCGGCGCTTGCGGGCATCAGCGCGCAGGATGCGAAGCGGCTGGCGAATCAAGGGACTTACGAGATGAACCCGGCGCAGACCGCCGTGCTCGTCAATCACGCCAACGATCTCTTCTATTACGAACTCGGCAGCGACAAGGCTTACCGGCTGACCAACAACAAGGACGAAGAGGTCGGCGAGTCGTTCAGTCCAGATGGGCACATGGTTAGCTTCGTGCGCGGCAATAACCTTTACGTGCTCGATCTGCCAACAGGTCATGAGCGCGCGCTGACGAGCGACGGCAACGCGAAGGTGCTCAACGGCCGGCTCGATTGGATTTATCAGGAAGAGGTCTATGGGCGCGGCCACTTCGAGGCTTACTGGTGGAGTCCCGATTCAACTCGGATCGCCTTCCTGCGTCTGGACGAAGCGCCTGTGCCAACCTTCGCCGTCGTCGATCACATTCCGCCAAATCAGGAGTTGGAGATAACGCCGTACCCGAAGGCGGGCGATCCTAACCCGCTCGTCCGGCTCGGCATCGTTGACGTGCGAGACAAGCAAGCGCATTGGGTGGACACGAGCAAGTATCAACCGAACGATCTGCTCATCGTGCGCGTCGCTTGGACGCCGGACGGCCGTCAGGTCGCTTATCAAGCGCAGAACCGCGAGCAGACTTTTCTCGATCTGAACTACGCGCACCCGAGCGACGGCAAATCAACAAACGTCTTGCATGAGACTTCGCGCGCGTGGGTCGAAGTCACGGACGACAACCCGCGTTGGCTCAAGGACGGCTCGTTCCTCTGGCTCAGCGACCGCACAGGCTTCAAACACATCTACCACTACGCGCCCGACGGCAAGCTCATCAAGCTACTCACCGAAGGGCGTTGGGACGTGCGCTCGATTGACGGCGTGGACGAGGCGCGCGGCTTCGTCTATTTCACAGGCACGCAGCACAGCCCAATTGCCGAACATGCTTATCGCCTCAAACTCGACGCCACAGACATGACGCGCCTGACGCAGACCGAAGGCAGCCACCGCGTCAGCTTCAATCCGCAGGCGACGCTCTTCGTTGATTCTTGGAGCGACATAAGCACGCCCAGACAAGTGCGCCTCTTCAACGCCGACGGCACGCTCGTGCGCATCGTTGACGAGAATAAAGTTCCGGCCCTCGCGCAATACAAACTCGGCCAGCCTGAGTTCTTACAGGTCAAGACGCGCGACGGCTTCGCGATGGAAGCGATGATGATCAAGCCGCCCGATTTCGATCCCGCAAAAAAATATCCGGTCTTTGAGTTCACCTATTCAGGGCCGCAGACGCCGCAGGTGCATAACGCTTGGGGCGGCGTCACGTACATGTGGCATCAGTTGCTCGCAGAGCGTGGCTACATCATCTGGGTCTGCGACAATCGCACCGCCTCGAACAAGGGCGTCGAATCGGCTTGGCCGCTCTATAAAAATTTTGGCGAGTTGGAGATGCGCGACTTGGAGGACGGCCTCAACTGGCTCAAGAGCCAACCTTACGTTGACCCGACGCGCATCGGCATCTGGGGCTGGAGCTACGGCGGCTTCATGACTTCTTACGCGCTCACGCACAGTCACTCATACAAACTCGGCATCGCGGGCGGCAGCGTCACAGATTGGCACGACTACGATTCGATCTACACAGAGCGTTATATGCGCACGCCGCAACATAACCCCGAAGGTTATCAAAAGACCGCCCCGCGCAACGCCGCCGCTAACCTGCACGGCCGTCTGCTCCTGATTCATGGCGCGATGGACGACAACGTCCACATGCAGAACACAATTCAGTTCGCCTACGAACTACAGAAAGCCGACAAACCGTTTCAGTTGATGCTCTATCCCAAGTCGCGGCACGGCGTCACAGACCCGCTCCTCGTCAAACACCTGCGCCAGATGATGACCGACTTCGTGCTGCAAAATCTATGATGCTTTATCGTCGCTGGCAACGCGGGCAGAAGTAGGTCGAACGCTTCGCTTGCACAATGCGCCGAACCGTCGCGCCACACTTGACGCACGGCTCGCCCGCGCGATCATAGACGCGCCAACGCCCGTTGTAACCACCATCATAGTAGCTGCCTTCGATGTCTTCTGGATCGACGTTCAGCGTCGAGCCGTGCGCGATGGCTTCATCGAGCACAGCCAAGATCGCTTGATGCAGACGCGGCAAGCGGCGCGTTGACAGACGTGCGGCAACGGTCTGTGGATGAACACCCGCGCGAAACAGCGCTTCGACCGCGTAGATATTGCCGAGACCCGTCACCTTCGTCTGATCGAGCAGCGTCTCTTTCAGTGTTCGTTGTGTGCGCTTGAAGACCGCGCGCAAGTATTCAGGCGTGAACTCCGGCGAGAACGGTTCGGGCGCGAGCGCGCGCAATTGTTTGAGGTGCGGCAATTCATCAGCGCGCACGAGCCGCATGCGCCCGAAGCGGCGTTGATCTGAAAAGACAAGGCGGCGCTCGTCATCGAGATAAAGCAGCGCATGCGTGTGTTTCGGCAGCGCCGCTGCTGTCGGCAACAACAGGAAGCGGCCGGTCATGCGCAGGTGCGTCAACAGCAACAGCCCGCGCTCAAACTCGAACATGATAATCTTCCCGCGCCGCCCCACGCGCTCGATCCGTCGCCCACGCAAGCGACGCGCAAACGCGGCGCGCGTCGTCTCAGGCGCAACACTCGGTTGCAACAACTTCGCGGCGACAATGCGCCGCCCGCCGACGAGGCGAGCAAGCGCGCGCGCGACAAGTTCAACTTCGGGTAGTTCAGGCATAATATCCAAAGTCCAAAGTGCAACGTCTAAAGTCCAATGTCCAAAGTCTGCGGTTTGATGCTGCGGACATTGGACATTGGGCTTTGGACTTATCTGACCTCTGCTGTCTGTGCTAACGCGCAGCCCTGTTCCAATAACGCATCGCGCTTCTCAATCGAAGTGGCTTCGGCGTAGATGCGCAGCACAGGCTCTGTGCCCGATTGACGAAAGAGCAGCCATGATTCGTCTGCGAAGATGAGCTTCGCGCCGTCAAGTTTTTCGACGTGCTCGACGTCGTAACCTGCGAGTTGGGCGGGCGGCGCGACCGACAGTTGTTCGACGAGACTCATGCCGCGCGCCACATCCGTGTGCAGGTCGCGCCGGTCGTAGTAGAACGCGCCGAACTCGCGGTGCATCTCTCTGACCATCTCGGCTGGCGTGCGTCCCGCGCAGATGATCGCTTCGAGGAAGAGCAGGGAATTGAGCAAGCCATCGCGCTCAGGGATGTGTCTTTTGACGCCGATGCCGCCCGATTCTTCCGCGCCGACGAGGATGTCTTCGCGCAGCATCAAGTCTGCGACGTATTTGAAGCCGATGGGCGTCTCATAGAGCGGCAGTTTGTGCGCGGCGGCGATGCGTTTGAGCAGCACGGATTGCGAGAAGGTGCGCACGACGCCGCCCATCATGCCGCGCGCGCGTGCGAGATGGAGCAGGATGAGCGGCACAACTTCGTGCATCGTCATCGTCGCGCCAAGTTCGTTGACTGCGCCGACGCGGTCTGCATCGCCGTCAGTCGCAAGGCCGACGAGCGCGCCCACTTTGCGCACACGCTCTTTGAGCGGCGCGAGGTTGCGATCAATCGGCTCAGGGTTGACGCCGCCGAAGCATGTGTCGCGGTCAGCGCGGATCGTTTCAACCTTGAGTTTTCCGCGCCGCAAGAAACTTTCGACCCAACGCCCGCCCGTGCCGTGCATCGGATCAATGATGACGCGCGCACTCGTCTCGCGCACACGTTCGAGATCAATGTAAGACGCGATCTGCGCGCGATAACTTGCGATTGAACCATCGAGTCCGCCGCGCGCTTCGGGCGCGAGCGAGCCGCGCTGCGGCTCGTGTGCGTCAACGAGCGTCTCAACCTCGACGGTCATCTCCGGCGACGCGCTGCCGCCCCAAGGCGCTTTGATCTTGAAGCCGTTGAACTCGGCCGGATTGTGCGAAGCTGTGATGACCACGCCGCCCGCCGCCGCTCGGTCGCGCACAGCCCAAGAGACGATGGGCGTCGGCACATCCGTCTCAAAGAGCCGCACAGCGATGCCATTGCCGGCCAATACTTCGGCCACACGCTCGGCAAAATGTTCGGAGAGGAAGCGCCGGTCGTAGCCGACGATGACGAGCGGCGCGTGGGCGCGCTCGTTCGACTCTGCGTTGTGCGCGGCGCTGCCTTGTTGTTTTAAGTAGTCCGCGTAAGCCTGTGTGACGCGCTCAAGGTTGGCGAAGGTGAACTCGTGCGCGATGAGGGCGCGCCAGCCGTCCGTGCCGAAGCGGATTGGAGCGAGAGCGACGCGCTGGCTCATTGATTGTTTCCGGCTTTCGTGTAATCAGTGAGCGAAGTCTTGTCGCCGAGCACTGCGCCATGACCGATCACGACCGCGCGCCCGATGTGACAACCGCGCCCAATGATCGCGCCATCAACGCGCGCGTCTGCGTAGATGCGCGTGTGCGCCCAGACGACGGAGTTTTCGATCCGCGCGCGCTCATCAACATAACAACCCTGACCGAGCACAGAGTTGATGATCTGCGCGCCGGGTTTGATGATGCAGCCGTCGGCGATCATCGAGCGGTCGTCAACTTCAGCCGAAGTCGCCAGATCGAAATCGCCACGCCGTTCGATCAAGCGCACGTGCCCGACCGTGTCTGCGAGCAGATCGTGATGCACTTGCAGATAACGCGCGGGCGTGCCGATGTCAATCCAATAAGTCTTATCAGGCACGTGCGCATAGAAGGGTTCATTTCGTTCCAGCAGGTTAGGGAAAAGGTCATATTCAAACGAATGACTCTCATTCGTCGGGATCAGATCGAGCAGGCGCGGCTCAAGCACATACGTGCCCGCATTGATCGTATTCACGCTGATCTCATCGGGCTTCGGCTTCTCAAGAAAACGACGCACGCGCCCGTCCGCTTCAGTCTCAACCAAACCATACGCGCTCGGATTCTCAACCGGCGCAAGCACAATCGTGGCCGCCGCCTTACGTTCTTCGTGTTGTTTGATGACAGCTTCAAGATCGAGATCGGTCAGGATGTCGCCGTTGAAGACGACCGTGCGCTCGCGGATCAACTCTTCGGCAAACTTGTACGCGCCCGCCGTCCCCATCGGCTGCGGCTCGGTCGTGTACTTGATCTTCACGCCGTACTCCGAGCCGTCGCCCAAGAGTTGTTCGATCTTGAACGGCTGATAGGAGAGCGAGAGCGTGATGTTGGTGATGCCGGCGCGGCGCAGCGTGTCTATCTGATAAAGCAGAAACGGCCGGTTGCAGATCGGCACAATCGGCTTCGGCGTATAGACCGTGAGCGGGCGCAGGCGCGTGCCCTTGCCGCCAGCGAGAATCAGTGCTTGCATAGTGATTCGGGTTGAATTGAATTACTCGCCGCTTACAACCGCGCGAGCGCACGCGAGTCTATCATTCACGCTGTGCGCTTTCAACGCGCACACGCGAGACTGCTTGCTTGACACCCCTTAGTGCCAACGTATAATCGGAACAACAGTGACAAGTGACAAGGGACGAGTGACAAGCAATACAAAGTTTTTTTACTCGTCACTTGTCACTTGTCACTCGTCACTGTTTTTATTGAGGTGCAAACATGCCGGAGACAAGAGAAGCGGTCATCATCAGCGCGGTGCGGACGCCGACGGGGAAATTCTTGGGCGCGTTGAAGAATTTTTCTGCGACCGAGTTGGGCGCAATGGTTGTGCGCGAGAGTGCGCGGCGCGCAGGTGTGCGCGCGGAAGATGTTGACGAAGTGATTATGGGTTGTGTGATTCAAGCGGGCTTGGGCCAGAACCCGGCGCGGCAAGCGGCGTTGAAGGGCGGCATTCCGTTTGGCGTGTCGGCGGTGACGATCAACAAGGTCTGTGGTTCGGGTTTGAAAGCCGTGATGTTGGCGGCGCAGGGCGTGCAGTTGGGCGACGCGGAAATTGTCGTCGCGGGCGGCATGGAGTCTATGTCAAACGCGCCGTACTTAATGCCCAAAGCGCGCGAAGGCTATCGCATGGGCAACGCCACGCTCGTTGATGCGATGATTCACGACGGGCTGTGGTGCGCGTTTGAGAATTATCACATGGGGCACACGGGCGAGGTCGTAGCCGAACGCTACGGCGTTACACGCGCAGAGCAAGATGAGTACGCTTTGAACTCGCACCGCAAAGCGAGCGCGGCGATCAAGGCGGGCAAGTTCAGAGACGAGATACTGCCCGTCGAGATTCCGCAGAAGAAAGGCGCAAGTGTCATCTTCGACACGGACGAGTCGGTGCGCGAAGACACTTCGCTCGAAGCTTTGGGCAAACTCAAGCCCGCGTTCAAAGAGGGCGGCTCGGTGACGGCCGGCAACGCGCCGGGCGTAAACGATGGCGCGTCGGCTGTGGTCGTCACATCGCTTGAACGCGCCCGCGCGCTCGGCGTCGAACCGCTCGCACGCATCGTGGCACAGGCGACTTCAGGCATTCAACCGGAGCTTGTGATGATGGCTCCGGTCGAAGCGATCCAGAAAGTTCTGCGCAAGACGGGTTGGTCGTTGAGCGAAGTTGATCTGATCGAGTTGAACGAAGCATTCGCGGTGCAAGCGGTCGCGATCATACGCGAGTTGAAACTTGATCCACAGAAAGTGAACGTCAACGGCGGCGCGGTCGCACTCGGCCACGCCGTCGGGCAATCAGGCTCGCGCGTGTTAACCACGCTGCTCTACGAAATGAAACGACGCAACGTGCGGCGCGGCCTCGCGGCGCTGTGTCTCGGCGGCGGGAACGCCGTGGCGATGGCCGTCGAGCGTTAAAAGAGGCAGCGATGACGCCACAAGAACATAATAAGACGCTGGGCATCTGTCATCTCGCGTATGGCGGGCTGCACACGTTGCTGACATTTGCCATACTCTTGTTCTTCTTTTTCTTCTTCGCGGCCATCACGCAGACCGCGCCGAGAGACGGCGGCCCGCCGCCGGGACTCTTGCTGCCCATCGGTGCTGGCTTTTTGCTCTTCATATTTCTCCTCACCTGTCTCTTCACGCTGCCGGCATTCATTGCCGGCTATGCGTTGCTGAAACATAAGCCTTGGGCACGCATGGCGAGCCTGATCGCGGCCGTGTTTGAAGCGATGAACGTGCCAATCGGTACGGCCGTCTGCGTCTATTCGTTCTGGTTCATGCTTAGCGATCCCGGCAAGCAGTTGTACGAACAGAAAAACTTTGGGGCTGAAAATAGTGGCTGAAGTGATCGGTGTGATTGGCGCGGGGACGATGGGCAACGGCATCGCGCAGGTGTGTGCGCGGGCGGGCTACGGGGTCGTCATGCGCGATGTGGCAGATGAGTTTTTGCAGCGCGGTCTCGCGGCGATTGAGCGCAGCTTGCAGCGCGATGTGGACAAAGCGCGGCTTGCGGAGGATGAGAAGCGGGCGATCATTGAGCGCATCCGGCCGACGAGCGAGTTGAATGATCTGAGCGACGCGCGTTTTGTGATCGAAGCGGTCAATGAAGACGCGGGGTTGAAAGCGCAAATCTTTCGCGCGCTCGACGAAATCACAACGCCGGACGCGATCCTCGCGTCGAACACGTCGTCCATCTCGATCACAAAACTTGGCGCGGCCACACGCCGGCCCGACAAAGTCATCGGCATGCACTTCATGAATCCTGTGCCGGTGATGAAACTCGTCGAAGTCATACGCGGCATCGCCACTTCGGATGAGACGTACGAGCGCACGCGCACGCTCTGTGAACAATTCGGCAAGACCGCGCTCGAATGCAACGACGCGCCCGGCTTCATCTCCAACCGCGTACTGATGCCGATGATCAACGAGGCCATCTTCGCACTCTACGAAAACGTCGCCACGCGCGAATCAATTGACGGCATCATGAAACTCGGCATGAACCATCCGATGGGGCCGCTCACGCTCGCAGACTTTATCGGCCTCGACGTGTGTCTCGCGATCCTGAACGTCTTGCACACGGAACTCGGCGACCCGAAATACCGGCCCTGCCCTTTGCTCAAAAAATATGTTGACGCTGGTTGGCTCGGCCGCAAAACCGGGCGCGGATTCTATGAATACGGTGACAAGTGACAAGTGTTGAGTAACAAGCGACGAGCATGGACAAGGCTATAACTTGTCACTCGGCACCTATCACTGCTTTATGATGAAAAGCTATCAACAAATCCGTTGTCAGCGTTGCCGGGCGGTGAATCCGTTGGGCGATGAGTTGTGCGCAGAGTGTGGGACGCGTTTGATGTTGGTGATCGAGCCGTCGGCGCTGCGGTTTGAAGAGGAGGCGCTGGGGGTGGGGCAGCAGGAAGAGCTGATCGTCGAGCGTTTGTCGGCGATGGAGCACAATCTGACGCGCATGCTCGGCCATCTTGAGCGGAGCACAGACCTGTTGCAACAACAAGCGCAGATCGTCACACGCGAGCACATGCTGCTCCAAGCGCTGCTCAGTCTGTTGAGCGAAACGGGCCTAATTGATCTCGATAAACTGGCCAAGCTTTGGGAGTCGAACTGCGCGCAGGAGTCCGAAGCGGAGCGGCGCGCGAAACGGCGCGAGAGTCTGTGCGCAGAGATCGTAGAGAACTATCAAGGGCGCGCGGCCCAACAGTTCGCGCGGCTGGTCAACGAAGGCTTCGCGGCCTTCGCACGGCAAGAGGATCATGCGATTGAAGCTGGTTGGCGTTTGCTTGAGCGCGCCGCCGTGCTCGCGCCGGAGCATGGCCTGCTCGTCTCGTTGCTCGCCCGGAATTTCTTCAACGAAGGCAAGACGGCGCTGGCGCGCAGCTATCTTGAGCGCGCGGTCAAACTCTTTCCGCAAGATGTGTCTTTACACCTGCTCCTTGCGCTCACGCGCGGCGATGAAGGCGACCCCGCAGGCGCGCACGAGTTGTTGCAGACGGTCGAGCAGCTGGAGCACGTACCGCGCTTTGCGCTCCATTACGCGCGCGGCCGTCTGTTTGCGCATGACGGTCGCTGGCGCGAGGCGCTCGCAGAGTTCAAGCGTGCACTGGCTGCACGCGCCGCACCGGAAGCGCATTATGTGGTCGCGCTCGCCGCTTACCAACTCGGTTATTTGAAACTCGCCGCGCAGCACATCGCCAAGACGCTCGCGGTTGATGACAAGTACGTTGAAGCGCACAGACTATCGGGGCTGATCCTGCGGAAGTCTGGCGCGGCGGCGCGGGCGCGGGCGGCGTTTGCGCTGGCGGGCGCGTTGGCCGCAGACGGGAAGAGAAAAAATGCACGGGCGCGCGCGGCACGGTTCACAGATGAGCTGTTGCTCCGATCTTTCTTCGGCGCACAGAGCCAGCGCCTGTTGACAGGTGGTGATGAACGTCTGGCGGCGTTGCTGCGGACGGCGGCGCAAGGCGGCTGACCAGAGTCTCGCGCGTTGACACTCGCGTTCTGACCGTTATAATTGCCCTTTTGCGCCCGCATGCCCAAATTTGGGCGTGCGCGACTATAGGGTGCGCCATGCGAATCGAGATCGAGCAATTAACAGAAGCGGGCACGCCCTTCGCGCACACATACACGCCGGATGAGTTGGCGCTCGAAGACGAACGTGCGCGTTTGCGTGCGGAGGCGCGCGTCGTCGGGCGCGCGAGTCGCAAACGACAGCGCGCGCACGTGCGCGGCACAATCGAGACGGAGCTTGAAATAGCTTGCGACCGTTGTCTCGCGCCGCTGGCTGTGCCGGTCAAAGCTGAGTTCGACGTGAGCTACGATCCGCCGGGCGTGGAGGCAGAGACCGATAGCGCGGAACTGCAAGCGGAGGATTTGGATACCACCGTCTATACGGGCGAGAGCCTAGACCTAGACGAGTTGGTGCGCGAGCAGATTCTGTTGGCGCTGCCGACGCGTAGTCTCTGTCGCGAAGCATGTCAAGGCTTGTGCCCGACCTGCGGCGTGAACTTGAACACGCAAACATGTAAATGCGAGCAGAAAGAGATCGATCCACGTTGGGCCGGACTGGCCGCATTGAAAAAAAGCAGTGATGAGTGACAAGTTAAAAACTTTGTCTGTAACTCGTCACTTATCACGCGTCACCGTTATTAAGGAGCAATTATGCCTAATCCAAAACGTCGTCATTCAAAAGCGCGCACGGGTAAACGCCGGGCGCATGATGCCTTGCGCGCGCCGCAGACAACGCCTTGTCCGAACTGTCAAGAGCCGCGTCTGCCGCACCGCGTCTGCCCGAAGTGCGGGCACTATAAAGGGCGCGAAGTGATTCGTGTCGAGCAAGAAGTTTAGCGAGCGGCTGCGCCGAAAGTTTGCGCGCCTGCGCGCGCCGTCGAGCACGCGCCGCCGAGATGAAGCAGACAGCACAACTGACCGGCAAGGTCGTCGTTGACGCGATGGGCAGCGACAACGCGCCGCACCCCGAAATTGATGGTGCGCTCGCGGCGGCGCGCGACCTCAATGTCGGCGTCGTTCTCGTCGGGCAGAGCGAGCGCGTCGAACCTGAGTTGCGTCGTTGCGGTTGGCGCAGGCAAGGCGACCGAGGGATCGAGTTGGTCGAAGCGCCGGAAGTGATCGGCATGGACGAGCCGGTCGCCACGTCCGTCAGGCGCAAACGGAAAAGCTCTCTGCGCATCGGCGCGAAGTTGGTCGCCGAAGGGCGCGCGGACGGCTTCGTCTCGGCCGGTAACACGGGCGCAGCGATGGCGACGGCGAAGATGGTGCTCGGCATGTTGCCGGGCGTTGACAGGCCGGCGCTCGCGGCTTTGATCCCAACCAAGTCGAACAAGCCCGTGCTGCTCTTGGATGTCGGCGCGAATGCAGACTGCAAGCCGCAACACATGGCGCAGTTCGCGATCATGGGCGACGCATACGCGCGCACAGTGCTCGGCGTCGCGCGTCCTTCGGTTGGCTTGATGAGCATCGGCGAAGAAGAGGCCAAGGGAAACGAGTTGACGAAGGAAGCGTTCCCGCTGCTGCGCGAGTTGAGCAGTCTGAATTTCGTCGGCAACATCGAGGGGCGCGATGTGTTCACCGGCGCAGTGGACGTGATCATCACAGACGGCTTTACGGGCAACGTCATGCTCAAACTGAGCGAGGGCTTGCAGGACGCATTCCTTTCGATGATCCGGCGCGAGTTGAGCGCGTCTGCGACGACGAAGGCCGGCGCGATGCTGGCGCGCCCTGCATTCCAGCGTTTGAAAAAGAAGCTCGACTATTCGGAGTATGGCGGCGCGCCGCTTCTAGGCGTGCAGCGCATCGTCGTCATCGGGCATGGTAGCTCGAACGCGCGCGCGATTCGCAACGCCGTCCGCATCGTCAAAGAATTTTCCGAGCGCGGCGCAGGCGCACACATCGAGCGCGGGGTCGCCGAGACACACGCGCGCGAGTTTGAATTGGCACAGGTCGGAGGTTAAGAAATGGCGAACGTAAATGCCGGCATCCTTGGCACGGGGCGAGCTTATCCGGAGGGCGTGTTGACGAACGCCGATCTGGAGCAGATGGTGGACACGTCGGATGAGTGGATCACTTCGCGCACCGGCATCAAGCAGCGGCACAAAGCGGCCGAGGGCGAGTACACTTCGATGTTCGCCGTCCGCGCCGCGCGCCAGGCGATTGAACGCGCGAAGATCGATCCGTTGGAGATCGATCTGCTGATCTGTGCGACCGTCACGCCTGATCAAGTCTTGCCCTCGACCGGCTGCATCATCCAAACCGAACTCGGCGCGCACAAAGCCGCCGCGTTCGATCTGGCTGCCGCCTGCTCCGGTTTCCTCTTCGGCTTGACGCTCGCCAACACGATGATCAAGACGGGACAGGCGCGTTATGCACTCGTCATTGGCGCGGAGTTGTTGACCCGTTACGTTGACTACACGGATCGCTCCACGTGCGTCATCTTCGGCGACGGCGCGGGCGCGGCTGTGCTCGGCCCCGTCGAAGGCGAGCGCGGCATCCTCGCCACGCGCATACGCTCCGACGGCCGCTACACCGAACAACTCTTCGCGCCCGGCGGCGGCACGCGCATGGGCTTGACGCCGGAATCGTTCGCCGCAGGCGCGCACTTCTACAAGATGCGCGGCAACGAACTGTTCAAAGTGGCCGTGCGCTCGATGGCCGATGTCGCGCGCGAGGTCTTGGAAGAGACCGGCTACAAGGCCGACGACGTGAAACTCTTCATCCCGCATCAAGCCAATCAGCGCATCACCGACGCGGTGGCGAACAATCTGAAGGTTGACAGCCAGATCGTCTATTCCAACATCGCCATGCACGGTAACACTTCATCCGCATCCATCCCCATCGCACTGGACGAATGTGTAGAGATGGGGCGCGTCCACGACGGCGATCTCGTACTGCTCGCCTCCTTCGGCGGCGGCGTCACCTGGGGCGCAGTGTTGATGCGTTGGTAAAGGCGGTATTTGTTATTGGTTATTTGATATTGCTTCTGTTACTCGGCGGCGCAAGGTGACGATGAACAAGACTCTGTGGCAAGTATCAAAGAACAAATAACCAAAAACTAATAATCAATCACATGATCGCATTCATCTTTCCCGGTCAAGGTTCGCAGGCGGTCGGCATGGGGCGCGAGTTGGCGGAGCAGTTTCCGGCGGCGCGCGCGGTGTTTGCCGAGGCGGACGAGGCGCTTGGGTTTGCGTTGTCGCGGCTCTGCTTCGAGGGGCCGGCGGAAGCGTTGCAGTTGACGGAGAACACGCAGCCAGCGATCTTGACGACTTCGATTGCGACCTTGCGCGCGATGGAAGCAGAAGGCTGGCCCGCGCCCGACTTTGTCGCGGGGCACAGTCTCGGTGAATACTCCGCGCTCGTGGCGGCGGGCGCGCTGTCGCTCGCAACGGCCGTGCAGACGGTGCGCGCGCGTGGGCGTTACATGCAGGCGGCTGTGCCGGTCGGCGTCGGCGCGATGGCGGCGATCTTGGGCGCAGACACGGAGACTGTGGCACGAGCTTGCGCGGAAGCGGCGCAAGGTGAAGTTTGCAGTCCAGCGAATATCAACTCGCCGAAGCAGATTGTGATTGCCGGCAACGCGGGCGCGGTTGATCGCGCGATTGAACTACTCAAAGCGCGTGGCGTGCGTAAGGCTGTGCGGTTGAACGTGAGCGCGCCGTTTCATTGCGCGTTGATGCGACCGGCGCAGGAGCGGCTGGCAAACGACCTCGCGCGGATCGAGTTCAACGAGCTAAGCAGCCCACTCGTGACGAATGTTGATGCGCAGCCGATCCGAGCGGGCAGCGAAGCGCGCGATGCGCTCGTGCGACAGGTGTCTGCGCCGGTGCGTTGGCGCGAATCAATCGAGCGTCTGGCGAGCGAGCACGGCGTCAAGACCTTCGTCGAGGTCGGGCCGGGCAAAGTGCTCGCAGGGTTGGTGCGGCAAATCGCGCCGGATGTGCGTTGTCTGAACGTCGAAGACGGGGCGAGTTTGGCGGCGGCGCGCGGGATGCTCGCTGAACATTCTGCGGCGAGTGGCAATTCGCGCGCAAGCGTGCTTTAATGCGGCTCATCGCACAAACGCAAAAGTTTTTCTACTCTTAAGCGACCGAAGGAGCAGATTTATCATGCCCGATCAACAGGAGATCGAGAACAAGGTCAAGCAGATCATCGTGGACGAATTAGGCGTTGACGAGAACGAGGTCACGCCGAACGCGCGCTTCATTGACGACCTCGGCGCAGACTCGCTCGACACCGTCGAACTCGTCATGCGCTTCGAGGAGGAGTTCAATATCGAAATCCCGGACGAAGACGCCGAGAAGATTCAGAGCGTGCGCGACGCATACAACTACATCGAGCAGCACATGAACAAATAGCCCGGCACGCGAAAGGGCGGGCGGGCGATAATGCTCAAGACAGGCACGAGCCTGCTAACCGCATTTCGGGTTCGGGGCAGTCGGCGCGTCGCCTTCGTCGGTCGCGCCCAGAACGAACATGGCTAACAGTCACCCCAGTCAGGAGCAGTACATCTTGAAACGTCGGGTTGTTGTCACGGGTCTTGGTTTGATCACGCCGTGCGGGCATAGCGTCGAAACTACTTGGGCGGAGTTGATGGCGGGCAGAAGCGGCGTGGACTACATCAGGAAGTTCGACACCACGAAATTCCCTGTGCGCATCGGGGCGGAGGTCAAAGACTTCGACCCGCTCAAGTACGTCGAGAAAAAAGAGGCGCGCAAGATGGGCGCGTTCATTCACTTCGCCGTCGCCGCATCGGACGAAGCGATGAGCGACAGCGGGTTGCGGATCACGGACGACAACGCTGAGCGCATCGGCACCTACATCAGCAGCGGCATCGGCGACTTCTGGGCCATCGAACGCGAGCACGAGAAACTCTTGAACGACGGGCCGGGTCGCGTCTCGCCGTTCTTCATCCCGTCGGCGATTGTCAATTTGGCGGCCGGTCAAGTCTCGATCCGCTTCGGCGCGAAGGGGGCAAACTCCGCGACCGCCACCGCCTGTTCGGCCGGCGCGCACGCCATCGGCGACAGCTTCAAGATCATTCAACGCGGCGACGCCGACGCGATGATCTGCGGCGGCGCGGAGTCTGCGATCACGCCGATGAGCGTCGCCGGCTTCGCCGCGATGCGCGCGCTCTCGACGCGCAACGATGATCCGATTCATGCGTCACGTCCATTCGAGCGCGACCGCGATGGCTTCGTTATCGGCGAGGGCGCAGGCATCATGATCCTCGAAGAGTTAGAATTTGCGCGCGCGCGCGACGCAATGATTTACGCCGAACTCGTCGGCTACGGCATGACCGCCGACGCCTTCCACATCACGATGCCGGATGAAACAGCTTCAGGCGCGCGGCGTGTGATGCAGATGGCGATGCGTGATGCTGGTATCGAGCCTGAGCAGGTCAGCTACGTCAACGCGCATGGTACTTCGACACCGTACAACGATAAGTTTGAGACCTACGCGATCAAGCAGACCTTCGGCGAGCATGCCTACAAACTCGCCGTCAGTTCAACCAAGTCCATGACCGGGCATCTGCTCGGCGCAGCCGGCGGCATCGAAGCCGTCTTCTCCGTCTTAGCCATACATCACAACATGCTGCCGCCGACCATCAACTACGTGAATCCCGATCCAGACTGCGACCTCGACTACGTGCCCAACGAACCGCGCGAAGCACGCGTCGCATACACGCTCTCCAACAGCTTCGGCTTCGGCGGCACAAACGCGGCGTTATTATTTAAGCGATACGAAGAATGAAGGAACAGTGGTCGGTGGTCAGTTGAGAAACTGTCTACCACTGACCACTGACCACTGT
Organism: Acidobacteriota bacterium; assembly: GCA_003223935.1. Lineage (GTDB taxonomy): Bacteria > Acidobacteriota > Blastocatellia > Pyrinomonadales > Pyrinomonadaceae > QHXQ01. The sequence continues at coordinate 63,384 of QHXQ01000044.1, read as the reverse complement.
CTTATGAAAATCATCGTGCTCATGAAGCAGGTCGCAAACAAAGATGCGATCTTGCGAATCAATAAAGATGCGACGTGGATTGAAGAGGGCGATCTCTCTTATGAAGTCAACGAGTCGGATGGCTACGCGCTCGAAGAGGCGTTGCGTTTGAAAGAGAAGCATGGCGGCGAAGTGGTCGTCTGTTCGATGGGGCCGCAGCGCGTCAAAGCGGTCATCAAAGATGCGCTGGCGCGTGGGGCTGACCGCGCGATCCACGTGGTCGGTGATGAACTAACGCGGCTTGCGCCGTTGCCTGCGGCGCGTGCGCTCGCGGAAGCGATCCGCGCAGAGCAGGCTGATCTGATCATGACCGGTTTGCAGTCGGATGATAATGGCTACGGGCAGACGGGCGTAATCGTCGCGGAGTTGTTGGGCTTGCCACATGCGACGATTGTGATCGAGTTGGACGCGAGCGACGACAAGTTGCGCGTCAAACGCGAACTGGAAAACGGCTGGTATCAGTGGTACGAGATGCCGCGCCCCGCTCTGCTCACGATCCAATCGGGCATCAGCCAGATTCGCTACGCGACCTTGAAAGGCATCATGGCGGCGAAGAAGAAAGAGATCAGAGAGGTCGCGCCCACCAGCGACATGACGAGCGGTGCACCCGATCAACGCATCACCAAAATCTACTTTCCACAAAAGACCAAACAGACGCAGTTCCTCGGTGACGGCGACGCCAAGGCGGGCGCAGCCCAACTCGCTGAGAAGCTACGGACGGAAGCGCGCGTCTTCTAAACGACAATCAAACTTTTATGGCCAACGGAATACTTGTCTTCGCGGAACACCGCGCGGGTGCATTCGGCAAAACAACCTTCGAGGCGATGGCGGCCGGGCAACAGTTGGGCGCGGCATTGGGCCAGCCGGTGACGGCTGTTGTGCTTGGCACAGATGCTGCGCTTGCACAGGAGATTGCCGGCTACAAACTCGACAAGGTTGTGTCGGTAGAAAACGCGCTACTTTCAGACTACACGCCGGACGGTTACGCCGACGCGCTGGAACAAGCCATCAAGACGCTCGCGCCGCAGTTCGTCTTGATGCCGCACACGTATCTCGTGCGCGACTGCGCGCCGAAACTCGCGGCCCGTTTTGGGCGCGATGTGATCAGCGATTGCGTGCGCGCGTCGGTCGCTGATGACGCGGTCACGTTTGCGCGCCGCATCTTCCTCGGCAAGATTGACGCAGACGTTGTCCCGGTGGGCGAGCCGCCCATCTTCGCCACGGTTCAATCAGGCGCATATCGCGCGGAGCAGGCAGAGCGGGGCACGGCGACGGTTGAGACGATGCCAGTCGAAGTCGGCGTGGTGCGGATGAAGCCGGAAGCGCCGTTCCAAGAGGTGAAGCAGGCGGTTGATCTGACGAAGGCTGATGTGATCGTCGCCGTCGGGCGCGGCATCAAGAGCCAAGAGAATCTTGCGCTCGTGCAAGGTCTCGCCGACGCGCTCGGCGCGGAGTTGGCCGCCTCGCGTCCGATCTGCGACGCCGGTTGGTTGCCGATTGATCGGCAGATCGGTTCTTCAGGTCAAACCGTCGCGCCGAAACTCTACATCGCGCTCGGCATCTCCGGCGCGATCCAACATCTCGTCGGTATGAAGAACGCGAGCACCATCGTCGCCGTCAACAAAGACCCGGAAGCGCCGATCTTCGACATCGCGGACTATGGCATCGTCGGCGATCTGTTTGAGGTCGTGCCGGTGTTGACTGAAGAGATCAAGAGGCTGAAGGGGTAAGCCGCGCGGTCTTTGTAAGTCAAACCCGTGATCAAGAGACGGCGCAGATATGTGCGCCGTCTCATTGTCTATGGGTGAAGTCTGTCAATCTTTATTCGGCCGCGACCTGCTTGCCCTCACGCAGCAAACGCAAATCGGCGAGTACGTCTTCGGGCTTCCACTCGTTGCCGCGATAGATTTTAATGAGCTTGCCGTCCGGCCCGATGAGTGCCGTGCGAAGCGAATGGACGATCTGATCGCCCTCCTGCATGTAGGTCAGACCGAAGAACTGCGCGATCCGTTTGATCTCTTCCGGCTGTCCAGTCGCCAACTCCCACTGCGCAAACTTCTCCTGTTCATAATTCTCCGTGTGCGCCGCGCCGTAGCTGCGCAGGACTTTCGGTGTGTCGTAATCGGGGTCGAGCGTGATGCTCAGGAGATGCGCGTGCTGCCGTAGGTCCGGATCGTTTTGCAGCGTCCGATTGAGCGCGGCGAAGTTCGTGCTCATGCGCGTGCAGAAGTCGGGCAGGGGGCAGCGCGTGTAGATGAAGGTCAAGAGCAGAGCTTGGCCGCGATACTGCTGAAAAGTGATACGCTTGCCGTCTTGGTTTATGAGTGCGAAATCCGGGACGCTCGCGCCGGGCTGTGGCTCTGCGGACGTGACCGGCGTGGGCGCACCTGCTGTTGCTTGCGGCGTCTGCGTAATGACAGGGTCTTCGAGCCAAGAGCGTTCGCCCGCGATAACGAGCGTGGCTTGAATCTTGTCGCCGGCGCGCATGACATCGAAGGCTGATCCGTCTTTGAGTGTGTAGGGCATGGTCATGCCTTCCATCAAATCCTCGATGGCTTCGTGCGCGATGACGACCTGCTTGTGCGGCTTATCAACCGAGACGATTGTACCCTTCAACTGATAGCGACGCGCTTGCTCTTCGCCCTTCGAGCCAGCGCAGGCGAGCGGAAGCAGCGCCAATATAGCAACGCATAGGAATATGAGTCGGCGTTTGAATGAGCGACCTGTCATGTCGCCAAAGCTTAACGTCAACCACACCATTCGCACAAACGGCCAAACTCCGTCTGCTGTTAGCGTGGCGCAGGGGCAGCAAGAATTGAGTTGCTTTACGCAGTCAAGACAGGGTAGGATGCGTGCGCGTTAATTGAAGTTCGTTGCTCCGTCAGGCGATATAAGGCACACCAAACCTGTGCTGTCCATGAGTGCCGTTGAGAGCAAACAGGAACAAGCGTCGGGTGCATTCCTTTTGCCGTCGGAGAACCGCTTGCCGGTAATAACACGACCTTGTTGCCGGTCAAAAGTCAGCAACGATGAGCCGCACGCCTGAGCTAAGCGGTTATCCGGCGCGCAGGCTTACAACAAACTAACGAGGCCGCGCACGACGTAAAGTTCGGCCTCTTGAACAATAGTCGTGGTGATACTGCCGTCGCTCGATTGCACCGCCGTATCCGTCGTAACTGCCGCCGTGCTGGATGTGGTAAGCGGCGGCGGCGGCGGCGGCGGCGTGGTCCCGCCGCCCATGCCCATGATGCCGTCGTCAGCCAAGGCAGGGATGCCGAAAGCCAACACGAGCAGGGTGGCAGCGCAGATAGTCTGTAGTTTTTTCATCGTTAAACTCCTGAGGTCTTTGCGTTAGGGTGGGCTGGTCGAAATTGCGCCCCAGCCTTGCTTTTGAGCGGTGGCATCATACCACCACTCGAAAAAAAAACGTAGCCTTGCAAGGAATCTTGCTAATCAGATAAGGACGCGCCTCACATGAACTTAGCCATTGAACTGTTGCACCGGCTCGATGAGCCAAAACTCAATCAGGACGAAAAAGCGCTGCTCCGTTGTGCGCTCGCCAAGGCTTTAGAGGGTGCGGGCAGTTACGAAGCCGCCGCCGCCGGTCTGGGCGAACTATGGCTGGGCGTCGGCGTGCGCCCCGAACTCGCCGGGCTAAGGGAATACACGCAAGCGGAAGCTTTATTGTGTGTGGGCACATTGACCGGCTGGCTCGGTAGTGTCCGGCAGGTCACGGGCGCACAAGAAGCGGCGAAAGATTTAATCAGCGAAAGCATGGCGCGCTTTGAAGCTTTAGCCGAACGGGCCAAGGCGGCCGAAGCGCAGATTGAACTCGCTTGGTGCTACTGGCGCGCAGGCGCATACGACGAAGCCCGTGTGCTGCTGCGCGAAACGCTCGACGGTCCGGGGGCGCTCGCAGGCGAGTTGCGAGCGTTGGCGCTGTTGCGTAGTGCTGAAGTCGAAAGAGCGGACGGTCGCCTGACAGACGCGCTCACCGTTCTGGCGCAAGCCGGAGCGCTCGTCGAAGCCTGCGGCAACGATGCGCTGATGGGCATCTTTCACGGCACGCTTGCCAGCACACTCATCGCGCTCAGCCTTGCTGAACAGAGACAGGACTACGCTGATCGGGCGCTCATCGAACTGGCCGCGGCCAGCTTCCATCTCGAACAAGCCGGGCACACGCGCTTCTGTGCGCGCGCCGAAAATAATCTCGGCTTCCTGCTCACACGCCTCGCACGTTTCAGCGAAGCACACGAACATCTCGCGCGCGCGCGTCGTCTGTTCGTCAGCCTGAGGGAGATGGGCAGCGTCGCGCAAGTTGACGACACGCGCGCCCGCGCGCTATTGGCGGAGGGCCGCGTCAGCGAAGCCGAGAAGACGGCGCGCGCCGCCGTGCGTGCGCTAGAAGGCGGCGACGAGTTAGCGTTGCTGACCGAGGCGCTGACGACGCACGGCACAGCGCTCGCACGGCTTGGGCGCATCGCCGATGCGCGTGCTGCTTTGGAGCGTGCGCTAGAGGTGGGCGACCGCGCTGGTGCTTGCGAAGGCGTGGGACGCGCTGCGCTTGTCATGTTGGAAGAGCTTGAGCCAAGCCTTGCGCAGACCGAACAACAAGCGCTTTACCAACGAGCCGATGAGTCTCTGGCGAATACGCAAGATGCAGAGACGCTTGCGCGTCTGCGCGTCTGCGCGCGGCAACTGCTCAAAGCGCCGTCCGCGTCGGCTGCGAGCACAACTGAGGTGACGCCATTCATCCACGCCGCCGAAAAATCGGCGCAGCTTTTGCACGAGGCGCGTTGCGTGGCGCGTGCGGGCGGCACCGTGCTGCTCTCCGGCGAAACGGGCACAGGCAAGGAAGTGCTCGCGCGTTTGATCCATGAATGGAGTGGTCGGCCGGGGCCCTTCGTCGCCATCAACTGCGCAGCGCTCTGCGCCACGCTGGTTGAGTCACAACTGTTCGGTCATCGCCGAGGCAGTTTCACTGGCGCGACCGAAGATTACGCGGGCGCGGCCCGCGCGGCCGAGGGCGGCACACTCTTCCTAGACGAAATCGGCGAGTTAAGTCTCGCCAATCAAGCCAAGCTGTTGCGCTTGATCGAACAAGGCGAAGTCTATGCGCTCGGCAACGCTTTGCCGGAGCGTGTGAACGTGCGGATCATCGCTGCCACGAATCACGATCTACGCCGACAGGTCGAGCGCAGAGAGTTTCGCGCCGATCTCTTCTATCGGCTGGCCGGCTTTCATCTCGAACTGCCACCGTTGCGCGAGCGGCCGGAAGACATCGTTGCGCTCGCGCGCCACTTCATCGAGACGGCTGCGTGCGCACATCAGAAGCAGATTGTCTTCACGCCTGAAAGCTTCGCGGCGATGCAACGCCTATCGCTCGCGGGCAACGTGCGCGAGTTGCGCGCGCACATCGAGCGCACGTTCATCATTGCGCCCGACGGGGCCACAATCACGCCCGCCGCCATCGAAGCAGTCGCCTTGCGCGAGACGCAGAAGGCTGGCTTCGCAGAGCCTTGGGCCGGCTGCGCTTTGGAAGATGAAGTGCGAGCTTACGAAGGTCGTCTCATCAAACTTGCGCTCGACAGCGCTAAGGGCAGCATCACGCGTGCCGCACGCCTCTTGAACGTCACGCATCAAGGTCTCGCGTACATCTTGAACGGGCGGCAAAAAGAGTTGCTCGCTGAGCGCAAACCTGTGCGCACACGGCGCATCAGCCTCATGCGCCGGCAAGATTCGCCGCGTTCGTCCGTGCGCGCCGAACGTTGAGTTGCATCGGTGTGTGCGCTCAACTTTAAGACTTGAGCGCACGAACGCGCGCTATCTCTGAACGCGGCGGGTCGCGTCCGCATGGTTGCGACAGTCCGCGCGCTTAGTTCAGCAATCGCTCTGTTGCTGTAGCTGGCTTTGCCCACAAAGTCTCACTTGACCACAAAGTAAATAAGTTGACCATAAAGTAGCTTGGCGCAAAATCTCTAGTAGTTAAGCAAGGGCTTGAGTAGATATTTAACCGCATCTTGAACGTGCAAGGTTTCCCCTTGTTCGGTTTTCATGTAGATGCGGCCGTTACTGTCTAAATCCAACTCAATACGCTCGCGTTCGTCTTTGGTCGTGCGCGACTGCCCGTTAGTGACAATCTTTCGCTCAACTTGGAAATAGCGGCCGAACGTCGTCACCGTCAGATAAACCGCAGGGAAGTTACCTTTCACAATCTTGAAGGTATCAACGCGCCCGCCCTCATAATACAACTTGTCGCCTAGTCTGTTTAGAATCTCTTGCGTCGAGTTGATCTTATTAACGGCTGCCTCAACGCCACGCACCAACTCTTGCCACAACCCCGCAGACTGTTGGCCAAGGGCGCGTTGACGCTCTGCCTGATCCTCAAGCTCTGCCTGTTTTCGCCCGATATTGTCAACCTCTTCATCAATCCAATCGCTCATTGGAAATTCTCCTTTAAGGTATCGTTGACCACCCACTATTCGCTCTGGACTAGAGGATACGCTTAGACCGATTCTGATTTCAAACTGAATCACTAATCCTTCCCCTGTTAAGAACTTCCCGCGCTACATTATCGTTCAATGACGATGAGAACCATGCCCGCAACTCGCATCTAAACCGACCTTAAATAGAACGTCACATTGACAGTTAAGTAGCTGTCTTTTCAATCATTTAACCGTTGCTTTCATCTGTGAAAGAGCGTATCATGCGTGCAAGTTCTTTCCATTCCAAAACAAATGGTCTCGCTGGCTGCGGAAACAACCAGCGAGACCTGTTCGACCACAGCGTGATCGCGCACGTTGCAGCCAAGACACTCGTATTGTGCGCTCTGCATGCTGAGAAAGCAAGGCGCATGATGCAAGCCAGAGAAGCCAGAGGCATACAGATCGCCGCTCAGTCCGAAATCACCTACAACGACACGCAAGCCCGTTGGATCGTCCCGTCGCAAACGTCCGCCAAGACCTACATCGTCAGTCTGAATCCGCCCTCTTGCACTTGTCCCGACTTCAAAAAATGCGCGCCAAAGTGCAAGCACATCTTCGCGGTTGAGTACCATCTGAGCCAGCAAGTGAACGGTACGCCTTTGCCTGTTCCGCCGGAGCAGAAGCGACAGACCTACAAGCAGCAATGGCATGAATACAACCTCGCGCAGACGAACGAGAAACGACACTTTATCGAACTGCTGCGCGCGCTCACGCAAGGCATAGTTGAGCCTATTCAGACGTTCGGGCGTCCGCGCGCTCTGTTCGCTGACATCATCTTTGCGGCGTGCCTCAAGCTCTATAGCGGCATGTCTGGACGCAGGAATCAGTCGAACGTGACTGAGGCGCTCGCGGATGGTCTGTTGCATAAGTCCGTCCACTACAACACGCTCTCCAAGTATCTTGAAAAGAAAGAACTCACTCCGCTCTTGAAACAGTTGATCGCGCAGTCCGCGTTGCCGCTTAAAGCCATCGAGTCGGACTTTGCCGTTGACTCTTCCGGCTTCTCTACCGGCATCTATCAACGATGGAATGATGCCAAGTGGGGCAAGGCGCGGACACTGTACGGCGACAAGCAACCGAACGAAGTCAGCCGCAAAGATTGGGTTAAGGTTCACATCTGCACGGGCGTTAAGACGAACATCGTGACGGCCGTGGAAGTGACGGACGCGCACGCTAACGACAGCCCGTTCTTTGCGCCGCTCGTCAGCGCGACGGCGGAGAACTTCACGCTTGAGCAGGTGTCCGGTGACAAAGCGTACTCTTCGACGGGCAACTTGAAACTCGTCTTGTTGAAAGGCGGGACGCCTTACATTCCGTTCAAAGCGAACGCGCAACCCGATGCCCCGAAAGCGCCGGACGTGTGGAAGAAGATGTATCACTTCTTTATGTTCAATCAAGATTCTTTCATGGCGCACTATCATAAGCGGAGCAACGTTGAGACGACGTTCTCGGTTATCAAGCGCAAGTTTGGTGAACGACTCCGCAGCAAGATCGAGACAGCGCAGATCAACGAAGTGCTTTGTAAGGTGCTGTGTCATAATATCGTCACGTTGGTATCTGCTATTTACGAACTCGGCATTGAGCCGACGTTCTGGACAGAATGAAGTCTAATCACTCGACAGTTTCCTATGCCGAACTACATGCCGATGCCGGAGGTGACGAATGCCAAGAAGCACCCGCACAACCATAAGAACTAGAATCACAAATGCGCTAAACGTTGTGATGCACAAGACGACTAGCTCGAAAGGAGATAGCATGGACATAAATACCCTCACCGCGACGGCTCAACAACTCCAACAATCATTCAGCACTGCAACTTGGTGGTCTAACTTTTTCATCATGGCAATTGCTGTTTCGTCGTTGTTCTATTTCGTCTCCATGTTGTTCGTGACCGGCTACGCAAAGCAACTGAATCATGCCAATGAGGAACTAATTCGCGCTAAAGACGCACAGCTAACAACTGATCTAAAAGATAAAGATGTGCATATTGCGGACGCAGACGAAAAAGCAGCAGAGGCGAGAGCCACCGCAGCGAAAGCTGATAAAGCCGTAGCACAATCTAAAGAAGAGATCGCGCGCCTAACAGCAGAGGCAGAGCAAGCGAAAAAAGATAGAACGGAGGCCGACAAGCAGATCGCAATAG
>QHXQ01000044.1:0-54705 GCA_003223935.1 Acidobacteriota bacterium | reverse complement strand
AAGAGGCGCGGAAAAGGGCAGAAGCAGAGCGGGCTTTGCTGGAACTACAAGAGCGTCTTAAACCCCGCCATTTAACAGGAGAACAGCGCGCAACTCTACTTGAGCTATTGAAAAAGATACCAAAAGGCAAGGTCAAAATATACGCTTTTATCGGAGATAATGAGGCAATAGATTTTTCGGCCGAGTTGCTTGAAGTGCTAACTGAAGCGGGCTGGCCCGTTGAACACGCAGGCCAGCACGTTGCTCTATTTACTAGAGGGCTAGGTATCTTAGTGCATGACCGTGAAACCGCGCCTCCGTATGCAGTGTTCTTACAGAATGCACTGAAGGCAGCGCAATTAGAGGCGCATGGGATAATAACCGACCAAGTTCCTGAAAATACTGTAAATCTATTTGTTGGCCCGAAGCCTTGAGCCGACTCTATGCGTTGAAATCTATCAACCCACCTTGACCACAAAGTTGACCATAAAGTAGCCAACTGACCACAAAGTAGGTGAATGCGAGGACTTTGTGGGCAAAGCCGCTGTAGCTGTTACTTCGCTATACGGCGCAAGGAATATTGCTAATCCTAACAATCCATGCACCGTCAATTTTTGCCGCCGCGCAACCGTAGCGCAGCCGGTAAATAATCTGCACTGCTATTGCCCGACGCCCGCCCGCTAGCCCGCCCGTGATCAAGCAAAACGCGCGAAAAGTCTTTGTTAATCGCGTCTTTTCTTTCCTAACTTAGCTGCGCCTGCGCTAAGGAACGGCGCTTGCTCTATCAAACCCAAGCGATCTGCGCGAATCTACACCAGATTTGCCGGTACACGCGAAGCTCTCTCACACTTCCGCGAGAAAGGTTAAGGGTCTTGCAGCAGATCACAATCCTATATGTCGAGGATCATGATCTGGTTCTCTTCACCGTCAAGCAAATGCTGGAGCTAGAGGGCTGGCACGTGCGCATCTGCCGCGACGGCAATCAAGCGCTCCGACAGCTTAGCGGCGACGAGCACTACGACCTGATCATCCTCGACATCGAGTTGTCGGGCGCAAGCGGCCTTGACCTCATCCGCCATGCCCGTTCGCTGCCGCAGAGGCAGGCGATGCCCATCATTATGTTTACGGCCAGCGACTGCGCCGATGAGGCTCTAGCTGCGGGCGCGGATGAGTGTCTGAAGAAGCCGGCCGGGATCAAAGACCTGCTCGACACTTGTTACCGCCTACTAAACCTTGAACCGGCGAGCGAGTCGAGCGAACGCAAGAATAGAGCGAGCAACAACGGGTGATGACGTCGGCGCGCATATCAGTGCGTAGCGTGTGAAGGCTGACGCGGATCGGGCTTCGTTGAGCTTCGACCGGCGGCGAGCAAAGTTGAAAGGGTTAACGGCCGCGTAACAGGCCCGAGCGCGCATAACATTCACGCGCGCTCGGGCTTGTCGCTCGTTCGGGCCCATTTTTCCAGCCGCAGTCTGAGTTGTGCTACGATGCGTTGACACTCTGAAACGCTTATGATGTCAACGACGACCGAAGGGCGGCGCGCTGTAATGCTCGACGGCGCGCGCGTCGCAGAACAGATCAAGAGGGAAGTAGCGGAAGGTGTCGCGCGTTTGTTGCGCGCGCGCGGCAGACGCCCCGGTCTGGCCGCCGTGCGCGTCGGTGACGATCCAGCCTCGGCCGTCTATGTGCGCAACAAAGTCCGCACCTCCGAACAACTCGGACTGCACTCCGAACACCACGCGCTCGCAGCCGATACGACGACCGAGCAACTGCTTGCGCTACTCGCAGACCTCAACACGCGCGCAGAGATTGATGGCATCCTCGTGCAACTGCCGTTGCCCGCGCAGATTGACGAACGGCGCGTGCTTGAAACGGTCGCGCCGCGCAAGGATGTGGACGGCTTCCACCCGCTCAACGTAGGCCTGCTCGCGTCGGGTCGGCCAGCCTTCGTCCCTTGTACGCCCGCAGGCATCTACGAACTGCTCGTGCGTGAAGGCATAGAGATCGTGGGCGCGCGCGCTTGCATCGTCGGCCGCAGTCAGATCGTCGGCCGGCCAATGGCGCAACTGCTCGTCAACGCCGACGCCACCGTTACCATCTGTCATTCACGTACGCGCGACCTTGCCGCCGTCACGCGCGAAGCCGACATACTCATCGCCGCCATCGGCCGGCCCGGTCTCATCCGCGCCGCACACGTCAAACCCGGCGCGACCGTAATTGACGTCGGCATGAACAAGATCACTGACGAGACGCAGGCGCGTGAGTTGTTCGGCGCACGCGCAGACGAGCGCATCGAAGTGATCCGGCGGCGCGGTTACACGCTTTGCGGCGACGTGCATCCGGCGGAGGTCGAAGCGGTGGCGGGGCGTTTGACGCCCGTGCCGGGCGGTGTCGGCCCGCTGACTGTGGCGATGCTCATGCGCAACACGCTCACTGCGGCCGAGGCGCGCCGCACAGAGTGAGCAGGCGGCGCGTGCGTTCTAACGATCATGCTGCTCCGCGAATAAGCAAGATGCTGCGCGTCGGTCTCACAGGTTCAATCGCCGTCGGCAAATCTTACGTCTCGCAGGTGCTGGCGGAGTTGGGCTGCCATGTGCTCGACGCAGACAGCACGGCGCGCGCGGTGGTCGCGCCCGGCACTGTGGGCTTGCAAAAGATCGTCGAGACTTTCGGCCCGGAAGTCTTGCGCGCGGACGGTTCATTGGATCGCGCGAAGCTCGGCGCGATTGTCTTTGCAGATGAACGAGCGCGGCAGCGTCTGAACGCGCTGCTGCATCCTTTGATCATGGCGGCGCAGGACGAGTGGTTAAGCGCGCGCGCGGCCGAAGACCTGCGCGGCGTCGCGGTGATTGATGCGGCGTTGATGATCGAGTCGGGCGGTTATCGTCGCTTCGATAAACTGATCGTCGTGCATTGCCGGCCCCGTGTGCAGCTTGAGCGGCTGATGCAGCGCGAGCGGATCACGCGCGCCGCCGCCGAGCAGCGCATCGCCGCACAGATGGCGCAAACCGAGAAGATGCGCTATGCGGATTTTTTGATCGATACTTCAGACGGATTCGAGCGCACGCGCCAACAAACAGAAGCGGTTTACGAACAGCTACGTTCGCTAGCGGCTGATACAGAGAGGTCGCACGATTGATGAGTCGCGGAAGGAGCAAACTCAAGCTGAGCCATTGGCGCGCCAAGTTGGCCGTTGTGTTGGTCGTGTCTTTGCTGTTCGTCGGCGGTTGTTTTGAGAGCGAACAGGGCGAGCTTTATTACGGACAGGTGCGTGCGCCGCGCCAGCAGGAGTTTCGCTGGAGCGATGGAGGCTTGCCGCAGACTTTCGATCCGGCGCTCGCGGCCGCGCCGCCCGACACGGACGCCGTGCGCGCGCTCTTTGAAGGACTGACCGATTACGATCCGCAGACGCTCGAACCCGTCGCGGGTGTGGCCACGCGCTGGGAGTCTTCGGCGGATAAGCGCATGTGGACGTTTTATCTGCGCCACGACGCGCGCTGGTCAAACGGCGCGCCCGTCAAGGCGCAGGATTTCTTGCGCTCGTGGCAACGCACACTCCGGCTCGGTGATCGCGCGCCGCACGCAGATCTGTTGGCGAACATCGTCGGCGCGACGCACGAACCGCCGCAACGCGCGACGACAAACGTCACAACTGCCACGCCGACGCCCGAGCGGCAGCAACAGCACGAAACTAAAGAGCAACCTATAATCACGCCAAATAATGCGCCGCAAAATCAACCGTCGCCCGAAACGAAACAACGCAATCCAAACACGCCGCCTGAGCTTGCATCAGCGTTCGGCGTCGAAGCCGTGAACGACTACACCTTGCGCGTCCAATTGCAACGACCCGACGCGAAATTTCCTGCGCTCGTCGCGCATCCGGTCTTTCGGCCGGTGCAGTTGAGTGATGAGACGGAGCAGAGCAATGAGAGCGCGTCGGCTGGCGCGCGCGCGCAGACTGCGCCGGCAGAGTTGAAGCAGCCGGTTGTATCGAACGGTGCGTTTCAACTGGCAAAACTAAGCGCGGACAACGTCGTGCTCGAACGAGCGCAGAATTATTGGAACGCCGGTGTGGTCGCACTCGAACGCGTGCGCTTCGTTAATGTGCCGGACACGGAAGCGGCGCTCGCGGCTTATCGCGCAGGCGATGTGGATGCTGTGACCAACGCGAATATCGAGCCGCTCGCGGTCAAACTGCTCGCGCCCTACAGAGATTTTCGCCGCGCCACCTTCGGCGCATTGACCTACTATGAGTTCAACACCGCGCATGCGCCCTTCGATGATCTGCGCGTCCGGCAGGCGCTCACGCTCGCAGTTGATCGCACACGTCTCAGCGCAGACACTTTGGACGGTGTGACCGAGCCGGCCGACAAGTTTTTGCCGACCATTGAGATGGTCGAACCGCAAAGCGAAGATAAACAGAGCGAGCCGGGCGAGGCGCAGATCGTTTACGACGTGGCGCGTGCGCAGAAACTTTTGGCTGAGGCGGGCTTTCCGGGCGGCGTCGGTTTCCCGCTCATACGTCTGTTGGTCAATCGCAACGAGCAGCATCGCGCGGTCGCGCAGGCAATCGCCGGGATGTGGCGCAGCAATCTCGGCGTCGAGACCGAGATTGTCTTGAAGAGTTGGGATGAATACGAAGAGACGCTGCGGACGAACGATTACGATGTGGCACGGCGCAGTTTCGTCATGCAGACCACAGACGAAGAGACCAACATGCTGGCCATATTCGAGTCGCCCAAACCGGAAATGTTGAAGACTGTTAGCGTGAACGCAATGACACCAACGCCGGTGGTGCCGCCAGCGCGCGCGGCCGGCGAAGCGTTGCCAATTGAGCATAGAGACGCCGCGCAGAAGAGCGCCCAGCCGATTCTATCTGAGGTCAAGGCGCTGCAAACGCTCCCGGCGATGCCCGTCTATTTCGCTTCGTCTTACGCGCTCGTCAAGCCTTACGTCAGCGGCTTCGATGCGAACCTACTCGACGCGCCATCCTTGCAGCGCGTGCGACTCGATACAAATTGGCGTTCACCGAATGATAATCAGAATCATTAAACCGCCGCGCAATGTTTCGGCGCACCTTTCACGCCGCCCGCGCATCCTTGCTTGTAGATGCTGCCGCATGTTAATTTCAAACATCCCCTAACAAATGGAAACGCGACAGCGTACTCCCCATCCGTCGAGCCTTGAGTCGTAGGTCTTTGCGCGTATGAGCCGGAGTCGGACAGTTGTGTACGTGCCGACAGACGAGCTGACTTGAGCGTGCGTTGATCTGACAGGCATGTCTTCGTGAGGTGTTGACGATGGACTTGCATGCGAGTCGTTGGGTGCAAATAGCTTGCGTCTTGTTAACGTTGGCGCTCGTCGCCGCGAGTTGCACGACGCGCGCGAACGATAGTCAATTCTTCGGGCTGGTCAAGCCGCCCGCAGAGAATGTCCTGCGTTATATTTCGGGCGACGAGCCGGAGTCGCTCGATCCGCAGGTCAGTTCGGGGCAACCGGAAGCGCGCATCTACATGGCGATCTTCGCCGGTCTGGTCGAGTATGGGCCAAAGACCGACGCGCCGATTCCCGAACTGGCCGAGCATTGGGAAGTTAATAACGACAACACCGAATTCACTTTTCACCTGCGCCCTAATCTTCACTGGTCAAACGGCGACCCGCTAACCGCGCAGGATTTTGTCTATAGTTTCCGCCGCGCGCTTTCACCCGCGCTCGCTTCGCGCAGCGCCTATCTCGCCTATTACATCAAGTACGCCGAAGGCTACAACAGCGGCGCGATGTTCGTGCGCGACCCGCAGAGCGGTGCGTTCGTGCTTGCACGCGATGTCGAACTGGAGGCGCAGACTAAAGCCGCCGAAACACAGAGTCCGTCAGCGCCCGTTGATCAGAAGCAGCTTGCCGAGCATCCCGAACTAGCGAAGGGCGAGACGACTGAACTCGATACGCCGTTTCACCATTTCATGCATGAGCCTGATCGGCTCGTCGTCTCCGGCGACGAAGCGGAGCGCGCGAAAGCGGCCGCCACTAATCCGAAATTGAAAGCCGCGCTTGCGGGCAAGGAGTTAGTGCCCGTCAAAGCGGAGGACATCGGCGTCGAGGCCCCGGACGAGCAGACGGTCCGCATCTCGCTCGCACAGCCCGCGCCGTTCTTCGTCGGCCTACTCGCGCATCAACTGTTTCGCCCCGTGCCGCGCCAAGCCATCGAACGTTTCGGCGCCGCGTGGACGCAGCCGCAGAATATGATCTGTAGCGGCGCATTCAAACTCGAACAATGGAAGCCTTACAACGTGATCGTCGTCGGTCGTAATCCGCAGTATTGGGACGCGAGTAACGTTAATCTCGATAAAATCTATTTCTATCCGACGAACGAAGCGACCACGATGATGAATATGTATAAAGCGGGCGAGGTTGATGCGACCTACAATCACACTGTGCCGCCCGCGTGGCTCGACCGGATCAGGCCGCTCAAAGATTACATGAACGCGCCGGAGATGGCCACAGAGTATTATCAGATCAACATCACGAAGCCGCCGATGAACGACGTGCGCGTGCGCAAAGCCTTCAACATGGCGATTGATAAGCAGGCGCTCTCCGACTTTCGCAAAGTAACCAAGCCGCTCTACGCCTTCATGCCTGAAGGCATCTTCCCCGGTTACGCGAAAGTGCCGGGCGACGGGTTTGATCCGGCGAAGGCGCGCAAGCTTTTGGCCGAGGCCGGTTATCGTGATGCGAGTGGCAACTACGATCCGACGAAGTTTCCCATCAATCAAGTCGAGCTAAGCTATAACCCATCGGAATCGAATCGCGCCGTCGCGGAGTTTGTGCAGGCGCAGTGGAAACAGAATTTGAAACTGACCGTGCCCTTGAAGGCTATCGAGTGGAAGACGTTTTTAGATACGCGCTCGCGGCTCGAATACAAAGGCTTCTCGCGCGCCGGCTGGATCGGCGATTACGCCGATCCGTTCACGTTCCTCGCGCTCTTCTACACGCCGAAGGGCGACAACGGCACGGGTTGGTGGGACCCGAAATACGTCAAGATGCTTGACGACGCGAACCACCAACTTGACCCGCAGAAGCGTTACGCGCTGCTTGCGCAAGCCGAGTCATACATGCTCGACGCACAACCGGTCATCCCGTTGTTGACGAACGCGACCAACTTGATGAAGAAGCCCTACGTGAAGGGCATGTATCCGAACCCGCAGACGCTACACGCTTGGAAGTTCGTCTATATCGAACGCGACCCGGCAAAATGGGACTACGGAGTGCCGGACATGAGTGCTGAGTGATGAGTGCTGAGTGATGAGTAAAAGCAATCTGTCTCTAACTCATCACTCAGCACTTCTTTTGAGGTGTTGAGATGCTGCGTTTCATCATGCGCCGAATTCTCGTGACCATCCCGATGGTATTGATCGTGGTCACGCTGACGTGGGGCTTGATCCGGCTTGCGCCGGGCAACTTCTATTCGGGCGAGAAGAAGTTGCCGCCGGCCGTCGAGAAAAACTTGCGCGAAAAGTACGGACTGAATCAGCCTTGGTATGTGCAGTATTACCGCTTGATGCGCAACGTCGTGCAGTTGGACTTCGGCACGTCGTTGAAATACGAAGGTCAATCCGTCAACTCGATCCTTGTGCGCACAGTGCCCGTCTCGGCGATCTTGGGCTTGCTCGCATATCTGCTGGCGCTCACGGTTGGTCTGATCGCTGGCGTGCTGGCGGCACTGAAACAGAACTCAAAAATTGACTACGCCTCGATGGCGCTGGCGATGCTCGGCATCTCTCTGCCCAGTTTTGTGCTCGGGCCACTCTTAGTGCTCATCTTTTCGCTCACACTCTACTGGTTGCCGCCTGCGCGCTGGAACGGTTTCCCAAGTTGGAATCTGCTCTTGCCAGTATTGACGCTATCGGCCATCTATATGGCTTACATCGCGCGGCTGACGCGCTCCGGCATGCTTGAAGTTTTGCGCTCGGATTACATTCGTACCGCGCGCGCCAAAGGTCTTAAAGAACTCGATGTGATCCTGCGCCACGCTCTGCGCGGCGGCCTGCTCCCGGTGGTTTCGTTTACGGGGCCGGCGCTCGCTCTGCTCGTGACGGGCACGGTCGTCGTCGAGCGCATCTTCGCGCTGCCGGGGCTAGGGAACTATTTCATCAACGCGAACCTGAATCGCGACGAGCCTCTGATCATCGGCATCGTTGCGTTCACTTCGATTGTGATTCTGCTGTTCAATCTGCTGGTTGATATTGCCTATGCCTATATTGACCCGCGCATACGGTACTGAGCTATGAGGAACAGACGCACATTGCCGCCTGAGAGCGAAGAGCCGGCACTGACGCCGCTCGGCACAACGCCCACGCCGCCTGTCCGCACGCGCACGGGCGACATCATCCATACCGCGCCGGAGTTTGCCATCGGCGAAGCGGACGTGCGCTCGGCTGAATTGCATCAGACGACGCTCAAGGGTACGTCGCTCTGGCGCGACGCATGGCGGCGGCTATTGAAAAACCGGCTCGCGGTCTTTGGCCTCATCGTCGTCTGCTTGATCCTCGTCGCATCGCTTGCGGGGCCGTACGTCATCAGCCACACGACCGGGTACTCCTACGACTTCATCCCGAAGGACTCGAAGCTCGTCAAATCCTTTGCGCCGTTCATTGCGCCTGATGGCTCGTTTTCGTGGACGCATCCGATGGGCACGGACAACGCCGGACGCGACATACTCGCGCGCGTGCTCATCGGCGGGCGCATCTCGCTCATGGTCGGCATCATCTCGACCTTCGTGTCGCTCCTGATCGGCATCTCCTATGGCGCAACCTCCGGCTATCTCGGCGGGCGCGCCGACAACCTAATGATGCGCATAGTTGACGTACTCTACTCGCTGCCATACATGATGATCATCATCGTGCTGCTCGCGATGTTCGGCGGACGCTCGCCGCTCGGTCAACTGGTGCTACTCTTTATCGCGCTCGGCGCGGTTTCATGGTTGACGATGGCGCGCATCGTGCGCGGGCAAGTGATGTCGCTCAAGAATCAAGAGTTCGTGCTGGCGGCGCGTGCGACCGGCGTCTCGACTTCGCGCATCATCTTCCGTCATCTCGTGCCGAACACTTTGGGGCCGGTGATCGTCTATGCGACTTTGACGATCCCTTCGGTGATGTTGCAGGAAGCGTTTCTCTCGTTCCTCGGTCTCGGCGTGCAAGCGCCGCTCGCTTCGTGGGGCAGTCTTGCGGCCGACGGCATACAGAACATCGCCATCTTCCCTTGGCAACTGATCTTTCCCGGCGTGACGATGGCGCTCACGCTGTTTTCATTAAACTTCCTCGGCGATGGGTTGCGCGATGCGCTCGATCCGCAGATGCGAAAGGTGTAAACGATGAGCAGTAACGGCCACACATTACTCTCCGTCAAAGACCTGCGCACCTACTTCGAGACCGAAGACGGTACGGTCAAGGCTGTGGACGGCATCAGTTTCGATCTGCAAAAAGGTGAAACGCTAGGGATCGTCGGCGAGTCCGGGTCGGGGAAGTCTGTGACGAACCTTTCGATCATACGTCTCGTCCCGCGCCCGCCCGGCCGGATCGTGTCGGGCGAAGTGCTCTTTCACGGCCAAGACATCATGGCGCTCGCGGACGACGACGTGCGCAAGATTCGCGGCAAGCGCATCAGCATGATCTTTCAAGACCCGATGACTTCGCTCAATCCGTTCATGCGCATCTCGAAACAGTTGATGGAGATCACGCAGCTACATCTCGGCCACACGAAATCGCAGGCATACGAACACGCCATACACATGCTCGAACTCGTCGGCATCCCCGACGCACGCACGCGCGTTGACAGCTACCCACACGAATTCTCCGGCGGCATGCGCCAGCGCGTGATGATCGCAATGGCGCTCTCATGTCAACCGGAACTGCTGATCGCAGACGAGCCGACGACCGCGCTCGACGTGACGATCCAAGCGCAGATTCTTGAGTTGATTAAACGTTTGAAAGAGCAGACGGGCGCGAGCGTCATTTTGATCACGCACGATCTGGGCGTCGTGGCTGGCATGACCGATCACATCATCGTCATGTACGCGGGCAAGGTCTTCGAGCAAGCGCCGACGCACGAGTTGTTCGATTGTCCCGGCAATCCATACACGAAGGGACTCTTGCGCTCCGTGCCTGATCCAGCGCATGAGGCGGGCACGCCGCTCTACCAGATTCCGGGTCTGCCGCCCGACGTGGCGCACCTGCCTGCGGGCTGCCCCTTCGCGCCGCGCTGCGAACGCGCCGAAGAGATTTGCACGCGCGAATATCCGCCCTTCGTGCAGTTGGCACGCGAACATTTTTCGCTCTGCCACTTCGCCGAAGAGGTTTACGCGCAGTCGTGCCGAGAACGCGACGCGGCGCAGAATGAAGTGAGCGAAACGGTCGAGCCGATCGATCATCAAGCTACGAATGGACAGACGAGGACAAAGAACGCATGAGCACGCAATCATTCACCAATGTACAAAGCGGACAGATGCCGCCGGCTCTGGCGCGTGCGGACGTGGACGGCCCGCTAGTCAGTATCCGTGACTTGCGCGTCTATTTTGATCTCGGCGGCGGTGGCGCGTTCGACAAACTTTTTGGCGGACAGACGGCGAAGCGGGTGGTCAAAGCGGTTGACGGCGTGACGCTCGACATCATGCCGGGCGAGACGCTGGGGCTTGTTGGTGAATCAGGTTGCGGCAAGTCAACGCTAGGGCGTGCGCTCCTACGTCTGACCGAACCGACGGGCGGGCAAGTGATCTTTCGCGGGCGCGATCTGGCGCACCTCACGCAGCGCGAATTGCGCGGTGCGCGCCGCCACTTGCAGATGATCTTTCAAGACCCTTACGCTTCCCTGAATCCGCGCATGACGGTCGGGCAGATCATCGGCGAGCCTTTGGAGACGTTTAAGCTCGTCGGCTCGCGTGCCGAACGCGATGCGCGCGTGCGCGAGTTGATGACGACGGTGGGCCTCAGTCCGCGCTTCATCAAACGCTACCCGCACGAGTTCTCCGGCGGGCAACGCCAGCGCATCGGGATCGCGCGCGCGCTTGCGGTCAATCCAGATTTCATCGTCGCGGACGAGCCGATCTCGGCGCTCGACGTGTCCATCCAAGCGCAGATCATGAACCTGTTGGAGCAGTTGCAGCGTGAACGGGGCTTGACCTACCTCTTTATCTCACACGATCTGCGCGCCATCCGCCACGTCTCTGATCGCGTCGCCGTGATGTACTTGGGCAAGGTCGTCGAACTCGCAGACGCGCGGACGATCTACGATGAACCTTTGATGCCTTACACGAAGGCGCTCATCTCGGCCGTGCCCGTGCCCGATCCGAAGATCGAAGCGACGCGCCGCCGCGTCGTGCTCGAAGGCGATGTGCCATCGCCGATCAATCCGCCGCGCGGTTGTCGTTTTCACACCCGCTGTCCGTTTGCGATTGAGCAGTGCAAAGAGGTCGTGCCGCCGCTCGCGGAGATCAAGCCGAACCATTTCGCCGCGTGCATACGCATTAGTCCCGAAGAGCCGCACATTGAGCAGGTCGCGCCGGGCGATGCGCCGGGGTTAAGACAGACAGGCCGCCGTCTCGCCCAATAAAAACGTGTCAACCCGCAGTGAAAAATAGAGCCGATTGAGCGTTTAAGAAGGTAACGCGCCGAATACATACAAGAGCGCGCCCTCGCCGGCCGCTAAGCTTTTCTACGGCAAAGCTTTTGCGCCTGTCGTGGAAATAGCTTGTCTCTTTTTTTCAGGACACTTATACTGCGGGTAGGGCGGTGGCCCCGTTGGCCCCACCCGGCGTGTCAAATGCAGCCCCCAAAACTTGCGCTGCTTCAGTCTGCGTTCTGCGGACTTTAACCTCGAACCCGCATCAAAGTTTTGACCAACGGATCGAAACGCCGAATGGAGAAGACTACAGCCGCAGAGCGCGCCCGCTCGCAGCCGGAAGAGTTGGCTGCGCCGCCCGCTTGGACGGCGGCGCAGCCACAACTCGCGGCGCGCACAAGTCTCTCCGTCTTGCTGGTAGCCGGCCATCAGCCGCCACAACTCACGGTTGTCAACGACAACTCGATCTGCCAGACCTTTCAATCGTCGCCTACGCACGCGCACCTCTGCGACCCATACTGCGGCGAAGCCTTCAAACGCGCGCAGACGGCCGGCACGGTCACACATTATCGCTGCCATGCGGGTTTGCACTGCTTTACGATGCCGGTTGATCTCGGCACTGGTCAGCCGCTCGCGGTTATCGGCGGCCGTGCGTTTCTCGCAGCCGCAGATTATCGCGCACTGCTCGACCGTTTTCGCGTCGGCGATTTGCGCCTGCTCAATGCGCCCGAAGTCTTTCACAATATCATTCTTGCCGCCCGCACCGATCTGGACGACCTCGCTGCGCGCGTGTCGTCGTTAGCGGCCGAGAGTAGAGCGCAGAGTGCGACGCAGACCGAGACGGAGCAATTCGATCTCCTGCCCGACGATGATGCGACAAATGGCACGGCTGAACGCGCCGCCGCCACGCTCTTTCCGCCGCAGGCGAAGCTTAGAGACGCCGCGCACATGGCCGTGCGTGCGCTCTGCGATTCACAACAACTCAAATCCGTGGCCCTGCTGCTGCGCACCGAGCACGGGTTCACGACCTTGCATGTGACGGGCAAGTTCCGCCCCGGCGCGCTCAATCTTGATCTGAATCAAGCGGCCGGCAAAGCACAGAAGCAAACAGGCGGCGAGCAGTTGAGCAGCCTGCTTGCCGGGCAAGTGCTGGTCATTGGCGGCGCACAGGTCGAGTTGTTCCCGCTCGTGGTGAACGACGAAGTGAAGGCGGCGGTGCTCATCGGCGATGTGCCGCTTGCAGCGGACAAGCGCGCGGCCGTCGCGGGGTTCTGTCGCAAAATTGCGATGCCGCTCGAAGTCTTGCGCCTGCGCGAAGAGTTGGAACAACGCATGCGCGCGGCTTATCACCTGCAAGCGTTCATCGAACAGATCAGCAAGGCCGAGCCGGGCGATCCTTATCAAACGATCCTGCGCCACTGTGTCGAGTTGCTGCACTCAGAGCGCGGTTCGCTGATGTTGTTCGATGAGACGGCGAACGAGTTGCAAGTGAAAGCTGCGGTCGGCCCGCGCGCGCAGTTTGCGCAAGAGGCGCGCGTGCATCTGACGGAGAGCGTGGCGGGCACGGTCTGGCGCGAAGGCCGGCCGCTCGTCGTGCGCGATCTGACGACGACCGGGCATCATCCCGCGCCGGCCGAGCGCAAGTACAAGTCGAACTCGTTCATCTGTTATCCGATCCAACTCGGCGGGCGCAAAGTCGGCGTGCTCAACATGACTGACAAGACGGGCGACGGCATCTACGACGAACTTGATCTGAGCCTGCTCGATCTACTCGTGCCGCAGATGGCGCTCGCGCTCGACCGCGCCGAGTGGCATCAGAAGGCGACGCAGTTTCAGTTGCTCTCGATCACGGATGCGCTGACAGGGTTAGTCAATCGTCGCTACTTGGAAGAGCGTCTGAGCGAAGAGTTGGAGCGTTCAAAGCGGCATCGCTTTGCAATGAGCTTTTTGATGATCGACATAGACAACTTCAAAGACTACAACGACCGGCACGGCCATCCCGCAGGCGATCTGGCTTTGGAGATGACGGCGCAATGCTTGAAGTCCGCTTTGCGCTCGGCCGATGTCGCGGCGCGCTATGGCGGCGAAGAGTTCAGCGTCTTGTTGCCGCAGACGAGCATCTCCGAAGCGCACGTGATCGCTGAACGCATCCGCCGGCGCGTCGAACGCACGCAGTACCCGCACGGCAAGTCGCAACCGCTCGGCGCAGTCACGATCAGCATCGGCATCTCTTCGTTCGCGCCGAAACTCGACACGCCAGCGCAGATCATCGCCGCCGCCGACCACGCGCTCTACGTCGCCAAGAGTCATGGCAAGAATCGAGTCGAAGCTAACGCCCAGCCTACGAGCGCAGAGCAACACCCCGACGCATGATGGCCACAGACGCAACGCAGCCCGGTAGCGGCTTTCGGCGAATCTTGGGGCGACTCACGCCCGAAAACTTCGTCGGCCGCAGCGACGATCTGCGCGCGTTGACCGATCTGGCGCTGCCCGCGCATGAGACGCGCGGCTTGATCATGCTGGCTGCGCCGGCCGCTGGCGTGTCGGAACTGCTGCGCCAAGCTTATGACCGGCTGTTTCGACAACGCGGCGGCGCAACCCCGATCTATTTCGCTTGGTCGCGGCAAGATCAGACGACGGCCACGGCCGTGCGTCGTTTCCTGCACACATTCTTGACGCAACTCGTCGCGCATCGCCGCGACGATCCGGCGCTCGTGCATGCGCCGCCGCCTTTGCGCGATCTGATCGATCTGGCCGCGCCGCAGGATTACGAATGGATCGAGCGGCTGATCGAAATCTTCGAGCGCACGCGCGACGGGCAGGACGAGCGCGCACTGGTGCGTCTCTGTCTGAGCGCGCCGCATGCGGCGGCGGCGCGCGGTGCCCGCACGGTCTTGCTTTTCGATGACGTGCAACAGGTCGAGCACCTGCGCGGCGAGGCTGAGTTGGGTGCGGAGATCGCGCATGCGGCGGCGCACGCTGAAGTACCGTTTGTGTTGGCTGGTTTGCGGCGGCGTCTGCTCGACGTATTGAACGGCGGGCAGTCGCCGCACCGCTTCGAGAGTTTCGACACGTGGCACGTTGAGCATCTGAACGATGCGGAGGCGCGCACGCTCGTCGAGCGGCTGGCGTTCACGCACAACGTCGTGGTCAACGAAGAGACGCGCGATCTGATCGTGCAGCAGTTCGCCGCCAGTCCATTCTATCTTTCGCTCTTCGTGCAAGCGGCGCAGCGCGAGGCGAGCGCGCTAACGAGTTTTCTCGATTGCCAGCAGCTCTACGTTGACGAACTCTTCGGCGGGCGCATACACAGGCGCTTGAACGCGATCCTCGAAGAGATCGCGCCGGAGTTGAGCGAGCGCCGCGCATTAATCCGGCTGTTGCAGGAGTTGGCGCAGAGCGGCAACAACAAGTCGCCGGCTGAGGCGTGGCGCAAGCGGCTCGACGTTGAGCCGGATGAACTCTTTCGCCTGCTTACAGGTTTGCATGGACATGAACTCGCGAGCTTCAACGCAACCTACGTTGAGTTAAGCACAGACACGGTTTGGCGCGACTACTTGCGCGCGAGTTACCGGCTGCAAGTTGCAGCCGAGCCGCGCGCGCTCGTCGTGGCCGAGACGCTCGTCGAAACGTTGAAACGCGCGCCGCAGACGATGGCGCGTCATTACCGGCGCGAAACCGCTTTGGGCTTGCGCGATCTGCTCGCGCGCTTCAACTATCAGCGCGTGGCTGCGAGCCTGCTCCATGCAGACCGCTTCGCGCGCATGTATCGCGGCACAGACCCGGAAGAGATCGCGCTTGGGCTTGATGCCGAGACCGATCTGATCCGTCTGCCGCAGATCGTCCATGTCGCTTCGGCCGCATCGTTCCATCCGCCGATCCTGCAAGTCTGCGACGAAGAACGCTGCGCCGTCGCGCACGGCTTCGACGCGACGCCTTACACGGACGCCAACGAGATCGTCTGGCTCGCCGCCGAGATCGAAGCGAAGCACGAGGCTGGACGCGCCATCACAGAGGTCTGGTGCGACCGGCTCGCGCAGCTTGCGCACTCCTGTCACTTCAAGCGCGTGCGCCTGTTGCTGGTGGCGAGCGAAGGATTCTCGGCCGAAGCGTCGGAGTTGATGAACGAGCGCGAGGTCTTCAGTTCGACGCGCCAGCAGCTTGAGTTGTTGACGGCGCGACTCAGTCCCGAACAGGTTGAAGAACAGAAAGCGGCAGCGCCCGACGAATTTGAGATGGTCATTCCGATGGGCGGCGATGCGGAGTTGATCGCGGCGCACACGGCTGAGCAGATCGCGCGGCGGCTTGAGTTTCAACCCGAAGCGATCAATCAGATCAAGACGGCTGTGGTCGAGGCTTGCATCAATGCGGCCGAGTACAGCCTCAGCCCGGAACGAAAAATTTATCAACGCTACCGGCTTGAAAGTGATAAATTAATCATCACTGTATCGAGCAGGGGTGTGCTGCTGCCCGCGTCTGCGAACGCCGCCCCGACCGGCGACGAAACGAACGGCCGCCGCGGCTGGGGTCTCAAACTGATTCGCGATTTGATGGACGAAGTCGAGTTTGAACGTGTGGACGATGGCACGCGCCTGCGAATGACGAAGTATCTGCGTCGCTAGAAGGGTTGCACAAAATGGGAGAAGCCCCCGCCGGCTCGCCTGTGCGTTCGGAACGCACGGGGGACGTCGCGGTCGTCTATGCCGGCGACTATCTCAATAAGTTGAGCGGCGAGCGCATCGAGCGCGTGTGCCGCGAGCGGCTGCGCGAAGGTTGTCGCGCGCTCGTCGTTGATTTCAATGAGACGAGCATGGTCAACAGCATCGGCGTCTCGATCCTGTTGGGCGTGATTGACGCGGCTGAGCGCACAAGCGCGCGGCTCGTCTTCGCGGGCGCAAGCGGCCAAGCCGCGCAACTCTTTCAACTGCTCGGCCTGACGCGCCACGTCACGCTGGCCCCCGACAAGCAGACGGCACTCAAACTACTTTCAGAATTCACCGATGCAGGCGCAGCGAATCATTGAGGGGCGAAGATGGCGGAGCAGACCGACAAATTGATTCATGCTTTCTCTGCCTTGGCCGATCTGGGCGCAGAGATCGCCGAGAGCCGCGACTTTGAAGAGATGGTGCGCTCGACCTTGCACGTCGTCCTTGGCGCGCTCGGACTGCGGCGCGGCTTGGTCGCGGAGTATGAACGAGAACCGGCGCTGCTTCGTTTCGTCGCGGCTTGGGGCATGGGCGACGACGCGCCCAACATGGCGACGTTCGACGCTGGTCGCGCCGAACTGCTCTGCGTCGGTAGCGGCCTGCTTAATCTAAGCGAAACGCAGACGCGCCCCGCTTTGCCCCAACAACTCGGCACGGAATTGACCGCGACGCTCGTTAGTCTTCGTGTCAGTCTCGTCGCGCCGCTCGTCGTGCATGGCGAACTGGTCGGCTTGATCGCGCTCGGCGGCAAGGCGACCGATGAAGCATTCACGGCGGAAGACCGCGATGTGATTCGCACAATGGCGCACCACATCGGCGTCGGCATACACAATCATCGGCTGCTGCGCGAAGTCGAACGCCGCGCGGACGAGAACCGGCAACTCTACAACAACTTGCGCGGCATCTACCGCGACACCGTGCGCGCCTTTGCCGCCGCGATTGACTGCAAAGACAAGTACACGCAAGGCCACTCGGAGCGCGTCGGCAAGTACGCAGAGATCATCGCGCGCGAGTTGGGTTGGAGCGAGGAACAGATCGAGGGCGTCGCGGTCGGCGGTTATCTGCATGACGTTGGCAAACTCGTCGTCGAGCGCGACATCATCAACGCGCCCTATCGCATTGACGCCAAGCAGTCGTCGGAACTCAACCGCCACCCCGCAGCCGGCTACGAAATCCTCGCGCCCATCCGCCACCCGGATGCGGACATCCCGCTGATGGCCAAATATCATCACGAGCGGATTGACGGGCGCGGTTATCCTGAAGGTTTGATGGGCGACGAGATACCGCCCGCCGCGAAGGTCGTCGCGCTCGCCGATTCGTTCGACGCGATGACGACGGATCGCACCTACCGGCGGCGCAAAGAATTTCCCGATGTGATTGAAGACTTGCGCAGCAACACAGGCCGGCAGTTCGCGTCCGACGTGGTCATCGCCTTTTGCCGCGCGCTATTGAAAGAGGTTGACGGCACGCCGCGCGAGCGCCGCATCACACGTCTGCTCGGCAAAGGCTACATCGAGCCGGAGCTTGTGCGCCCCTTACTCGTCGAACTGATCGAAGAACTCGAAGCCCGCGCCCACGCAACTGCCGGCAACGGATGAACTAATCTGTATTTGTACACACGTCTGCCAGCCTTCACCTGTCGCCCGACGATAGCGACAACCTACGCTGCGCCGCGCAAGCTTGATGAGCGGCACGTTGCGGGCGGTCAGGTGCAAGGCGTTGTTAACCCGCCCATTAACTTCCAGATGCTACTTACCATTTAGCTTCGTTCGATGCAATAAATGACAACCCGCTTCATTGATCGCGTAAAAGGTAAGCACCTCCAGCGTAATTGGCTTGTTCGGCAACGGGATTGCATATCCAAAACGATGTAAGTGTCATCTGCAAAGTTCATCGGCTTACTCAAAGGTAAAGCCGCCCAACGCTCAAATTAACCGGGCGCGGCGAGCCGCCGATAGAGGCAAGTCTCGCGCATGAGAGCGACGCTATTCGCGCTCCGGTCGAATGAATTGTTGGGCTGCGTGTAAAAAGAAACAAGCCCCCTACCGATGTAGCACTTGTTCAATCGCATCACACGCTGTTTTCGTACCATTCTCCTCTCTCACGCGTCGCCCAACCTTTGCCGCTTGTTCTCGATAAGTAGGATTATCAAGCAACTCTGATAGTTCACTGACAACACGAGGGACCGTAAAGCGAGCGGGTGAGAGCGTGTGCCCGACCCCAAGTCGCACGCACCGACGCGCATTGTCTGGCTGGTCTTGTCCAAACGGAACAATAAGCATCGGTTGACCTGCTCTTAATGCTTGTCCGGTCGTGCCAATGCCGCCCTGATGAACGACAACGCCCGCGCGGGGCATTACTAAACTATGTGGCACATAATCAAACGCGGCAATACCATCAGGTAATTTTGTTTGTGGTAGATTCCGCTTGTCGCCGATAAGCAGCAATGCCCGCCTTCCAAGTTTTTGAACGGCTTCAATACTGACGCGGTAAAAATCCTTAGCAATCCACACCAGCGATGAACCGAGCGTGAACAAAACCGGCGGCTCGCCTTCATCCAGAAAGCGCAACAGTTCAGGCGAAGTCGGCTGACTATCTTTGCGATCATAAAAGGGGAAGCCTGTAATAATTGTGTTTGCCGGAAAGTCGGGCTGAATTTGGGCAAGCAGTTTCGAGAACAACGCGAGCACAAGCGTAGGCGAATGTTGCCCTTCAAAGATCGGGTTTTGGCTGCGCGGCAAGCCTAGTTCTTGACGCAATTGTTGAATCGGCTCAACCCATGATTTTGTAGTCCACTTGCCTAAACCGAAGAACGTTCGCGCGACAAATGGATGAGTTGCGGCGAGTATCCGAAGTGCGGGCAACTGCGGCGGAGTTGGGGGATCATAGGCGGAAGCAAAGGCAATCGGGAAAAGCACCGATGAAATCCATTTGACGCCCGTTTTCTCTGCAACGAGCGGTGCTGTTAACGGAACTTGATGCGACACAAGCAAATCGGCTCCGCCGTCTGCCGTCACAGCAGCAAGTGTCTCGGCATAGGTTTCGCGCAGGTGCGGAACGAGCAGTTCTCGAAAAAGGTAACTTGGACCCCAACGAGCATTCGACACACGACGAATGATTTCAGCGGATGTTTCAGCGTCAGGCGGCGGAAGATCAGGGCGCACTGGATGAAAAGAGATTCCCGCCGCTTCAACTTTCTGGCGGTAAAGCGGCGATGTTGCAATTACCGAAATGTAACCGCGCTCCTGCAACTCAAGCGCAAGTGCCATATATGGATGAAGGTCGCCAAACGATCCCCAGGTGGTAAAAACCACTCTTTTCTTTGTGCTTAACTGTGACACCTACAAAACCTATTTTCCAGCAAACTGTGAGCAGCCCAACGCTGGAATTGAGCGGCTGCCCGCCCGCTAAGAGCCGTCTCAAAGAAACCACGCGACATTGATGAGAGGCAAGCTGGCGGGCAGTCTGCTCGAATGACTTGTTAGGCAACAGCGGGGCGGGAAGACAAGCCACATTTTATCGCTCACCGCGCACGGCCCAAGCACGAGCAATTAGATCAATCCCGCCATCACTTTTGATCGGGAGGCGTGAGCGAATCAACTCACGCAACTCTATTCTATGATCTTCACTCAACGACATCGCATAACTTGGCGCGGGACCTTGCCCGCCGAGAAATGGAGACCAGTAATCGTCGAAGCTGCGAAAGACTGTCGGCACGTCAACGGCTCGCGCTTCCGTTTGTCTCAATCCGGCATCTCGGAAGAGTCGCAGCAGCGACATCCGGTTACAGATAGGAAAACGTTTGCCCTCGTCCAACTCTTTTGCCGCCGGGTCAAGGGTCGCTGCCGCCTCCCAGAAATGGCGCATCAGTTGCATCTCGCCCGCATAATCCCAGACATAAAGAGCGACCGTACTTCCGACCCGCGCCACACGCGCCATCTCGGACACCGCTACCGCCGGTTCAGGCACAAAGTTGAGGGCTAATCCCGAAACAACTACATCGAAGGATGCCGTCTGGTATGATAGTGATCTTGCGTCACCGACATCGAACCGAGCACGAGCATCGGTTATATGCTTGCTCGCATAATTGACATAATCTTCTGACGGGTCAACACCCTGAACAAGTGAGGGCGCGGCGCCATCGAGAATCGTCTGGCTAAGCGCGCCTGTGCCACAGCCAACGTCAAGCCAACGCATATTTTTCGGAGCTTTAAGCCAAGACAAAAACTCGCGCGCAACTAGTCGGCTCCAGCAACCCACATAAGGTTCATAGGCGTCCCCACTAGCCCATTCAGATTTTTGGTCTAATCCGTTCATATTGGTAGCTGTTGTCTAACGCCCGAATTGAGCGGCTGCCCGCGCATGGCATTCAACATGAGCCGAAGAGATCATGATGACAGGCTCTCTATCGGACAGTCCGCTCGAATGACTTGTTCGGCGGCGGCTATCCCGAAGCGCGCACAGATTGATTACGCAGACCATTCATAACCGCGAGCGATGTTTTCTCGTTTCCGTGCAAACCATTCTGCTTGCTGCTCCGACAAGTTCTCAAAGCCCCACTTTCGAGCGTAAACGAGAAACATATAAAGCAGCCGCCATTGGCAAAACATCGTAATGTCCGCAAGCTTCACGTCCAACTGCATATTTTCGGAATAGCCCTCAAGCAGCCAATCCAAGAGCTGCAAGCCTTCCCGCCTCCATCCGTGTGGGTAGATCGTAATGGCAAGATCATAGGCGAACCAGTGATAACAACAATCATCAAAGTCGAAGATATTTAACTGAGCGTCTTGGTATCGGTAATTTGTTTCTCCAAAATCGCCGTGGATCAAACCATACATTTGGCTCGATTTCGGATAGTCTTTCAATCGCTCCTTCAGCACATCATATTCTCGCCGAACAATTTTCTCGGACTTAGGCAAAAAGCCGTTTATATCAAGCAATAGCTTGTCCTCATCCCAAGCGAATCTGCGAAAGCTGCCGGAAGGAGCATAGCCTTTTGAGAGGGCGTGAAGCTGTCCAAGTGTCCTGCCACGAAGTCTAAAATGTTCCTTGTTAGATGTGGCAGGATCATAGCTAAACCGTTCACCTTTCGCTGCCTCAAAGACGCAAGCAAACAGAAGACCATTAGCAAGTGGTAACTCTTCAATCAGTCGCCCCGTAGCAGAAGAAAGTGGAAGCATGGCGCTGACGCCGCCCCGATTTAGATAGGCGATAAAATCCAGTTCCGCTTCAACTTGCTGCTTTGTCCTATCGTAACTTGAGATGAGCCGAAGATAGCGTGTTTCACCGGATTCAATAAAGCTGTAAACATGATTGGCAGAGTCGCCGATACGCTGGAGCGAGCCTGTGACACCATGCCATAGCTTAACGGCAGTATTCGCAAGCTCGGTTCTATGGATTGAATCTAGCATTGAGTTACATGAGCCGCCGAACGCGCGAATTAACCGGGCGGGAAAGATTGTATCAAGCATCCAAGTCTCGCGGATGACATGCAAGCTGATTCCGCTCCGGCTGAATGAGTTGTTAGGCGGCTCCTCTAGCCAATCGATCCTCTCGCGCAGGGCCAGCCACTAGCCTCATTACTACGTGCCCCACGACCACGATGCCAATGTAGGTCGCCGAGTCTGCGAGGATAGGTGCCACACCCGGACTGAAGACCATCCACTTCGGGAACGTCGCGGCGTACAAATAATCCCGCGGTGGGCCCACGACCGCGACAATCGCAACGAACACGGCCAGCCCGCGCCACCCGAACCGGCGGGCCACCCGCCAAGTGACGAGGTAGATGGGCGAACACGTAATAGCCACTCCGACGTAGAAGATGAAGGCGAAATACGGCGTTGAGGCAAAAGGTATCTGCCACCAGCCGAGGGTTTCGCACAGTGTGATTGAGCCAAGCGCCAGCAATGCTGCCGCCGCTCCACCGACCAATGCCCCCGTGACACGCCGCGCAGTCGCGCGAGTGAAGTAGATGACGACGACCAGTGCAACCGCATACAGGCCAATCAGCAGGAGCATTTGTAGAGTTGTCATCCAATTCTCCAGCCCCTAACGCTCGCCATCAGCCGCCGCGCAAACAACATGATTATGGCCAAGTCTCGCGCATGAAAGCGGCGCTATGCGCGGTCGGCTGCATGGCATGGTTAGGCGTTGCGGCTGAGCCAGTCCGCGAAACGCGTCGGACCCAGTCGCGGGTGATCGCCGGGCATTAGGCTTTGGTCGTTCACTGCTATGCCGAAATAGAGCGCCTTGGGATCGGTGATTACCGTCCGTGCGTCCCCGGTTGCGTTCAGGAACTGCCGCACGAGTTCGTCTTGACGGACGGGTTCGGGACCGGCCAATTCGACCGTGCCGTTCAATGGCTCCGCGAGGGCCGCTTCGGCCACGACTGCGGCAACATCATCCGACACAATGGGCTGCATCAGAACCGGTGGCAGCCGAACCGTCTGCCCTTCAGTCGCCGCTTGGGCGATGCCGCCCACGAACTCGAAGAATTGCGTGGCGCGGACGATCGTGTAAGGAATCGGAGAAGCCTTGATCAGATTTTCTTGAGCCATCTTCGCGCGGAAGTAACCGCTCGCGAGCAGGCGGTCGGTGCCGACGACCGACAACGCCACATGATGGCCGACGCCCGCAGCGGCTTCCGCAGCCAGAAGGTTTCGCCCCGACGTTTCGAAAAACGCCAGGACTGCCTTGTCCTCCCAAGAGGGTGCATTCGCGACATCCACGACCACCGGAGCGCCGGCCAGCGCCTTAGCCAGTCCCTCGCCAGTGACGGTGTTGACACCCGATGATGGTGCTGCCGCCACCACCTCGTGGCCCTGCTGACGAAGGTTCTTTACGACCTTTTTTCCGATGAGTCCGCTGCCGCCGATGACGACGATTTTCATGTTGTTCTCCTGTTTTGATGGTTGCTTATTGCGTGTAGATTCTCGGTGCGCGCGTAGCGACGCCTAACGCTCGAATTAACCGGGCGGGAAGAATTGTATCAAGCCTTCAAGTCTCGCGGATGAAAGACAAGCTGATTCCGCTCCGGTTGAATGAGTTGTTAGATTGTGTTCGTTGCGATCAAACTATCAATGCTTTATTTATGCCCCATCTTTCCAAGTTGCAATCGTGCCATCCAACATAAGCACTCCTCCGATAACACACAATACTATCGCTATTACAGTAAACATAAGAGAACCTAAAGAATCGGTATTATATGATGCTTTCCAACTCAAGACCCCAAAGACGAAGATACCAGCTCCAGCTTTCCCCCCATACTTTCTAATTTTATATTCCTGCTTTTTCAACCCCCTCCTAGCCATGTCTCTGATTTCACTGTTTTCGGAATTTAATAATAGAGGGTCGGCAGCTATCTGCTTCATCTTCTTCTCCGCCTTCTCTTTCTGTTCATCATACCAATCCATCTGTTCATTCGCTTTTTTACGATCATCAACTCTTCCCTTTTCATCAGCTATAAAACGCGGTCTAGGTTTACTCATTTCTTTACTCCATTCAGAGTGAACTTCCACCATGTTCCTTTTGATTTAAATTACCTTACTATACTTTAGGAATCAATATTTTCTCTATAAAGGAAACAATCTAACGCTCGGCATCACCCGCGCCCCTAGACAACGTTCATGAGAGGCAGCGTGATGGGGCGTCGGGTGCATGCCGTTGTTGGGCGGCGTCAAAGGGAGGAAAAACGTTAATTACAGAACCCAGCGCGGTAGCACAGGAGACGAGAACTAGGTCATTAGAGAAAACATCAGATTAGACTACTGGTGCGCCCCACAGATATTAACCTCGACTTCAAACTTGCCCTCATTGTTTTTGGGGTCCGCATCGTTGACGTCGAGTTCGAGAACTCCTGCCGCCTCAGATGTAAACTCTATGTACTTACCGATCTTGTCCCAGCCGGTGTCGTCACCTTGTTCATGGACTCTCCCGATAAGACATCCGTGCGGAAACTCTCGCATATGGTTATAGTTCTGTAGGAAAGAGTTTTCTCTCGCTGATATTCCTTCGGGGCCAGCCGAACCCGCGATAGGGCCAAAACTCACCTCCCCGCTCGCTCGAATCTTCACCTTATCGCCGCGCCTTATGAAGATACGTGTCTCGACAAAGTCATTCACATAATAAGTCTCTGCACTAATGTCCGCCCCGTGGTCCCGTAGATATTCGCCGAAAAGTTCTGGTCGATTTCTCCCAGTCATTTGCCATGATAGATTAATCTGCACTCCAGCCGCTTTGGCTACTGCTTCCGCAAAATCTCCGCAATGATATCCAGGTCTTACAACATTATAGAATCTCAATTTATTGGTGTTCCATCCGTTGATTACCTGTAGAGCCTTTTCATAGCCTGATGGCGTAATGTCATATGTTTTCCGGACGTTCCAGTCACAGTTAGCAATACGGTTCGATTCATCTTCGACATGATTTGAGGTATTCCATCCCTTGTACAGTGTTGTTTGTCCATTGGTTAATCCTATGAAAACATGTCCGAAGGGTTCATACTTGTCGCTCCCCTCGTCAGCATAAATTGTGAGTTGGTAGTTAGAGCCACTCCTAACCTGACAGAACGTGCGGTCGGCAATAACGAAGACAAAAAGGGTGGCAACTATCGCGATAAGTCTTACGACACGACCTTTTCTCATTTTTCACTCCTTACAAGAATTTGTTGAAGCAGCCCAACTACTGTATATGCGGAAGAGTTCCGCATAACACTCCAATTTAGCGTATTAGGCGGATGACTTCCGCCTAATAACGTTATCGGCGGAAGTCCTCAACCAAGCTGAGAGGGCGCTGATGCCACAGCCAAAGCTGCTCGACCTTGTCCGCCACACGATGCGGGTGCGCCACCTCAGCCGGCGAACGGAGGAGGCCTATGTCCACTTCATCAAACATTTTATCCTGTTCCACGGCAAGCGCCACCCGGCGGAGATGGGCGCGGAAGAGATACAGGCGTTCTTAACTCATCTCGCTGTTAAGAAACATGTCGCCGCGTCAACACAGAATCAAGCCTTGAGCGCACTTCTGTTTCTCTACCGTGATGTGCTGCATCAGGAATTACCACGTATAGAGGGCGTGACGCGGGCCCGAAGACCGCATAGGCTGCCGGTCGTTTTCACCAAAGCTGAAACGGCTGCCCTGTTATTGCATTTGTCCGGCGTACCGTTTCTTGTGTGCAGCCTGCTCTATGGCTCTGGTCTGCGGCTGATGGAAACTCTGCGATTGCGCGCTAAGGATTTAGATTTTGAGCGCAACGAAATTACTGTGCGCGACGGCAAAGGCGAGAAAGACCGCATGACCATGCTGCCGCACACAATTAAAGACCAGTTGCGGGCGCAACTCGTAAAAGTAAAATTGCAACACGAAGAAGATCGCAGACGCGGCTTCGGTGAGGTCTGGTTGCCTTACGCCCTGAGCCGGAAATACCCGAACGCCAGCCGTTCTTGGCCTTGGCAGTATGTCTTTCCTCCGGCGCAACTGTCGCGAGCAGAGGAGAACGGGAGCATACGCCGACACCATGCTTCCGAGGCGGCCATTCAGAAGGCCGTTAAATGCGCGCTAGCCGAGGCCGGCATTATTAAGCACGGGAGTTGTCACAGCCTCCGGCACAGCTTCGCCACGCACTTGCTCGAAGATGGATACGACATCAGAACGGTACAAGAACTGCTCGGCCATAAGGACGTGCGGACGACGATGGTTTATACGCATGTCCTCAATCGCGGTGGGCGCGGCGTGCGCAGCCCGCTCGACCTCAATTGAAAATAATAAGGAACAAATATACGAATACGCCGCATCAGCTCGACAGAGCGATGCGGCGTATTCGTGTATTGATACAAGCGTGGGCCGGGCAAGACCGCGCACGCTTGACTTGTCTGAGCCAGCAAACAAGCGGCAACGTCAAGTCGGTTGCGGCCCTGTGCAGCCCGGCCCGAAGAGCGCTTCTTTCTTCATACTGATGATGGGGTAGTTCTCAGCTTCAGCGTTTAGTTCGAGCCAGTCGGCATACTGTTCAGGCAGCGTCGCCTCTGAGAAGATCGCTTCGACCGGACATTCGGGCACACAAGCGTCGCAGTCTATGCAGGTCTGCGGATTGATGTAGAGGCGGTCGGGCAGTTCGTGAAAAGCCTCGACGGGGCAGACCGCAGCGCAGTCTGTGTACTTACAATCAACGCACAACTCCACCACAATATAGGTCATTCGTCCTCTCTCCTTAAGCTCAATTGAGAATTGCGCAAAGCTACTTCGGTTGAATCCGCAGAATGTAACTACAAATCTCGATCTTCGCGTCGGGCGCAACCTCTGTGCCCTCTTCGCGGGGCAGTTCGCGCCCGTTGACGAGCGTCGGGTTGCGGCCCTTCGGCGTGATTAAATACTTGCCGGCGGGGTCGCGCGTCAAGACCGCATGCACGCGACTCACTTCGGGGTCGCCCTTGATCGGCAAATCCACCGAGACGGATTTCGAGCCGCGCCCGATGGTGATCTCAGGTTTTGAGACCGGCACGACCGTCTGGCGCACACCGCCGCGCCAAATCTCAACCGAATAAAGCTCGACGGGGCGCACACTCACGCGCGTCACTTCGCCTTCGGTCGGTTCGGCTTCATCGGCTGGCGTCGTGTCGGGCACGGTGGCTGCGCCGACTTCAGGTTGTTGCGGCTGCGGTCGGGCCGTGACCATCGTGTGCCCGCTCTCGGTCGCGTCCCAGACGGGCTGGACGCGAAACTCGCCCTTGTTCAGTGTGCCGTCAACGCGCAACTCGACGGCGAAGGATTTCGTCGCGAGTTGCGTATGTCCGCTCAACTCACGCGCGCGTTCGGACAAGACGTAAAAGAGTCCTTGTTCAAGCCCGCGCCGCTTCTCGCCCTGCCAATCCTTATCATCTTCGGCGCTCAGATAGACGATGTATTCGGGCGGAATGTAGGTCGGGCCGCCGGGCGGCGTGAACATCTCGCGCTGCATCACGTGCTCGACCTCGCGCGCGATCTTGACGAGAAACTCTTCCCAGACGCGCCGCGGGCGCGCCTGTTCGTCAACGACCGCCAAGGGGTCTTCTTCCACCTCGCCGTCAATCCATCTGCGGATTGAATCAAGTATGCTCACAGTCTTATTGTCACCTCGCGCTTCTTCGCGCCGAACAAATTACCTCAACTTCGTCGCATCAAGCCAGCCCTGATCCGCGCCGTTCGCATCGGCGCGCGGCTCTGCGTGCTCGACGACCTGCACCTCGCACCACTTACCGCTGCATTGCAGCACGCGCACGCGCGACCCGCGCTCGACTTCGCCGATCCTTTGATACGTGCGGCTCGGCCCTGTCCGCAGGTTGACGTTTGTAATCGTCGTCATTTCGCGCCCCGTTTGCAAGTTCGCGTTGGCAGGTGCGTTGTTCGTCGGCTGCGTGGTCGTGGTCGTCGTTGTCGGCCGCGCATGGTTGATGACGTAGGCGCGTACGCCGAGCAGCAGCAACGCGAAGCCGCCGATGAGCAGCAGCACGACAAGCAAGCGATGCAGACGCTCGCCCGCAACAAGCCGATGCAACAGAGGCTCGCGCGGCTCAGCTTGCTGTTGCACTTGGCCGTTGCGCGCTGGGTCAACACGCGCGGGTGTTGCGGCTGTCTGCGTCTGGGCCGGCGCGTTCGTCGCCGTCTGATTGTTTGCCGGCAGCGCGACAGAGAAGGGCACGACGATGCGCGGGTGCGCGTGGGTTGTGCCGCCGCGTTGGGTGCCGGTCACGGGTTGGCTGCCGAGATCGAATTGCGCGGGTTGCGGGCGTGGCGGCAGATCATTTGTGCGTTGGCCGTTGTCAGTCGTAGGCGTGGGCACGCGCGTCTCTTCGCCGGTCGGGAGCGTCAACAAGCGCGTCTGCGGCATCGCCGCGTCGCGCAACTCGGCCCAGAATTCAGGCACGGTTTGATAGCGCTTCGCCGGATTGGTCTCGGTCGCGCGGCGCAGCACACGCAAGACGAAACTCGCCCAAGGCGCGCCCGCCACGTGCGCCGGCAGATCGCTAATTGGTTGCTGCGAGAAACGACGCGGCGCTTCGCCCGTGAGCATCATATAGACGGTCTTGGCAAGCGAGTAGATGTCTGCGGCGGGCGTCAGATGTTCGGGCGCGCTGGTTAGAGCGGCCGTGTCGAGCGGCCCCGTCACGCGCAAAGGATGATGTTCGGGTGCGGCGTAGATTTCTGTGCCGACGCGCGTGATCGCGCCGTCGAGCGCCTCGATCTTGGCGATGCCGAAGTCTGCGATCTTGATCGTCTCGCGGTCGGCCGTCAGCAGAAGATTGTTCGGTTTGATGTCGCGGTGAATCACGCCGCGTTCGTGCGCGTAAGCTAACCCGGCGCAGACCTGTTCGAGATAATGGAGCGCGCGCTCGAGCGGCAGAGGGTTGCGGCGACACATGGTCGCCATGTCGCCGCCGGGCAAGTATTCGAGCACGAGATAGTGAAACGTCAGGCCGGCTAAGTCCAAGGCCGTGCCGTGACCGAGCCGGTTGATGATATTCGGATGGCGCACGCGGTCGAGCGCGACCGCCTCGTTGCGAAAATTTTCGACGAGCGTGTGCTCTAGTTCTGGATCGGTTGCGCCTTGCAGGTTGACGTTGAGCGCCTTGATGACGACCTGCTGTGGCGCACCGGCCGAGGCCGCCACGTCGCGCGCGGCGTAGATTTCAGCGTAGCTGCCGCGCCCCAGACATTCGAGTATGTCGTAGCGCCCGTCGAGCCGTGTCTGTTGGAGCTTTAGTTCACTCATTCAAGTGGGGCAAAATTGCAACTCTAAAAATAACAGTTTCATTGTGACGGCGCGGGCGTGGGCGTCGCTAAGCCGTTCACGCCATTTTGCTGTTGAAATACTTCATCGAGATCGCGCGCGGCCCTATCAATGGCCGCCGGGTCTTTAGATTTCAAAGCTGCTGCGGCCGTTGCAATCCGCGTCTCAATCCGCAACGAATCACGGTTGTTCGCCGACCCTTGATTTTGCGTCATCAACTGGATCGCCTTCTCAAACTTATTCAGCGCATCCTGCGGCTTACCCGTCAACAGGAGGGCGCGGCCATACAAGTAGAGAAATCTCGGATCGCTCGCTTGCGGGTCTTGATGTAGCTCTTGACCGGCGAACTGTTGCACCAGCGCGCCCGGATTTGCGTCCACCGCGCGGCGCTGTCGTTCAAAATCAGCATCGGGATTGTCCGGCGTCGGCTGACTGACGGTGTTCGCGTTCTGACTGTTGTCAAAGACCGCGCGCGCCTTCTGATAACGTATCCCGCCATAGAAGGCGAGCGCCGCAGCAGCCAAGACGAATAGCAGCACGCCGAACCAATGACCGGCCCGCCCGACCGGACTGCGCGCCTCAGCGACACGCGGATTGTTGTTTGCCATTGGGTGCTTCTGCTCATCAGCTTGTGGCGCGGGCACGACGACGCGCGAGTTACTGCCCGTGCCTGCGTTGGCGAAAGGGCGTTGCAACAGGGGCGCGGCATTCGCGCCGTCGGCTGCGGCCGCACTTGCACGACGCGCGCGCGCGCCTTGAATCGTGCGCTCTTCATCTTCGGCCGATGTGGCCGTTGCTTGCGTTGCCGCGTCCGGCGCGGTGCGCGCGCGCGCGCCGATGCGGACGGCGACGGCCGTTAGATTGTCCTCCGCGCCGCGTTCGTAGCAGCGCCGTTTCATCTCGGCGCATGCGGCTTCGAGCGTGGGCGCGCTCTGCAATAGCTCGCTCAATTCTTTGTCTGGAATGTGGCGCGTGATGCCGTCGGAGCAGAGCAGGAAGACAGTGCCGTCTTCGACCTCTCTAGTCTTCATGTCCACTTCAACCGTCGCTTCCGCGCCGAGCGCGCGGCTGATCACGTTGCGACTCGGATGATTGGCGGCCTGCTCGGCCGTCATCCGCCCGGCACGTACCTCTTCTTCGACGACAGAATGATCTTCGGTCTCGCGGTGCAGCGTGCCGTCGGACGCGAGGCGATAGAGACGCGAGTCGCCGACGTGGCCGAAGGTCGCGCGCCGGCCGTCCAAATGGAGCGCAACGATGGTCGTGGCCATCATCGCAAAGTGGCGCTGCTCGTGTGCGAGTTGATAGATCGAGGCATTGGCGCGTTGGATGGCCAACTCCATCAAGTCCTCTATGTCGTCGCCGGTCTTGTGATGGCGAAACGCTTCGTCCAACACGTCCACGGCCGTCTGCGATGCAACCTCGCCGGCCTCCGCGCCGCCCACGCCATCGGCGACGGCGAAGATGCGCCGCGCCGCGTCGAGCAAATAAGAATCTTCGTTGAGCGGTCGTTTCTCGCTTAGCCCGCGATCCGAGACGGCCGCAGTCTCCAACGCCACTTCAGCAGTTTGCTCACTCATCTCCGTTTTTCGCTCTCAGCTTATTACCCTCTGCTCTCTGCTTTCACTCAACCGCAGAAGGTGTTGTGTATTCACTCTCAGTACGTGTCGGGGTCAGCGTTGCACGCGCGGGCACGGCGGCCGTGTCGCGTGCGTTGCGATGCGAGAAGGCCATCAACATGCCGAGCATAGCGAAGCTCGTGATCAGACTGAAGCCGCCATGACTGACGAAGGGCAAAGTGATGCCGGTCATCGGCAGCGCGCGCGTGATACCGCCCATGTTGACGAGCGCTTGAAATCCGATGAAGGCAGTCAATCCGGCGGCGCACAGCTTGGTGAACATATCGCGCGCGTCGAGCGAAGTGCGCACGCCCGCGCTGACCAAGACGATCATCGTGAGGATGACGATTGCGCCGCCCGTCAAGCCAAGTTCTTCGGCAATCGCCGCGTAGATGTAGTCGGAATCGGCGACCGGAATCACTTCCGAAAAGCCGAGACCGAGACCGCGCCCCGTCGTCTTGCCCGACGCGATGCCAAAGGTCGCTTGCGCCGGTTGAAAGGCGATGCGGTCGAACCACACGTCCACGTTGACCGCGTGCTGCATCGCCTCGCTCTCGGCTGCGAGTTCCTTCAACTTCGGATCGTGGGCCAACTCTTCTTCGTAATCCTTCTTCCACCACCAGACGTTGGGCGGCGGCGGATCGAAGCCGTCGAGCCAGAGATGGAAACGCTGTTGTATGCGCGCGGGCAAAGCCGTAGCGACGGGGCGCGCGAGCGTCGGCAGGAACGGCACTTTCTCTTGCACGTCCAATGGGAGCGCGCCGACCACAAGGATCGAGATGACGAGCGCGACCGAGCCGACGAAGAGAAGCAACTGCGGCCAACGGCGCACCGCGACGAGATAGAGCACCGCATACGCGCCGCTAAAGACGAGCATCTGCCCGAAGTCTTTCAACGCGAAGAAGGGGATGAACGGAATGACCGCCATCGCCAGCAACGGAATGACCGCTTGTGCGCGCGGCAAGCCCCAATAAGTTTTGGCGAGGTCGCGGTAGTAGGCCGTTAAAATCCCTGCGAAGCCCAAGAGGAAGGGAATCTTCGATGGTTCCCAAGGCGTCATGTTACCGAGCGCCTTGCCCGCGCTTGACGTGACGACCGCCGCCGAGAGCGGTACAAGCGTCAAGAGCACGATGATGAAACTGTGGCGCTGCACCCAGTTCAGAAAATCATCGCGCACGCAACATGAATAAGCGAACACGAACGCCGCGAAGGCCAAGAGCGGAATCCATGTACGTCCCGACGTCAGCACGCTGCGCGCGTTGACGGTTGATTCGTGCGCTTCGGCTTGTTGTTCGAGCATGGCCTCGGCCTGCTGCGGGTCGGTCGGCAAGCCCATCAACTGCTTCTTCGCCGCGTCGTAGTTCTGATTGATGAAGCGCAGGCGCAACACCTGCGTCTTCGCGGCGCGCGCCTCAGCTTTGTTACGCGAGTTGTATTCGGGATCGCTGTAGAGCCTGTACTGCACGAGTAGCCCGACGGAGAAGAGCAGGATCGCCGCCGTGTAAAGCGTCCAATTACCTGCGAATTGTTTCGCGCGCGCGAGCCAGAACAGGATGGCGATGACGGGCACGTACAAGAGAATGTCGCGCACAGCGCTGGCAACCGGCGGTTGATAACCACGCAATAGAGCCGCGCGCGTGACCGCAACGTAGCCGGCTATCTCGAAGCCGACGATCACCAAGATGGCGAGCAGATGTGATGAAGCGCGATTCTTCATAATTACATTGCTAAGAACTTAACCACGAAATCAAATGAAGAGACACAAAGCTGCATAGCTACGGGCTGCGCGTCGGCGCGGCGCGCGGCGTCGCTTTAGGGCGCGGCGTTGCGAGCGGCGTCTGTTTCGGTTGTGGCGTCGCAGACTGTGCAGGTCGCTGCTGAGCCTGTGGCGCGCGCTGTTGTTGCTGTTGTGCGCTCGGTTGAGCTTGCGTATTGCCGAGCAAGCCGAGGTCGCGGGCTTTCAAGACGAGTGCGGCGGCGACGGGGGCGGCGGCTTTCGCGCCGTAGCCGCCGCCTTCGATGATGACAGCGATGGCGAGTTGCGGATAATCGAGCGGCGCGACGCAGAGAAACCAACTGTCCACGCGCTTGTGCTCGTGATCAATCACAACCTCTTCATACTCGCGGATGATATTGCCTTTCCGATCACGCTCGTATTTTTTAACCTTCTTTGGTTCGCCGGTCTTTGGATCGTAAACGGGCACTTCCTTCTCGGCTGTGCCGGTCTTGCCGCCGGTCAGCAGTCCCTGTGCCGTGATCGGCGCAAAGACAGATGTGGCTGTGCCCGAAGGCCCTTGCGTCACAAGGCCCATCATGCGCCGAATCTGCGCGGCTTGCTCGGGCCGCAACACTTGATTGAAGACGGCGGGTGGTTGATTGAACTCGATCTTCGGTTTCATCAGACGCCCTTGCAGGTTCGCCACCGTCGCCGCGACCATCGCCATCTGCAAAGGCGTCATCTGCCCCGCATAACCTTGCCCGAAACCTTCGAGCGCCAGATCGTAAGTCCGCATCTTAGGATTCGTCACGATGGCCGATTCGGACGGCGCGAGCGCACGCGCAACCGTTGGGCTGCTCGTGTTCCAGATGTCGGGCCGCCGTCGCCCCTTCGTCGTATCAGCCGGATCATCA
Source organism: Acidobacteriota bacterium (assembly GCA_003223935.1). Lineage (GTDB taxonomy): Bacteria > Acidobacteriota > Blastocatellia > Pyrinomonadales > Pyrinomonadaceae > QHXQ01. Next base: position 21,397 of record QHXQ01000044.1, on the reverse strand, counting down.
TACGTGCCGATGCCGAGTAGTTGCGCCGCTTGCTTCAAACGCGCCGGGCCGAGCTTGACGGCCATCTGCGCGAAGAACTGATTGCAGGAGACTTCATAAGCAGTATCAATCGGGATGTGCCCATGCACTTCGCCTGTGCCACCGTTATCGAAGATGGGCGGCGAGCCGGGCGAGGCGACATAGCCTGCGGCTGTGCAGGTGAACTGCGAGTCTTGCATGTTGCTGAGAAACGCGGCGATGCTGACGACTGTCTTGAAGGTTGAGCCGGGAATGTAGTAAGCGCGCAAAGCACGATTGACGAGCGGGCGGTCGCGCTCGTTGGCATCCAAGCGAATCCAGTTGGCTTCGTCCTGCACCTCTTCGATGGAGTATGAAGGATTGCTGTACATCGCCAGCACTTCGCCCGTCTGCGGGTTAAGTACGACGACAGCGCCGTGCCGGTCGCGCAACTGTTCGACGGCCGTCTTCTGCATGTCGCGATCAATCGTCAAGCGCACGTCCAGATTAGCGGGCTGTTTGATGTCGTGGTTGAGCGCAAGATCAATCGCTTCGGGTGCGTTGTTGCTTTGAATGCCGAAGAGCGCGCGTTCGAGTCCGGGGTCGCCGCGATCCGAGCCGAACAGTTGCGCCATCTCGTGGTCGAGCGGATAGGCGCGCACGATCTCGCCGTTCGGGCCGCGTGTGTAGAGCGCGAGCGCGTTCTCAAGTTTGCCACTGCGATCCAGAATCCAGCCGCGCAAGGTTGACTCTGCGAGCCGGCGATTACGCAAGTCTTTGTAGTTCAACTCCTCGAACCGCTCGTTGCGCTCGGCCGCGTACTGCGCCCAGTAAAGATGAAAGCCGAAGACGGCGAGCGCGAGCAGGATGAAGAACCAGCGCAGCCAATAGAGGCCGCGATTAGTCGTCGTCACGCCGAGCCGTTGGCGCACTTCGGTCGGCAAGTCAGCCGGCGCGACCGCCGCCAGGGTCGAGCGCCTGCGCCGCATCCCGCGCACTAGAGACAGCGCCAGCCACACCGCCAACAACCCCAGCCCCGCCGTATAGACGAGACTCAACAACGCCGGTTCTCGTTCAGGAATAGCCATAAGAACTGTGACGAGCGATGAGTGACAAGTGACGAGTGATAAGTTAAAGACTTGTCCTAGCTCGTCACTTGTCATTCATCACTCCTTCGTAAACCTTATCTCGACATCGCCGAAGCCGACGACATCGCCCTCTTCGATCTGGCGCGCTTCACCGTAGGCGATGCGGCGGCCGTTGATGTATGTGCCGTTGGTCGAACCCGTGTCTGAAACCAAGAGCGTGCCTTCGCGGTTGAGCATGAGCGCGGCGTGAATCTTCGAGACGCTCGCGTGATCCAGATGCAAGTCGCTATCGGTGGCGCGCCCGACAGTCAGACGCCGCCCGCCCGGCTGCAAGCGCAACTGCGCTTCGTGAGTATCGTCCGGCGTGGTGACGCGCGCGCTCAAGAGCACGTCGTGCGATTTGATGTCAGCCTTCGGCACGTCCACAGCCGTCAGCCCTTCGGCTTCGCGTTGCCGCGCTTCGTCTTCCAGCTTCAGATCATCTTCAAAGTCGCCGTAAGTCGGATCAACTGCGATGCCGGTTGTGAAGATGTCCACGACGGTCTCGATCTCGACAGGCGCGAGGGTGCGCAGGCGATGATCGTTGATGTGATCAATCGCCGCGGCCAAGACCTCATGCTCCAACTCCTTGATTGTGTCGGGCGGCGCTTCCGAGTGCGTGCCCCATTCGACCTTGAGTTTGAGATGATGCGGCGCGATGCGCCCGCGCTTCGGGTCGTCGCGCACGCGCTCGTCAAGCAAACGGTTCATGCGTTCGATCAGGCGCGTGGTGGTAAAACCCGTCTGCGTCTCAAGCTGGCGGCCGAGTTTGCGATCCACGACCGCACCGACACGGTCGAGCACGCGCCGGAACAGGCGCTCGACGAGAGCTTCGTCGCGCCCTGTGCCGCCCGTTTTCTGCTCTGCTTTATCGCTCATGCAAATCTATACGTCTCCGGCTGATCGAGGTTCATAAGAGCAAACTCTGAGCGCCGATGAGCCGCGCGCGTCTGTCGAGACGACACGTAGGGGAGGATGATACTTTCGCTGGCTGGCGCTGGCACTATTCTAGCCGAAAGGCGCGGCGCGAGAGAAGAAGCGCGCAGGAAAAGTTAAGTCAGTCCCGCCTGCGCTAGCGGGCGGGTTTTGCCGCAGCGACTACCCGCCCGCTAGCGCGGGTGGGACTGACCTGCTTGTGTGCGGAGACGGCAGGCTGATGTTCAGGTAACAGAATATGCGATATATTGTGGGCCATCCTCCTCAAATTGCTCGGCAAGCGTAGCAAGATGCGACGACTTAGTTGGCAACAGTGGTTGGTGGCGTTGGCGTTTCTGCTGGCGTTATCTGTCACCGCTCTCTTTGGGCTGCGGACGGTGCGCCGTGCGATCTACTGGCATAGTCATCGTGATGAGCCGATCCGTCCATGGATGAGCGTGCCTTACGTCGCGCACTCTTATCGTGTGCCGCCGCACCTACTCTACAAAGCCATCGGCCTAACACCCGTCCCGCACGACCGGCGACCACTCCGATTGATCGCACGCGAACAGAACCGACCAGTTGAACAACTGATCGTAGAATTGCAAGAGGCAATCGTTCACGCGCGTCAATCCTTTCCCCCTCCGCCCTCGGCCGCGCCGCCACCGCACGGAGGCACACCGCCGTGAACTTCAACGACTACTTTCTGAGCATGCTCGGAATGTACGGTGCGCCCGCGCTGTTCGTCGTCCTGCTCGTCGGGTCGGTCGGTCTGCCCATACCTGCGACATTGCTACTGCTCGCCGCCGGTTCGTTTGTCGAGCAAGGTGAACTGGGCTTATGGCCTGTGCTCGTGCTGGCATGCGCAGGCGCGATCATCGGCGATAACCTCGGCTATGCGTTGGGGCGCTGGGGCGGACAACATGCGGCGCAAAGAGTCAGCCGACTGGCCGGCGGTGAACGGCGACTCAAACGCGCGGAGCATTGGTTGCGCCGTTGGGAAGGTGCAGGTGTGTTCCTGACTCGTTGGTTGTTTACGCCGCTCGGCCCACTTGTCAATCTAACGAGCGGCGCGACGCGCTATCCTTGGCCGCGCTTTCTGCTCTACGACATACTCGGCGAAGCTCTGTGGGTTGCTCTGTATGTCCTGCTCGGCAAATTCTTCAGTGGCAGCGTACAAGTGGTAAGCGAGTTCTTTGGTGATTTCACTTGGATGATCGTCGGGCTGCTGTTCGTCTTTATTTTGGGCTGGCAGCTTGTGCGGCTCTTGCGTACGCCAACTCAAGCGGAAACGAGAGCGAAGGCTTCGAGCCAACTGCTTGACAGCGCGTCTTGATGGTTCAGCCGGGAAAGACCAGAGTTACGAGGGTGATAATGAACGCGGTGATGAGCGCGCGCCGGTTGATCTGGCGCGCTTTGGTGCGCAGTTTGGCGGCCAATTTTTCGTCTGCGATGCGCCGCTCGCCGTCGTCCATGTTGCACATGCCGCGCGCCGCCAGCGCGATGCAAGTCCGCTCGCGCGCTTGAAACAGACCCAAGCCGGCCATCCAGATGGGAAAGAAGACCGCGAGCCGCGCCGGGCGCGGTGCGCCCAAGACGACCAACCCGAACGCCAGCCCGACGCCGACCGTCAAAGCAACGATGCCCATCAATCTGCGTTTGCGCTGCTCGCGCGGGCCGAGATTGATCGCATTGCTCTGTGTGCTGGTCGAGGTCACGTCTTAATTGCCTCTGAGCGTCGCTAAAGGTTGACCGCTCGTGACGCGGTCGCCGACTTTCGCGCTGATGACGCGGACAGTGCCAGCAGATGTGGCCGTGGCCATGACGGTCTGCTCGCGCACGACGGGCGGTAGGGTTGCGCTCGGTTGGCGCGCGGCCAAAAGTCCCGTGTCCGCCTGCCGCGCCGCTTGCTGTGCTTGTTGCAGACGCTGTTGCGCACGATCATAGAGCGCGCGCTCGCCGTCGAGTTCGGCTTGCGATGCCTGACCCGCAGCGACCAGAGGCGTGAGTCGTTGCACCTCAGCCTCGTGGCGCACGACCTCTGCACGCGCCGCTTCGATCTCGGCCTGCGAGGCTCTGACGTTATTCGCCGCACGCGACTCTGCGCTCTCGCCCGCGCTCGGCTGAGCGACGGGCGGCTGTGGCGCGACGGCGATCTCGATGATCGGCGTGCCCGCGTCAACGCGCGTGCCCTCGCTCACAAGCACACGGCGCACCACGCCCGCGGCCGGTGCGTTGACGACGATGATGTCGCCTGTCTGTTCGTCCGCTTGCGGCGAACGACACGCCGCTAACGCGATGCAAGCGAAGATGGAGAGGGCGGAGAACGCGCACGCTTTGAGTTGTTGCCGGGAGCACGCTGAATGCTTCACACGTTGTGCCTCATGGACGATTGTTGATGTTTGTCGCGGCGTTGGGCGCAAGCGTGCGCGTCGTGGTCTCTGTGCCGAGCGTGTCAGCGTCAAGCGTGCGCTGTTCGAGTTGGCGCGTGTCTGTGCGCACGGCGACGTGATTGACTTCGAGTGTGTTGCCGGTGGCGCGTTGGAAATCAGAGATGGCTTTGTTGAGATCGGTCTGCGCTTGCAGTTCGTTGGCCCGCGCGCTCAGTAACTCTGTCTGCCGTTGCAGAACGAGAAAGACTGTCGTCGTGCCCGCGCGAAACTGGCGCTGCTCGCTGGCATATTGTTGCTCGGCTGACGAGCGCGCGGCGGCCGCCGCCGCGCGCCGCGCTTCGGCTGAGCGCACCGCTTGCAAAGTGTTGCGCACGTCTGCCTCGATGATCTGTTCGGTCTGCGCGAGTTGATCTTTGAGCTGATGACCTTGCGCGAGCGTCCGGCCAAGGTTTGCTTCCGCCGTACGATTGCGCAAAGGCAGCGAGATGGTCACGCCGATCCGCGCCGTCGGGTAGCGTTGCTCAAGCAGGTTGCGTAGAGATTGCGTGTAACCGCCAATCAGTTGCGGCGCAACCGTCGTGGTCGTGGACGTGACCGTGAGCGGCGGCAGCCCGGCGAGCGCCGATAATTGGTTGACGCGATCAGTGAGCACAAGAGTTGAGCTGGTCGAAGAGTTCTGACTGGGCACCACGAGCCGGCCCGCGAGACCGTCTGAGGTGTACGTGCCGACGAGATTGATCTGCGGTTTGGTCAGGTCGCGGAAATAACGCACGTCGAGTTGATTGATGTCCGCGTTCGTTCGGAGTTGCGCAAGTTCGGGCCGGCTGGCGAGCGCGGACTGAACGGCTTGCTCAAGCGGCACGCGCGGCGCTTCCAAATTAACCGGCGTGATAGGCGTCAACGCGCGACCCCACATTGCGTCGAGCCGATTGGGCAGCATCAGCGTCTTCAAAGTGTTTTCGGCCCGCGTGACCGCTTGCTGCGCGGTATAGACGTTCTGCTCGAAGGTCGTCACCTGCGTGGTCGCCGCCACGATGTCAATCGGCGCGAGCACGCCTTGTTGGACGAGGCGTTGATTACTCTCGACCTGCAAGCGCGCTTGCTTGACGGCGTCGATCTGAACTTGCAGGTTGCGCAAAGCGAAGACCAAATCCCAGTAAGCCTGCTCGACCTGTGTGATCACGTCAATCACTTGCTGCCGAAACTGCGCGTCGGTGAGCGAGAGATTTTTCTTCGCCACTTCGATCCCGTGGCGATTCGCGTCGAAGCGCAAGCCCCGCAAGAGCGGTTGCGTGTAAGTGAACGTGAACGCGGTGGGAAATTGCGGATTGAGGCGCACGTTCTGATTGGTCGTCGTTAAGCGCGTCGAAGAAAAATCGAATTGATAAGAGCCGCCCGCGATGGGCGAGAAGCCGCCCAAGCGCGCCGAGCCGGTCTCGTCAACTTGTGTGACCGCACCGCGCGTGCCGCCGCCGCCGATGGATGAACTGGTCGGCGTCGTGCTGCGCTCATAGTAGTCTTCGGAGGAGAAGAGCGGATCATAGACGCCGCGGGCTGCCAATAGATTGAACTCGGCGATCTGCACGTTGATCCGCGATTCGTCAATGTCGTTGCTGTTCTTGAGCGCGAGGGCAATCGCATCATTCAAGGCGAGCGGCAACTGATCGTTGACGTTGACGCCGACGCGGTCGGGCGCGGGCAGCGGGCGCGCGGGCGCTTGATAGTTGGGCGCGACGGGCGGCGGCTCAGGCGGCAACTGCGCGGGCGCGATAGGCGACGTGCCGACGTTCTGGCCGGGCGCAAGCGGCACACCTGTTTGGCCCGTGCCGGTCGTTGTCGTGGTGGGTGCGCCTTGCTGCGGCGCGGCTGTGCCAACCGGATTCGCGGTTGTGGGTAAGCCGCTAGTTGGGTTCGTCGGGTTTTGAATCTGCGGCGTGGTTGGGCGCGGCCCTTGTGTGTTGGGCGTTGTCTGCTGCTGTTGTTGCTGCGGCACGGGCTGCGGCTGCGTGCTCTGCTGCGCCTCGTTGCCGGGTCGCACGGTCGAACCAGCCGCGTTGGGCGGAAGCTGTTGTTGCGTGTTCGTGCCTGCGGGTGGCGACTGGGGCGATGGTGAAGCTGTCGGCGTCGGCGCGGTCGTCGGCGTCGGCTGTGGCGACTCTTGCGCCGCGACACAGAGGGGCGCGCAGAGCAATAGCAGACCGAAGAGAGCGTAGCTGAGTTTAGATCGAAGCATCTGTGGCCAACTCTTTCTTACGTTGCGTGTCGTGCTTGGCATCACGTCAATCACCCGAAGCTTGATCCGCATACTTATCCTTCCGAGGTCGCGCCGGGCGCGGCTCGGGTTGTTTGCGCGTGCGCGTGAAAAGATGCGCGAAGGCCGTCCAACCGCCCGCGAAGCGTCGGCGCACGCCACCGGCGAATGTGCTGTAATGCGTGCCAACGTAGCTCCACACACGCGATTCGCTCGCGTCCTCGAAGAGCGAATAGAAGACGGGCACAGCCAAGAGCGTCAGGAGCAGACAGAGCGATTGCCCGCCGACGACTAACACGCCGATTGAACGGTTGGTCGCTGCGCCTGCGCCACGCCCGACGATGAGCGGGATCATGCCGGCGACGAGCGCGATGGTCGTCATCAAGATCGGGCGCAGACGGTCGCGGTTGGCTTGAATGATCGCGCTGTAACGCTCCATGCCGTGCGCCCGCAGATCGTTCGTGTGGGAGATTTGCAGGATCGCGTTCTTCTTGACGATGCCGAAGAGCACGAGGATGCCGAGCGCCGAGAAGATGTTGAGCTTCTGCCCGGCGATGAAGGTCGAGAGCAACGCAAAGGGGATCGCGAGCGGCAGCGTCAACAAGATCGTGACAGGGTGGATGAACGATTCAAACTGCGCCGCGAGCACAAGGTACATGAAGATGAACGACAAGATGAAGGCGAGCATGAAATAGTAGTTCGCCTGACCCAACTGTTTCGATTGTCCGGTTACGCCGGTCGTGTAGCCTTGCTCCATGCCGAGTTGCGCGGCGGCCGTTTGCAGCGCCTTGAGCGCCTCAGCCTCCGATCCACTCGGTGCAACGGAGGCCGTGATCGTCACTTGCCTCTGCCGGTTGATGCGATCAATCGAGGACGGCGCAGTTGCGTCTTCAAGCCGGACGACTTTGGCGAGTTCAATCGTTCCGCCCTTAGACGAAGGCACGGTCAACTGACTAAGCAAGTCTGTGTTCTCCCGGAACGGCTCGCTTGCCATTAAGACGACATCATATTGATCAGAGCCTTCGCTGTAGGTCGTCACCTTCGAGCCGGCCACCATCGTGCTGAGAGTTTGGGCCACGTCGCCCGCGCGCACGCCTAAGTCAGCCGCGCGTTGCCGATCAATATAGACGCGTGTCTCAGGGTTGCCGAGCACGAGCGAGCGGTCGGCGTCGAGGATGTTCGGATTGCCTTTGATCTTCTCAAGCAAAGCCTTTGAATACTCGTCAAGTTTTTGCAGGTCTGGGCCGGTGATGTAGAAGGCGAGCGCGGAAGTGCGCCCGCCGCCAATCGCGCCGGAGATGGACGAATAAGGCGATGCGCCGATGACCAATTCTTTGGGATAACGCTTTGCGAGTTGACGTATGCGCTGAATGATGTCGGTTTGCGAGAGCGCACGTTGATTAATTGGTTTCAACCGCACGTTGATGCTGCCGGTATTAGGCGAAGCCGAGCCGCCGAAGCCTGCAATGGCGAGCGTCGCTTCGACGCCGGGAATCTGTTCGCGTATGTCGCGCGCAAGGTGATCGAGCACAGACTGCGTCGCCGGAAGGCTCGTGCCTTGGGGCGCGCGCAAGGAGACTTGCAAAGACGATTCGTCTTCGTCAGGCAACAAGTTGATCCCCACGAGCTTGTACATCGGATAGATCGAGATGATGACCAACAAACTGACCAACCCGACCACCCAGCGGTGCGCCATTGACCATTCGAGCAGCCACTTGTAAGTGCGATCAATCGGGCGATAGAAGCGCGACTCTTTCGACGATTGTTCGTGCGCCTTCTCAGCATGTTCTTCGGGCTGCTCATCATCCGGCCCAGTGCCTTTGCCTGACGCCGCGAAAGCGACGGGGCCGGCGGGCAGCGGTTCTTCTTTCTTCGTCTTGATCCAGCGCGCCGCGAGCATCGGCGTTAAGGTGAACGAGACGAGGAGCGAGACGGCGATGGCGGCGGCTGAGGTCAGACCAAACGACGACATGAAGCGCCCGACAAGTCCGCCCATGAAGCCGACGGGCAGGAAGACCGCGAGCAAGCTCAAGGTCGTGGCGAGCACGGCCAGCCCGATCTCGCGCGTGCCTTCAATCGCCGCTTGAAACGGGTGCATCCCTTTCTCTTCGACGAAGCGATAGATGTTCTCCAGCACGACAATCGCGTCGTCAATCACGATGCCGACCATCAAGGTCAAGGCGAGCATCGTCATTTGATTGAGCGTATAGCCGAACGCGGCGAGGAAGGCGAAGGCAGCGATGATCGAAGTCGGGATCGCAATCGCTGAAATGATCGTCGAGCGGAAATTCCACAAGAAGATAAAGACGACGAGCGCGGCTAAGAGGCCGCCGATAATCAAGTGCTCCTCAATCGCGTGCAGCGAGTTTTCGATGAACTCGGATTGATCGCGGATGATGGCGAACTTGAGATCGTGCGGCAAAGTCGGGATGACCTCGTTCATACGCTGCTTGACGGCGTTGATGACCTGTATGGTGTTTGCGCCGGATTGCTTGCGGATCGCCAGCGTGACGGCCGCGCCGCCGTTCAAGCTTGAGATCGAACTGGGGTCAACGCCGCTATCTTCCACCGAACCGATGTCGCTGATCTTAACCGAATAGTTGTTCTTATTAGCGACGACAAGGTCGTTGAACTCTTCGACCTTCGACACGCGACTCATCGTGCGCAGCGTCACGGTCTTTGCGCCTTCGTTGACGCGCCCGCCCGGCAGTTCCAGATTCTGCGCCCGCAGAGCGTTCGCCACGTCAACGGTCGAGAGATTGTAGGCGCGCAGTTTCGCTGGATCGAGATGGATGTTGATCTGGCGCAGGCGCGCGCCGTAGATGAAGATGTCGCCGACGCCGTAAGCCGATTGCAGCCGCTTGTTGATCTGATTGTTGGCGATGTCGGTCAACTGCAAGACGGAGTACGGCCCCGTCATCGAGTAGAGCAGGATGGGCGTCGCGTCCGGATCGGATTTTTGGATGATCGGCGGATCGGCTGTGGTCGGCAGGCGATTGAGGACGGTATTGACCTTGTCGCGCACCTCCTGCGTGGCCACGTCCGGGTCTTTCGAGAGATCGAAGCTGATCGTGATGGATGAACGGCCGGTGCTGGAAGACGAACGCAACTCGTCAATGCCGGTCGCGGTGTTGACCGCGCCTTCGAGCACGTCCGTCACTTCGGTCTCCATCTCCTGCGGCGCAGCCCCCGTGTTGGTTGTCGTCACGGAGACGGTCGGAATGTCGATCTTCGGAAAGCGATCCACGCCGAGCGTGAAGAAAGAGAAGCCACCGATGACCGTCAACGCCAAGATGATCACGGTGGCGAAGACGGGCCGGCGGACGCAAATCTCTGCTAATTTCTGCATAATAAGTTCAATCTCCAATGCCCGATGTCCAATGTCTAATGTCGCTTTCGACGTTGGACATTGGACCTGGGGCTTTGGACTTATTGCTGCTGCACCTTCGCGCCCTCGTAGAGTTGTTGCAAGTTGCTCGTCGCGACCACCTCATCGCCCTGCACGCCGGAGAGAATCTGCAACCAGCCGTTCTCTTCATCACCGATTTGCACGATACGCAGGTGCGCCGTGCCGTTTTGCAGCACGAAGGCGCGATACGAGTTGGTGTTCTGATCATTAAAGACTGCTTCGCGGGGCACGAAGACGCTCTGACTGCCGCCGGGCAGAGTAATGCGCGCGGTGGCAAACATACCTGAGCGAAGCGCGTTGTCGGGATTGTCAACTTCAGCCTCGACCATGACCGAGCGCGACGTAGGATCAACCGCTGGATTGATCGCCGAGACGCGGCCCGCAAATTTTCGATCTGGATAAGCGTCAACCGAGAGCGATACGGCCATGCCGACGTGCACCTTCGGTGCGTCGCCTTCCGGCACTTGCAGTTGCAGCTTGAGCGGGTTGGTCAACAGGATCGTGGCGATGACTGAAGCGGTCGTCACGTACTCGCCGACGGCGATGGGGCGCGCACTGACGTAGCCCGGATACGGCGCGCGTATGGTCGTGTCGGCTACGGCCTTCTCTGCGATGGCCACTTGCGCGCGGGTGCCTTCGAGCGCGGCCTGCGCCGTCTGGATCGCTTGATTGTTCTGGCGCGCGCCGTTGACGGCCATCTCCATCTGTTGGCGTGCGTTATTCGCCTGCGCCCGTGCCGTGTCGGCCTGCGTGCGATACTGATCATAGACGCTGCGCGCCACGTCGCCCGTCTCGACCAGATTGGCATAACGGCGGGCGTTGGCTTCGGCGAGTTGTTGTTGCGCAAGGGCCGCTTGATAGGCCGCCGCCGCCGCTCTCACTTCTGGGATCGCACTTGCGTCGAAGCGGCCGTTCGGGCCGAGACCGAGCCGCGCTTCGGCTTGGCGCACGGCCGCAGCGGCCTGCTGCGCGCCGGCCTGTGCCTGTTGCAGCCGCAGCCGCGCGTCCTTTTCATTCAGCCGTGCGATGACATCGCCCCGATGCACGAACGCGCCGGCGCTGACCGGCGTGTATGCGACCTGACCTGAAGTCTGCGGCGCGACGTCGGAGGTCTCATTAGCCGCGAGGCTGCCGGTGGCTTCGATGGTCGAAGGTACTTCGCGCACGGTGGCGCGGGCCGTTGTGACTGCGACGGGCGGCGCTTCCGCCGCCTGCGCTGCGCCCGACTGCCCCTGTCTGGTTTGTTTGACCTGAGTTGTATCAGTCCGCGAACAAGCAGAGGGCAACAACAAGGCGCAGAGCAGCGCACCTCCGGCGATTAAAGGCGTGGATAATTTATGTGCGAGAGAAGATGGCATAAGTACGAAACGTTTCCCTGTTACTTCAATAAAAGACGTTGGTTAATTGCGCCCGGTTACAGTTTTCTGCTTACGATAAAATATCAAGTGCGCCCGCCGCAGCAGAGGCGCGCGCCCGCTCTGCCGGTTACATCATTGGGGAAATGGAAATAGAATTATAGCTGGTAAACGGGCGCGGGAATAGTTATCTTGCGAATATCCTGTGATCAATTTCTTTCAGAAGTGATGCGAAAAGGGTGGAGCGCATGGACGACGAACTGAGCGCACGCACGGAGAAGCTACGTGAAGCTTTTCAACTTGGGCCGGACACAGAGTTGCTGTCATCAGACACGGCGGCTCCTGAACTACCGTCGGAGTTGTTTGCGCGGCTCGCGCGGTTCCACATCGAATGGCATATCATTCCGGCGGACACGGTCGTGCCCTTCGACGATCAATATGTGGCGCGTTTCTATCGTATGGCTCCGCGCGAGTTTGCGCACCCGCGCGATCATGCGCCCAGTTACCGCGAGGTGCTCGCCAAAGGGCACGCGAAACATCAAGGCCGCATCGTCGGTGTGGAGACGACGCAGAAGCCGCGCTATCTGCCCGGCAACCGGCAGTTCTACGGCACCCCTTACGGCTTCGACGCCTCTGCCGATCCCTTCGCTTACTACATGGGACGCGCAGGACTGACGAACGCCACACGCTACGCGCACAACTACATCTCGCTCCGCGAATTCGTCCGCGTCGTCAATGAAGACTGGCGCGCGCGCCGGCTGTTGCCGCAAGGTTATCGCCTGACCGTCTGCCCGCCCGCCATCTTCAATTTCATCGGCACGCTCTTTCACCCGGAATGGAGCGAGACCGAAACGCTCGAACTTGGTTTTTATCGAGACGAACAGGGCAACGCCACCTGCTACGCCGTCGGCTGCAACGCGCCCGGCGATTTTTCCTACATCAACGAAGTCGAACTCGAAACCGACTGGACGCTCGCAGGCTTTCGCCTCGCGCTCGTACCCGAATGAGCACGAACTTAATCTCATCGTGCGCGTTGGCGCGCGGCCTCGTAGAGCACGACTGCGAGCGCCGTCGTGACGTTAAGGCTTTCGACGGGCGCGCGCATAGGGATGCGTATGCGCGCAGTTGCCGCGGCCGTCTCATCATCAGTAAGTCCGCCCGCCTCTGCGCCCAAGATGATCGCGCGCGGGCTTGTCCAGTCTATGTCCGTGTGCTTGTCGGCTGCGCGCAAGTCTGTGGCGACTGTGCTGATGCTGTGAGCCTTGCACCACGCAAGCGCATCTTCAAAACGAGCGTTCAACCAGAGCGGCAACCGAAAAGCCGATCCCATTGCCCCGCGCAGCGCCTTCGGCGCGAAGAGATCGGTCGAGTCTGCGGTCGCCACCACGCCGCTCGCGCCGGCCGCCTCCGCCACACGCAGCATCGCGCCCGCGTTCGCCGGATTGTTGATGCGGTGCAGAACGACCACAAGCGGCACGCCTTGTTGCGCCGCCTCGAACGCGCTTCGATCTGCGCGCGGTCTCTGTGCGAGCAGCGCGAGACCTTGCGGACTCTGGGTGTCGGCGACAGACGCAAAGACGCTCTCGCTGACTTCGACGACGCGCGTGTTGGCCTTTCGTAAAGCATCAAGCAAGCGTCCGCCGCGTTCGTCACGCGCAACTCTGTTCGTGTAGAAGGCGACCTCGAATTGCAGTCCCGCGCTTGTCGCTTCTTCAGCCAGACGCACGCCCTCGACGAAGATCAATTCAGGCTCGCGGCCGTCGCGCACCGCGCGTGCGTGTTGGACAAGTGGATTCTGTCGGCTCGTGATCTTCATCCCGCGCGCCTCAAGCGATCTTCAGTTTGCGTTTTTGTGCTGAGCTTCATGCCGCGCCCGTCTGTTCATCAAATTCGATCTCGGCCCAGACGGGCCAGTGATCCGAAACGTGTAGAGGGCGCGCTACACCCCAACGCAGCACGCGCACGTTGCGAACGAACAACCAATCGGCGTGCAAGCGCACTAATCCAGCGCGCCAAGTGGTCGTGCCCGTCGGCATCGGCGTCGTGAAGCCGTGCGCTTCGAGCAGGCGGCGCATGCCAGCGCGCGATTTCGGAAAGAGCGTGTTGAAGTCGCCGAGTAGAACAATAGGCTCATCGCGCCGCGCTGCACATTCAGCTAACACCGCCTCGTGTTGGGCCAGTTGCTCCGCGAGGTTCGCGTGCGGATCAATGTGCGTGTTGAAGATGTGCAACTGCTGGCCCGCAAGCTTGATTCTAGCTGCGAGCGCCAGACGCGGCCGCCAAGCGCACTCAGTCCAAGGCAGTTCGACGCGCCGCGCTTCATTGAGCGGAAAACGACTCAACAACGCGACGCCCGTGTCGCCCGGATCGTCCACGCCGATCCGTTCTTCAAAATCGAGATACCACTGTCGCGCCTTCGGTTCTTCACCGGGCGGAATCTGCATCGCCGCGTGTGCGTAGTGCATCTCAAGCGTGCGCGCCAATTCGCGTGCGACGTGGAGCCGGCCGGCGCGCGTTGTGCCGCGATCAGCTTCTTGCAAGGCGACGATGTCTGCGCGAGGCATGAGCCGGCCGCGCGTGAAAGCTTCGGCGGCAGCGGCGATGTTGTGTTCGATGATGGGTGCACGCGGGCGTGTACGCACAAGTCCGGCTTTGCGCAGCAGCCCGCCGGAGATGAGAAAACGGCCGACCGCGTAGCGTATGTTGAAGGTTGCGATGACGCACTTGTTTGTGGCATGTTGCGCCACATGCGTGGGCGCGAAGCTGCCGAGTTCAACCGCCGCTTCGTTGGTCTCGGCAGCCTGTACGTTTAATGTGCCGGTCGTCGTCAACGCATTATGCCTTGAGCAGATGATTGCCAAAGCGCGCTCAATAAATAAGCTCGCGCATCAACTTGCAGAAGGGAATTATAAATGAAGAAGCGCGTTGTTGCTGTGGTTGACGATCTGTTTTTCGCTGCGAAGCTTCGCGCGACGGCCGAATCGCTCGGCGTGCCGATAGAATTTGCGCGTGATGCCGAGGCGCTCATTGCGTCGGCGCGTCAAGAACCGCCCGCGATAGTTCTGTTTGATCTGCACGCGCAACGCCTCGATCCGTTCGCGCTCGCTGCGCGACTGAAAGCCGACGAGACGTTGCGCACAGTGCCGCTCGTCGGTTTCTTTTCGCACGTGCAGACGGAGTTGCAACAACGCGCCCGACAGGCCGGCTTTGATCGCGTGTTGGCGCGCTCGCTGTTTGTGAAAGAACTGCCGGAGCTTTTGCAGCACGGAAGTTTGAAAGACGCAGAATAATAATGAACCGCAGAGGACGCAAAGGCGCAGAGGCTCTTGAACAGCCTCTGCGCCTTTGCGTCCTCTGCGGTTCAATCTACTGGCCCGCTTCAGCCAACCGGTGCGGGCGCGATCACTTCATGGATGGCACGTACCTCTGTCACGAGTCGTTCGTATTGTTCAAGCGTGAGCGCCTGCGCGCCGTCGGAGAGTGCCTTTTCAGGTTGATCGTGAACTTCGATGATGAGTCCGTCCGCGCCGGTGGCGACGCCTGCGCGGGCAAGCGGCGCAACCATGTAGTTGTGCCCCGTGCCGTGTGATGGATCGACGACGACGGGCAGGTGCGAGAGCCGCCGCACGGCCGGCACGGCCGCAAGGTCGAGCGTGTTGCGCGTGTGCTGCGCAAAGGTGCGGACGCCGCGCTCGCAGAGGATCACATTGTAGTTGCCCTCGCCCATGATGTACTCGGCGGCGAGCAGCCATTCATCGAGCGTGGCGGATAGTCCGCGCTTCAGGAGCACGGGCAAGTGTGAACGACCTGCGCGTTTGAGCAGAGTGAAGTTCTGCATGTTGCGTGCGCCGAGTTGGATCACGTCGCCGTAGCGTTCCACGAGATCAACGCCGTGCTCGTCCAAAGCTTCAGTCACGATCTTCAAACCGTAAGCCTCGCGCACATCGGCCAAAATCTTCAGACCTTCTTCGCCGAGACCCTGAAAAGCATATGGCGACGTGCGCGGCTTAAACGCACCGCCGCGAAAGAAGCGCGCGCCCGAACGACGCACCGCCTCGGCGACGGCGAACGCCTGCGCGCGGCTCTCAATCGCACAAGGGCCGGCGATGATCGCCAACTCTTCGCCGCCGATGGTCGCATCGCCGACGCGCACGATGGTCTTCTCCGGTTTCAGATCGAGCGTGATCAATTTGTAGGGTTTGCTCACGCGGATCGCTTCGGCGACGCCGGGCAGATTCTCGAAGTGACTCGGATCAACCGCGCCTTGATTGCCGGTGATGCAGACGGCTGTGCGTTGCTCGCCGGGCACAGGGTGTGCCCGGAAGCCTAGTTCCTGAATGATGTGCACCACATCCGCGACTTCGCGTTCGGTCGCATCCGCTTTCATTACGATGAGCATAAAATTTTCTCAGTCTTTAGTTAATAGTGTTCAGTTTTCAGCGAGCAAACGACCCAGATTTACCCAGACTAAAAACTGAAAGCCGTCTGATGCATACTAATATACGTTTCGGCTGCAACGAAAGTGCGCCAGCGATGGCGACAATTGATTATGCCTTACATCCTTTCGGGCACACCGATGCCGAGTGTCGAGAGTGCATTGGTCAACTGCCGCCGGACGAGATCGGCGATCTGAATCAGCACCGCACGACGCGCGGCGTCCTCTTCAGCGATGATGCGATGGCGATGGTAGAAGAGATTGAAGGCGCGCGCCAACTGAAAAGCATACTTGGCGAGATGCGCCGGTTCTTCCTGCGTCGCCGCTTGCGCGATGACTTCATCAAGCCGCGCCGCCAGGGTGACCAAAGACCACAACTCGTCGCCGCTCGCGCCCGCAAACACTTGCCCGACAGCAGCGGCCGTATCTTCGTTCGCGCCCATTGCGCCGATGAGTTCGTGCGCTTCGTTGAGCGTCGCCGGGTCCAGCTTGCGAAAGATCGAGTTGGCGCGCACGGCCGCGTACTGGCAGTAGGGGCCAGTCTCACCCTCGAACGACAGTGCCTCTTTGAAATCGAAAGCGATGAGCGAGTTGCGCGTCCACTTCAACAGGAAATATCTGAGCGCGCCGATGGCGATCAGGTGGGCCGTCTTCAATTTTTCGTCCTGCGACAGATCGGCGTGGCGTGCTTCGACTTCTGCGAGCGCATCCGCTTCGAGCCGGTTGATCAGATCATCAACCTTCACGCCCAAGCCTTTGCGCCCGCTCATCTCAATGAAGGGGCGCGCGCGATCCTCTGCACTCAACTCGAAGCCTAACTCCTCGCACGCGGCCGGCGAGAGCGCGACCATCTCATAAGCCAAATGTACACTCGCTGCCTCGCCCACATCCGGCGCAACCGCCGCCGCGCCGCGCCGCACCACGTCCTGCGTATAAGACTGGCGCGAATCAATCACGTTGTAAACAACTTGCCCGCCGCCGAAATGCGGATGAGTCGGGACATCTTGCATATTAGTGCTGTAGGGCACATAAACACGATGTGGTAGCGGTTCGCTCGTCGTGACCCAGACAGTATGACCGTCTTCGTAGGTGCGAAACGGCTTGTAGTAAAAATCGAGTCCGAGCTGGCCGAGTTTCCAGAGTTGATAGGCGATGTCTTTGCCGGCGTATGTGACCGTGCCGTTCGAGCGGACGATGATCTTGTCGGCTTCGTGCTCGTCTGTGCCCTCGTGCAAGTCGGTCGGCATGACCCAGCAACCTGCGTGTTTGCCTTCGGTCTCAAAACGGATTGTGCTCGTCTCCTTCAAACGCTCGAAGGCGCGTTGCCAGAAGCCCAGATGCAAGATGTCCGACTCGCGCGGCAACAGATCGTAGCGGATGCCGAGCCGCGCCATCGTCTGCAAGTGACACTCGACGATGCGCGTGGCGACATAATCTGCAAGCGCCGCCGTTTCGTTGTCGCCCGCTTCGAGCGCGTGCAGCACTTCGGCGCGCAACTGCAAACGCGCCGGGTCCTCTTTCGCATCCGCGTCGCCGTTGCGATAAAAGAGACCGACGCGCGCGTACAAGTCCCAACAGTAATAATCGAACGGATGCTCCGGCGGCAACGACTCATCAAGCGCCCGCACATCCGCGCGCGTCAACTGTTCGACGTGCATGAAGCCGACGACGACATCAGCAACCTGCACGCCTGTGTTGTCAATGTAATTGTCAACCTCGACCTCCGCGCCCGTCGCGCGCAGCACGCGCACAAACGCATCGCCAAGCACAGCGTTGCGCACGTGGCCGATGTGCGCCGCCTTGTTCGGATTGATGTTCGTGTGCTCGACGATGATCTTACGCTTTGCGTCTTGGGCGACCGCTCCATTCGCATCGCTCGACACGTCCAGCGCAGCAAACTGCGCGAGCAGCGCCGCGCGATCAAAGAAGACGTTCAGGTAGCCCGCGCCCGCCACTTCGACGCGCGCCACGTTCGGCTCAGCTTCGAGCGCGACTTTCAATTCTTCGGCGAGGGCGCGCGGGTTGGCCTTCTGTCCCGTCGCTTGCTTGATCCGTTTGGCGAGTTCAAAGGCGACGGGGAAGGCTAGGTCGCCGAGTTCTGTGCGCGGCGGAATCTCAGCCACGACGGATTCAAGCGCAATGTCGAATTTCGTTGCGGCCGTCGCACGCACGCACGCGCGCAAGGTCTGTTGCAGTTCGAGCAGTTTCAAAGTCTCTTCAACTTCCTTCGTTCGACAAAGAGCATGACACACATAGGCGCGCATGCTCGCTAGTGGAAAAGTCAAAAGTATAGCGCAGCCGTTTCGCCTGTGGCTAATGGCGCGCATGTATTTGATCCGTCACGCGCGCAAGGCGGCTTGCTTGACACTGCGGTAGCGCGCTCTGCTACCATCGCGGGCGAACTTGTAATGCACACGAACACTGCGAGCGATCTGTTGCAAGAGGTGCGCGCGCGTCTGCGCCGGGCGCGGCGCGTGTTCGTGTTGACGGGCGCGGGCGTCTCGGCTGAGAGCGGCGTGCCGACGTTTCGCGGCGGCGGCAACGCGGCCGTCTGGAAGGGCATGCCGTTTAGTCTGATCTCTTCCGCCGAGATGCTCGAACGCGATCTGCCTGCCGTCTGGGAGTGGTTCGACTACCGGCGCGACGCGCTGAAAGATTTGCAACCGAACCCAGCGCATCACGCGCTTGCAAAGATGCAGGACAACCTTGACTCGTTCGCCCTCGGCACGCAGAACATTGACGACCTGCACACGCGCGCCGGCTCGCGCGGCGTGCTCGAACTGCACGGCAACATCTGGCGCGCACGCTGCACGCGCTGCCAAGCGCGCATTGATCTACGCACAGCAGATGAAGGCGAACGACCACCGGCTTGTCGCACATGCGGCGCGCCGATGCGGCCCGACGTGGTGCTGTTCGGCGAGATGCTGCCGGCCGGTGTCTTCGAGCGCGCGGCGGCGGCCGCGATGCGCTGTGATCTCTGCTTCGTCGTCGGCACGTCCGCGCTCGTCTATCCGGCGATGCAACTGCCTGAGATCGCCCTGCAAGCCGGCGCGTACATCGTCGAGATTAACCCCGAACAGACACCTTTCTCTGATCGCTGCCACGCGACGCTGCAAGGACGCGCGGGGGAGGTGTTAAAAGCAGTGACGAGTGACGGGTAACAAGTTAAAACCTTGTTCTCGGCTCGTCACTTGTCACTCGTCACTATCTTTCATGCGTTTACTCTACTTCGATTGCTTTGCCGGTGTAAGCGGCGACATGACGCTGGGCGCGTTGGTCGGCGCGGGGGCGGAGCGTCATCTGCTGGTCGAACAACTTGAGCAGTTGGATTTCAGCAGTTTTGAGATCAGGTTCGAGCAGGTTGATCGCTCCGGCATCAGTGCCGTGCACGCGCACGTCGAGACGAGCGAGCAGCATCACCATCGGGGCTTGAGCCAGATTCTCAAGATCATTGAACGCTCGCGTTTGAGCGCGAAGGTGAAAGAACGTGCGGCGCGCATCTTTACGCGCTTGGGCGAGGCTGAAGCGCGCGTGCATAACATTCCGGTTGAGCAGGTGCATTTTCATGAGGTCGGCGCGCTCGATGCGATTGTTGATGTGGTCGGCGCGTGCATCGGTTTTGAGTTGCTCGGCATTGAGCGGTTCGCGGCGTCGCCGTTGCATGTTGGCAGCGGCATGGTTGAAATGGCGCATGGGCGTTTTCCTGTGCCGCCGCCCGCAGTCGTCGAACTCTTGAAAGGCGCGCCGACTTACGCGACAGAGATCGCAGGCGAACTGGTCACACCGACCGGCGCGGCCATTGTCAGCACGCTCTGCGAAAGTTATGGCCCCGCGCCCGCGATGCGTCTGACGGCGACGGGCTATGGCGCGGGCGGCCGTAATTATGAAAAATTTCCGAACGTGCTGCGCGTACTCATCGGCGAGACGGAGACGGATGCGCAGAATGAGCGGCTGTTGATGCTTGAGACGAACGTTGATGATGTGTCGCCGCAGGTCATCGGGCATTTGATGGAGCGTGCTTTCCAGCGCGGCGCGCTAGATTGTTATTTCACGCCCGTGCAGATGAAGAAGAACCGGCCCGGCGTGCTCGTCTCGATCCTGTGCCGGCCGGCAGAGCGCGAGGCATTAACGCAACTGCTCTTCAGCGAGACGACCACGCTCGGCGTGCGTAGTTACGAAGTCGAACGGCGTGCGCTCGCGCGCGAGATTGTGCCGGTCGAAACGCAGTACGGCCCCGTCCGCATCAAGGTCGCACGCCTCGACGGGCGCATCAGCAACGTGACGCCCGAATACGAAGATTGTCGCGCCGCCGCCGACCGATACAACGTGCCCTTGCGCGACGTTGAAGCGGCAGCGCGTGCGGAGTTCTATAAAACAGTGACAAGCAGCGAGTGACAGGTGACGAGCAGGAACAAGTCTTTAACTTGTCACTCGCCACTCGTCATTCGTAACTGGAGTTATCCCATGAGCACAGGTTATTCAGCGACCGAGCCGGATGAGGAAGAGTTGGCTGAGCCGTTGACGGACGCGCGGGCGGGCGTTGATCTGGATAAGATCGCGCAGGGCGTCCGGCTGATTCTTGAGGGCATCGGCGAAGATGCGGAGCGTGAAGGCTTGCGGCGCACGCCGCATCGTGTGGCTGAGATGTATGCGGAGTTGACCGCAGGGATGCGCGAAGACCCGCATGAGCACGTCGTGCCTTTGCCGGGCGACAAGCACGACGAGATGGTGATCGTCAAAGACATACACATTGCGTCGCTCTGCGAACATCATCTCGCGCCGTTTGTCGGTCGCTGCCACATCGCGTACATTCCGAAGGGCGGGCGCATCCTCGGTCTCTCGAAACTCGCGCGGCTGGCCGAGACGTTCGCGCGGCGACTGCAAGTGCAGGAACGTCTGACTTCTGAGATCGCGGACACGCTGCACGAGGGCCTGCAACCGCTCGGCGTGATGGTCGTGATCGAAGCCGAGCACACGTGTATGACCCTGCGCGGCGTGAAGAAACCGGGCGCGCTCTCGATCACTTCGGCCATACGCGGCGCGTTTCGCAAAGACTCGCGCACGCGCGCCGAAGCGATGGCGTTGATTCGCGGCAAAGACTAGAGGCAAAGAGTTGATCTATTGAGGAATGAATTATGAGCGCGATTAAATCTATCAATCGTTACTGCCTGTGTCTTTCGTTCTTGCTGCTGCTTGCGCTTGCTGCGGTCGTCGTGTCGCAGGCGCAACGCGGCACGAGCGGATTGATCAAAGAGAGCACACTGCGCGCGCACATCAAATATCTTTCTGACGATCTGCTCGAAGGGCGCGGGACGGGCGCAACGGGCGGCGAGTTGGCAGCGAAATATATCGCGGCGCAGCTTGAGGCGTTGGGCTTGCAGGGCGCGGGCGCGAAGGGCAGCTACTTTCAACCTGTCGCGCTCGTCGGCGTGAAGGCCGATCCGGCGACGATGTTGAACGTGAGCGGCAATAGCGGCTCGGAGTCGTTCAAGTTCGCGGACGATTACGTCGCGTT